>JBGTDT010000155.1:0-136645 GCA_041748155.1 Thermosynechococcaceae cyanobacterium | reverse complement strand
AGGAATAATTTTCATCTGCTTAGTACACCAGCGCACTTTGGGAGACGGTAGTACCCCACCATAAACATCCAGCCAGTGGTCAAAACCCCGGTCTGCTTCAAGGTAGTGAATCTTGATCTGGAGCCAGTCTTCAATACGCTTCAAATATTCGTAGGTTTCGGTCAATTCCTTATGGGTATCGCAGAAGAAGTACTCAATTTCTAAGTCGAGGTATTTCTGACGCATGAAGATAGCAAGGGCTGTACTGTCCTTGCCACCGGAGAGACCTAGTATATGTCTGACCTTTTTCTCACTCATGCCGACTGCCCCCGCTTACGTTTAGTCTGCTCTAATTCATTAATAGAATCTTCATGGCTTCGGCTCAAGAGTTTTTCATTGAGCTTCGCCAAAAAGCCCTTCTGGAGCCGGGGATTATCCTTTAACTCTGGTGCATTCAAGGCTTCCTTAACCAAGCGATCGAACAAATTCGCGTGTTCTTCATCAATCCACACGACTTCATGAACCTCCTGACCATTGGGTTCAGTCACCGTAATTCGCAGAGCATCAAATCCTTTCCCTTTCCGCATAATTTCAGACCGAAGCGCTTCCAAATTTTGGAACCGACGCACCAGATCACTCAACGCAATCTCAAAACGGCTGAAATCTTCATCTCTCCAACCCTTTGGATGTTTATCTGCCACAATCCTCACAAGCGCTTCTAGCGAATCTTTGTCTGATGAATGCTCATCGACAGCGGCAATTACAAAATGTTTCAGGATTGGCTCAATGCACTGTCCGACTAAATAGCTGGCACGAACTCGCAAATCCTCCCTTAAATTGGCTTCCTTACTGCGAACGCCAAACGCCTCATACAAGCGCTTCTGGCATTCACTCAACAGATTGTCGTAGGCAGTCTGAATCTCATGAATGCACTGCACCAACTTCTTCCGAAAGGCTTTTGCTGCTTGCTCGTTTTCTTCCTCTCCAGCAGTCATTGGGTTGAACCCACAGGCTTTTGGCAGCGAAATAAACAGCAACTCATCAGGCTCCTGAGCTGTTTGTAATGCCTGTAAAACCTTCAATGTTGCTGCACTCAGCCGTTTTGTTGACCGCGTGTACTCCGGCAATTGCCTTACAAAACCAAACAATGGTTTAGCGATCGCCAACAATGAAGCATTACGAACACCAACAGGTGTCTTAGCATTAGGAGATTTTAAAACCGTTTCCAGCTCTCTAAAGACCTGCGATCGTAGTCCTACCATCTCAAAGTACTTTACCGAGAAGCGCGATGGGTCCTTCACCAACAGCTCAAAGTGTTCTGGTCCCAGGACTGGAATGAAGGTTCCATCCTTATAAATCCCAACATCATCAATGTGGTATAGCAAGAGAGCCGCCAGCAAAATTGGGATTGCCCCATGTTTCACACCGTAAGGAGGCTGCTCTAACTGTTCATACAATAGATTCAGCGATCTCTGCCCTTCACTTGCCGACCTGCAAAACTGCTCGATCGCCTGCCAAATTGTTGTAACACCCGAATCCTCACCAGGGGGATAAAAGCCCCAAACTCCTTCTTCCTGCCGATGAATCCCTGTGGCTTCGAGTACCGAGCCATACATTGCCACTTCGGGACCATAGCCCTCTAGCCCCAAACGTTCTTGGCTAGTCCGCTCCAACATTGCCTCAATGAGTTCTCGCCTAGCCTTGGCACCTTGTGAGGTCAGTTCTCGACGGTTAATTAGTTCATTCCATAGAATCGGCGTTTTGTCATAAACGTGATCGCATAGCTCCGACAGCTTGGCGTTGAAATCAGTTACGTGGCTGATCGGCTCTTGATTACCTTGAATCCAACAGACCGTATTACTACCCACTAGATTAAACGTTTGATTCAGTGCTTCATCAAGTAACCGTTTTGCTTGAACCAATCGGTGCCGGACTTCTCGCCTAGCAACCCCATCTGTTTGCAGTTGGGTAGCAGTCATCTGGATCCTTTTCAGTGCAGCAAACTCTAGTGCCCTACCCCGGAGCACATTCAAGTTTGTCGCATTTAGTAGAATAAATGGCTTCCCTTCAGTAGTTTGAGCAGGTGCTTTCTCAGGTTTAGACTCACTAACCCAGTACCCAATTAATCCGTCACAGTTGCTTTCAACACAATGCAGTGCCACTAACTCTTCTTGATTCTCTAGATACTGCCGCTCGAAGTATCGCAGGGTTCCAGTACGGTAGCTATGACGCTGGGCGATGAGGGGCTTGAGTGGACAAATCTTGGTGAGGACTTTGGCGAGAGGCGATCGCTCCTTCTCGACATAGACAGAAATCTCCCCTTCAACATCAAAATCTGAACCCTCCCAAATTCGCAACTCATCCAACTGCTTGCGGTACGTAATCAGTCCCTTGCTTAGAAGATTTTCAATGGCTTGCTCCCAACGCTGTCGCTCGTCCCGGTCGATCACATGGTTCATCAGAGCAAGTTTAACCAGAGTACGGCTTGCTCTTAGAGAGCCAGTGGACGTAATCAGGTTCAGTGTTCCGATCGTCTTTAGGACAGCGAGGCTATCCACATCAAGATGCTTGGCATCAGAAACTAGGTCCTGAATCTCAATCCATCGCTGCAAATTTGGTCTAGAACCAATCCCTGAACCAACTGACTCTATGAAGTAATCATAGATTTGGTGCAGCTTCAGGGTAGGGATTTCATCATTCTCGACTATGGCTTCCTGGAGAAAGTTAGCAAAGGAATGAGGCTCAGAGCTGGTTAGAAAGGTAAAGAGGGAGCGATCGTTCTGAGCATAGCGGGTGCAGAGCATTGGCAGAGCCAGCGCCGCGATCGGATGAAGTGGACAGGCATTGCCCAGAACCGCAGGTAATATTTCAGGCAGGTCTGTAGTGGTTTGGAGTACCCCGCTCCACTCCTCAGCCTGTTTGTGAATGATGAACTGGTACTCACCCACTTTGGACTGGTTGATTGCCTGCCCAATCAGCCGCGTCATTTGTTGAGTTGACTCAGTGAAGGGAATATCCTCAAACCGTCCCTGAATCTTTGCCCACTCATTTTTCTCTGCTGAGGCAAGTCGCTGACCGTATTCTGCAAAAGCTTGGTGCAACAAGCCAATGATATAGACTTGGAAATCCTTCTTCCGTGGCAGTTCTGCTAGCTGCTGCAATAGGTACAGATCATCAGAACCCAGATTGTGGGCAGCAAACTCTAAATTTTTCCCTAGCTCATCAATAATCAGCAAGACATCAGTTTTAGCTGCTTCTGCTACCTGTTTCACTGCATTAAGAACTTGGCGACTTGTAAAGGTTGCCCGATCAACCTCCAATTCAACTACCCAGTCTGTAAGCTGGCGAACGATCTCAGGTTTCCGTCCCTTTCGCCAAAAAACGTTTGCTCCTTGCTCTAAAGCCCGAATGATAGTGTGGCGCAGCGGCTCTCTCTGCCCCACAGCAACGGCTCGCAATAACCCCTGGCAAGGTAGCTGAGTTTCGAACGTTTGATATTCTTGGCTATCTGCTCCTAAAGCCTTTTGTGCAATCTCCAGAGCATAATGACGCATCTGATTGTTTTCAGGAGCGCACAGGGAAGTCAGATAATGGGCGAAGGCAGACTTCCCTGTGCCGTACACACCTGTTAACGTCCAGGAACGAGTTGGCTGAGCTTTCGTGATGGATGCTAAAACCCGTTGCAGCGCATCGACTGCCCTCTCAGTAAGGATGTATCCTAGAATCGTATCTGGTAGCTCAAAATCCCGCTCCAAGTTAATAGAACGAGAGTAGCGACGATTGAGGCTGAAATAATGAGATAGAGGCTGATTGGTCACTGTTCGCTCCCATCACTGGAATCACTCAAACTGCGGAAGGTTGCGTGCGGCGGGGTCCCCTCTGGGGCGATCCGTTGACCAAACTTTCCAAGAGACAGGACAGTGGCATTGGTAATTCTATGCCTGCCTTGGTAATAGCCATCTAGAATCTCGGCGGCCAGAGTATCAGGGCTGTCTGTATAAGAAAGCTGGATGAGTCCGGCTGTATCATCCAGGAAAATAGAGTTTGAACAACGCGCAACTCGCTCAATAGCCTCAGCGATTGCACTTTGAGACAGCTTGAAGACTAAACCTGGACTACCAGAATCGAAGGTTAGCCGCGAAATAGAAATAGTACGCTGGTCTTTGCTAGCTTGGCTGGCAAAGTCTAAGCAGGCGAAGACTATGATCTCGGCGGGGAGATTGTCCTTTGGGCCAATTTGAAACTCATACCGCTTTGAATCCCCTGATGCGTAAAGCAACCGCAGTTCTGTGAACGGGCAGTCTATCAAATCTTCATTGAATCCTGCCTTTCCATCCTGCTCAACATACATCCGCAAAATACAAGTGATATCTTTTCGTAGAGAAGAGTCTGCGACTCGAGCGGACTGGCTATCTAAGTAGTCCGAGAGTGCCAAGAACAGGTCTTCTGAGGAAAACTCAACTTGGCGGAAGTAGTTGAAGGTGAAGTCCCAAGCTGTTGCATAGCAAGGAGGAGTCAGCAAATTCCAATGCAACAGCCAGAGTGAGGCAGGATCTTCTAAAAATGGGTCCCATCCATTGTTTGACAAAAGCTCTGAACCAAGCTTTGTAGGCAGAAGGCCATTGTTCTCCTCTAAAACCTTGAAGGCTGTACACCAGTACCGAATCGCCCGTACCATGTTCTTACCAACCCCTAAGCGTACAGGCGCATCCTCCCTTAAAAAGACTTCTGGGTCTTCAATTGCCTTATCGACCCCCTTCTTGATCCAACCAAAGCGAGGGTGAAATGTTTCATGGCGAGCAAAAACGCTAATCTTCTTAGTATCCATCCTGCCCAATTCCAGGCTAATCTGCTTCACCATAAAACTCAAATTAGAACAAATGTACTTATTTTCTGCCATTAAACAGTAGATGAACAGCCCTCCTAAATCTAGTGTTCAAGATTCAGAGCTAACGCTACAGATTGAGTATAGGAAAATTTTATAGCAGTAGGTTGATGCGAGCATTGAGAATCTATTGCAGGAGGGTAAAATCCTTGATAGCTACAACTTCGATAGCATAATAAGTCTCTATGCGGACTTGAAGGCATTATCAGAAGATCTCTACTGATGCTCAGCAGCCTTGATAACTTTAGTGCGATCGCCATTGCCTGCCAACACAGCAAGGTAGGTAAGCTTCTGCCAAATGCTCTGTATGTCCACACTTCAGCCCTACTCACTCTAGATCCTCTCCTACAAGCTCATGAGCAGGAGGCACGGCAGATTGCAGCTTCAATTGAAGGAGCTACTCTGGTTAAGTTTAGTCTTGATAAGCCAAGTCTCTCGTATCTGGTTTACCCTGCCTTTGATAGTGACCCCCACCCTGCCTTACTAGCCAGCATCCAGGTTGATTTGGTGAGTCGGAAAGTCAACTATCGAGATTATGGTGATAGTGATAACCCATTTATCCTCCACCGCAAGGAAACCTTTGTCACATCAAAGTACCCGCAGTATCAGCAGTTTGTAACACTGACCCGGCAGGAAGAGGCTTTGGGGCTGCTCGACAGTCCACGTGCGATCGGCACTCGCCTAATGTGGGAGCAACGGCTGGCAAAGCATCAAGTTACATTTCAGGGGCATACTCTGGTGCATCGCTCTCTCTCCAATACCCAGACCCCTCCAATCAAAATCGAGCGACATAAAGCTGCCATTAGCCGCAATGACTTCTCCAAACCTGTGCGTCTGGCATTGGAAGCAGGTCTTTTCAGCCGCGAAACTATATATTTTGACTACGGTTGCGGGCAGGGAGGCGACATCGAACGGGTTGCCAAGTTAGGTTATGTCAGCTCTGGCTGGGACCCTTACTACCGTTCCGATATCTCTTTGACTGCTGCCGATGTCGTTAACTTAGGCTATGTGATCAACGTAATTGAATCCCAGGTAGAACGGCACGAGGCACTGACTAAAGCCTGGGAGCTAACACGGCAAGTTCTGATTGTGGCAGCTCAGGTTCTGATCGCTCAGGACAATAGCCAGATTGCCTATGGAGATGGAGTCATCACCAGCCGCAACACGTTCCAGAAGTACTACGACCAGGAAGAACTGAAGACTTACATTGATCAGGTGCTTGGGGTCGATGCTGTTCCGGTGGCTTTAGGTATCTACTTAGTTTTTCGAGACCAGGCACAGGCACAAAGTTTTCGTGCATCTCGCTTTCGATCGCGGGTCAGCGTTCCTAAGATTCAACTTAGCAGCAAGCGGTTTGAGGATTACAAGAAACTGCTGTCCCCTCTGATGGCGTTTGTGACAGAGCGAGGCCGACTTCCCACTCAAGACGAACTACCAGAGGAGGAAGCGTTAAGGGCAGAATTCGGCAATCTGCGGCGAGCATTTCAGATTGTGCTGCAAGCGACGAATCCGCAAGAATGGGATGCAATTAGCGATCGCCGCCGTCAAGATTTGTTGGTTTACCTGGCGTTGAGTCACTTTGGTCGCCCCCCTAAACTGCGAGACTTAGCCCCTCTCGTCCAGACCGATATCAAGTGCTTGTTCGGTACCTATCAGCAAGCCTGTACTGCGGCACATCTGATGCTGATGAGTTTGGGTAATCTGGAGGTGATTGCGGAACGATGTCAAAGTAGTGGGATTGGGCAAAAGCGGTTTAATTCTCTGTGGGTTCATGTCTCAGCGATCGAGACTCTTGATCCCCTGCTGAGACTTTACGAGGGGTGTGCTTCTCGCACGATCGGTCGTCCAGAGGAAGCCAACGTCGTCAAATTCCACTCTCGCAAGCCCAAGATTGCTTACCTGTTCTACCCAGACTTTGATACTGATCCCCATCCTGCCTTGCATACCAGTATGCAGGTTGACCTGCGAGATCTGCATGTTCATTATCAGGACTACGATCCAGGCCACAACCCTCCACTGCTGCACCAGAAGGATTTGTTGGTTACGCCGGACTACCCACTCTATGAAAAGTTTGCCAAGCTAAGTCGGCAGGAAGAGAATTGGGGATTACTGGATAATTTGAGAAGGATTGGCGATCGCCGGGGTTGGCTCAACTGCCTGGAAGCCCACTGTGCAGAGTTGGAGGGACACCGGGTAATGTGGCGAAAAGATGCTGACCCATATCAAGTGAAACTAGTACAGTCTGCTCGACGACGACGCAGCTCCAACCTAGACAAGTTGTGAAGTGAGGTCATGAATTCCTCAATTGTTCTCATAGGTTAGGATGCAGTTATCTGCCTAATGCTTTCTAGAAGGTAAGCTGTATGGTTCAAGCACAGCCAAGCTCTCAAGTGGAATTGCCACAGCGACGGTGGAATGTGGATGAGTACCATCGCATCATCGCAGCAGGAATTCTCACTCCCAGCGATCGCGTTGAGCTTTTAGAAGGGCGCATCATTGAAATGGTACCGCAGGAACCACCTCACGCCTCCACAACCTCAAGCCTTGGCAATGATTTTGTCTTGTTGTTTGCAGGCAAAGCTTGGGTGCGTCAGCAGTTGCCGATTACGATTGCCCCTGACTCAGAACCCGAACCGGATATTGCAGTAGTCCGAATTGATCGGACCCGATACCGAGATCACCATCCCTACCCAGAAGACGTTTATCTGCTAATTGAAGTGTCTGATTCAACGCTAAGTTACGATCGCGATCGCAAAGCGAAAGTCTATGCCAGAGCCAGTATCCCAGAGTATTGGCTAGTGGATGTGAACCAACAGCAGATTCTTGTTTTCCACAACCCCCAGGAAGGCACTTATCAGATTAAACAAGTGTTTGAAGTCAAGGATGCGATCGCCCCTGTGGCATTTCCAGATGTGGTGATTGAACTTGCCAAACTGTTTCTATAACAGAGTAAAGCTGCCCTTGATGAATAGTAGCGATCGCCAAGGTTGGTTGATGCCTGGACGACCGCTACGCGGAGTTTAAGGGGCATCGAGTAGTGTGGCGGAAGGATGCTGATCCGGTAAGGCTATTTTCCCAGCACCGTAGGCAAGCGTGGGAATGAAGATATGATTGCCGGGTTGTCAAAGGGCAGGAGGGAGAGTGATACCAATTCTGTATGAAGCTGCACTATCTAGATCCTGATCCACTGAGGCTTCCAAGCTTTGATTTAGTGCAACGTTAAATGGAATTGGTATGAGTACAAGAAATTACATGAAGACCATCAGTTAACTCTCTTTTAAGTTCAACACGGGTTGCACCGGGGTACTTTATTCTCAAATAAGCAACTAGGTGGAAATAAACCGAACATGGTCTCTACACAAGGAGTGCATTTGAAAGCCAATCATTTTACGTTTAATTTGACCAGCCTGCTTAATTGCTCAACAGAAATGCTTTCAGCAGTAAAACCCTGATCAGCTAGCCAAATGGGGACAACTCTTATTCTAATGTCGTCTTCAGAAATAAAAGAACCGAATCTATCTGAACTCATGCTGGTTTTTAGTTCACCTGAATAAAAGCTAATTTGCTCATAGTCTCGTAAGTACAAAATTGGCTCACTTTATTCTTGGTGTGTCTTTTGATAAATAAAATTAATAAATTCAGTACTGCTATTTTCTGTCCCTCCTTCATTCGACCACCACTCAAGCAGATGCAGTGCTAGTTCTTTCTCAACAAGTTCCCCTATATCATCCTTACTATAGTAATAAAAACGCCTGCCCGTAGGTTTTTCGTTTAATATTTCATTGCTATAACTATAAGTTTTTTCTTTAAAGTTTTTCTTGTTAAAAGCATCCTTGCTTCCTCTAGTCTTTAATGAAAAATAGATGATTCCTTCGGGCTTAACTGCATTAAAAAGGCGAAAAATAGCTTCTTGGAATTTTTCAGGAGAAAGATGAACTAACGATGCACAAGCCCACACTGCATCAAATTCCTCTATAAACGAAATCTCTTCAAAAGAACGACGCAAACAATAAGCGAAAGAATACTGTCTGCAAAGATCACGCATTTTACGCGATGCATCAAATGCAACTACTGTATAACCACATTTTATAAAGTATCGTGTATCTCGCCCGATCCCACAACCAGCATCAAGAATTAATGCTCCTCTTTTTATATGCTTCCTAAATCTTCCATAAATTTCTGACATATCTTGAAAGGCTGTTTTTCTATAGTAATTTAAATAATTATTGTCATAATATGAAATTATTCGGCGCTGCTCCTCATCAAGATTAACTGATTTATTGTTGTTTGATGACCCATACAGAAATCTTGAATAGTCATCCTGAAGCTTACGTATTTCAGTTTCGAGCGCCCCGTCAATTTCCATTGGAAACACTAACTTATTTATCTTACCAGTCATCCCATTCAGCTTGGATTCATATGCCATCACAAGAATTCTGATATGGGCTCCAAGCTTACCAAATAGATCAGTTAAGTGTAAGTTTGTAACTGCCCAACCTTCTTTCTCAATCAGTTCAAGTTGTTTCTTGCCAAGAACAACAATCTCATCCAGTATTGCCTGATCTTGGTCTGAAAATAGCTTTCCATCAGCTAAATGGGTGACAGTCCTAAAATAGCTGCCGATCTCCTCAGCTTCTTGCTTCTCCTTAAGCGCGAAGACATCATAAAGAATCCTTGACTCAGCCCGTAGCTCCCTCATAGGTCCAAAGAAATGATTCAATTTGTAACGTATATCATCTCGTTCCTTCAGGTTTCGTCCTTCTATGAATAGCTTCTGCTGATTTGTTAGGTCTCGCCAAGCCTTATAAACTGTAAATACCTGAACCAGAGCTGTTATGAGCAGCACCAGCAACGTAATTGTGGTTGGTATCTGGTAACTAGCTCCACTTTGGGAGGGCGACTGTTGGGGAGAGGGTGGAGCTTGGGCAATCTCTGCATTAATTCGTTTCATAGTATTAAGCTCTTCTCCAAAAAGGTTTGCTCGTCACCGCCATATCTTGCAGTTAATTCTTTATTAACTTTACGGGCATGAGTATCCTTGCTGTATCCCTGAGCACAAGTAGCGATAGGTTAGTAAACTCATACTACTTTGACCAATCTGCCTTGTCTTTCTTGAGTGGCATACCGCCAATGGTGAATGACCAAATGACCTGTTTGTGCTGAGGACTATAGCTGATATGAATAGGTCGATCGCTCACTAGTACAGCGAGTCAAATGGCAACTGCTGTTCCAGAATCTACTTCAAAGGCGATCGCTCTCTGACTCCACAATCCGAAAATCACAGGTAGTGGAGGCGACATTACCCTACACCTCTCCTTCCAAAATGCTATTGATGTCTCGCGTTATATCCAGGATTCGCGCAACTTCCACCGCATCGTCGCGATCTGTCTACTTCGGCTCCAGACGAATTTCCTGCAAAATTTGGGCAACTTCATCTTCAGAATGGTGATACCGTGCCAGAACTTTTGCAGTCGAGTCCAGCACTTGACTAGCAAACAGTTGACTTAAATCCTGACGCAGGCATTTGCCAATGTAAAACTTGAGCAATGCTTCTAGCGGCATGTCCCGCTGTGCTGCTACCTTTTTGAGCGATTCCAGCGTATCTTTGGGAATTTCGATTGAAACCGTTTCAGATTCCCGGGGACGAACTCTCAACTCCAGATTTTCTCCCAATTCAAACTCTTCATCAAGATTGCTCATATAACCTCTGCTCAGTACGAGTAGCAACACGGGCAGAAATAATTCTAGTTTTCGCACCTCGTTCAAGATGGACAACCAAAAGCAACCGTTCAGCAATCGAATATCCCAAAGCGAATTCTCGTTCTTCCCGATTTGCCGACGCATCACCAACCACATAGAAGGGATCTAGGAACACCTCTGCTGCCTCCTCAAAGGTTACTCCATGCTTCTTAGAATTGCTCTGGGCTTTGGTTGCATCCCATTCAAACTCAAACCCCTCCAGGCGATACGTGATGTCCATGCTTCGATTCTACGCTGTTCCTACCAATCATCCGTTGCCTCAACTGGCTCTTCACTCTCTAGCCCCTCCAACAACGATGATTCAATCCGCTCCTGTTAGACAGTGTGCTCCTGCTCTCGCAAAATCAAGTGATAGAAATGCTCTTGGCAGAATTAACGCCTGCTGCTGTCGCTTGCTCTTCTACAAACGCTTGAACTTGGTTTGAAAGAGAGATGTTCAGCATTGGACACCAACCTCAAAACGTTGCATCATCTGCTTTTTGGATAACTAGAAACAGGACTAAACTCGCTCAAGCCACTGCTCGATCCCTTTTCTCGTTGGCACTCCCTTTTCTGTGAATGCCCAAATGTTTCGCCTTTGCTTCAAGCTGTAGCTAATGTGAATCGGACGGTTGTCCCCATAGTAGTACAGCGAATCGAACGGTAACCCCTGAGATATAATCCAGTCCACAAGGCGATCGCTCGGTAAGTCAATAATCTGAAAATCACAGGCAGCACCAAGGCGATCGCAGTAGTACTTCCCATTCCGATTCACCTCATGCGCCATGTGCTGATCTCGATCAGGGGCAACGCGACCATTCTTAATTCCTGTTTTCGGATCTTTCTGATTCAGATACCGCTTCAAATCTACTGAGCAGAATCCATAAGTAAGCCGAAAATGTTCCCTGCCAAAGTGTTCAATGACTGGGTCGAGAATGTGCTGACAAAGTGCTTGTAATGCCGGAATCGTCTCCTCTAAGTTTTTGGGATACGGATCAATCTGGTCAGTGTACTTGCGGTAAGTCCGCGTACAGGTGCAAAACCCCTCCAGGCTGAGGTACTTTGCCAACAATTTATCCTGCATCCGATGGAAATCTCCTGAGTTGGGCAACCTAATTCTGAACAGGAAACGAGGACACCTCAACTTAGTATGGCTACCTTCTTCACGAAATCCAACTTCATAAGCGGTCTGCAATGCCACAAGCGACTCTGGCTTGAGATGAAAGAGCCACACCAAGCCACCGCCCTGACTCTAGCCCAACAACGCATTATTGGTCAGGGTGAAGAAGTTGGACGCCAGGCTCGCCAGCAACTTCCAGGCGGACTACTGATTGAGGGAAGTAGTGCTGAGGCAATCCAGGCAACCCAGCAAGCAATTCGGACTGGAGTGCCCTGTCTGTTTGAAGCCACATTTCTTTTCAATAACCTGTTCATCCGGTGCGACATCCTCCGTCGAGACTCGGCTACTACTTGGGAACTGATTGAGGTCAAGTCTTCCAGCAAGGTCAAGGAAGAGCATCATTGGGACGTAGCAGTCCAGAAATATGTCTTGATGGGTGTAGGACTGTCTATCAGTCATACCAAGCTGATGCACATCAATACCCAGACTTGCTTTTTCCCTAACCTGGTGAATCTATTCGTGATCGAAGACATCACGCCAGAAGTTGATCGCCTCCTCGTCGAGGTTCCAGATAAATTGCGCCAATTCAGGGCAGCTCTAGTTGAAAATCTGGAGCCAACGCTTGCCATCGGTAAGCACTGCGGCAATCCAAATCCTTGCCCCTTCACTGGCGACTGTTGGAAACATATTCCAGAAGTCTCTATCTTCACCATCCCTCGACTTGATTGGAAAAAGAAAGATACTTTTATTGCTCATGACATCCTAGCGATCGCAGATATTCCACCCGGTTTTTCCTTTAGCCAAAACCAACGCACCTACGTCAATAGTGTCCTTAGCAATCAGTCTGTAGTTAATAGAGAGGCGATCACTGCTAGCCTTGCCGAGCTAGAGTACCCCATTCACTTCTTTGACTTTGAGGCCCAAAATCCTGCCATTCCCAGATTCGACGGTCTCAAACCCTATGAGCAGTTTCCCTTCCAATACAGTTGTCACGTCTTACATGAAGACGGTCACGTAGAGCATCGGGAATATCTTCATACCGATCAGTCCGATCCCAGACCATCCCTCATTACAGCTTTGGCAACTGACATTGCTCCCGTAGGCTCCATCATTGTCTACCATGAATCCTTTGAAGCCAGTCTACTGCGGAAACTGGCTCAGGGTTTTCCTGGATACGCTCCTCAACTAGAGGCGATCGCTGCTCGACTCTGGGATCTGGAGGACATTTTCAAGAAACACTACACGCATCCTGCCTTCTTAGGGTCAACCTCTATCAAGAAAGTTCTACCTATACTCGTGCCTTCACTGAGCTACAAGAATCTTGCTGTTCAGCGAGGTGATGAAGCTCAGAGGGTTTGGGACGTAATGCTCGCAACAAGAGATGAAGCGAAACGGCAACAGCTAATTGACAACCTGAGAGCGTACTGTCAGTTAGACACGCTAGCAATGGTAAAAATTTACCAAGCGCTGTATAGTCTTATCGAATAGGCCGAGAGTTAGATACAGGAACTTAGAAAGCACTATAACTTTTTGTCTTGATCGCTCAGCGGAGAAATCGCATTTAAGCGTACTTTAGCACTGGTCAGGACGCTTAGAACATTACTAATCAGATCGTCCTGAGTGTTGTTGTCGATTTGGTCAAGGCGATTAGCAAGCTCTTTTGCCGCTTCCTGGGAAAATTTATGTAACTCCAGGAGGGATTCCAATGTTGGGATACGCGCTTGATCTTAGGCCATAGGTTGAAGCATCTGTTCTATTTAGTTTTACGAAGATAACAAGACCCCTTCGGTACTAGCAGCATCCATGCCTAGCAGTTTAGGTCTGCTAATTTGCGTCTTACCCTTTCGCAGTAAGTTGCCGTTTCGAGGATCTATTGAACTAATGGTGGGGGGGCTCATCAGCTTGTTTATTTAGAATAGGCTGTCGTTTTAGGTTTGTCGGTGAGAAAAGGTCATAAAAGGTCAGGCTTTCGGTCCCTGAACTTGAGCGATCGCCACCAAACCTCAGATAGGCAGAATATTCACTGGTCCTTCTCCAAGTCATCTAGATCAGCGTCTGGTTCTAGGGCGTAGGTATCCTGCAGCCAGTAGCCTGTGCCTTCCTGCTTGACCACATAGCCGTAGCGCCGGAAGACGTTGAATGCCTGGTTCAGATCGCCCAGCAGTCCAGTGTGTCGGGCCAGAAGCTTCAGCGCTGACAATTTGTCGTACAGTTTGACTCGCGTATGCACCCCACCGTGCTCCATCTCCTGGGAATTGATCTCAGCGATCGCCCGACTTAGATCATCTTCTAGCGCTTCAGAGCTTTTGAGGCTGATGCCGTTGGTACCCCAGGTGGCAAACTCCCGCATGTCACTGAAGGCAATCAGTGCCAACTCATGCAGTACTTTGTCCGAGCTGATTTGGGTCCGCCGCGATCGCTCTGCCATCAACACCTGGATTTGCTCCTGAACCTTAGCATTTGTTAGCAATCGGGCGGCACAGGCGGCAGCAGTTGCCGAGTTTTTCACTTGGTAAACTCGGTTGTAGGCAGCCGTTGCGTTCAAGTCGTTCAGAAACTCCTTGCAGAATTGGAGCTGCTTAGGTGAGAGACCAGAACAGGCTTGTAGCATGGTCAGATATCCTCTTTCGAGATTGAATTTCTTCTAAATGGGTCGGGGTTGTGCAATCTAAGGACTCTTTGAAGTAGCTCCCTAGGTGTCAAATCAAATCGTCTAATGCATTGATTGATGCATGTGTTGGTACACGGCCTATGCTGATTTCCCTATAGCTTGCCGTCTGAGATATTCTGCAATCAGGAGGGCATCAGCTCGCCCGTGATCCTTTTTAAGTTGGAGGCGATCGCCCACTTCTGGAAATAGTCGCACCGCCACCAACCGACTGGCATCCTTATCTTTTGCCTGACCTGCCATCATCGACCGCTTCCAAGCTTGGGAGGTGATCAACTGACACGGAATGCAGTGTGATGCTAAAACACCTTCCCAGATACCGTATCCTTCCCCAAATCCGAAGGATGATGCTACCCCCTGCCCTGGCATAGAATGTACTTTCTCGAGACCCACTAGTAGTCGCGGGTACAACTGCTGGTAGCTTCGCAAAAGCAAAGCCATTCCTGCAGGGTTATACCTACGCTTTCCACCAACGAGAACGATCGGACAGTCGTGTAGATCAATCCCTCTTGGCCTAATCACAGCGATCGCACCAGTTAAGCCCGGATCAATACCCACGAGTGCCCTCATAGTGGAGCCTCCTTTAGCCTCAACTCAGAGAGCGGAATTTTTGTTGGATGCGTGTCACCACTCCAAAAAACCTCGGCAGTGTTACCGTTAACCTTGTCTACCTTGCCAACCCAGCCACGCTTGTGTCCTTTGCTGACGGTGGAACCAACAGTAATAGAAGTGTCGGGAAACACTGGAGGGGTAATGCATCCATTAGAAAGGTCAGCTTGCCTCACTCCTGCTTTACTACTGACAGTTTCGCTGGGACGACTGGAGCTATCTCCTGCATCTCCTGCAAAAGTATCGCAAGCCCTTGACTTACGGTTGTTTGAGGGTACAGGAGATGAAAAACCTATCTCCTGCACGGTTGTGTCTTCACCTTTGCCATTACGGGCAAATGCAGCAGAAGAAAATTTATCTCCTGCACAGTCAACTGCCTGATTTTGCGTTGTTCCAGCCGTTTGTGCAGGAGATGCAGGAGATGGTTCTGGCGGCGGGTGCAAAACTGTCACTTTCCAGCGAGTAGTGCCCAGTCGGTCTTCCCCAGCCGTTTCAAAGCGAAGCCCACTAATTACGCTGCGGCAGTGCGATCGCAGGTAGTACCCCAATTTTCGAGGGGAAATATCCCCCTTTCTGTCCAGCGCCACCTCCAGGAGAACATCCCGCAAGTCCCCGCTACCTGTCTGAATAGCTCCCAGACAAACCTCTTTAGCAGTCTTGGGGATACTCGTATAGCAGTCGTACCAGGACTGGAGTAGCGCCAGTAATGTCTGACGCTCATCGTCTTGGGCTGTAATCTCAGCCTGAGTCTCTACGGGATCAGGCTGGCCTAGCCAGATTAGAGAGGAACGTACGAGGTCACTCCAGCCTTCAAAGCTTCCCAGTCTGGGCTGCTTTTTGTCAGGGGACCCTGCAACAATATAGGTTTTAAGAATGGTCAGAGCCGCAGCAACCAACTTGCCACGATTGGCGTGGGTGAACTCCTCAAAATTGCGATCAAAGACACGGTACTCGGGGTTTTCCAGTTGCGAATCCAGGACACTGAGAATCGTGCGTCTGGTCATGTCCGGTCGAAACCGCAAGTTATTGCCGTTAGCCAGTAGCAAAGTTTGCGTGCTGAAGCTAGGGATCTGATTCCCGCCGAGTAGACGGTCTTTGTAGTATGGCTCGGTCAGCACCATTTCCAGCACGTCACCACCTAGAACCCCAGTAACGTTATCAATCAGCCCAATAGGTTGACCGGACTTGAGGAATGAAGTGATTTTCTTACGAAACTCTTCACTGTCACCCGTAAAGGGAATTGTCCCGGCCTGGCCGTCAAGCAGCAAAATTGAGACTCCCTTCGCCAACGTGCCCTTCCCCGATCCTGCTTTTGTTGCGCTGGTCGCATGCAAGGGAGCCTGCTTAAGGACCTTGCGGCACACTGCTGTCAGGACAGCGGATATGGCTGCTGAACGGTGCTTTTCAGCTTGAAAGGGGAATTCCTTAAGCCAATCAATCAAGATATTCAGTGCGGCGATCGCGTCTTCTTTTGTGAGTATTTCAGGAATAGCCGGGAACTCATCTGGGTTGAATTGCAACAGTATTCCCGTAGGCTCGTGGTACCCCGGTTGGTTGATCACGGTGCCATCTTTGCACAACAAGGGGATATAGCTAATTCCCGTGAGTCTGGGTAACTGCGGCCAGCGTCCCTTTTGCAGGAATTGCGAGGCTACCGTGCGTGGGCAATCTACAGGTTTATAGCCCTCCTTCCGGGCGTCGTAGCGCTCAAACCTAAAACGTCGATTCAGCTCGTACTGGAGGCTCTCAGGTGTCACCAGGTCAAGCGTATCAATATCCTTGGAGGTTTCAATTAAGTGGCTTCGGTTATCTAGGGTGGCTTTGAGCACCCGGCTTAAGTAAAACCCTTCGTGACTCCCCTGGACATAGATAGCATCTCTGGGGGCATTGCTTGGACTTAAAGCCGCTTCAAGATCAAACAGGATACCGTTTAATCGTCCAGGATCTAACCGGATAAGTGGCCGATGCCACTCCGCTAACTTTGAGCGATTAGTCGATTCACTATTAGAGAGCTGACTTGAAGGGCTATCCTGAGTTTCACTAATTGGAGGAAGATGCTCCGGGCCGAACTGCTCAGGTTGCTCAAGGGCTTGCTGAATCAGTTCTTCTACTGTTCGGACTGAACCGCTGCCCTGAAGGCAGTCTGTCAGGTCTCCTTTCGCTGGTACGTTAGGCAACTGAATAATAGCCAGTAGTCGCACAAACGGTTGCAAGTCCTGGTAAACATGCTGAGCATGGCTAAAGCCTGGTGAGTCGTTGTCAGGAAAAATGACAACTTCTTTACCTGTTAAGTATTGCTGCCCACAGCCTTTAGGCCACTTACCCGCCCCTTGAGGGTTGGTCGTAAATACTACCCCCAAGGTAGCCTCTAGACCAGAAGCCCTAGCCGTCTCACAGTCTTTTTCCCCTTCAACAATCGCTATCCGCTGAGACTTTAAAATCTCAGGCAAGCGGTAGGGTACCCGTTTGAAGCCTTGAGGTAGGCCGGGCTTCCACCCGCGTCCATCCCAGTGATACTGGGCAAACTGCTTTTTGCCATTTTTGTAGTAGCGTTTAACCAGTTGATAAGGCTGCCCATCAGCATTGTGATAAACGTACTCTTGTGCTTTTTGGCTCTGAGATTGAATTGACCCTTGATTGTCAGGAGCAAAAACCGCCCCCATTTCTTCTCTAGCTTCCTTGACAAACCTGTAGCCTTCAGGCGGGTCGTCTTTGTGTTCTAAACCGTGGTAGCAGAGGATCACGCCATCATCCTGGAACAGACAAGAGCCGTCTTTATCCCCACAAAAACAGGGCTTTTTAGGAGAGGAACGATGATTGGCCATCAGCTACGCTCCCTGCTTCTGCTGATTCTTCCAACCTTTCGACGCCTGCTGAAAAGTACTCTGGGTAAGCTTGAGCTTCTCTTGCGCCCTATCTCAAATTCAAGGTGAAAGGCTATGAAATTTTCAGTTACTGCCAGTCGCTCAAAGACTTGAATTAGAGCGCTTAGGTCTGGGGTAGAATTGGTCTGGGTATTTAAGCCTTGGTTAGAGCGATCGCTTTGATTTTCTTTCACTGTCGCCATACTCCTAACCCTTTACTGCTGTCGATTTACGGGGTCTGCCAGCGAGCTTGGTCCGGCTAGAGGGCAACGAACGCAAAAATTCCTCACAGACTGCCAGATGTTGCGGCGAATTGAAACCATTGATCACACCATCGAGAATCAGTCCAGGGTTGAATAACAATCGACCCGAAGGTTCCCGGACTAAATGCAGTGGCTCTTTTAGGGTGCCGTCTTTGATTCGTCTTTCTAGTGTTGAATCACTCCAGCCGACTGTTTCTAGAAGCACTGATCTTCTGACTAGTTTTTTGCAAGACAAGCTTTCACCAGAGTCGATGCGCTCTGGCAACAAATCTCTGTTGCTCATAGTAGTAATTTTGGATTGAAGATTCGGAAGCCTTTAAGGGCAAAAGAGATTTTTTGAATCCCAAAGACCCCCAGTAGCTTTTTTCAGTAAAGCCCGCTGGTTTGCAAGGAGCCAGGATTGGATCAAAAATCTCCTTTTTGTAACAAGATCGTTACAGTTCAGGTATCGTTAAGTCTGTGGAGCGTCTGAGGCGTTCGTTGTAGTGCTGCTGGGCTTTTATAAAAGTTTGATAAGGCCCTCTTTTGAAAGTCGGGTGCTTCTGTGCGAGTTCGACAGCTTGCTCGCGGAATAAACTGTACCACCCGATTTTTTTTGACTGTCTCCGTTTCGCTGCAACAGATTTTAGATCTACTATTGTTGGATCGAGCGCTGTCCAGAAAGCAGCTTGCTGTTTGCGGTATTGAGATTTTCTTGGTATTGGTAAAGTCTTTAAGAACAGCCTTTCAAAAGTTTTTGAAAGGCGATCGTACTTAACTAAAAGAGCGTAGTGACTAGCGCTCTCAACCTCCTCACTATTTTGAGGTTGGTAGTTCCAGATAGCTTCTGCAAGCTTCAATATTGCTAAGTCTAATTCTGCTTGCAATATCAACTCTGGGCAGAATGAGTAGCACTTGCCATTTGCATCATCAACTAAGTACGGTGATCTGAAGCTCAGAATATAGTTTCTAAGCCTGAGAACCTGTCGGCCTTCTGACCAGTTTTGGTAGAAGTCCTCGTCTAGCTTGATGGAGTGCTTTGACCGATATCGCTCAAGGTAGCAGTCAGGATCTAAGTACCAATCTCGATAGTTTTTACTGCCTGTTGGCGATTCGAGACAACTCTGCTCAATCTCGGCTGGCAATTCCATCCGATGCCAGTCCTTGAATGCCAGCCGCATCCCTGCCTTGAGGTCCAGAATGGTCCCATCTTCCAACCAGTAAATATAGCGGGTTAGACGGTTTCTGGTTTGAGAAGCAATTGGGTTTACCTGGTCTAATAGGCAGGCCAAATATAGAGCCGCCGCTCGGTAATGGTAGCGATAGTTTCTGGCAGCAGCGATTTCCTTCTCAGTGCTAGGAACGATTTGCCATTTCTGCAGGATCAGGTCAGGCAGGTCAGCAAGGTTGGAAACGAGCCACTCAAGTTCAAAATCCGGCATGATTGTGGTGTTGCGTGACAAGGATAGCCTTGGGGGACTCGGACGGGGGTTTTCAGTTACTCAGGCAAGAACTGGCCATCCAACACTTCGGTAATGATGTAGGGACACTCATCAGGGAATGTCTGAACGGGCAAACCTGTCTCAGCACTGGCTTGCTCTATAGCATCTCGATAGCATTCAGTGAATATTGCTTCTAGGTGAGGTTTAAGGCTGGGGTACTTAACGAGGGCTTTATTCACCCGTCTACGATGCTCAACGATACTCCCTTTCCAGCTTCCACTTCGATGTTCAGGCTGATATTGCCACTTCAATAAATGGGTCAGCAGCACAGTCAGATTGCTTTCGAGTGCATCCTGATGGCGATTGCCCAAATCCTCGACCTCTTCAATTAGGTTAGCTATATCTAATTCTTCAAGCCGTCCCTGTTTTAACAGTGATGCCTGCTCATGGGCCCAGACGACAAAATCCTGGTTGTATAGCTCACTAGAAGGAAAAGCTGGTCTAAATTCTGTGGTCATAATTAAAACTCCACAAAGACTGACTTGCGCTCAATGACTGAAGCATAGTTTTTAAACAGAACCCTTGGATCGTGCCCTGCTGCCTCAGCCACCTCTAGTGGATTTCCTCCTCTGGCTAGGGCATGGCTAATGGCTGTGTGGCGACAAACATAGGGTCGGCGATAGTCAACTCCAACCTTGCCCAATACTCTTTTCCAAGCTCGCCTTCTGAATAGGTGATCATTGATCGCTAGACCTTCTGGAGAGGGAAACACCAAAGCTTCAGGATTGCACCTGGACGGTTTCCTGACCTTTAACAAGGCAGCAATTTTTGGACTCAGGATCACAGTTCTAGCTTTGTTGGTCTTAGTGGTCTTTCGCACACCTCTGGACACTGATTCCCCTATCCAGACTGTCAGGAAATCATCCGCCACATGCTTCCATTTCAGCCCGGCTGCTTCCCCAAATCGACAGCTCGTCCCAAACATGAAGGTTACAAAGTCAGCATAGTGCTTGTAGTAGAGATCGCTCTTAAAGGCTGATTCGATTGCTTGTATTTCAGCCACACTAAATGGTTTTACCCTCTGCCGAGGAGCAACTTCTTGCCGCTCTAGAATCCCTGTCCAGGGATTAGCGTTAAATTCAACCAAATGCCTAAGTCTGCCCCAATCCCAGCAAGCCCGGATCAAAATCAGATAATGCTTCACTGTGTCATCACAAACCTGCTGTTTCAGATAGGCGGTGAACTCCTCCGCGATCGCTTCACCCACAAAGCTTGCTGGTTTATCACCAAAAAAAGTGTCCAGATGCTTTTGAGTTCCTTGGTACTTACATAAAGTACCGACTCGTAACCCCTCTTCTTTCTTAACTTGATTGAACTTGGCAAATAAATCACTGACACTGGTAAGCCCGCCTTTGGTCTCCAACCGCTTAGGCTTGTACTTCTTCAGGGTTGGGTCAAAGTTATGAGTAACAATATCCCCTTCAATCTGAAGTGCAACCCGCTGAGCGTGACCCCGATTCAGCGTTGAGTTAGGAAGTCCCAGTGCAAAAGAATATCGCCTGCCTTCGTGTGTCCAGCGCAGTCTCAAGCGACCGTCGTCATTCTCAACTTTTACTAGTTGACTGGTAGAATTGGTTAGATTCCTACCACTGTTCCTACCACTACTCGCTGAATCCTCTACCATAGTCACCTTCAAGTGGATTTAGGAGCCTTTAATTTCCTACCAAAATCCTACCACTTTCTGACGTGAAGTGACCCCATACGGAGCTTTCTACCTTACCTTATTAACAATGAGCAAGAATTTTGAGGAGAGCATCGAAATCTGCAATCCTTTGCTAGCAGTGCTTTCAAACTAATGGGCGATACTGGATTCGAACCAGTGACCCCTTCCGTGTGAAGGAAGTGCGCTACCACTGTGCTAATCGCCCTTTGGGGCATTACTCTAACACAAGCAAGGGTAGCCAACAACTAAACCTTGCTAAAACTAATCTCCCTGAGGATAGTCATCCCATAAAGCTGTCGTTTGACGTAAGCTCCTGAACTCACCGTTTCCTAAAATTAGATGATCCAGTAAGGGAATTCCGAGTAGCTGAGCGCCTTCGAGCAGTTGGCGCGTCAGCGCCATGTCTTCAGGGCTTGGTTCAATACTACCGGAGGGGTGATTATGGGCAATGATCACCCGCGTAGCAGCTTGACGAATCACCTCCCGAAAAATATCTCGTGGGGAAGCTAAAGTCTCAGTAGCAGTTCCAATGGTGATGATTTGGGTGCCAACAAGTCGGTGCTTCACATCCAGTAGCAAGATGGCAAATCGCTCCTGTGCTTGCCACATCAGGTCTCCACTCAGGGCAGCAGCAGCTACTGATGGATCATCAATCACGGTCCGCTCTACTGGACGAGATTGAAACACGCGTTTCCCTAACTCGATCGCAGCTAAAATCGTGGTTGCCTTGGCTGGACCGACACCGGGAATCTGGGTCAGTTCCTGAACGCTAATATCCCGTAGCACGGCTAAGGGGTCCCGCTGGTGGCGACCCAGTTTTTGAAGGATGTATTGTCCCAACCCAACTGCAGATAACTTGCCGGGTCCCTGACCTGTTCCCAGTAGAATAGCAATCAGCTCAGCCGTACCAAGATATCTTGCCCCTTGGGTGATGAGTCGTTCGCGGGGTCGTTCGCTGGTGGGGATGTCGGCAACTCTGAGGCAGTAAGTCATCACACACGTAAAAGGGGGACTACTTCAGTTATCCCCCTCCAGCATTCTAATATTGCATTTGTTCACAAAGTAGGGGCAGTCGTTGCGGCCTGGGTTTGTTTGAACCGATTGATCAGTCCGCCGTGGAGCATGATATCTAACTGCCGGGGACTGAGGCTGTGGGTCATCGGATAAACCTGGTCTTTAGTTTTGTTTTTAACTGCAATGACATGGCCCTGCTGCAACGCTTCACACAAGCCAATAATTTCTACTTCATCTCCTTGCTCAATGGTGTCGTAGTCGTGGGGGTTGACAAATTCCAAGGGCATGATGCCAAAGTTAACCAAGTTTTGCCAGCCAATCCGAGCGTAGGACTTGGCGAGTACGGCCACCTGACCCAAGTACCGGGGGGCGATCGCGGCGTGCTCGCGACTGGAGCCTTGGGCATAATTGTTGCCCGCTACCACCACATGACCCCCGTACTGCTGTTTAGCTGCTTCGGCCCTTTCTGAGAAGGTGTTGTCGTCCAAATAGTAAACAAATCGGCTAATACCGGGGATATTACTCCGGTAAGGTAGAACCTGCGACCCCCCTGGCAGGATTTCATCCGTGGAGATATTATTGCCCACTTTGAGTAAAACTGTTACGGTTGCCTGGTTTGGTAAAGGACCAAACTGCGGAAAAGACTCGATATTCGGTCCCTTGACTAACTTCACCTTGCTACCGTCCGCCAAGGGAGGGACCAGCATGTCGGTATTCAAGACTTCTTCTGTCGGCGGGACAAATTTTGGGTAAGTCATGCCGTAGATTTTTTCTAGATCTCGCGGATCAGTAATTTCGCCCGTCAGGGCTGAGGCCGTTGCGGTTTCTGGGCTACAAAGATAGACGCGATCATCTGCCGTACCTGATCGCCCTGGGAAGTTGCGGGGCATGGTCCGCAGGGAAATCTGGTTAGAGGCCGGGGCTTGGCCCATGCCAATACAACCGAGGCAGCCTGCCTGATGGAAACGGGCTCCGGCATGGATTAAATCCACAAAAGCATCCAGGGCAGCTAAGTTCTCAATGATTTGGCGAGAGGTGGGATTGACATCAAAGGAAACGCGGGGGTCAGTGACTCGCCCTTTAACGATCGCGCTGGTAATCCAGAAGTCCCGTAGGCCGGGGTTGGCTGAGGAGCCGATTACCACCTGGTTGACGGGCTTGCCTTGAATCTCTCGCACCGGCACCACATTGCCAGGGCTGCTGGGGCAGGCAATCAGGGGGACCAGCTCTGCCAGGTTAATTTCGTCCTCAATGTCGTATTCAGCTCCGGCATCGGGCAGCAGTTCCACCCAGTCCTGACCCCGGCCTTGAGTCGTGAGGAAGCGCTGGGTTTCTGCGTCTGAGGGAAAAACTGTCGTGGTAGCACCCGTCTCCGTTCCCATGTTGGCAATCACATGCCGATCCATGGCGCTGAGGTCTGCCAACCCTGGCCCGTAGAATTCCAAAATCATCCCCCGGCAGCCGTGCACGTCGTAGCGTCGCAACATCTCTAGAATCACGTCCTTAGCACTGACCCAATCGGACAAGCTGCCCGTCAACTTCACGCCTAAGACCCGAGGCATTTTGACGAACATGGGCTCCCCGGCGATCGCCATCGCAACATCAATGCCGCCCGCCCCAAAGGCCAGCATCCCGAGAGAACCCGCAGCAGGCGTATGACTGTCCGAACCAATCAAGGTTTTACCAGGAATCCCAAACCGTTCCATGTGCACCGGATGACTGACCCCGTTGCCGGGTCGGCTGTACCAGAGGCCAAACCGCTGGCAGGCGGAGTGAAGAAACAGGTGATCATCGGCGTTTTTGTAATCGGTTTGCAGCAGGTTGTGATCGACATACTGGGCCGAAAGCTCAGTTTTGGACCGCTCAAGACCCATGGCTTCGAGTTCCAGCATCACCATTGTTCCTGTCGCGTCCTGGGTGAGTGATTGATCAATTTTCAGGCCTATTTCTGAGCCTGGAACCATTTCACCGGAAACTAGATGAGACTTGATCAATTTTTGGGTGACATTCATTGCCATAACCGGAACTCTCCTCTACTGACGCGCTGACTGCTCTAGCTTAGGGACTTGCAGTTTGTTATTTCAGTCTCAATGCTTACATTCAAGCAGACTCGGTTAGCCCTACCGATGCAAAAGCCCCCGCTCCTGGTCTGGAATGGGGGCTAGTTCAGCTTCAGTTTGCTAGTGAATGTATTCTAGGGATTGTTGCTGCCCTTCGTGACGACCTTCAGCAAATTCTTCAATCATTTTGCTCACAAAGGCCGGGATGTCCTTGGGGTTACGGCTGGTAACTAGTCCTTGATCGACCACTACTTCTTGATCGACCCAGTTTGCGCCGGCGTTCTTAAGGTCAGTTTTGAGGGAGGGCCAAGAGGTAACTGTGCGGCCCTTGAGCACATCCGCTTCCGCCAAAGTCCACAACCCGTGGCAGATAGCTGCAACCGGTTTGCCTGCTGCAAAGAAGGATTTAACAAACTCCACTGCCTGCTCATTCGTGCGTAACTGGTCTGGATTCAGGACCCCACCGGGTAACAGAAGGGCGTTGTAATCATTTGGGTTAGCCCGATCCAGTTCCAGATCAACAGGAAATTCATCTCCAGGTTCAAAATGGTTCCAGCCCTGGACTTTGTCACTCTGGGGCGAGATCAAGTACGTTTGTGCTCCCGCCTGCTCCAGGGCTTTTCTAGGTTCTGTCAGCTCCACCTGTTCAAAGGCATTTTCTACCAGGATTGCAACTTTTTTGCCACTCAGTTTCTCAGCCATATTTGTTCTCGATTTAATAACGTTCTATTTCATGCTATTGAGGTATGCAGAGGTTCAGAATCTATATTGAGTTAGAAGTAGGCGTTTAGCTGAATCCCTCTTTGGTATCTTGCCAGTAACAAATAGGATGCTACTTGGGAGCTAGGCCACGGGTAAACGCACTTGAAAGCAGCTCCCCACCCCAACCTGACTCCTAACTGTGATTTCTCCGCGATGCTGTTGAACAATGGTTTGGGCGATCGCCAGACCCAGTCCCAACCCCTCTACTCGCTGAGAGCGGGCTTTATCGGCCCGCCAGAACCGCTGAAAAATAAAGGGTAGGTCTTCGGGGGCAATGCCGATGCCCGTGTCCTGGATACTTACTTCTAAAAACCGTCTCCGCCTAGTGGTGGAAAGAATTACCCTGCCGCCAGGCGGGGTGTACTGGAGGGCATTGTCGAGGAGGTTGGAAAACAATCGGTATAGCTGCGGCGCACTGCCCCTAACGGATACGGACACATTGGTTAGCAAGCAAGTACCCAACAAAATTTCTTTTGCTTGAGCCTGCGGCGTTAAGCGTTCTACCAAGTCCTCTAAAACTTCGTTTAGCACTACCTGCTTAAAGGCCAAAGGTGAGATGACCGTATCGGTTCGAGCTAGAAACAGTAAGTTCTCGGCCAGATGAATCATTTGATCGGTGGCACTGGCGATCGCAGCGACCTTTTTGGTGTCCAAAGGATGAGTTCGCTCTGGATGGGTCAGAATAACCGCGATGGAGGTTTTGATTACGGTCAGAGGACTACGCAACTCATGGGAAGCATCCGCCGTAAACTGTTTGAGCTGCTGAAAACTTTGCTTGATCGGCTTCAGGGCTTGCCCGGTGAGCCAGAGGCTGCCGACGGCACTGAGGACCAGGGCAACGATACCACCCAAACTTAATCCCAAGCCGAGTCTGGTCAGCATGACTTCCTCTTGCTGGGTAGATTCACTCGCCCGGATATAGCCTCTGAGTTGCTGAGCTCTGGGGAGGTTCAGATCATTCGTGAATACGGCGATCGTCACGGACCGAATTTCATCCTGTTGCTGAATCACGCGAGAACTTCGCACCAGCGGGAAGGTTGGAAAGCTAGCCCCTTCTTTGGCTATCAGGTTACCCTTGGCATCAAACCATTCCAGGCTTTGACTGCGTTTGACAAGGTTGTGCCAGGGGGTGACTTGGGTCAGGCTTTGGATGCTGCCGATCTTAACGCCTTCTGAGCTGGCAACAGCAGCTTCAGCCAACGTCAGCAGTTGGGTATTAAAACTGGGAGCGCCAGCTTCAGCCAACGTCAGCAGTTGTTTATTGAGTTGTTGTTCGAGATTGTGCGTAAAATACGCATACACTGCGATCGCAGAGGTTCCCAAGATTGCTGCTGTTACCGCCAGATAAGAGAATAGGAGATGCCCTTGAAGAGATTGAAATCTGGGTTTAGGGGTTTGGCTTGAGGCGGTAACCCAACCCATAAACTGTCTCAATATAATCATCTGGAGCCCCCACTAGCTTAAGTTTCTGCCGTAAACGCTTGATGTGAGCCTTAACCGCATCCTCCCCTGGAGGTTCGTCAAAAGACCAAAGAAGGTCTAGGATTCTACTACAGCTAAATACACGGGAACCACCTCGAAGGAAAAGTTCCAGCAGACGATATTCCTTTGGAGTCAACTGTAAAAGTTCACCTGCGTAGGTCACATCACAGGTACTTGGGTCAAGGCACAAGCTTTCCCACTTCAGAACAGGGGGTAAGGCCGAGCTGCCTCGACGCAGTAATGCCCGGATACGAGCTGTTAACTCTTGTAAATTATAGGGCTTGACCACATAATCATCTGCACCAGCGTCTAGCCCCATGACTTGATCCGAGATGGTATCCTTAGCAGTCAATAGAAGAATGGGCATGAAGTAGGCCTGGGAGCGTAGCTGTCGGCATAAGCTGATACCGTCTAGCTTTGGCAGCATCACATCCAGTAGAATCAAGTCATAGGTAAAGACCTCCACAAAGGCCCAACCCGCCTGGCCGTCGGGTGCAATGTCCACAATATAGCGCTGGTCTGTGAGTGCTTCTGCCAGCGATTCAGCAATTCGCTGATCATCCTCCACCAAAAGAATTTTCATGATGGTGGATAGCTACCTTGTATATTACAGTTGAGAAGTTTCTTGAAAAGCCTAAAGGTGTTCGACAGTCTCTGTCAACTCCAGAATGTACCTACTGGTGAGGTAAACAGATCGAATCCTTGTAGTGATCAAGTCTAACTGAGCCAGTCTGCTGGGCTGTTCAAACATGATGACGAGTTTACCCCCCCTCAGTAGTGAGACGGTTTGGGCCATCCTGAATGACTTGATTGATGATGCTACGGTGAATCGTCTGGTTTGGCACTGCCTGGGGTATCGCTATGACAGTGCAACTAGAAAGTGGAACACGACTGGAGTGACGCCTGACTGGCGTGACAAGTATCCAGACCCCCCGAACTTTATTGATAGTCGGCCTGCTACTATCGGGCTAACTCGTTCAATTCCAGCGGCAAATAAGCAACTACTTAAAGAAAAGTTGGGATTTAAAGGCTACAAGGTGAGTGAATTAAATCCTCGACGGACTCGTCGAGCTACAGTGGCAAACTGGCTTTTAAGCTTCATGCAAGACGGGTAGTCTAAAAAGTGCCTGAATCACAACCTAAATTCGTGGCAATAGGGCAAGCAAGGCCAGTCCTATCTTTCTGAGGGCTTGCCAAGTCGCTGTTTTAGGACTCCTTTGAGTTCATTCTGTGCTTCAACAGGTCCAGCAAGCAGGAGAGCTACTCTTCCAGCCAAAATGCTGCCCCAGTTCACAATAATAGCCCCCACACCACTTTTCGAATTAAATTCAATACCGCTCAGATCGATCTGATTAATTGAGCGGAATTCGGTGGTAAACGTCTCGCTTGTCCAGCTTGTGATATTTAGCCTCTTAGCTATCCCTGTGGGATAAGAAGCTCCATTAAAGCGGGGATTGCATTCGATCGCAACGTAATGTATGTCTGTCCCTTTTTCTACGACAGCAACATCAAAGGCAAATACTTCTTTCATCCCACGCTTTGCCATCCACAATGCCATCGGCTCAACGATTTCCCATGGCTGATGGGCAGCAGGATAGCGATTGCCTGAATGAGCGTAGCCATCAAGGACCTGCTCAGTTGTGGCAAGGCGCTCAGCTCCCTGAGCCGTGGCGTGATATTGCAAATTCAAAAAGCTGGAGGCTATCACCTCTTCCTGAACCTGTAAGGGAAGATCCTCCCCTAGGAGTTCTAGAGCCTGGATTAATTGCTGCTCGTTTTCACAGCGGCTAATTCCAGCTCCATCAACCGAAATCGCGGGTTTCAGGTAACAGGGGTAGGGCAGTTGAGCATATTTCTTCATTGCTGTTTTGCTTTCAGCACATAAGGTTTTTGGTACCCTCACGCCAAGCTCTTCGGCAAGCTGGATAAAGTTGTTCTTGGAGTTGATGAACTGAACCACGTTCAGCCAATCCTGATCGAGTCTACGAAACCAATCCAAATCAGAGCTTTCTGCCTGGACTGCATCACCAAAGAAAAAAACGGAGACTTCATAGCCGGGATAGTCTGCCAGTATACTAAGCGATGTATCCCAGATAATATTTTTGCTATGGCTTAAACCAATGTGGGCGTAGTGCTCCGCGATAGCGTTCCACTCTAACTTCAAGTCAGGGTGCAACTGAACTATGTCTTCCGGTTCTGTCATCCCCAACACTCTACCGGAATAGAGATAGTTGCCTATGACCCGATCATGGGTGCAGTGCATGATGTCGTGGTTGTAAATTTTTCCAGTCACTTTAGTGCTCTCTGTACGCTCAACTCCTTGATTCAGGCTCTCCTGAATTGTCAATCCAAACTGTGGAAAATAATACCGCTTCAGGCAGCTCACTGCTCAGTGGGGGAAAATCTTTAAAGGCTCAGGCTCGAACAAGTCATTCAAGTCATTGATTATTTGGGCCATACCCTGAGCTGACGTACCTCAAGGGATTATCGGGTAATGGAGATACTCAGAAGGAAATACCTAATGAGAGTAAGAACCTACAGCATAGGTGATACGGAAGAAATTATTGAGCTGTTCTATGACACTGTTCATGAAGTGAATCTTCGTGACTATACAAGAGCGCAAGTAGATGCTTGGGCACCAGTCGATATAGATATTGAAGTCTGGATTAGGGGCTTGAGCAGTAAATTTACCTACGTGGCAGAAGAAGGTAACAAAATTGTAGGCTTTGGAGAATTAGAGAAAAATGGTCATATTGACCGCTTCTATTGCCATAAAGATTTTCAAAGGCAAGGAATTGGCACTCAAATTCTGGAACAGATTGAGTTAAAAGCAAGGTCTTTACGAATTAAGAATTTATGTACGGAGGCCAGTATTACAGCTAAGCCTTTCTTTGCAAGAAAAGGATTTGTTGTGGTTAGGCAGCAAAAGGTAGAGCGCAGGGGACAAAAATTTATAAACTTTTTGATGGAGAAAATTATTTGAGTCGGTGCCTGCTCTACAGGCATCCGTCACAAGCTTTTGAGTTAACTACTCTACTTGTAAACCGGCATTTGCTTTGCGTGCAATCGTTCCAAATAATTCTCCAGGGCTGCTGCTACCTTGCCTGACAAGAGGTAAGCGCCTAGCAGGTTGGGAAATGCCATTGACAGGAGCATCATGTCGCCAAAATCGAGTACCGACTGGAGGTTCACAACTGCCCCAATAAAGACAACGATGATATAGAGCACCTGGTAGATTCTCAGGCTCTGCTCCCCGAACAGGTAAGCCCAGCTTCGCTCCCCATAGTAGCCCCAGGAAATAATGGTAGAAAAGGCAAACAGAATCACTGCCAGTCCCAGAATTAGGGGAAACCAGGAGATCCCTGTAGAGAAAGCCGCAAAGGTCATCTGAATTCCGTCCGGTTCGCCGCCGCCGCTATTGGCGTAGACTCCCGTCGTGATAATCACCAGGGCAGTCATGTTGCTGACGACGATTGTGTCAATGAAGGGTTCAAGTAGGGCAACTAGGCCCTCGCGGACGGGCTCATCGGTACGAGCAGCAGAATGCGCGATCGGGGCGGAGCCAACCCCCGCTTCGTTGTCAAAAGCTGCTCGCCTCACCCCCTGGACTAGCACCGCGACAAACCCCCCCGCGATCGCCGCTTGGGGAGCAAAGGCTTCCCGGATGATCGTGGCAATCGCTGCCGGAATTTCTGTGATGTTCATCAGCAGAATCCAAAGGGCGGCTAGACAATAGATGATACACATGCCGGGCACTAGCAGCTCTGCCACAGCAGCAATGCGACGAATACCCCCCAGGATGACCAGAGCGACCAAAGCTGCCAGAATCAACCCGTAAAGCCAGCTCAAATTCTCTAAAGCGGGGACTGCGGCAGTTAGCCCCGCAAAGGACTGGTTAACCTGAAACATATTGCCTGCCCCAAAGGCTCCGCCAATGCAGAAGACAGAGAAAACGCCAGCCAATAGTTTGCCCAAGGGCTGCAATCCCTTTTCGGCTAAGCCCCGCGAGAGGTAGTGCATCGGGCCGCCGGAAATTCTGCCATCCGGTCGGACAATCCGGTACATCTGAGCCAGAGTACATTCGGCAAACTTGCTGGACATGCCGAGGAAGCCGACAATGGTCATCCAGAAGACAGCCCCCGGACCGCCGAGCTGGATCGCGATCGCGACCCCGGCAATATTGCCCAGGCCAACTGTGGCCGAAAGCGCAGCGGACAAGGCTTGAAAGTGGGTGACTTCTCCGGGGTCATCGGGACTATCGTACTGTCCCCGCGTCACGTCAATTGCATGTTTGAAGGCTCGCAGGTTGACAAACTTCATCCGCAGGGTGAAAAAAAGTGCCCCTAGAAATAGCCACAGCACGACCAAGGGCATGCCGCCGACACTGAAGAAAATGACTTTCTCCAGAGCTGCCACAATTGCTGCAAATACTGTGTCAATTGCTCCCAGGAAACCTCCAGGAGCAGCCTCCTCTGCTGCCAAGGCAGTTCCGGGCACGAGCAGGAGCAACAGAGGAAGCCAGGGTTGCTTTTGCAGCAGCCGAAATAACCAGGAAGGTTTCATAGCGTGTTGCTGTAGATTCTGGTGATTTTAGTGATCAATACAAGATTTCCGGTAACAGAACCGTTCTGGTTAAACAATTTTTCAATTCTTACAGTAGACGAGTCAACTGAATCCGGTAGCGCTCTTTTTTGGTCACCATGATTTTCCCCACTTGCAGCCGTCCCTTGCCTTGGATTGCAATTAGGTCTCCAGACTTGAGCGCATGACTGGCCTGGGTGATTTCTTTCCAGTTGACCCGCGCATCCCCACCGGTAATTAACTCTGCCATTTTGCTGCGGGACATGCCAAATCCAGCAGAGGCGATCGCATCCAATCGCAAGGAGGCTTCTACCGTAGTTAGCTCTTTGCGCCTGGGTTCTCTAATTTTTAGTCCACCCAGGTCAAGTCGCCGGGTTTTAACCGGGACTGAACGGACCTGGCTCAGGTGTGTCTCCAGGAACTCTACCATCTCCGGCACTACGATGGCTTGGGCTCCGCGCTCCCCCAGCGTAAGAATGTCGCCAATCTTCTCCCGGACAATTCCTGTACCTAGAATTGCGCCCAAGAAGTCGCGGTGGCTGGCTGGGTCAAACAGAAAGTTGCCGGCAATGTCTAGGGCTGCAAGTTCTAATTGGTTGGACTCCAAGGGTAGCTCGGTGCGGGCGATCGCCACTCGTTGCCGTTCTGCCTGCGGGTAACCTCCCCCTGCTAGCAGTTGAACTTCGGTGAGCTGATTCAACATCTGCTCGGCCTCAGCCAATTCTAGCGGCGACAGAAAGTCGGTGCAGATCACTTCCCAGGTTTTGAGAGCCTGCTCAGCTTGGTCCAACACACGGGTGGCGCTAGCCCGATTCTCAATTCCCTTTAAAAGTTTTTCCCTTGGCAACATGCAGCAGGTATTGTTCCTCTTGATTCAAACTTTAGCCAAATCTGCGCCAGTACCACACTCTGAGTACTTGAAGTAATTTACGTCACAAATTTTTATAGATTAGTTCGCTAAATTGGGGCAGTAGGTCAAATCAAATCGACGACTTGTCAGGCTAGACAGCACCGCTGGTCTTGCAACTTTCTTCCGCCGGCTTGGGTCTATCCCTAAAACAGCTTTTTTCTAATCATAAAGGTATTTAAGATGAGCCTGGTTAAAGAGGTTGAGATCCGTCCCCTCACTTCAGTCAGGGGCGGAATGGCCGAGTTTTACACCCCTCAGGCCAGCCATGAAACCATACTGGTGCAGATCCCGCCAGGGACGGTTGACGATCTGTTTGTGCATCGCTTTCAAACCGATCAGCTTCTGGTAGTCCGGGGAGACTTTGTCCTGGTTGTCCTACAGGGCCGTTGCTACCAGTACATCCCGCTAAGTGAGAATCATCCTGCCGTTGTTAAAGTGCCCCGTGGCGTTCTGCACGGAGCGATTAATTTGAGTCCACATCCCTGCATGGTTGTAAATGCGCTGTTACGTCATGGTCCCGCACACGAGCGGGATTACCGGCCCCTGCAGCCGCCCTTCCCCTATGACCTGGTAGCGGCTCAATCAGCGATCGCTAAACTTGAGACCCCCATCAGTGCATAAAGGGCACAAGTTATGCAAACCTAAAACTCCCCTGCTAGGGCAGCGGTACAGCGTTCGCACAGCAGAGGATGTTCTTTGTCTTCACCCACATAGACCGAGTAGTTCCAGCAGCGATCGCACTTTTGCCCTTCGGCATCCACTACTCCAATCCCCAAGGCATCAGACTGGAAGCTGTATTTCGAGTCTGCTAATGACGCAGGTGAATCTAGTAACTCGACTTGAGAGGTTAGAAACAAGTAACGTAGCTCATCTACGCCATTGCTCAGGGCTAGATCGGGCACAGCTTCAGCTTTTGACTGCTCAGCCGCAGGTGCAGGTTGACCGACGGGATTTAAAGCTTGTAATCGCTGGCGTAGCTCAGGGTTGGGGACATGAAGTAACGTTTTAGCTTCTAAAGAAGAGCCAATTGCCTTTTTTGCCCGTGCTTGTTCAAGAACTTTGTTCACTTCGGTCCGAATCTGGCGCAACTCTTGCCAAAAATCGGCCAGCTCTGGATCTTGCCAGTGCTCCTCAAGCCGCAGCCAGCCAGATTCAAATACAGACTGGTAAGGGGTGGGGTAGGGCATGAATTGCCAGATATCCTCCGCCATGTGGGAGAGCACCGGCGCGATCGCCCGCGCTAAATTCTCCAGGGCGATCGCCAGTACCGTTTGGCAGCTCCGCCGCCGGGGGGCGTCGGTTGCGCTGATATAGAGCCGATCTTTCGCAGTATCAAGGTAAAAATTAGACAGATCGACGACGCAAAAATTTTGGACGGTCTGGAAAAAGCGGAAAAACTGAAAGCCCTGGTAGGACTCCGTGATCTCAGCAAAGACCTCTGTGATCCGGTGCAGCATGTAGCGGTCTAGCTGCGGCAGTTGTTCATAGGGAATGCTGTCGGGAACCCCGCTGGTGGGGTGAGGATCAAAGTCGTGCAAGTTCCCCAGCAAAAAGCGAGCAGTGTTGCGGATCTTGCGATAGACATCCGCCATCTGCTTCAAGATATTTTGACCAATCAAAACATCCGCAGAGTAGTCTACCGATGAAACCCAGAGCCGGAGAACATCGGCTCCATAGGGAGGCTCCTGCTTTTGATTTTTGCCCCCTTCAATGATGATGTTGGGATCAACGACATTGCCAAGAGATTTGCTCATCTTGTGACCCTTTTCATCCAGGACAAAGCCGTGGGTCAAGACGGTTCTATAGGGTGCTTGCCCGTGGGTCGCTACACTGGTCAACAAACTAGACTGAAACCAACCCCGGTGCTGGTCCGATCCCTCTAGATAGATATCGGCAGGGTAGTGCAGCTCTGATCGTTGCTGTAGCACCGCAGCCCAAGAAGATCCAGAGTCAAACCAGACATCCATGGTGTCAGTCCCCTGACGGTAAGTCCGGCCATTGTTCTGGTACTGCTGAGGCAGCAGGGCTTCTACTGGTAGCTCCCACCAGGCATCGGACCCCTGTTCGGCAATAACGGCCTGGACGTGGGCAATTGTCGCTGCATTCAGCAGGGGTTCTCCAGTTTCCTGGTCATAAAAGGCTGGAATGGGAACCCCCCAACTGCGCTGGCGCGAGATACACCAGTCGGAGCGCTCCTTGACCATAGCCGTGATGCGGTTCTCGCCTTGGGCCGGAATCCAGTTTACTGACGCGATCGCCCGGAGTGCTTCATGCCGGAACCCCTCTACCGAGGCAAACCACTGCTCCGTTGCCCTTAAAATTACGGGTTGCTTCGTCCGCCAGTCGTAGGGATATTTGTGGACATAAGGTTCTTCTTTCAGCAATGCTCCTGCCTGCCTCAGAGCCTGGATAACTGCCTCATTGCCGCCGCCATCTAGGACATTCAACCCGGAAAACTGACCTGCCTCCGCCGTAAAGTTTCCGTTCCCATCCACAGGGGAGAGAGTCGCCAAGCCATAGTGCTGCCCAACCACGTAGTCTTCTTGGCCGTGTCCTGGTGCCGTGTGCACAAGTCCGGTTCCCGATTCTGTAGTGACATAGTCTCCCAAGACTATGGGTCCTTCCCGGTCAAACAATGGGTGACGATAAGTAGAGTGTTCTAAAGCTTTGCCCGCTAACGTCTCTTTAACAGTTAGCTTGGTATCGAGTACGGCTGCCAGCCGTTCTACCAGATCTGCTGCAACGATGAAATATTTAGCATTGTCTGATTCAACGTCTGATGATTCAACAACCGCGTAGGTTAAGTCTGGATTCAAGCTCACTGCCAGGTTCCCCGGAATTGTCCAGGGCGTTGTGGTCCAGATTGCCACGTGTAAGTGGGGCAGATACTCTGCTAGGGCTGCAGCAGCGGCTGAGAGCGACTCGATCGGAAAAGCCACGTAGATGCTGCGGGAGGTGTGGCCCTCCGGGTATTCCAGTTCTGCCTCCGCCAGGGCAGTTTGGGAACTAGGGCTCCAGTAGACGGGCTTAACTCCCCGGTAGATGTAGCCTTTAAACACCATCTGACCAAAGACACCAATCTGGGCTGCTTCGTACTCAGGGCTCAGGGTCAGGTAAGGATGCTGCCAATCCCCCCAAACTCCGTAGCGTTTAAAGCTTTGACGCTGTTTTTCTAAGGTCTTCAGGGCAAAGTTACGGGCTTTCCACCGCAGCTTCAAAGGTGTGAGGTTTTGCCGCTCCTCCGGCTTCATGCCCTGGAGTACCTTCAGCTCAATCGGTAGGCCGTGACAGTCCCAACCAGGCACATAGCGAACCTTGCGCCCCTGGAGCAAATGAAACTTATTAATAATATCTTTTAAGATTTTGCCGAGGGCGTGACCTGCGTGCAGATCCCCATTGGCGTAGGGGGGGCCATCGTGGAGAATAAATAGATCTCCAGGATTGTTTTGAGACAGCTTTTCATAAATTTGCTGCTCTGCCCAGAACTGTTGCAGCTCCAGCTCCCGCTTGACTGCGTTTGCCCGCATCTCAAACTTAGTTTTGGGCAGGTTGATCGTATCTTTATAAGTTCCTGGTTCTGTCACAACTGCGTACTACTGGGAATGGGCAGGGATCTCGAACCATTATCAGCTAGAAGTCCCCTGACCTTCAACTTGACCCGGAGGATTTTCTGCTCCGGGTTCTTTCCCTGAAGATTTAGCTTCAGTAGCTCGTCTAGCAGCATCTAAAAGTTCAGGGTTAGGTCTGTTGGGTCGAACCAGTTTAGGATGATTCTCCTCAGTTGCCTGGGACTCTGGCGATTCTATCGGTCCAACTTCGGAGGGCACTGCTTCTGGGGAGGGACTGGCCTGGCCAGAGGGCCCTGCAGCCTCTGGATTGACTTCGGTATTCCCGACACTAGCGTCCTCAGCAGGGGGGACTAACTCCGCTTCTGGAGCCACTGTCGGTACGGTATCCGGTCTAGCTACGTCTTCTGGGGCAGGTTCAGGGATCTCTTTGCCCGTTGGTGCTTCTGGCGCTAGGGGCGGACTTTCTAGTTTAGGTTCCACAACCTCAGTTGCAGAAGCAGATTCGGCAGTTTTTAGTTGATTAGGGGGAAGGGGCTCACTCCCCGGAGAAACTTCTCCAGCCGATTGCTCTAAGGTTGGCTGTTCTGCTTTTTCTTCTGGAGGTAGAGGTTTTACCGTCTTAGCTCTGGTCTGAGATTTTGGCTGGCCCGGTAAAGTTGACCGTTGAGATTTTCCCCTGGGAAGCAACCGCTGGACCTGCTCTCTAAGCGTGGTTATTGTTTGGGCTGCGATCGCTTGTAGCTTGGCAAGCGGGGGTTGAGCCGGTTGTGCTGATGATTTAGCCGGAGTAGTGCTTGCCTGGGGTACTTTTTGGGGTACTTTTTGGGGTTTAGATTTAGCGATCGCCTCAGTCTGAGCGGAAGTCTTTGCTTCCCTTGCAGTCTCTGGTACAGGAATAGGCGCAGAGATACCTTTACTTTCAACTGCTGGCGCTTGGGCAGGCCTGGGCGCTGTCTGATTAAGGGGTGGGGAGGGGGGTGGCTGCTGAGCCTGCGGCTGAGTTGCCTGACTGATCGTAGTACTTGGCGTTTGCTGATCTGGGTCAGGGCTAGCAACAGGAGCAGCCTGGGATGGCTGAGCAGGGGCTCTACGGATGGGTAGGTTTGCCAATCGTCTTTGGAGATTGCTTTTGAGACCCCCAACCTTAGTTTGGACTGTTTCAGTATCCGGCAACTCAGTCTGCTGATCCAAGGGGGTTAGCTGCCGTCGTAGCTTGAGAGTTTGCCAGCCAAAGGAAATGAGTAAAGCAACACTAGCAGTCTGCCCTAGTAAAAGGCCGCCCCTAAGCCGTTCTGCGTAGACCCAGAGCACCAAGGCGTAGAAAAATCCAATCCCGCTCCAGATGAAATCATTTTTCCGGTGCATTTCTGGAAAAAAGAACGCAGCCAGGTAGACACCGAGGCTACCAAGGCCAATAACCCAGGCCAGGACGTATGCAAGCATGTCACTGGGACTCCCTACTTTGTCACGTTCACTACAACTTTACTGTCTATTGTCTTTAAGATCGTCAAATTAGGGGTTGAGTTAACACTCTTTCAAATCATTTCTTCGACAACCTGAGGGGATCGATCTAACCTGAAGGGGGAGAAATAGTTCCCAGCCGATGCAGAGTAAGCAGAGAGTTTTATGACACAGCAAAACTTTGGTCTGATTGGTCTGGCAGTCATGGGTGAAAACCTAGCGCTGAATGTCGAGCGCAACGGTTTTTCCGTTACAGTTTACAACCGCACAGCCGAAAAGACAGATACTTTCATGGCAAAACGAGGCCAGGATAAACAGATCCAGCCCGCCTATACACTGGAAGACTTTGTTAAGTTCCTGGAGCGGCCTCGTAAGATTCTGGTCATGGTGAAAGCGGGGGCACCTGTAGATGCAGTGATCAATCAACTCAAACCGCTTTTAGAGCCGGAGGACATGATCATTGATGGGGGCAACTCTCTCTACACTGATACGGCTAAACGAGTTCAGGATTTAGAGGGAATCGGACTACAGTTTGTCGGTATGGGTGTCAGTGGCGGGGAAGAAGGGGCACTGAATGGACCCAGTTTAATGCCTGGGGGTACCAAAGCGGCTTACGAGGCGCTAGAGCCAATTCTGACCAAAATTGCCGCACAGGTCGATGATGGTCCCTGTGTTACCTACATCGGTCCGAGTGGGGCTGGTCACTACGTCAAGATGGTGCACAACGGAATTGAGTACGGCGATATGCAACTGATCGCCGAAGCCTATGATCTGCTCAAGCGGGCCGTAGGTCTTGACCATACCCAGTTGCATGAGGTTTTTAGTGAGTGGAACACCACGGAAGAGCTAGATTCCTTTTTGATTGAAATCACGGCCAACATTTTTAAGTACATTGATCTAGAAACAGGCAAACCACTCGTAGATTTAATCATGGATGCTGCTGGGCAAAAGGGGACGGGACGGTGGACCGTCATAGGTGCCCTGGACCTAGCAGTGGCAATTCCGACCATGGCAGCGGCGGTCAACGCCAGGGTTGTATCTTTTTACAAGCAGGACCGCGTCGCTGCTGCTAAAATTCTCTCCGGGCCAACCGGCACCTATCAAGGTGATCATCAGGCATTTATTCACAAAGTCCGGGACGCTCTCTACTGCTCTAAAATCTGCTCCTACGCCCAGGGAATGGCCTTGCTTAGTGCCGCCTCAAAAGCTTTTGATTTTCAGCTCAACTTGAGTGAGTGTGCCCGAATCTGGAAAGGCGGCTGTATTATCCGGGCCAGATTCCTGAATGACATTAAAGACGCCTTCAACCAAGATCCAGACCTCCCAAACCTGCTCCTAGCACCCAAGTTTCAACAAAAAATGCAGGAGAAGCAGACGGCTTGGCGGGAGGTAATTGCTGAGGCGGCCAAACTAGGGATTCCCACCCCAGCCTTCAGCGCTTCCCTCGATTACTTTGACAGCTATCGCAGCGATCGCCTGCCGCAAAATCTGACCCAAGCCCAACGAGACTACTTTGGGGCCCACACCTACGAGCGCATTGATAAACCTGGAGTCTTTCACACTGAGTGGACACAAACTGGCGAAGAGTCTCTGCAAACGGGGACCACAGACTAGTTTTATCCAACCCTTAGCTGCGCTGCCAGATCTTAATGGTCTTATCTTGACTCCCACTGACCAGGGTTTGCCCGTCGGGGCTGACGGCAACAGAATTAACTCCCTTTGCATGCCTAAGCGTGCAGGATCGCTCCTTCGTACTTAAACACCAGGCCCTAATGGTCTTATCTTGACCTCCACTGACTAGGGTTTCCCCAGCAGAACTAATCGTGACAGAGTTGACTCCCTTTGTATGATCAGAAATTGTGTCAAGCAGTTTCCCGCTCTGGAGGCTCCAGATCTTAATTGTGGTGTCTGTACTGCCACTAACCAAAGTTTGCCCATCAGGGCTGAGGGCTACCGAGTTAACTTGGTCAGAATGCCCAAGTAGGGTGTGAAGCAGCTTACCCCTCAAGTGATCCCAGATCTTAATTGAGTTGTCAGCACTGCCACTGACCAAGGTTTGGCCATCAGAGCTGAGTGCAATGGTGTTTGTTCCCTCTGCACCTTTAAGTGTCCGCAGCAGTTCTCTTGTTCCCAGATGCCAGAGGTCAATGGTGCTATCTCCATTACTACTAGCAAGGAGCTGTCCATCCCCGCTAATCACAACCGAGCCGATCCAGTGAGAATGCCACCACGGCTGCCTAAAAGCGTTTAGCAATTCCCCGCTGCCCAGGTGCCAGAGGTCAACTGTGCTGTAGGTACTACTAGCAAGCATTTGCCCATCAGGACTGATGGCGAGGCAACTCACTAGGTCGGAAGCCTTAGTTAGCGTTCGGAGCAACCTACCTGTGCTTAAATGCCACAGCTTGATTGTGTTATCAAAACTACCACTAGCCAGGGTCTGTCCATCCGGGCTAATCGCGATCGAGCCAATTCCGTAGGAATACCCGGCCAGCGTGCGGATACACTGCCAAGCTTGACTTTGAGCCTTGACTGATGGAGCCGCTTGATTTAGGCCAGGGTTTTGCTCCCTGGGCACTTCAGCCCCTAATTGATATTGGCTATCAGTGTCTAAAAGTTTATCTAAAGCATGTCCTAGGGCTTCACTGACCGAGTTATCCAGGTATTGACGCCAACGCTGATGATCGGCTTTCGTCATGAGTACCCACCTTATAGTTGGAAGTTAAAAAATGTTTTATGTAGTTTGACCCTAGCGACTTACTCTGGGCGAGACATCCGTATATGTCCACATAAATTGAAGCTAAATCGTAGTGCATTCCTAGTCGCGGAAATCTCGCTGGTGAACATAGAACAGAACGGCTGAATGGAATGGACTGGGTCAAATTCTGTCTAGAAGCTTTGAGGTTATGCTAAGGATAGGTAGTGAAAAGCTTACACTTAGCTGCAAAACCCCGTTTTTCCTCACATCAACTTATTGACTGAACTTGTGCATGAATATTCTTAGCAATCTGCTCTCCCGGTCTGCTCAATCTGTTCCCAAAAAGCAGCGTAGAGGTATTGAGATTAAATCTCAACGAGAGATTGAAGTGATGCGGCAGGCCGCAGCAATTGTCGCAACAGTGTTGAAAGAGATTTCAGCCATGGTGGAGCCTGGGATGACTACTGCTAACTTAGACGCTTACGCTGAGAAGCGGATTCGGGAAATGGGGGCAGTACCCAGTTTTAAGGGCTATCACGGCTTCCCTGCTTCTATCTGTGCCAGCATTAACCATGAGGTGGTACACGGCATTCCTAGCCGTAAAAGAGTAATTCGTCCCGGAGATCTGCTGAAAGTTGACACGGGTGCTTTTTTTCAAGGCTTTCACGGAGACTCCTGTATTACGATTGGCGTTGGTCAGGTTACCGCTGAGGCAGCCAGATTGATGCAAGTTGCAGAAGCAGCACTCTACAAGGGAATTGAGCAGGTTAAGGCGGGCAATTATCTGCTTGACATTGCTGGCGCCATTCAGGATCATACTGAGGCTAACGGCTTCGTCGTCGTGGAAGACTTCACAGGTCATGGTGTGGGTCGGAACCTGCATGAGGAGCCCTCAGTATTTAACTTTCGGACGCACACCATGCCAAATGTGAAGCTGCGAGAGGGAATGACGCTGGCGATTGAGCCTATTTTGAATGCTCGTTCCAAACAAACCCGCACCCTGGCTGATCGCTGGACAGCTGTCACCGTTGACAATGCTCTCTCAGCTCAGTATGAGCATACGGTTCTAGTGACTAAAGACGGCTACGAAATTCTCACGGACAGAGGTAAGGTTTAGAGGGCCTTGGTAGAAGTTTACTGGCCTTCTGGACCTGATCGAACCCCTGGAGCCCGTCTCAAAAGCTGTTCGTACCTTTGCACAAAATTAATGGCTTCAGGCACGTTAATTGTGATGGTTTGACTGGGATAGGCTTCGAGAAAGCTGAGAACACCCAGACCTCCGGGTGAGCGTGAGCCTAAAACTAACCCTGCCCTGAGGGCTTGAACCACTGCATCGTCGTCTCGCTCGATTACTTGGGCCAACTCCGACAGTACCTTTTGGCCGTACTCTGTTCTCAAGGCCCGGTCTACAGTCACAACGTCCAGAGGTAGCCTGAGCTGGAGTGCGGTTTGGACTGTGTTTTGGCTGTCATCGCTGAGCGATCGCAGGAAGGTTTTCAGCTCCGGGGAAGCCTCCTGGGTTTCGGCATAGGTCTGCAGATCTTGGACGGGGAGCGATCGCTGCAAAACGCCATAGCGGAAGGAAATTGTTTCTGCCGCAAAACTAGGCGTAACAGAACAAGCTGCGTCCAAGATCAAAACCAGCAGGGAACCAGATAGACCAATTAGGAGATGGCGCAGACGGTGCATTTTAGTCAACAGGTAATCCTCAAAATCGTCCTTCGCCATCTTAAGGGATTAGGGTCAAAATTGCGCGGCAGGGGGAGAGTGCAAAAACTGAGCTATGCGCGCTACCGCAGTTTCTAGGACGGCTGGCTCATGCACCAAGGCAAACCGGACGTAGCCTTCGCCAGATTTGCCAAAGCCCGCTCCCGGTGAAACAGCAACCCCAGTATTAGCCACCAGTTGCGTGCAAAATTGCATGGAGCTTTGGGTCCAGGAGTCGGGTAGCTTGGCCCAGACATACATAGTGGCTAGGGGTTGGGGGACCTGCCAGCCAATCCGGTGCAAAGCGCTGATAAAGGCATCTCGTCGCCGCTGAAAGGTCTGGACCGTCGTAGCAATCGTATCCTGAGGGCCAGACAGCGCGGCGATCGCCCCATTCAAAACGCCCTGGTACTGGTTAAAATCTACAGCGGCCTTGACGTACCGCAGCGCCCGGATCAGTTCTGCATTACCGATCGCGTAGCCAACCCGGAAGCCGCCCATGTTGTAAGACTTCGACATGCTGAAGAACTCGATCGAAACCTGTTTTTGTGGGTCTGCCTGCAGGACTGACGGAACTTTAGCTTGATCAAAAACCACGTCCGTGTAGGGGAAATCGTGCACCAGGATCAAGTTATGCTCCTGGCAGAAGACTACAGCTTTTTGGAAAAACGACAACGGGGCGATCGCGGCGGTGGGATTGTGCGGGTAGCTCAACACCATCATCCGGGCTTGGGCCAGCACAGGAGCAGGAATATCCTCAAGGATCGGGAGAAATCCTTGTTCTGCCTGCAGGGGCATGGCATAAACCTGCCCATTTGCCAGATATACACCCCCAGCATGGGAAGGGTAACCGGGATCTAAAAGCAAAGCAAAATCCCCTGGATTCAATACCGCTAGCGGCAAATGGGCTGTCCCTTCCTGGGACCCAATCAGCGGCAACACCTCTGTTTCTGGGTCAATCGATAAGCCAAACCGTCGCTGATACCAAGCCGCTGCTGCCTGGCGAAAAGCTTGAGTCCCGTGAAAGAGTAGATAGCCGTGGGTAGCCGGATCGGACAAAGACTGAGCCACGACTTTAAGAATTGACTCGCTTACCGGCAAGTCAGACGAACCCAGGGACAAGTCAATCAGATCTTGCCCGGCGGCCCTTGCTTTGGCCTTAGCCTGGTCCATGTCGGCAAATACATTGGACTGCAAAGGCTTTAATCGTTCAGCAAATTGCATAGCATTGATCTCCTACCCCTGTAGGCCCGTAGTGTCATAACGGCAAGCCCAGCACCAGAGAATTTCGCGGCGGGGAGAGACCCTCTAGTTTTGCGATCAGCCTAGAGGACTCTTAAAGCATCCAGAGAATATCTTACCCTTTATGCCTGGTCTAGCTCCGCTCGAAGTTTCTTGAGTTCGGCGTCTTCTGGTGTTTCGTTTGCAGCAGGCAAAGCTTCTTTTGCCGAGGGTGCAGGTCCAAGAAGCTCTAACTTCATTGCTTCCAGTTCCGCATTCACATCGCTTCCAGATTCAAGCTGGGCAAACTGGGTTTCTAAGTTATCAGTGGTTAGCTCAGCCACAGCTTCAGAGCGAGCCTCCATTTGCAGAACTTTATCCTCCATGCGGTCAAACGCACCTATGGCACTGGCGGTATCCGTTCGACCCATAACCTTGTTGATTTGCTCACTGGCCTTGGCAGCGCGAGCGCGAGCCGTCAGCATTTCTTTCTTAGTTTTTGCCTCAGCTAGTTTGCTCTCTAGGGCTGTCAAGTTGCGCTTGAGGGTGTCTACCTGAGTGGTTTGCTGAGCCAGTTGCGTTTGCATCCCATTGGCAGTGTCGTTAAATGTCTTCCGCCGGGTTAAGGCTTCGCGGGCCAGATTCTCATCCCCCTTTTGCAGGGCTAATTGGGCTCGACGCTGCCATTCGCCAGATTGCGTTTGAGACTGGTTGTACTGCTGTTGCAAACGCTTCTGAGAGGCGATCGCTTGGGCAACGGCTTGGCGCATTCGCACCAGATCCTCTTGCATGTCAATCACCGTCTGCTCCAGGATCTTCTCTGGATCTTCAGCGGAACTCACCACAGCGTTAAGATTGGACCTGACTAGCCGATTAACGCGGTCAAATAATCCCATGGTTACTTTCCTTTAGACGCGTTCTTGTTGTTTCACAGGTTTCTTGTTTAGCCTAGCCGATCTAGCCCGGTTAATTGGTCCAATTTGGATCTTTCTGCCTGACTGGATCCTCACCTTAGCCCTGATCTGAATAGGGTAGTTTGGCTGGATCGTTAGGGGCGAGTTGCTTTTTCAGCGCTGCCAGTTCCTGGTCAACATCAGGACCACTTTCGAGGGCTGTAAACTGTTTTTCTAAGTCATCTCCGCTCAGCTCTGCGGTGGCCTCAGCTTCAGCTTCTAACTGGTGAACTCTGTCCTCCATCCGGTCAAAAGCATTCAGGGCATTGTTCGTGCTGACTCGACCCAGGGTTTCATTCAACTGCTGGGAAGCTTGAGCCGCACGAGCACGGGCAATGAACAGATCCTTACGGGTTTTAGCCTCCATCAGCTTGCTTTCTAGCCCCGTCATACTCTGCTTGAGTTTGTCGATGACGCTGGTTTGCTGCTGAAGCTGGGCCTGAATCGATGCGGCAGTCTCGCTGTAGGATTTGCGCCGGAGCAAGGCTTCGCGGGCTAGGTCTTCATTTCCTTGCTGGAGAGCCAGTTTAGCCCGCTGTTGCCAGTCGCCAGCGATGGATTCAGACTGGGCCAGCTGTCGTTCGGAACGTTTTCGCGTCGCGATCGCCTGAGCAACAGCTTGACGAAGCTGAATCAGATCGCTTTGCATGTCTTGCACGGCCTGCTCCAGAATCTTCTCTGGATCTTCTGCCTTACTCACTAAACTGTTGAAATTGGATCGGATCAGACGGCTAAAGCGGTCAAATAGCCCCATAGGTGGACTCCTTTTGACTCGGTTGGTATCTGAGAGACATTCACTTCAGCCTCTCCGTTGCTGCTGCATTCATCCACCGGCCATCCAGTAGATGGAGATTATTAGTTTACATCGTACCGCAGGACCAGCAGCTAGGACCGGCAAAATTGCAAGGTAAATCTCCAATAGGTCTGCCAAGGGCTTAGCCGCGAGGTAGACCCCAGTTTAAGGCTTGAGAATGGTGGCCGAGACCCCTTTTTGCTTGAGTGCCTGCACGAGTCTTTGGGCCGACTGACTGTCGTTGAACGCCCCGACTTGGACCCGCTTTCCGTCGGCAAAGGTGCGAACATGGGCATCTTTAACCACTTTTTGGGCCTCCTGAAGGGACTGATTGTCAGTGAAGTTGGTCAAAACGTAGTAGTAGCGATCTTGGCTGGATGCAGAGACATCCGCAGTCTTTGCCGTAACTGGAGGCTGCTGATTCTGACTGTTTTGAGGGGGTGGGGCTTGAGGGGGTAGGGCTTGTCCTGGTGATGGTGGGGCTGTAGGGGCAGGGGCGCGATCGCCTGTGGCTTCCCTAACCTCAGCGGATGCTTGAGGAATGTTTGTGGAGATCGGTTTGGAGTTTGCCTGTGATGATTGGCCTGAAGCAGGTTGCAACTGACTCAAGTTAGACGGGTTGAGCGGGGCAAACTCTTTGGCAGCTAGATCAGGTGAAATCGCTGGCTTAGCAGTGGCCGGTGTAGGACTGCCTGCTTGGGGACTCTCTAGGTTCGAGACTAAACGCTCCGGTGTACCGGGAGCGGGAGTATTGGCAAGCCTTGGACGACTCGGCCCAGATAGGTGAATAACCAGGTAACCGACAGCAACCCCCGCCAGCATCAGTAGCGCTAAGGTAACTCCCCAAGCAGTCAGCAGAACAGTCACCAGGCTGAGCTTTCTTGGCGTTTTAACTTCATCTAAGTTCTTGAGCAACGCTTTAGAGGATGCCAAGTAACTATCAGGATTTAAGCGAGAACGGGTCAGCGCCAGCAAGCTGGCATCTCTAGCAGCAGCGGGTGCTAGATCAGTTGCCTGACGGGGGTTACCAAAACTGTTAAAGACAAGGTCTTTTCTTTCGGCAGGTCTAGGAGCGATCGCTAGTTCGACCGATGAAGTGAACTTTGAGGTTTTGGCAGGCTGGGCTGGACTCACCTGATGGGCTAGGGGAAAAATAGAAACAGCCCTGTGATGTCGGTATTGTGCTAGCTCGGCCTCCAGCTCTAGGTCGAGACTTCTCAGAGCTGCCTGCAAAACGGGATGCAGAGCAGAATCCCCCAAAGACTGCTGACTCATGTACGATGCTCCTACACAGCATTAGCGAGATAATTCAGTTAAAAGGTTGCAGCACTTGCAACCTTGATACCAGATCTAATACGCTGAGTTCACCAAAGAGTATGTTAAAGCTGGCTAGAATCATCTTTTGCCAGTCAATCACGCTATTTGCAAGACTCGCATTGACTCAAAATTTCAGCTTCAGAGTGGCAGCGTGTCCTTTAAACCCCTCAATCGTGCTTTAAATGCCCTTCAAGGTCAGGCGCAATGGCAAGACCATCACCAGTTTCAGCGCCTGCTACAATCCTGGCCTGAAATTGTCGGGCCGTTGGTGGAAGCCCAAACTCGTCCGATCGTAATTACCAAACAGAACGTTTTGAAGGTCGCGACCTCTAGTTCGGTCTGGGCCCAAAATTTAGCTTTTGAACGTCATCGAATTTTGCTGAAGCTCAATGCCAGGTTGCAAAAGCCGTTGATTGACATTCGATTTTCTCCGACTCAGTGGCACAGTGCCTTGAACCGTCAAACCTTCGGGTTTCAACAACTGTGGCAGGATCATCCCAGTCAACTTCTAGCTGGAGATGAGCAGGATATTCAGTCAGAAATAACGAGTACCGCAGGCCAAAATTCGGCCTTTATCCGCTGGGCTAACCGAGTTCAAGCGCGATCGCGCCGCTTGCCCCTGTGCTCTGCCTGCCAGTGCCCAACTCCACCCGGAGAACTCAAACGCTGGGCGGTTTGCGCCCTCTGTGCTGCTAAAAACTGGTAAGTAGCTAGCCCTATTTGAGTCAGTAGAAATGGAATCAGCAGCGTCGCTAAACGGGCCTTAAACTTGCCTTAGTTTGCCAGTTGTAGTGCAAAGGGCAGTCAACTGCTCTGAGCTTGACCTCCGTTTTGTTGAGCCCTTCCGTGGGAACTCTAGAGAGGAACTGGGGTTTAAAGGCGATCGCATGACCCTGCCTAAAAAGTCACTCCTTGCTGTCGGTGTAGCCTTCACGTGTCTAATTGGGGTTCTCTACGCCGCGTCATCCACCATCTTGTTAGAGAGCCTCAGGCAAGCAGAAGAACAAAGTGCTCGTCAAGCAGTTGTAGGGGTTTTGGGTGTCTTTACGCAAACTCAAGAAGATTTTAGTTCCTTTCTACAGGATTGGTCTACCTGGGATGACACCTACACTTTTATCCAGGACTCTAACAAAGCCTTCATCGAAGCAAACCTGATCCCGGAATCGCTGGCAGCATCTACAAAGGTCAACCTGGTGCTATTCGTTCAGCCTTCGGGGCGGCTGGTTTATGGTACAGGCGTTGATCTTGCAGAGCAGGAAAACACACCGATTCCAGTAGAAGTCCGAGCCCACCTCTCTCCTAGAGATCGTCTACTTCAACACCCCGCTCCCGAAAGTAGCGTAGCAGGCGTCCTATTGGTGCGGCAGGGTCCAATGTTAATTGCCTCTCGGCCCCTTGTCACCAGTGAAGGCAAAGGTCCGATCCGTGGCACTTTGATCTTTGGGCGCTTTCTCGATGCAGATCAGGTTGCTCGGTTATCTAGAATTGCCCGTCTACCTCTGACTGTCCAAAGGCTGAATCAAACTAAACTGCCTGTTGATTTTCAGGCAGCCCGTCATGCCTTGTCAGCCCAATCACCAATTCTCGTCCGTCAACTCAACAACCAGACTATTGCTGGCTACGCCCTGGTTCCAGACATCTACGGCCAGCCAGCTCTGATAATACGGGTGGATGTACCCAGAGAGATTTACAAGCAGGGCCAGCGGAGCTTGGGCTATCTCAGGGTTTCACTCTTGGTCGTGGGATCTGTGTTCGGTGCAGTCATCCTGATCCTGCTGTGGAGACTATTCCAATCTCAGCGCCAGCAGCAGCGGAGTGAAGCCCGCTACCGGACACTGGTGACTCAGACTTCAGAGGGGATTGTTCTTGTTGATCCTGATACTAAGCAGATTTTGGAAGCTAATAGCGCCTTTGAGAACTTGCTCGGCTATCCACCCGCAGCCGCTGGTAATCTAAGCCTTTACGATGTCGCGGCAGAAGACCGCCAGAGCGTTGACCGGGCTCTATTGAGTTTGAGAGAAAACAATTCTTTTATCGGCGAGAAACGCTGTCGCCATCAGGATGGTCGGTTAGTCGATGTACAGGTTAATGCCAACTTGATTTCCCACGAGGGCAGGGACGTCCTCTGTCTGCTGGTTCACGACATTACTGAGCGCAAACAATTTGAGGAACAGTTACTCCATCATGCGTTTCACGATTCCCTGACTGGGCTGGCAAACCGAGCCTTGTTTATAGACCGCTTAGAGCACGCGATCCAACTGGCACGGCGTTCCTCAGCGGAGTCACCCTATTGCTTTGCCGTGCTCTTTTTAGACCTAGATCGCTTTAAGGTGATCAACGACAGCTTGGGGCATATCGCTGGCGATCAGCTCCTGATTGCGATCGCCCAAAGAATTAGGGAATGCCTGCACTCCAGCGACACCTTTGCCCGTTTAGGGGGGGATGAATTTGTAATTCTGCTGGAAAACAACCAAAGCGACAACGATGTAACGACGATCGTCGAGCGGATTCAGCAGGGACTCAAGCTTCCCTTCAACCTGGAGACTGCCCCAGGGGGGACCTTGGAAGCTGGGTCGGAGGTCTTTGTAACAGCCAGTATCGGGATCATTTTGAGTCATACTGGCTCAGAATCCGCTAGGGTCTATCACCGGCCAGAGGATTTTCTCCGGGATGCTGACATTGCCATGTACCGGGCCAAGGCCCGGGGCAGGGCGCGCTATGAAGTGTTTGATCCGGCGATGTATGACCGTGCTGTGGCCCTCTTGCAGCTTGAGAATGATCTACGTCGGGCGATCAACAGGCAAGAGTTTCTACTGCACTACCAACCGATTCTGTGCCTGAAAACCAGAAAAATCATTGGGTTTGAAGCACTTGTGCGCTGGCAACACCCCAGCAGGGGAGGAGATCCCGGCAGTCTGATTTCTCCAGCAGAGTTTATCCCCATTGCAGAGGAAACTGGGCTAATTATTCCGCTGGGCTGGTGGGTGCTGCGAGAGGCCTGTCGCCAGATGCGGGCCTGGCAGTTGCAGTTCAGGTCAGTCCCCGCTGGGGCCACTCCAGCTATGCCGGGTAGATGGCTGACGCTCAACGTCAACATATCGCCCCGACAGTTTGACCAGCCAGGTTTTACCCAGCAGCTTAAACAAATTCTCCAGGAGACGGAACTGGATGCCTGTAGCCTCAAGCTGGAGATTACAGAAAGCATGATTGTAGAAAATGCCGAGTCTGCTAGAGTGATGCTCTTAGAAATTCAAAGGTTAGGCATTGGCTTAGCGATCGACGACTTTGGCACAGGTTACTCATCCTTGAGCTATTTGAAACGCTGAAGATTGACCGCTCTTTTGTCAAGGGTCTGAATGATGATCCAGAGAGTATAGAGATTGTCCGAACTGTTGTGATGCTGGCCCAAAATCTCGGTATGAGGGTTGTTGCTGAAGGGGTGGAAACAACAGAACAACTGGCCCAACTTCAAATCCTCCGCTGCGAGAGTGCTCAGGGATATCTTTTCTCTCAGCCGCTGAACTTTGAAGCTGCAACGGCGTTACTGGTAGAAAGTTTCTCTGAAGAATTTGTGGCCCATTCAGCTTAGGCGTCGCCTGCCGAAGCTTGCATCGCTCTAATATTCTCTACCCGCTTGCGGTTTACCCCCAAATCAGATTGGCCTAGACGGGACGCCGATCGCACGTGAATCAGGTTTCCCTGCTGATCTAGGTAGAACTCAACATCATCCACAAACCCCAGAATCTGACTAGTGAACTCGGCATAGAGGTAATCCTGGGGGGATTCTGAAACAATCCTGGCTCTATTAGTATTCTCAATTATGCGCTTGAGCTGAGCAAAGGCCTTGTCAGGCGTTGTCCTAAAGGTCAAAGGGTTGATTTTGTGGTTTTCGTCGCTGCTTTGACTTGACACACAGTTTGGTGTGCTAGGACAAGGTGCTAGCTTGCCGTCATCAACGCCTAAGTTAGTCGGTTGTTTGCCAGTAAACACCCTTAAACCAAACAGCCCCCCAGGAGATTCTGGCAACGGCACGCTCTGGGCAGCCGTGATCGCAGGTATTGTTGCTCCCAGCCAACAGGCAGTGGTTAACAACAAGGCAAGGCAGACTCTCTGGATTAACCGAACTAGCTTTTGCATAATAGTAAACCTAAAAATTGGGGTTCAAAACTTGGAGTCTGGAGTTCAAAGCTTCAGAGTTGCCCTGCCGAGCTTGAAGTTTCGAGAGCCAAGCTTGAAGCTTCCAGTGCTAAGCAAGAACAGTGAAGTTTGCTAGGCAACGATTCGCAAACAGAACTCGAACAACGAAGCTTTGAACTCAATTGGCAGAGCTTTTAGCTTGGATGGCGAAGCTCCAGACTTGAGGGTTGCCCTGCTGAGTTTGAAGTTCCGAGAGCCAAGCTTGAGTTTGTGAAGCTGCATGAGCTTTTGAGGTTCACCAGTCAACTCTGGAGGGGGTCTGGGGGACGCAGCCGTCCCTCAGTGGGGGATTGGTCAACTCAGACAGGTTCAGCTTGCCTCTCTGGCAGTGGTATTTGTTCTGGTAACCCCAGCATTTCTTGATACATCTTGATGTACGCTTTGGCAGACTCATCCCAGCTAAAGTCAACCCTCATCCCCCGCTGTTGCAACTCCTGCCACTCCGGCTTGTAGCGGAAGCTTTCCCAGGCTCGGATCATACAAGTGTATAGGTCTAAGGGTTCATAGCGGTCAAAGCAAAAGCCAGTTCCGGTATGGCTAATCGGGTCGTAGTGGGAGACGGTATCGACCAACCCCCCAGTGCGGCGAACAATTGGCACAGACCCATAGCGCAGGGCGATCATCTGGCTAATCCCACAGGGCTCAAATCGGCTGGGCATTAAAAAGGCATCGGTTCCAGCATAGATTCGTCTCGACAGGGCTTCACTAAACAGTAATTGGGCTGACATGCGTCCAGGGTAGCGGGAGGCAATCTGCCACATCTGGGTTTCGTAGTAGCGATCGCCCGTTCCCAGTAAGACAATCTGGGCATCGGTATAGGCCATAAAGCGGTCAAGGATCTGAACCACTAAATCAATCCCCTTCTGCTCGACCAATCGCGTCACCATGCCAATCAGGAACGCGCCTGAGTTGACTTCCAAGCCAAGTTCTTCCTGGAGGACAACTTTGTTGGTTCGCCGCTTCTCTAGGGTGTCTACGCTAAAGTTCTGGACAACGTACTTGTCAGAGGCGGGATCGTAGGACTTGACATCAATGCCGTTGACAATCCCGACCAATTTGCCGCTGATGAATGAGAGTAAGCCCTCCAGGCTCTCGCCGTAGGCAGGAGTCTGAATCTGCCGGGCATAGGTTGGAGAAACGGTGTTAACGCGATCAGCAAACTGCACTGCTGCAGCCAAGGTGTTATGACCCTGCATATACCAGGGGCACCAGGTAAACTGTTCCAGCTTCCAGCGCCACGGTCCCTGATAGGCCAAATTGTGAATTGTAAACACGGTTGAAACATCCGGTGACTGGTGCATCCAGACTGGGATCATGCCAGTGTGCCAGTCATGGCAGTGGATAACTTGCGGCTTCCAGTAATTCCAGCAAAATTCGGCTGCCCCGTTGGAGAACAGGGTAAAGCGCCACTCTTCATCCTCACCAGAGTAGACGCGGCGGGGCGAAAAGGCGGGATGTCCAAACAAGTAGAGGGGAACATTTGTTCCCGGTAGAACTGTCTCAAACACCTCAAAGTACTGAAACATGACAAAGCCGCCCCAGATCGGATCGTGAGGAACTTCCATTTTGTCCGGCAAGAAACCGTAGTACGGCATAAAAATCCGTACATCACACCCCATATTCTTCAGCACTTGTGGAAGAGCGCCAACGACATCTGCCATCCCGCCAACCTTGGCGATCGGGGCTGCTTCTGCTGCAACAAACAAAATTTTCATGTTCACCTCGTATCCTTTGTCTGCACCGATTTATCACTAGCTAGTTGAACTGAAGCTCGACTCTGTACCGACCCATCTTAGCGGATGAGCAAAATAGGGAAAGCGGAGCAGCTATACCTCAACGGTTTCAACCCTGCCAGTACGGCCAAATCTGTAGTTTACCTAATCGAGCCCTGGAGATAAAGTGCTGATAAGCTTACTCATAAATTCATCCAGGTTAGGATTAGACTGTTTTAACAATCTAGAGGAGTGGCATGATGTTCGTCTGCCTGATTGCGGACTATGGCACAGGGGACCCGGCCTTTGCTGAGGTCGCACAGCGGTTGCTGATGGCGCTGCCCCAGGCCCAGCTCAACTTGCTCTCAGTGCCACCCTTTAGTACCCTGGCAACGGGCTTCTGGATTGCCCAGCTTGGCCTGAATCCTGGTCCTGCCCCCCGGTTGATCTATCACAACTGCGCTCCGCGCCAGGATGACCCGCAGTCTCGCCGGGATAATGAGGGGGAGGGCCTGACCTACGCCTTGCTACCCAATGGTGTCAAAGTGGTAGGCGTTAATGCCGGATACACCCTCTCCTTTATCAAGGATTCCGCTAAAGTGCTGCACAGTGTGAATGTCTCCAGGGCCGGGTCCCAGTTTCGATCGCGGGATGTGTTTCCGGTCGCCGCAGGGGCGATCGCTAACGAGGACTTTACTCTCCTGGGCGATGCCCTAGATCCGAGTCAAATCCCTGATGCTCCTCTGGAGCGAGTCGCCTGGATAGACGGCTACGGCAATATCAAGACGACGATTCCGGCCCACACCATTAATCTGGAACCGGAGGCCAAGGTGGTGATTCGGGTGGGGGATGGGGTGAGTGATGCGGTGTACTCCGATGGCAGCTTTCGAGTTCCCCAAGGAACCTTGGCCTTTGCACCGGGAAGTTCCGGCTGGCCTGTGGCAGGTGATGGTGAACCGCTGCGTTGGATGGAACTGTTTCTGCGCGGTGGCAATGCCTGGGAGCGCTTTGGGAAACCGCGCATCAATCAAAAGGCGGCTCGGATTGGCTGAGCTTTTCTAAAAAAAATCGGGCATCCACGGTTCCGGTCCGGCAAAAATCTGGGCGGCTGTCGCTAAAGCAGCAGGCGTGGCCTCAAGCTCAGCGATTGCCTGAAGCTGGTACGGCGTAAATAGACCTGTGTATAGCGGCCCTAGCCCCTGAATGTTGAGCCTTAGCTCCCCCCGACCTCCCGGCCTCACCTCACCCCGGCCCCGGGACACGGCCAGAACAAAGCGACCCGTGTTCTCCGGCAACAAGTCGTCCTCTACCTGCAAGTGCAGCTCAGTCTCTAGCCCGGTTGGGTAGCCCCGCAAGATCAGGGCCTTGGGCAGGTCAACAATTCGGATCAGCCAGCGCTCTAGCTCTACGACCTGGTAGGTCTGCTCTGAAAGTAAGGCTAACAGGGGCTCCCCCGTCGGACCCTTCCAAACAACTTCGCTTGCAAGAGAACGATGATCGGCAAAGAAGGTCCACAGGGCCCGACCTGCTCTGGGGGTGAGAATTACCAGATCTCTCACCTGCAAGCTGTAACCCGTTGCCCCTGGTTTTTGGTCAAAGACGACGTAGCCTTCCGGTTGATCCTCTGGTCCGATCCCGTAGGCATAGACAACCTGCTCTAGGGGCTGAAGCAGGCGCTGCCAAATTGCCTGGTTCCGGTCTAGATTACCGTTCGTTTTCTCAGCCCGCTGGCGGTAGAGTTTGTCAAATGGTTTGTGATCAGCCAGGTTCAGCGGCCAAATTGGCAGTCTCTGCGCCGGAACAAGACTCTGGGTGGGCAACGAGAACCGACAGGCGCTGCCAGCCTGCTCATAACCCACCTTGCGGTAAAGGCGTTGGGTAGCGGCGTAAAGGGTTGACAGGGGAGTTCCATCCGCTCTTAACTGCCTGAGGGTTTGACGCATGAGTTCGGCAGCCACCCCTGTGCCGCGATGCTCCGGGGCGACGCCAACGGCGGCAATCCCTCCTATGGGAATGCTTTCACCTCCGAACCACTGGCCCATGCGGTAGATTCCCAGTCCACCCACTACTTGTCTTCGCTGGCGGAGGACTCGATAGTTTTCTAGGCCCAGCAGGTTGGAGTAGTACGCCCAGCTACTGATCGAAAAGCCGAAGCACTGTTGCAAGATGGCTCCCAGTTGTTGAGCCTCCTGAGGATCGGCGATCGCCCCGAACTCGGAGTGGGTCATCGGGCTGCGCTTTGACCAACGTCGCTTGCGGGTAATGCGGCTTCAACTTCTGCCAGGGAGACGGGAGTCTGAGCAGAGCTGGGAATTTCCACAACAACCGCGTAGCCGGAGAAGTTTTTGCCACCAGCAGCAGTCAGGGCCTTGAGAATCTTGGGCATGTCGGCCTGCTGTAGCTTGCCTGCTTGATCGTAAAGTTCTATCGCTGAGAGACAGCCAATCGTTGGGTTCCAGTTATAGCTATCCGGGTAACGCTCCTGTTTGCTAAAGAAGTCGGGTGCTTCTCCACTGCCGTGGATGCGGAACAGCGATCGCCCAATCTTGCCGGCCCAGTAACTTTGTTGCATCGGCGTATAGTTGCGCCAGGAGGGCGGTAGGAGGGCCTGGTAGGTACTGAGGGGACCCGTAAAGCGTCCACTGCGTCCGGGTAGGAACTGCCGCGCCCCGGATTCAAAGGGCATAAAGAGTTTTACCAGGGGAAATTGACCGTAAGCTCGAAAAAATGGGTCCTCTGCCACCGGCATTACGCCTTCTATTCGGTAAATGCCCTGGGGGGTTTGACCGCGAATAAAGTTCCAGCCCAAACTATGAATCGAACGTAGAAGTAAGGGTACAGACCAAAGTTGTCCATTTTCTCGCCGGAACTGTCCGCTGCGATCCCTCAGTATTGCTTGGCAGAGCGTCTCTCGATTGGGTCGGCAGAGCACGAAGAGGTGAAATTGCCCCGGCCCGATTGTCCGCTGCAACAAATCCCCTAAGGGTGGGACTGGGGTCGGAGCCAGGGACTCTGCCACATCTTGCAGGGTTGTGCGTAAAAACACATTTTCTGACCAGTTGGGAAAACGAACTTTGACGCGATCGCTGAGTTGCCTTAACTGCACTGGAGCGTCCCCTTGCCTCAGTCCTGACAAGGCCATTGCCACCCATTCAGGGTTGCGATCGCCCTCAACCGTCTGCAAAAACTGCTGTCCCACTTTGGCATGGACACTGGAATTGCCTGCGTAAAGTTGGGTTCCCACCTGCATCGCCATTTCAATCGTCCGGCGTTGCGATCTTGATAACTGAGGCCGAGCTGACAGGGCCAAGATTCCCCTGAGTGCCTCAGCCACATAGGCTTCCTGAGGTTCTACTATCGCTGTCGTCCAGAGTAGATTGCGCCAGTAGGCTTCGTTGCTGTCTGTGACCGGATAGCGTTTTAGATTGTAACTTTGCGGCTGGATCTGGCGGACCTGTTGCTGCCGCTGGACAACCCGCGCCGCTGCCGCTGCTTGAGGCTTTGCAGCTCCAGCCTGGGCCAAGACTCTACCTGATGATCCAACGGCAGGGTTTAATAACCCACTCAGGCCAAGTAAGCCAGTTACCCAGAGGGTTCGCAGGCACTTAGACCGTAGATGCACCCTTTGCTCAGCACTACACAGGCTAGAAGAATTCAGCATTGCCGTTCGTTCGTAGATTTATGGTTAATTCCTAAGGATTAGTCTTGATCCAGAAAGACACAAGCGGCCCTAAGCAAGCCGTCGTAAAAACTGCCCCATGCGAATATACCAAACTGGCATGATAATAATGCCTCCCAACCCGGCAGCGATTATAACTAGCAGAGAAGTCTTTAGGAATACCCCGGCCAGGACAAACCAGTACAGGATGGTAACTGCAATTCCAATCAAAGCCAGAGACTTAGGTAATTTATCTTGTCGAAGCGCCAGAACATTGACGACCAAGATCCAGAGGCCAACCCCGCCGAAGCTGAGCCAACCATCCGGGTCTAGTTCTGCGGAAAGATGGGTTGCCACAATTGCAGTCTGGTAAGTGGCGTCATTTTCAACAAAGGCGGCTGCCCAGCGGGGCACCAGGGTTAAGGCCCGGAAATGTTCGACTGCCCCCACAGCAAAGCCAAGGTAGGCCAGTTTGCTCGTCCACTCGACCCAGCCTTTACGCTCACTCCGAACAAGCTGGGAAATTGCTGGAACCACGGCGAGACCGAAGATGCCGCACAGTGCTAGCCCCAGATGAAAGATAATTTCTGGGGTTGGGTCTTGGGCTACGATCTGCCAGAAATCATAGTTGTTGGCAACCTTTCGGGCTGGATTCAACAGGTAGGCAATGCTGGTCACCCCGTACGACAAACCCATGAGGATGGAACAGGTTCCTCCAAATTTGGTAAGACTGTTCTGTTTGATCATCTACCCTCTTTGTATACTGGCCTTGTACTAACCTGACGCAAGTTCCCCCGCCTCTGAAAGGCTAACTTAGTCATCTTAAATGCTTCATAAACTGTTTCTCACTTGTCTAGGCCAAAATTTGACTGAATTTACTGATCTACAACTTTTGCCCAGCTTTTTGTCAGAAAACTGAATCTCAGCCTAGGTGTGTTAGTTTTCTGTTACCTGATCCCTTTAGTGAGTTTTTAGCCATTTATCTATGCGTCTTAAACGTCGTCAGCTTCTAGCTTTAACGGGTCTCGCTGGTCTGGGTCTAGCCTTTCTGGGAAAAAACTTGCGAAATTGGGCTGCCCAAGGGGCAGGACCCAGTAAAACAGATCTCTCTAGCACTGATACCGCAGCAGTAAACACGATTGCTAGAGCCTCGTTAGGTCAAGATTTACTCTTACGCTTTGTCTCCTTAGCAGATACTGGAACTGGAGGTCAGGGTCAGTATGCTCTAGCTGAAGCGATGACTGAGTACCACAGTCAAAATCCCTTCTCACTCGTAATCCTGGCCGGTGACAATATCTATAACAATGGTGAGATTGAGAAAATTGGTGCAGTTTTTGAGCAACCCTACCAGCCCTTGCTAAAACAGGGGGTTAAGTTTCAAGCTTGCCTTGGCAACCACGACATTTTGACTGAGGATGGTGAGCCTCAAGTTCGTTATCCCGGCTTCAACATGGGGGGACGCTACTACACCTTCCGGCGTGATGCTGTAGAGTTTTTTGCCTTAGATACCAACCTGACGAATGAATGGAACACTCAACTTGCCTGGCTAGAAGCGGAACTTGGCCGGAGTGATGCCCCCTGGAAAATTGTGTTTGGTCACCATAACATTTACTCATCGGGTCACTATGGTGTGACAAAGTACCTGGTACGAGACCTTAGTCCCCTGTTGCAAAAGTATGGGGTTCAACTCTACATAAACGGCCATGAGCACCACTATGAGCGCACTCAGCCCATTAATGGCACAACTTATCTTTCTTGTGGGGCAGGGGCGGGGACTCGTTCTGTCGATCACTCAACGTGGACAGCCTATGCCGCTAGCCAGCTCAGCTTTGCGGCAATTGAAGTGTATAGCGATCGCATAGAAATCAGTGGCGTTGGCACAGACAACCAGGTTTTCGACCACGGAATTATTCAAAAAATACCCAGTCTGGCCCTGCGCTGATTTAACTCCTGGCTGGTCTATCTACCTTAAACGCCGTGGTCCAATAAAACAGGTTCAGATCCAAGGATAAAAATCTGAACCTGGTCATAACCCTACTCTGTGCCCAAACAAAAAGATCTAGAGTGAAGCAGAGCACCTAACCGAAAACAATGGCGCGCTTAAAAGCTTGGCAATGGGGCGTCTTGGCCTTACCGATCGCGGCAATCCTAGGATTTTTGGCAACTGCGGCTGGATCTCAAATCCATCAATGGCGAATCAACTGGGTCTGGGCCGTGGTGGTGCTAGTGTTTGTGGGCTGGCGCTGGCTGCTGGTCAAGTGGCTGCGACCAGCCGCCCTGGAGCAAGTTGAAACGACCCTGGCTGAATTACAGGTTGAGTCTGAGCAGGTAGAAGCGCGGCTGCAAACTCAGGGAGACAATCTAACAGCCCAAACCCAAGCAGTGCTGCAACAGGTCTTAGAGGCGGCCCGTGCAGATTTACCCCCTTGGGAAGACTGGGCTACTTTTTGGGGTCGCTGTCAAGCGCTGGTGGCCGCGATCGCCCAGGTTTACTATCCTGAGGCCAAACGTCCCCTCCTGAATATCCATATTCCCCAAGCCTATGGTCTGCTCCGGGACACCATAGACGATGTAGACGGCTGGATGCAAAAGTTATCGCCAGTGCTGAATCAGGTTACCCTCGGACAGGCCTATGAAGCCTACGGCCTTTACCAGAAGCTAGAACCCGCTACTCGTACAGCCTTTCAGATCTGGAACTGGTCTCAATGGCTGCTTAACCCGGCTGCGGCCCTAGCCAGAACAGCGACCCGACGCTACAGTACAACCGCCAACCAGCAACTGATTGTAAATCTGGGTCAACTGCTGCGAGAACAAGCGCTGCGAGCCTTGGGAATGCGAGCGATCGCCCTCTATAGTGGGACGACCTCAAAAACTCTGCCAAAAACGCTGCAGCCTCCGACTCCCAAACGGCTCAATGACTCATCTCAAAGCCTGCGAGAAATCCTGGCCCAGGCAGAAAACCCAGATACCCTAGCTCAAAAGCCTCTCAACTTACTCCTGGTAGGCCGCACGGGGGCTGGTAAAAGTAGCCTGATCAATACCCTTTTTGCCAGTGACAAAGCTGCTGTGGACATTTTACCCAGTACAGATCGGCTCCAGGATTACATTCTGAAGACAGAATCCGGCGAACTCCTCATTCTCTGGGACGCTCCCGGTTACGAGCAGATAGATCGCCCCGAATTGCGACAACAGGTCCTGGACCAAGTTGAACAAGCCGATGCCCTGCTCCTGGTCACCCCGGCAACAGACCCAGCCCTGCAAATGGACCGGAACTTTTTAGTCGTAGCTAAAGCCCAAGCTGCCAATTTGCTCGTGATTACGGTTGTCACGCAAGTGGATCGCCTGCGGCCCTTGCGAGAGTGGCAGCCCCCCTACGATTGGCAACTGGGCGAACGCCCCAAGGAACGGTCTATTCGGGAGGCAGTTCAATATCGCCAGGAAATCTTAGGAGACGCCTGTGCAGCAATCTTGCCCTTGGTTACTGCCGATGGCGATAGTCGAGTAGCCTGGGGGACAACAGCCCTGTCAGAAACCTTACTGAATCTGATCCCGCCTGCCAAGCAGGTCCGCTTGGCCCGGTTTCTTCAAGATCTGGATGCTCGAACGACTGCCGCAGCCAAGATCATTAACCAGTACGCCTTGCGAATGAGCACAACCCAAGGATTAGCTGCTCTGCTTAAAAGCCCGGTGCTGCAATTTGTCTCTACCTTGATCACGGGTTCGCCCGGTCTGGCAGTCTTGCTGGCAGAAAAAATTCCCGTGGAGCGATCGCCAGTGGTCCTAGGCAAATTACAAATGGCCTACGAACTGTTCTCCCTGCTAAGCTTGCCCCAGCGTCAATCTGGGGGTCCGTCTGGGCCGCCCCGGCAATTTAACTTACAAGCCCTCTGGCCCATGCTGTTGCAAAATCCTGCTTCACCGGCTCAAGACGCCTGGGCTTTGGGGCATGCTCTAGTTGAGTACTGGACAAAATCCCTCAACCCAGAGGAACTTCAGCACCGCTACCGCCACTACTTAACCCAGGTAGCAGCCTCACCCATGAGTGCTGGGACAGACAGCCCTATTGCACGCCACTAGTATTTTGGGCCTCCTAAGTGTCGTGCTGTTCGTAACACTGTAAATGGTAGGAGAAGAAGTTAACAGGTGTAAGCCCGATTTCTCAGTAGAGTGATACTGGAACGGAGTCGTTAAAGATAAAATAGAAGACTAGACTCACCTGCATTGCTTAAGTGTGCCTGGGAAAACGTGGGGATTAAAGGAAGGATTGTTGCTGTGAAGCATACCCTGTCTGTTTTAGTTGAAGATGAGGCGGGTGTACTGACTCGGATTGCCGGTCTGTTTGCCCGGCGTGGATTTAATATCGAAAGTCTGGCTGTTGGACCCGCCGAACAGATGGGGGTCTCGCGGATCACCATGGTTATTCCGGGGGATGAGCGGAGTATCGAACAGTTGACCAAGCAGCTTTATAAGCTAGTCAACGTGCTTAAGGTGCAGGATATTACGGAAGTTCCCTGTGTAGAGCGAGAATTAATGCTCTTAAAGGTGAATACTGTCGCGTCTGCCCGCTCCGAAATCATTGAAGTGGCCAGTATTTTTCGCGCCAGGGTGGTAGATGTTTCAGATGACTCCCTCACAATTGAGGTTGCTGGCGATCCTGGCAAAATGGTGGCGATCGTGCAAATGCTGAACAAGTTTGGTATTCGCGAGATTGCCAGAACTGGGAAAATTGCCCTGACCCGCGAATCAGGCGTCAATACAGAATTTCTGAAGTCTTTAGAAGCAAGGCTTTAAGGGGCTGAAGCCGTCTTACCCTCGTCCGTCATCATCGAAGTCATCAAAGTTGGCAGAATTGTCCTGTTCTGGCTCTATAGGCTTGGTGTAGTCAGGGTAGTCTATCGGCTGGTAGTCTACGTAGTCAGCGGAGGATGTCCGATCGGGAGCGGCATCAGAACGAGGCCGACTTTTTCGAGGCTTGGACCCAGTTCTTATGTCCTCTGAACGAGTTGTGGGACTGGTGCTACGTCTACTGCTGACGGGAGGTGTTGCTCGCTCATCCGTTTGCTCAGGAACATCACTGTCAAAAGGATCGGAGTAGGGTTCCGAGCGTCTAGGCCGCGATTCGGGGCGAGCAGGGGGACGGGGTTTGCGCGATCGCTGACTTGAGGCCGGGCGTTGAGAAGCTCGACCGGAAGTAGATCGACGGGGGCGGTTTTCTCCCGGTAATTCGTCAATGTAAGCACTACTTCTCGCGGCACTTTGCGTACCCCTAATCTGCCGTCTCCCAGGCTCATCGTAGCCAGGTCCAAATTCATCTAATTCAGCGTAGACATCCCCTGAGTAGGGGGGCTCCTCTTCAAAAATTGGTGTCCCACCACTCCGCTTGGCCTGAACGGTTGCAACCTGGCGCAATCGAATGCTTTCAACTGCAAAGAAAATGCTAGACCCAGCCAGTAAAAGCTGCCCAAACAGCAGAATTGGGTCTAGTCGCCATCCCTGGAAAAATAAAACTCCGCCACAAAGCAGACCGACAGCAGCAAAAAAGATGTCGTGGTCACGGGCCAGTTCTGGCCGAACTGAGCGCAAGAAGTATAAAGCCGCGCCAGCAACTGCGACAACAATACCCAAGACCCCAGCGGGACCGAACCCCACATTGACGATTTGGGCCAGGGAGGGGATGAAAAGATTCGAGCCTAACTGCACCATGCTTCCGGCATTGAGTTCAACGTTGACCATTACACATCTCCTTGATGAATTCTATGCTAGCGAGTTATGCTCAAACCCCCTACTCTTAACTTAAACAGAGGATGAAAATTTTTTCCACAGTTTAGCCCACAGTTTAGTCAGAGGTGTGGGTAGCCGTAGCAGCGATCGCGACCTATTTCAACAAAAAAGAAAAAACCTCAGTTTAGCAATTGAGGACTTTACGCATATCCTGACTAACTTTGCTGAGGTTTTTATCGCAACCGGACAAGTAAGTTTTAGTTCAAAAAATCAGGTTTAATAACCCTTGCGGCAGGGATCAAGAGCGTTGCACTTTGTCCCTTTGGCTGATAAAGACCAGGCCCACTACAATTGGAACCACGACAATGATAGCGCCCGCAAGGAGACTGTACAAAAAGTTTGCTAAGGAAGGAGTCATAGAGCTTTACCCTGATTACAGCAGTTTCTCTATCTTAAATCTTAAAGTGATGCCTTAAACTTGAGAAGCCTAAGGTTGAGAAGCCAAGGCAACAAAGCTGGATTATTTACTGTCCATTTCGTGGGCAAGTTTAGATGACAAAAGCCCTGCTGTTGTATGGTTGCAGTGTAGAGACGTGGCAGGCAAGCTAAAATTTAAGCAGATACCTGTGCTTTGTAGTCTTCATGAGCCCTGTCACTACCCTCACCTGGATTTTAGGTCCCCTACTGGGTCTAATCACCTTACTGTTTATCTTTCGCATCGTGCTGAGCTGGTATCCTCAGGTAGATCTGAATCGGCTACCTTTCAATCTGGTTGCCTGGCCGACCGAACCCTTTCTAGTCCCGACTCGCAGGATTGTCCCACCTCTGGGAGGAGTTGATATCACACCGATCATCTGGATCGGAATCTTTAGCCTGCTCAGAGAACTGCTGCTGGGACAGCAAGGACTCCTGACCCTAATGGTTTAAGCCGGTTTGTAGTCAAGCCAACTGGCCGTGAGCCTCACTGGGGCTTTGTCATCTCCTCTACAAAGTTTGTATAAACCTCTCCCGTCAAAAAAGCTGGGGTTTCCAGAATTTTTTGGTGAAAGCCAATTGTGGTGGGTAAGCCTGTGATGGCGCATTCACGCAGGGCTCGCTGCATCCGAGCGATCGCACTGTGGCGGTCAGGACCCCAAACAATCAGCTTGCCAATCAGTGAGTCGTAGTAGGGAGGAGTTTCATAGTCGGTGTAAATGTGGGAGTCCATTCGCACTCCAGGCCCACCTGGCGGCAGGTAGCCGCTAATCCGGCCAGGGTGGGGGCGAAAGTTGTGCTCCGGGTCCTCAGCGTTGATCCGGCATTCAATGGCGTGGCCCTTGAGACTAACTTGGGCTTGCGTCAGGCTTAATCTTTCCCCTTGAGCAATCCGAATCTGCTCGGCAATTAGATCCAGTCCGGTGATCATTTCTGTGACGGGATGTTCAACTTGGATGCGGGTATTCATCTCCATAAAGTAAAATTCGCCCCCAGGGGCGAGTAAAAATTCTATCGTGCCTGCCCCCATATAATTAATTGACTGAGCCGCTGTGACAGCAACGGCACCCATTTTCTGCCGCAGCTCAGGGCTAAGCGCCAGACTTGGGGCTTCTTCTAGCAGCTTTTGATGACGGCGCTGAATCGAGCAGTCGCGCTCTCCCAGGTGGATGACCTCGCCATAGCTGTCGGCCAAAATTTGAAATTCAATGTGGCGGGGTTGCTGAACAAATTTCTCTAAGTAAACACCAGAGTTGCCGAAGGCTGCTTCTGCCTCGCCTTGAGCGGCTAAAAACTGTTTATTTAGTTCACTGGGCTCCCGGACTAAACGCATACCACGGCCACCTCCACCAGCCGTCGCTTTGAGGATGATTGGATAGCCAATTTTGCGGGCGATCACCAGGGCTGCTTGCTCATCTGTAATCAGTCCCGGACTGCCGGGTACGGTTGGGACTCCAGCCCGTTGCATGGTAGTCCTTGCGGTGGACTTATCTCCCATAGCTCGCATGGCTTCAGGCGAAGGGCCAATAAAGCAAATCTGGTGGTCGGCACAGATCTCAGCAAACCGGGCGTTTTCGGCCAAAAAACCATAGCCGGGATGAATTGCTGTTGCGTTGCGCGTCAAGGCTGCGGCAATAATGTTGGGAATGTTCAAGTAGCTTTTACTGCTAGGCGCTTCGCCAATGCAAACAGCTTCGTCTGCAAGTTGGACGTGAAGGGCGTTGCGGTCCACAGTAGAGTGAACTGCCACTGTGGCAATTCCCATCTCTTCACAGGTTCGCAGGATTCGCAAGGCAATCTCGCCGCGGTTGGCAATCAAGATCTTGGAAAGCAGCATCTTCCAACTTTGGGGTAACAATTTAGGAGCAAATCCCCTAAAGCTGCTTCGGCAAAACCAGGAGGATGCAGGAGACAGTTTAGCAATGACAAGGGGGATGGCGGATCGCGATCAACCAGAGATCCAACAGTTAATCCTACCATGTTGGTAGTTTTCACGGACCGCAATTATTAGGCAGGAAAATTCACAAGTTAGACTGTACTAGCGCGATCGCTCACCCAGCTAAGAGCCTCAATGATCTTCTCCTGGTAGCCAATCCTTATCCAACACCAGCTCTAGAGAATAGGGGCATTCCTTTGGCAGAACTGAGGGTGACAGCCCCGTTTGCTTGGACACACTGCAGCAAGCTCGCTGGTAACTTTGTTCGAGTTGCTTTGCCGGATAATTCTTCAGACTAGGACTATCTTGGATAGCTAGATTGATCTGAGTCAGAGCGTCAGTCATGGCATCCAGCCAGCTATATCTGAACGATGTTCAGGTTGGTACTGCCACTTGAGCAAATGCAACAGGAGGCGGGTTAGTTGACTGGCAATACCTCGCCGTTCACTCTTGCCCAAGTCTTCAACCTCTTCAATCAGATGCTCCAAGTCAATCTCTTGCCAGCGGCGTTCTCGCAAGAGCTGAGCTGTCTGTTGAACCCACAAACTGAAGTCCGTTGGGTAGGCTGTGTTCACGTGCCCTCCACTTCCTGTCCCTCGACTAGTGGTTGAATGAGTATTCACAGCAATGACCCTCAATCTAAGCGGTGAAGTTCGCTGCACTGTGTCCTTGCTGGCTAAGCCCAACAAGCTACGGATCAACTGGCTCAAAGTTTTGGTCAACTAGGGGAGCATCAGCGGTCGGGCTGTTTTCAGCGCTAGGGCTCACAGTTTCAGGACCAGCGCTACTTCTTTCGTCAGCTTCTGAATTGTTGGCGGGTAACTCTTCTAGGGCAGGATCTCCTGAGGAATCGTTGTCGGCAGAATCATCTAGAGAGTCGGGTTCGGCCACTGCTTGGGGCTCTGCCTCGATTGCGTCTCGTTCGGCAATCCAGTTTCCAATTTCCCGTTGCGCGTCGTAGTAAAGAGCACGATCGCTGCCAATTTGGGAAGCCGTTGTGATCGCCTCTGTCAGGTTACCTTGACGAGCTAGCGCCCTGGCCTGATTCAGGATAGGTTGATCTTCAGTACTCTGGCTCTGGGCTACCCAATCGCGGATTGCGGCTTGAGCCTCGTAGTAAAGGGCGCGATCGCTGCCAACTTTTTCAGCAATTTGAATCGCTTCAGATAATTGGCCCTGCTGGGCCAGTGCTTTGGCCTGTTCCAGCAGGGGTTGATCTTCAATCGTTTGCAGCCTGTCTTGCCAGTGAGCCACTAAAGTCTGGGCCTCTAGGCGTAAAGCCCGTCCCAACCCCACTTGGCTAGCCGCTCGAATGGCAGCTTGGAGATTCTCTAGCGTCCCAGCGCCAACAAGCTGGATGGCTCGGACCAGGTATTGACGATCTGCCAAAATTTCTAGGCGTTTGCCCCACTCAGCCATCAATGTTTGGGCTCGGAGGCGACGGGGGTGATCCGCTTGAATCAGGGCTGCATGGTCAACGGCAAGCCGATAGCCAAATTCCTGGTCAAAACTAGCCCCTAAGCTGGCAAACCATTTAGCCATGCCAATTTGGGTTAAGTTTTGAATCTGCTGTTCCCAGTCAGATGTTTTGGCTTGGGCCTGCTGATACAGAGGTTGCTGAGGCTGAATTTGCCGGGTCAGTGCCCAAGCATTGAGGTAGGCCCAGACTTTATCTTTCTGGCTCAGAACTTGCGCCTGCCCAAAGTTAACAATGTCTTGGGCTTCGGCATGAACTGAGGTATTTGGAGGAATCTTCTCCGCCGCTGCGATCGCCGCCTGCCAGTCCTCTCCCCGCAGCAGTTCCTCAGCAATGGCAAGTAAGCGCTGGCTCCATTCTTCTTGTTCTGCTTTAGCTGACGCAGCCACATAGCTGCTGCGATCAATTTGCGACACCAGAGAAAGCGCTTCAGATAACCCATCTAAAGTACCGGCTTGAGCCAAATTTTCTGCCTGCTGGAGCTGGTTCCACGCAGATCTCTCTGTGGCAACCCGAGCATTCAGTTCCTTGATTCGCTGCCGCCAGTAATCGTTGTCTAGTTTAACCAGCAGCTTAAGCTGGGTTGTGACTTGTTCCCACTTCTGAGTCTTCAGCGCGGCTTGGGCTTGCTCGTAAAGAGCATTCCCTTGATCCCAGGCTGCTTGCCAGGTTTGAATACTGGTTTGAGCCTCTGAATGCAGCGAACTATTGGGAGGAACCTGACGGGCAATGGCAATGGCTTCTTGCAATTTCCCTTGATCCCGCCTTTGGGTTGCGATTGAAAGCAGAGACCTTGACCACTCACTTCTAAGTTGGCTTGCCTGGGGAAACAAGGGATGATCTTGGGGCCATTGACTGACTATTTCTAGCGCCGCTGTAAGCTGTTTAACCTCGCCTTCGCGGGCAGTTTGGTCTGCACAGTACAGCCGTTCTGCATCAGTTGCTAAGGGTGAGACTCTCTGGCAGTTAGGTAAGGGAGGCAAACTAGAGAGCCAGATGATAGCACTCAGTCCTGTCCCAGTCGAAACAAACAGAGCGATCAGCCAGGGATGGCTGAGCCAGCTTTTGTGAACGGGCTGGTGATCCCCTGCTAAAGTTGAGTTCCCAGATAAGGATGGCTCTGTGGAGGGGAAGGAGCCAGTTTCAAGTAGTCTAGGGTCGGCCCTTTCAGAAATTTCTAGAGCTGATGCTTCACTGTCTGTAGCAGTGGCAGCCACTGCCTGGGAGGGCTCAATTGAATTCACCTCTTTGGGTTTTGCCCGTCTCCGTCTCCTCCGCCTAGATCTAAGCGGAACCGGGGAGGGAGATATTGGGTGGCCTGCCTGGTCAGGTTGTAACCGTGCCAGGGTCCGTGACAGAAATGTACCTAGACGGACAGAATTCTTCTGCTCATTCCTCATCCTGCCCACACACCTTAACTCTGAATGGAAGAAGCTACTGATGATTACTTTGAAGATCCAAATCTATGCAGTTGTTGTTCACGCCTCTTAAGTTTCAACTTTAGCGAATTTGACTGGACAATGGAACTTAACCTTATCGTCTCTTTACAGTACAATATCCCTCTCTACCAGGAGCAGCACCAAGTCTCAGCCACCTATGCTGAGCATAGTTCTAACTGACTGCGTTCGAAACCATGCTTGAGGCTGAGTGTCTCGGCCTTATAAGTTGAGAGTACGGTAAGCCAGTCAAAGCTGGGTCCGTAGAGACCGCTTCTGAGCCTGAATGCAAATGTCACAGCCTCTTGACCCCAGATTCAAGCTGCCTTTTGCTTAGCTTGACTGGCTAACTCCACAACCTTACCAAAACTGTCCGGGTCTAAAACGGCTATTTGGGCCAGTGATTTGCGGTTGAGTTGAACGTTGGCCTTTTTGAGATTTCCGATGAGTTGGCTGTAGCTCATGCCATGCTGGTGAGCAGCAGCGTTAATCCGAGCTATCCAGAGACGACGAAAGTCCCGCTTACGCTTGCGGCGATCGCGATAGGCATTCCGCAAAGCCTTCATGACTTGCTGGTTAGCGATCCGAAACAGGCGAGAGTGGCTTCCCCGAAACCCTTTGGCAAGTTTGAGAATTTTTTTGCGGCGCTTACGAGCAACATTACCGCGCTTGACGCGTGTCATTCTTCTAGATTCCTTTGTGACTTAAAGATAAGGGAGCATCATGCGAACGTTTTCAGCGTCACGCTCATTGACGACAGCCGCCATAGTTAGCCGGCGCTTGCGAGCTGTCGTTTTGTGCCCCAGAAGGTGATTCTTGAATGCTTTTCGGCGCATTAGCTTGCCGCTACCGCTACGCCTGAAGCGTTTGGCCGCCGCCCGCCGAGTTTTTAGTTTTGGCATAAACTAGCCTTAATTCCCACAAGCGCTGATCTTAATACTACCCGGCCTTGAATTGCAAACTATGAGGTAGATCAAAGGCTACCTTTACCCTAGCACTAGAGCTTTCCCGATCAAAAAAAACCTTAAGTTTGGAACTTGGAACAGCACGCTTAGATCTGGGGGTAACTCCTAAATCACCGTAAATTCCAAGCTCAAAAAAGACGTTTTCTTACTTAAGTTCAGAAGGCTGTCTTCCACCGAGGCGTTGACTCTCAACTTTAGGCAATGTATCAACAGAGAGAGTCAGGTAAGGACCTAGCTTCATTCCTCCAATTAGGAGGCGAGTCAAGTCTGCTAAGGCTTCGAGCAGACGGGCACTCCGCAAAGGACCGCAATCAACCGGAGAGAATCCTATCTCCTGAGCAAGCGAGACAACCGTTTTATTAGCTTCTGCGTGATCTCCACAGATAAGCGTAGATACCTGGTACTCTCTGAGGGTTTCTGGGCTATGCTCGTAGACTTCCTGGGCCATTGTGTTAAATGCCTTTACGACATAAGCTTTTGGCACGTCAGCAGCCAGTTGCTCAGCTAGGGATAGATCGACGAGCGGACCGTATTCAAAATTGTTGGGGATCTCACGATTGTTACAGTCAATGATGATTTTTCCAGAGAGAGCATTTGTTGAGGACAGTATCTGAGACGGCATAATTCCCCGCGCTGTATGCAGGAGGATTTCGGCAAATTCTACAGCTTCATCGTTTGTACCACCCCGGCAACCCTGACCCGCAAATTCAGCGACGGACTTTCCCTTCTCTGCGGTGCGGGAGCCGAAGAATACCTCGTGCCCCTGCTCGGCCCAGCGGATACCGAGCGATCGCCCCATGTTTCCGGCTCCAAGTATACCTATCTTCACAGTCTAAACCTCGGTTTTAGGGTGTTCAGTGCTTGTGACTCATCCACCAATTGCGCCAATCTCAACGCCTTCAAACGCGGTATTAACCGCAACCTGCTTCCAGGTATCGAGTTCCACTTTGACAGACTCCAGCTTTTCACTAATTGCGCTAACGGCATCTGCGCCTAAAGCCAGTCTCAGTGGTGGATTTTCACTCTCAACTGCCTGGATCATCGCTTCAGCCGCCTTGTCTGGGTCACCAGGCTGCTTACCGTCCATTTCCTGAATCCACTTGAGAAACTCACCACTGGTAGCGGCATAGTCATCGATCAACTGATCGGGTGTGGAGAGCGATCGCCCATTAAAGTCAGTACGGAAGGCACCCGGCTCAACAATTGTCACTTTAATCCCCAGGGACGCCACTTCCTTAGCCAGTGCCTCAGACAGCCCTTCCAGAGCGAACTTCGTGCTGCAGTAGATTCCGGTCCCGGCAAAGGCGACAAAGCCACCCGTAGAGGAGAGATTGAGGATGTGACCACTGCGCTGCTGCCGCAGGGTTGGAAGGACTGCCCGCATTACATCCAGCGCCCCAAAAACGTTGGTCTCAAACTGGCGGTGAATGGCCTCATCGCTAATCTCTTCAATTGCCCCCAAGGCCCCATAGCCTGCATTGTTAACCAGCACATCAATGCGACCGAAGGCGTCAAGGGCCATGTTCACCGCTTCTCGAACTTCCTGCGGGTTGGTCACGTCTAGGCGGATGGCTTTCGCCGTTTCTGGATACTGGTTCACCAGTTCACTGAGCTGCTCTGGCTTGCGGGCGGTGGCAACGACACGATAACCCTGCTTGAGCACGGCCTCAGTCAGAGAGCGTCCAAATCCAGTCGAGCTACCCGTAATCAACCAGACTTTAGCGTTAGGGTCAGCCATTGTTAATCTCCTTGTGTGAGCAGGTAAACTAAGCTATGTCTAGCTTGTAAAGGTTGGGTTTGCAGAATTTTCCTGATAAACCAACTCAGACTTAAACTCTCAAGTTTTTTTCTCGAAAGTCCAGGCCCAGAACCTCAAACACCAAGCTTTTTTCTCGGAACATCAAGCTCAGAACCTCAGACGTCAAGTTTTTTTCTCGGAATATCAGGCTTTTTGCTTGGAAGTCCGAGCTTGGATCTCGGAACCTTGAGTTTAGAACTGGAAACGTCGAGCTGAGATCTTGAAACACCGAGCTTAGAACTCGCAGCATCAGGCTCAGAAGACAAAACTCCGAGCTTAGAGGCCGAAACGCCGAGCCTTGAGCTAAGTGTTCGGGTTGGGATTTGAGCTGCCAAGCTCACTCTAATTGTTCAACCTTAATTCAGTTAAGCCAGGATTCCTCCATCCACGACTAAGGACTGTCCAGTAATGTAGCTAGCAGCATCGGAACACAAAAAAACCACTGTTTCAGCAATTTCTTCTGGTTGACCCATTCGACCCATCGGGACAGTTGATGCAAGGTCAGCGGTGCCACCTGTGTCAGCGGTCATACGATCAATCATGGCTGTGGCGATGATGCCGGGATTGACGGCATTAATCCGAATTCCTTTTTTAGCGTAGTCCTGGGCAGCAGAACGAGTCAGTCCCATCACCGCAAACTTACTGGCGTGATAAGGACTTAAACCAGGGAAAGTAGTTAGACCCCCGATTGAAGAGTTATTGACAATAACTCCAAACCCCTGATCTAGCATTTGTTGAATTTCATATTTCATGCACAAGAAAAGTCCCCGCACATTGATCGCCATGAGCCTGTCAAAATCTTCGACGGATTGTTCATGTAGCGGCTTTGAGGGTGGATCGATCCCGGCATTATTGAAGGCACAATCCAACTTCCCATAAGTTGCAATGGTCTTTTCGATTAGAACCTTGACATCCGCTTCGCTCGACACATCTGAACGCACAAACAAGCACTCAGCACCAGCTTCTCGGATAACTGCTGCGGTTTCCTCTCCTTCTTGGTTGCGTCTACCTGAGAAAACGACCTTAGCTCCTGCAATACCTAGCGCTAAAGCAGTTGCCTTTCCAATTCCCGAAGTTGCCCCAGTGACTAAAGCAACTTTGTCTTCAAGCACCATAATTTCTACCTCTGATCGCACGTCTCCCGATTATTGAGGTGAGCACTGTGCTACTTCACCCCATCAGTTTGCCAAAACAACCCGATAGCGCGCTTTGCCGTCGCGGACGTGTTGCACGGCACGGTTGATATCCTTGATTTCAAACTGCTCACACATTGGTGCGACACCTTGATGGGCGCAAAACTCTAGCATGGCTGCCGTATCGCCAGGGGCACCAGCACGACCACCGCTGATTGATCGCTGTTCATGAATGATTGGAAACGCAGTTAATTTCAGTTCGCTTTCGGGTATACCTGCGATGCACAGTCTGCCTTCAGGAGCCAGCGCCGCAATGTACTGATCCCAATTTACATCCGCCGAAACCGTTGAGATAATGAAGTCAAACCGCATCGCAGCCTTGGCGAGTTCGTCTGTGCCCCGTGTGGCAATAAAATCACTCGCGCCCAGTTGGCGTGCTTCTTCTTCCTTGCTGTGGCTAGAACTGATAGCCGTGACATCCGTGCCAAACTTTGCCAGAAATTGCACGGCTATATGTCCCAGCCCACCCACACCCAGGACTGCCGTTTTCATGCCTGGACGGACGCCGTAATGCATCATTGGTGTCCAGACCGTTGTGCCAGCGCACATCAGCGGACCAGCGATCGCCGAGTCTAAGTTCTCCGGAATAGGAACGGTGAAGCGGGCCTGAGCGCGGACATAATCTGCCCAGCCGCCGTGTCGTCCGACAATGGTATCTTGTTGGTCATTCACACACAGATGCTCTTTGCCCTGGCGGCAATAGCGACAAAATTGGCAGGAGCCGGACTGCCAGCCGACCCCAACCCGCTGCCCGACTTTGATCTCTTTGACTTGCTCTCCCACCGCCGTAACTTCACCGATGACTTCATGGCCGGGGACAAGCGGATAGGTGCTCATTCCCCAGTCGTTGTCGATCATGCCCAGATCGCTATGGCAAATACCGCAGTAATGAACCCGTACCTCCACCTCCAGGGGACCTAAGGGTTCCGGGTCATACTCAAAAGGCGTTAGCTCCGCCTTGGGGGACAGGACAGCGTAAGCGTGGGTTTTCATAGCTGTTTTCCTCTTAGGTATGCAAGGGTTGTGATAAAGGGGAGAATATCAACCAGTGTATGGGTTTCCTAGTCTTTCGCTAAAGACGTTATAGGCGAAAGGCAGGCGACCTGGATTACTGCGAGACTCTGCGGCGTAGCCAACGGGGACGAGGAGGGCGATCGCCAGATCCGGATCATCGGTGGCTCCAATTACAGCCTTGACCTTGTCCTCAAGCCAGCCGTTCATTGGGCAAGTGGACAAACCCAGACTTTCTGCTGCCAGCATTAAATGTGTGGCGGCAATCATGGCATCTTTGACAGCATACTCGCGGTTCTTTACCCCCAATTTTTCTTGAAATTGCGGCACAGCGGTTTCGAAGTAGTTCACCGCTTCCTCAGTCCAGGCTCCATTCTCAAAGGCCTGGTCATAAATCGGAGTGCGATCTTTTTGCCAGGCGGTGGCATCGGCGGCGAAGACGAAGGTGACAGAGGCCTGGAGGATTTGCTGCTGTCCCCAGGCTGCCTCTGCGAGGGCAGCCCGCTGACTCTGATCCTGCACGAGCACGATGCGCCAATCTTGCAGATTCCAGCTGCTAGGAGCAGCCACTGTCAGATCAACCAGTTGCCTAAGTAGTCCTGGTGGGATTGGATCTGACTTGAAAGTTTTGATAGAGCGACGCTGAGTAATTGCAGTGGGTACATCTAGCGGAGTTGCTGGCAAATCGCGTTCCTGAGTCATTAAATTCATTTTTTACCTCTGAACGGAGTTCGCTGACTGGTTGAATAATAACGCGCGGGACTGTTCAATATTGAGCGCCTGATCTTTGAATGCCTCTGCCTTTTCATAGGCACGCACCGTTGCTGGGCGCGCCTGAACTGTCTCGAACCAGCGCTTTAGGTTGGGGAAATCTGCTAACTTCTGATCTTGCCGCTCGTAGGGCACCACCCAGGGATAAGCAGCAATGTCGGCGATTGAATACTGGTTGCCTGCAACAAACTCGCGATCAACTAGCCGCTGATTCAGCACCGCATACAACCGTCCTGTCTCATTGACATAGCGATCAATGGCATAGGAAATCTTCTCGGGGGCATATTGGCTGAAATGGTGGTTCTGCCCTGCCATTGGTCCTAGACCTGCCATCTGCCAGAATAACCATTGAAGAACTTCCACACGTTCACGTACATCAGTCGGAATCAGTGTTTCAGTTTTTTCTGCCAGGTACAGCAGGATCGCCCCCGATTCAAACACTGAGATGGAATTGCCGCCGCCAGCGGGTTCATGATCTACGATCGCTGGGATGCGGTTGTTAGGAGAAATCTTGAGAAAGTCAGGCTTGAACTGATCCCCAGTGCCAATGTTGACCGGAACAATTCTGTAGGGCAGGCCAACTTCCTCCAGGAGCATTGTGATCTTATGACCGTTGGGTGTTGTCCAGTAATAAAGCTCAATCACAGGTTGTTTCTCCATAGCAAAGAGGCTTCCAATCCAAGGCATCAATCAACGCCATGAATCTCAACCTCAGCCAATTGGTCGGTTTTCTTCCAATTGTTCAGTTTTTTCGAATAATTAAACTATAGGACTCTAAATGAGATAATGCAAGGATGAGACTGATCTATCATCCTGAAAGGAAGGACATTTCCCTGCCAGGGGTTCTCTATGCTCTGGGCGATCCAATTCGGCTAGAAATAGTTAGATGCCTAGCTAAAAGTGGAGAGCAAACCTGTGCTGCCCTGGAGGTTCCGATCGCCAAGTCAACCCTGTCCCATCACTTTCGGGTGCTGAGAGAATCGGGCCTTCTCTACTGTCGCAAAGAAGGAACCCAACACTTCAATTCCCTGCGACGGAGGGATTTAGATGCGCTGTTTCCCGGCTTGCTTGATACTGTGCTGCAAGCATCTGAGCCGCTGAGAACTAAGAACTAATTGCCTGAGCGCCAGGTCTGAATTTCGAACTGGGCTTCAGTGTAGGCACTGGTGCTGCGGGGAACTTGTGCGGCGATCGCGATCGCTTCAGCTCTATCAGTTCTAGCTCGCTGCCGGGCCAGCTCTAGAATTTGTTGGCCCCATTCGTCGATTGCCTGATCTGCTTGAATCCGTAGCGGTGAGCCACCAGGGATTTTATTGACAGTCTGGATCGCAGTGACTAAGGCTGGCGGGGTTCCCCCGGCTGCCAAGTCCCAGCCCCGGTGCAGCAGCGTTTCAGACTCGGCATCCTGGACATTGTTGGCGTTGTCAGGCAGATATAGACCCCGCTGCAAATCTTTCTCAGCCTGAATTTGCTCAGCCCACTCTTGAATGCTTCTCTGCGCCTCCGGGTAAAGTAATCGCCCTGGCCGAATTCGCCTAGCCGCTCTGATCGCTGAATTGAGAGAGGGTAGATCCCTGGCGCTGGCGTATTGATTAGCCTCGTCCAGAATCGGCTGATCTTCAACCCTTTGGATTGCCTGGCTCCATTGACTGATCTCCTGCTGCGCTTCCTGCCAGCGGGGGTTACTGGGTGGAATCCGCTGTACCTGGTCGATTGCAGCCTGCAAGCCCTTTGTGCTCCCTGCTTCGGCCCAGCCGCGAGCCGGGTTTAAAAGTTGTAGGGCTTGAATTTCTAGTTCCCAGTGGGCGATCAAATCCTGAGCTTGATTGTACAGTGGCCGGTTGGGCCCAATTTTTTGCGCCTGGGCGATCGCTTCTTCCAGTCCGACAATGTTGTCTGACCAAGTCCAAGACTCCGCGTGGGCAAGCTCAATAAAGTCCTGGGTTTCTTGCCAGATCCTAGCGTTTGCAGGAATTCGCTCAGCGATCGCGATCGCCCCTTGTAAATCTTGATTTGCCAAATTGAACTTGGCAATATCGAGTAAGCTGCCAGCGGTCTGATCCAAAACAACCTGCGCAGACTTGTGCATATAGGTGTTTGGGCTCAGGTCTTGCAGTAACTGGATTGCTGTAACTAAACTGTCTATACCGCCTCGCCGCGTTAGGGTGCGGGCTCTGGCGATTTTTTGGTCATCCTGCTGCGTGATAATAACTTTCTGGTTTAGGGCCTCAAACTGGGTTGTCTTCCAGTAGCGATTATCTACGGCAAACAAGCGAACCGCCTGGGAAAAGGCACCTCGCCAGTTTTCTTGGCGCAGAGCGGCTTCGGCCTGTTGATAAATTCTTTCTGCCTGACTCCAGACCGACCGCCAGCGCTGGATTCGCTTTGGCACCTCCGCATGAGCCCGGCTATTAGGTGGCACCTTTTCAGCAGCCTCTATTGCCTCAGCCAACCTGCCCTGGTCAAAGGCCTCTTCTCCCAGCACCAAGATCTCTAGGGACCACTTTTCAACCCAACGATTGATGTCTGCGCGTAGCGGGTGATCAACTGGTAGATTATTGACCAGGGCGATCGCCTCTACCAAGTTGTCCAGGGTCTGTTTGTCGGCTGCCACCTGAGCACAGTACAGGCGCAAAGAAGCCGAAGCCGTCGGCCAGAAGATTGCCGGACAATTGGGTAAACCAGGTATCCGAAACAGCAGGGCAGCAGCAATGGCACCAGAACTACCAAAAACGACAGTTGCTAAAAGTACCCAAACTCGCCAGTTTACCGGCGAGCCCAACTTTACCCAAATAGACTTAACTAAGGAGAGGCGACCCGAAGTAATAGTAGATGGGCTTAAATCCGACAGCGAGAGCATGGATTTTGCCGAAGCCTGGGGAAAAAGATTAGTCTCGCGGACTTGGCCCTGATCTGAATCATCTCTAGTCATCTCACCCCTGCACTACCTGAGCACACACTAACAATGCATTTTTTGCAATCCTACCGCTTTGAAGCCCCAGCAATCAGCCCAATTTTTGCTACAGCTAGGCAAGAGCAAAGACTTTAAGGTTTTTTCCAGTTGGCCGGATGTAGTAGTCGTGGAGTACCCTGACTCAAGCCTGAATGTCTCAGCCAAGATTGTAGCTTTTGCAGACTGCTATGAATCTGGTCAGCTAAACGACGACTGGCATAGAGCGTACCGCCAGTAATACACAGGATTGGCAGTACCCAAGCACTAGGGTCAGTTGTGTGACCTGCCAGAACCCCTGAGGTGAAAGTCACAGCAAAGGTAATTGCGAGAGAAAATTGCAACTTGGTGATCATAGTGAGATCTCGAACCCTATCCAGCAATTGTTGACACTGCTGATAGTTTAAGGGATTGAGTGGATGATGCCATCAGGAACTTTTGCTGGCCTGTCCTGAAGTTATCTGTTTCAAGCTCCAGATTCAGTTTGCAAGGCCACAATTAGCTGCTCCAGCTCATGGCTGCTCGCTTTGTAGACTTCCCCACAAAAATGGCAAGTCGCCTCGGCCCCATGATCTTTTTCAATCATGTCTTCCAGCTCAGCTTGCCCTAACATTTTCAGTGCACCCAAAACCCGGTCAAACGAGCAACCACAGTGAAAGCGCACCAGTTGAGCTTGGGGTAGGATCTCCAAGCCCATGTCTCCTAGAATTTGCTCAAAAATCTCTGGCAGAGTTTTATGGGCTTGGAGCAATGGTGTGAAACCAGAAAGAGCAGATATGCGGGATTCTAAAGTCTCTACTATTGCTTCATCGTGAGCTGCCTTGGGGAGAACTTGAATCAAGATTCCTCCCGCTGCGGTCACACCTGCTGCTTCGACAAAAACTCCTAAAACCACAGCCGAGGGAATTTGTTCCGACGTGACAAAATAGTGTGTCATGTCATCCCCAATTTCTCCGGAAACAAGTTCCACAGTCCCAGAGGAAGGATAACCATACCCTACATCTTTGATGACATAAAGATAGCCATCTGTCCCAACAGCCCCGCCCACGTCTAACTTACCTTTGGGACTAGGGGGCAGTTCAATTGCAGGGTTGTCAACGTAACCTCGAACCGTTCCATCCAAACCTGCATCAATTAAGATGCCACCTAAGGGTCCGTTGCCTTTGACTCGGATGTTTACTCTTGCCTCAGGTTGTTTCATGCTAGAAGCTAGCAGGAGACCAGCGGACATCGTCCGCCCTAAAGCTGCTGTTGCTACGTAGGAAAGATTATGGCGCTGCCTTGCTTCTTCTGTAAGGCGGGTTGTTATCACCCCTACAGCTCGGATGTCACCCTTTGCTGCGGTGGCTCGAATGAGTTGATCAGGCATGCAAACTATTACGTTTCTTAACAGATTTTCTCCAGTTTACTGCAACTGGCAATTAGCTGTTTAGTGCTTATAGGGGGTCTAATAAAGCTCAGCGGTGGAGATATGCTTCGCCAGTAAATAGTTCTCTGGCATACTGAAAGGGCCTTGACTTTGCTTACTTTAAATTAAGGATGGCGACAGTAGCATGTTAGGTAGCTTCCAACGTAGTGAGCTGCGAATTGAAGTTAAGACTTCGACGACCCTGCTCCGAGAAAGTCTGACATATCCCGCTCAGCTTCAGCAATGGCTCTGGCCTCAGCGCCTTACTGTAGGCTTACCAGAACAACTCCATCCAGACCTAGTGTTTACTAGCTGGCTGGGACCCATCTCTATCCGCCACACGGTGGAGGTTGCTGAATCCAATTGTTTACGCCTGCTGTTAAGTCAAGGAATTGATGGCTTTCACGAATGGTATTGGGGTGATGGTTGGGTACAGTCCCGCCTAGAGGGAGTATCTTTACTGCCACTGAACTTAGGACAAACCCTTAACCTGCTACGCTTGCGTCAATTCTTGAGTATTCAGTCCAACCTCAGATCTACCAGTTCTTAGATGATTCCGAGTCACTAAATTCGTTTATTTGGGACTTGACCACGAAAACTGAACAGGGAGCATCCGCCAAAACTTGGCTGCTAACAGACCGCTGTAAGATTCGGTTTAGTCCGGTTAGGCCTCGGCTGCCAACTACAATTAAAGCTGCCTGGTGGATGTTTGCCAGACGAACAATTTCCTCTGCCGGGTCTCCGACGACAATTTCTAGTTCACTGCGACAGGGCAAGCCCGCTTGGTAGGCTTGAAGCTGCTTCTCAATTTGCCAAAAGCCAACCTCTGGCTCAACCTGAGGCTGGTCTGCCGGTCTCTCCAAGCCAGGTTCAGAGGGCAGGACTACATGGGCCAGAATAACCTTGGTTTCTGGTTGCAGTCGAAACTCATGCAGGGTCTGAACGACTCGCTCTGATAACGCTGAACTATCGAGGGCTACCAGAATCTTTGGGAACACTGAACAGCCTCCTGTATGCAGCAGAGTGATTGAGCGGTGGTATAGGAAATAGATTACACGTAAACGAGTAAGCGCTACGACTCTGGTTCAAGAGGTTTTTGAGTTCTCAGGCGGATTGAGTCTCTGTGAGAGGGCAAGCCTTCAGCTTCGGCTAGAATTTCGATCGCACTGCCAGCTTTTTTCAGGGCAGTCCTGGAGTATTGAATTAAACTGGAATGCTTCATGAACGTTTCCACTCCCAAGGCTGAGGCAAAGCGGGCTGAGCCAGAGGTCGGGAGGGTGTGGTTAGGTCCTGCCAGGTAGTCGCCAACTGCTTCTGGGGTAGAGGAGCCGAGAAAGATCGCTCCAGCGTGGCGGATATCTTCGAGCAATGCCCAGGGATCAGCCACCTCTAGCTCTAGGTGTTCAGGGGCGAACTCATTGGATAATGCCGCCGCAACTTGGAGGGATTCAACCACAACAATCAAGCCGTAATGGGCGATCGCTTTTTCGGTCAGGGTCCGGCGAGGATGGTGCTGGAGTTGCTGCTCTACTTCTCCTATAACCTTGGCTGCCAAACCTCCATCTGTTGTCAGCAAAATCGCCGCCGCCATCGGATCATGCTCTGCCTGAGCGAGAAGATCGGCAGCAACGTAGACTGGGTTCGCTCCTTGATCTGCGATGATTAGTACTTCCGAGGGGCCGGCGAGGGAATCAATCCCAACCGTCCCATAGACCAGCTTCTTGGCCAGGGTGACGTAAATATTGCCTGGCCCCGTGATCACATCCACTTTCGGCAGAGTTTCTGTGCCGTAGGCTAGGCCAGCGATCGCCTGAGCGCCCCCGACCCGGTAGATTTCGTTGACTCCAGCCTCTTGAGCCGCAACCAGCACGGCTGGATTCACAGTTTTAGCGGGTCCAGGGGGGGTCACTAAGACAATTTGGGGGACTCTTGCCACAACTGCCGGGACCACATTCATCAACACACTGCTGGGATAGGCTGCCCGTCCACCAGGAATGTAAAGTCCGGCCCGGTCAACGGGGGTATAGCGCTTGCCTAGGACAACCTCATCCTCCCCAAACTGGACCCAGCTTTTCGGCAGCCGTTGGCGATGAAAAGCTTCGATTTTTTGACGAGCCAACCGGATCGCATCAAGTAGCTCTTTCGGGACCTGCTGGTATGCAGCATCTAGCTCTGCACTACTGACTCGCAGGTCCTCGGGCGCTAAAGTTTGCTGGTCAAACTCGGCTGTGTAATGTAATAATGCCCGGTCTCCCTGACGCTTGACCGTCTGGAGAACTTCCCGCACCGTTGCCTCTTTGTGAACGACCTGGTCATCGTGGGTGCGATCGCAGATTCGGCGTAACTCAGTTTGTGCCTCGGCCCGCTGGCTAATAATTCGCAGCATGGGAGTGGGATGCTAACTTGAGATTTCCTGGACAGGATTGGGCTGGAGACAAGCTGACCCGCGTCTAGATTTTACCTAGCCAATCCCTTGTTTCAATAGCTTAACCTGGATTTTTCTAAGTCAGAGAGTAAGAGACAGTTTCCAAGGTAAATGCTATGATGGCTATTCCAACATTTGTCAAGTTTGCCTGGGACTAATTGTGGCTAATATAAAATCCGCTATTAAGCGCGTTGATATCGGTGAGCGAAATCGCTTGCGGAATAAGAATTCCAAGTCAGCGGTCAGAACGCTGATGAAAAAGCATTTCACCAACTTGAATAGCTATGCAGCAACGCCTAGCCCAGAACTGATGCAGGAAATTCAGGCTGGGCTGAATGCTGCCTACAGCAAAATTGACAAAGCGGTAAAGCGTGGTGTTCTACACCCTAACAATGGGGCACGGAAAAAAGCCCGTCTGGCTCGAGCCTTGAAGCAGCACCAGCCAGCAATTTCCTAGGTTTAATACTGATTGGCTCAAGCATCTCATGCAACTGATTGACACCCATGTTCACTTGAACTTTGATGTCTTTGAGCCCGATCTAGATGCTGTGGCTCAACGGTGGCGGCAGGCAGGAGTGGTTCAGCTTGTGCATTCTTGTGTCGAGCCCAGTGAGTTCGAGGCCATTCAGCTTCTGTCTGCTCGTTTCCCGGAGCTTTTCTTCGCTGTCGGGCTACATCCCCTAGACGCTGAGCAATGGACCCTTGCTGCTGGTGAGCAAATTCTATTGTTGGCAAGCTCGGACCGAAAAGTTGTAGCAATTGGTGAAACTGGATTGGACTTCTACCGAGCTAAAAATTGGGAACAGCAGCAAATGGTTTTGCAGGCCCAGCTAGCGATCGCCCAGCAACTTGGCCTGCCAGTGATCATCCACTGCCGAGAGGCGGCTACAGCCTTGGCGGATGTTTTACGTAACTTCTGGGATTCTCAGGGTCCTTTAACTGGAGTTATGCACTGCTGGGGCGGAACCCCGGCAGAGACTGAATGGTTTCTTGACCTTGGTTTTTATATCAGCTTTAGCGGCATTGTCACCTTCAAGAGTGCTACTCAAGCTCAAGCTAGTGCTTGCATGGTTCCCGGCGATCGCCTGCTGATCGAAACGGACTGTCCATTCCTGGCTCCCGTTCCCAAGCGCAAGGAGCGACGCAATGAACCTGCCTATGTCTACCACACTGCAGCCTATCTTGCTCAGCTTCGCAGTGTATCCCTGGAGCAACTCGCCTTGGAGACGACTCTAAATGCGCGTCAGCTGTTCAGGCTACCCTTCCAGCAGCCTTTGTCCCAACCATAGGCTCTATCTTCTAGGTCTTTCAGGTTGCTCCAATTCCAGAAATTTACGTCATAATTAGAGGGGTAGTTTAATCAGAGTAGCCGTAGAGCTTGAAGTACCTCCAACTCGGTTTTGGTTACAACTATGACGTAAGCTTGGTAGTGCTTAATATATCCCCTAGCGCCTCAAAGCTCTAGAGCCTGCAAATTGCTAAAAGCTTACACCCTTGGCTCTGATAATTTTTTAGTCTTTATAAGTTATAGGACTCAAAAGCCCTAAACGTTGACATGGCTTTACCAATACTGTACAATCTGAGATTCGCGCCGGGCGTGACCTCTAGAGGAGACGCATGAACAACTCAATCTATACTCCACCCGCCTTTACTCTACCCGACCTGGTTGAGATTCAGCGGGAGAGTTTCCGTTGGTTTCTAGAAGAAGGACTAATTGAGGAGTTAGACAGCTTCTCACCTATTACTGATTATACAGGCAGGATAGAACTGCATTTTCTCGCTAAAGACTACAAACTCAAGCGACCCAAATATGATGTAGATGAAGCAAAACGGCGCGACAGTACTTACGCCGTACAAATGTATGTTCCAACTCGCTTGATCAACAAAGAGACGGGTGAGATTAAAGAGCAGGAAGTCTTTGTAGGTGACTTGCCCCTAATGACTGATCGCGGCACCTTCATCATCAATGGTGCCGAGCGGGTAATCGTCAACCAGATTGTTCGTAGTCCTGGCGTTTACTACAAGTCTGAAACAGACAAAAACGGTCGCCGCACTTACAACGCCAGCTTGATTCCTAACCGGGGTGCCTGGCTGAAATTTGAAACCGACAAAAATGATCTGGTCTGGGTTCGAATTGACAAAACCCGTAAGCTCTCAGCCCAGGTCTTGCTCAAAGCGCTTGGTTTAAGTGACAACGAAATCTCTGATGCCCTGCGCCACCCTGAGTACTTTGACAAAACTAAAGAGAAAGAAGGAAATCCCGGCGAAGAAGAAGCCCTGATGGAGCTATACCGTAAGCTGCGTCCGGGAGAACCACCCACAGTTTCAGGCGGCCAGCAGTTGCTGGATTCTCGCTTCTTTGACCCTAAGCGCTACGACTTGGGCAAGGTAGGTCGTTACAAGCTCAACAAGAAGTTGAGACTCAATGTCCCTGAAGTAGTGCGAGTACTGACACCTCAGGATATTTTAGCAGCCCTCGATTACCTGGTTAACTTAGAGTTTGATATCGGTACTGTAGATGACATTGATCACCTAGGGAACCGACGGGTGCGCTCAGTGGGCGAGTTGCTGCAAAATCAAGTTCGAGTCGGATTAAACCGTCTAGAGCGTATCATTCGAGAGCGGATGACGGTGTCAGATGCCGAGTCTCTAACTCCGGCTTCGTTGGTTAATCCTAAGCCGCTTGTTGCTGCCATTAAAGAGTTTTTTGGCTCTAGCCAGCTCTCTCAGTTTATGGATCAGACTAACCCGCTGGCTGAGTTGACCCACAAGCGGAGGCTCAGCGCCTTGGGGCCGGGTGGTCTAACCCGGGAGAGAGCTGGTTTTGCAGTCCGGGATATTCATCCTAGCCACTACGGTCGCATTTGTCCGATTGAAACACCGGAAGGTCCCAACGCTGGTCTGATTGGTTCCCTTGCCACCCACGCACGGGTGAATGCCTACGGGTTTATCGAGACTCCCTTTTTTCCAGTTTCAGAGGGTCGGGTGTTCAAGGATCAACCGCCACTGTATATGACTGCAGACGAGGAAGACGATCTCAGGGTTGCCCCCGGAGACATCCCAGTTGACGAGAATGGTTACATCCAAGGAGATATTGTCCCTGTCCGCTATCGGCAGGATTTTACAACCACAACGCCCAGCGAGGTGGACTATGTAGCGATCTCTCCGGTCCAGATTGTTTCGGTTGCTGCATCATTAATTCCCTTTTTGGAGCACGATGACGCAAACCGGGCTCTGATGGGCTCAAACATGCAACGTCAAGCAGTGCCTTTACTTAAGCCAGAACGGCCTTTAGTGGGGACAGGGTTGGAATCTCAAGCAGCTCGTGACTCCGGCATGGTGATTGTCAGTCGTAGTGATGGCGAGGTGATTGCCGTCTCTGCGGATAGGATTCGAGTCCGGACAGATCAGGGCCGCGAAATTGAGTACAGGTTACAAAAGTACCAGCGCTCAAATCAAGACACCTGTTTGAATCAGCGTCCGCTGGTCTTGCTCGGCGATCGCGTCACTATCGGCCAAATTCTCGCTGACGGCTCTGCCACTGAAGGTGGCGAGTTAGCCCTAGGACAGAACGTACTAGTTGCCTATATGCCTTGGGAGGGATACAACTACGAGGATGCCATCTTGGTCAGTGAGCGACTGGTTCAGGACGACGTCTATACCTCAATTCACATTGAAAAATATGAGATCGAAGCACGGCAAACCAAGCTGGGTCCAGAAGAAATCACTCGAGAAATCCCCAACGTAGGAGAGGACTCCCTGCGTCAGCTAGATGAAAACGGAATTATTCGCATCGGCGCTTGGGTCGAGGCGGGGGATATTCTAGTTGGTAAAGTTACCCCCAAAGGTGAATCTGACCAGCCTCCAGAAGAAAAGCTGCTCCGGGCCATTTTTGGTGAGAAAGCGCGAGATGTGCGAGATAACTCCCTACGGGTGCCTAACGGTGAGAAGGGTCGGGTTGTAGATGTGCGGGTCTTTACCCGCGAGCAGGGGGATGAGCTGCCCCCTGGAGCTAACATGGTCGTCCGGGTCTACGTGGCTCAAACTCGAAAAATCCAAGTGGGAGACAAGATGGCAGGGCGCCACGGTAACAAAGGAATTATTTCCCGGATTCTGCCGCAAGAGGACATGCCCTATCTACCCGACGGCACTCCAGTCGATTTGGTTCTCAACCCACTAGGGGTACCATCGCGGATGAACGTCGGACAGGTCTTTGAGTGCTTACTTGCCTGGGCCGGGGAAAACCTGGGCACCCGGTTTAAAATCACTCCTTTTGACGAAATGCACGGGCAGGAAGCTTCCCGTGCAACCGTCCACGGCAAGCTTCAGGAAGCCCAACGACAGACTGGGGCCGAGTGGCTGTTTGACCCTGACAATCCGGGCAAAATTCAAGTCTTTGATGGCAGAACCGGAGAGCCCTTTGATCGCCCTGTGGCCGTGGGCAAAGCTTATATGCTGAAATTGGTTCACCTGGTCGATGATAAGATTCATGCCCGCTCTACAGGTCCCTACTCCTTAGTAACCCAGCAACCGCTTGGGGGCAAAGCTCAGCAGGGAGGCCAACGATTTGGTGAGATGGAAGTGTGGGCCTTGGAGGCGTTTGGGGCTGCTTATACGCTCCAAGAACTGCTAACGGTGAAGTCAGATGACATGCAGGGTCGCAACGAAGCTTTAAACGCCATTGTTAAGGGACAAGCCATCCCCCGCCCTGGTACCCCTGAGTCATTCAAGGTGTTAATGCGAGAGTTGCAATCGCTCTGTTTAGACATTGCTGTCCACAAAGTTGAGACTCAGGAAGATGGAACGAGCCGGGATGTTGAGGTGGACTTGATGGCAGACCTCGGCAGTCGGCGGACGCCCTCAAGGCCAACCTATGAATCTTTCTCCAGGGCTGATGTGGATGAGGGTGAAGAATAACTACCGCTGTATCGATAGCGTTTGACTGGGATAGCTAACTATCTCACTAGCTCTTCCATTTCAAGTTTTTATTGATTGACAAGCGCAACAAAAGATTAAGGGGAAGCTTTCAGTGATGCCAAAGCTAGAGCAGCGATTCGACTATGTCAAAATTGGTCTGGCATCTCCAGATCGAATTCGCCAGTGGGGAGAGCGTACTCTGCCTAATGGACAAATGGTTGGTGAGGTCACCAAGCCTGAAACTATTAACTACCGAACGCTCAAGCCAGAAATGGACGGCCTGTTTTGTGAGCGAATTTTTGGTCCGGCTAAGGACTGGGAATGTCATTGTGGTAAATACAAACGAGTGCGACACCGCGGCATCGTCTGTGAGCGCTGTGGTGTAGAAGTCACAGAGTCCCGGGTTCGCCGACACCGGATGGGGTATATCAAGCTAGCAGCTCCTGTAACGCACGTTTGGTATCTCAAGGGGATTCCCAGTTACATGGCGACCCTGTTGGACATGCCCTTGCGAGACGTGGAGCAGATTGTCTATTTCAATGCCTACGTGGTTCTCAACCCCGGCAATGCCGAGAACCTGACCTACAAGCAATTGCTGACTGAAGATCAGTGGATTGAACTGGAGGATCAAATTTACAGCGAGGATTCTCAGCTTGCTGGGATCGAAGTGGGTATTGGGGCAGAGGCAGTGCAGCGCCTACTGCAGAATATCGGTTTAGAAGCAGAAGCAGAGCAACTCCGGGGTGAGATTGCCACTTCTAAAGGTCAGAAGCGGGCTAAGTTGATTAAGCGCCTGCGAGTCATTGACAACTTTATTGCCACAGGATCGCACCCCGACTCTATGGTTCTGTCGGTGATTCCGGTCATTCCCCCAGATCTGCGACCGATGGTGCAGTTGGATGGAGGCCGCTTTGCCACCTCTGACTTAAACGATCTCTACCGACGGGTGATTAACCGAAACAATCGTCTGGCAAGGCTGCAAGAGATTTTGGCTCCAGAGATTATTGTCCGCAACGAAAAGCGGATGCTTCAGGAAGCCGTTGATGCCCTGATCGACAACGGCCGTCGAGGTCGGACCGTTGTGGGGGCTAACAATCGGCCTTTGAAGTCTTTATCAGATATTATTGAAGGCAAGCAGGGTCGCTTCCGGCAAAATCTCTTGGGTAAGCGAGTAGACTACTCTGGACGCTCCGTGATTGTGGTTGGTCCCAAGCTAAAGCTGCACCAGTGTGGGTTGCCTCGCGAAATGGCGATCGAGCTATTCCAACCCTTTGTGATTCACCGCCTGATTCACCAGGGGTTGGTCAACAATATCAAGGCAGCGAAGCGACTAATCCAGCGGAGTGATCCGATTATTTGGGATGTTTTGGAAGAGGTGATCGAGGGGCATCCGGTAATGCTAAACCGGGCTCCTACGCTTCATCGCCTAGGTATTCAAGCCTTTGAGCCAATCTTAGTAGAAGGTCGGGCGATCCAACTCCATCCCCTGGTCTGTCCAGCCTTTAATGCAGACTTCGATGGAGACCAGATGGCAGTTCATGTGCCCTTATCGATTGAGGCCCAAGCTGAGGCACGATTGCTAATGTTGGCTTCAAATAATATCATGTCGCCAGCTACAGGGCGACCCATTGTTACCCCAAGTCAAGATATGGTCCTGGGGTGCTACTATCTCACCGCTGAGAATCCAAAGCAGCAGAAAGGAGCGGGACACTATTTTGCTAGCCTGGATGACGCCATTATGGCTTACGAGCAACAGCAAGTCGATTTACACGCCTATGTCTGGGTGCGGTTTGATGGTGCGGTTGAAGAGCGCAACACAAGCCCAGAACCCCTGGATGTTCAAACAACACCGGAAGGAATTACGACTAAAACTTACCCGTCACGTCGGCTTCGGCAGGACGCAGAAGGTAATTTGATTGCCCAGTACATCCGGACCACCCCTGGCCGGATTATTTACAACAAAACGATTCAAGATTCCCTGGCCAGCTAACTTGGAGGCAGTAATGACGGCACAACAGTTAAACACCTCAAACACACTTCCAACGGCAACTTTTCGTAACCGGATTGTAGACAAAGGTCAACTGAAGCAGTTAATGGCCTGGGCATTCATCCACTACGGCACAGCCCGGACTGCTGAGATGGCCGATAAACTCAAGGATCTGGGGTTTCACTATGCCACCAAAGCAGGCATCTCAATCAGCGTTGACGATCTGCAAGTACCCCCGAGTAAACGTCAGTTGTTGGAGACTGCGGAGGAGCAGATCCGGGCTACGGAGGATCGTTATGCGCGGGGAGAAATCACAGGGGTTGAGCGCTTTCAGAAGGTAATTGACACCTGGAACGGCACGAGTGAAGAACTCAAAGACGAAGTGGTGCGTCACTTTGAAGCCAGTGATCCGCTTAACTCAGTTTACATGATGGCGTTTTCCGGAGCTCGCGGAAATCTTTCTCAAGTTCGACAACTGGTGGGGATGCGCGGGCTGATGGCCAACCCTCAGGGCGAGATTATTGATCTACCGATCAAAACCAACTTCCGCGAGGGTCTGACGGTAACAGAATATATTATTTCTTCCTATGGTGCTCGTAAAGGTCTAGTAGATACAGCCTTGAGAACGGCTGACTCTGGTTACTTGACGCGTCGTCTGGTAGATGTTTCTCAAGACGTTATTATCCGGGAGTTGGACTGTGGCACGGAACGGGGAATTCCCGTCCGGCCCATGCAAGATGGCGATCGCGTCTTGATTGCCTTGAAGGATCGCTTGCTCGGCCGGGTTGCAGCCCGACCAGTCCTGGTCCCCCGCACTGGAGAGATCCTAGTGGAGCGCAATCAGCCTATCTCTGAGGAGCTGTGCCGGGCCATTGCCCAGGCCCAAGTTGAGGAAGTCATCGTGCGATCGCCCCTGACCTGCGAAGCGACTCGGTCAGTCTGCCAGCACTGCTACGGTTGGAGTTTGGCCCACGCTCACCTGGTGGATATCGGCGAGGCTGTCGGCATCATTGCCGCCCAGTCGATCGGCGAGCCAGGAACCCAACTGACCATGCGAACTTTCCACACCGGTGGGGTGTTTACTGCTGAGGTGGCGGCACAAGTGCGGGCTCCTTTTCAGGGCACTGTGCGTTATCCCAAGCGGCTGCGATCGCGGCCAATTCGCACGCGTCACGGTGAAGAAGCGGTGACCGTCGAAACTAACTCTACCTTGACGATTGAATCGGGGGATAAAAAGGAGAGTTTTGCCGTCACTCAGGGTTCAACGCTGCTTGTGCGAGACGGGGAAAAGGTGAAGATGGGACAGATGCTCGCGGAGGTGGCAATTACCGGGCGAAATGTCCGCAAGTCCACCGAAAAGGCGACGAAGGACGTGGCCTCTGACCTGGCCGGAGAAGTTAAGTTCTCCGGGCTAGTGCCGGAGGAGAAAAAAGATCGTCAAGGCAACACGACTCGAATTGCGCCTCGAGGCGGGTTAATCTGGGTGCTATCGGGAGAGGTCTATAACCTGCCACCCAGTGCTGAACCAGTAGTAAAGAATGGCGATTACATTGAAGCGGAGGGCGTACTGGCAGAAACTAAGCTAGTTACTGAGCATGGCGGGATTGTCCGGCTACCAGAACACTCAGAAGGCAAAGGGGGTCGGGAAGTTGAGATTGTCACCGCTTCAGTGCTGCTGGATGAAGCGCGGGTCCGGGCCGAAAGCTATCAAGGCCGGGAGCACTACGTGATTGAGACCCGCCTAAACCAATTGTTTTCACTCAAAACTGCCCCTGGTACGAAGGTCGCCAACAACCAGGTCGTTGCAGAGTTGATCGATGACAGCTACCGGACCCAAACTGGCGGTGTCATTCGCTACTCTGGCGTGGAAGTCGGTAAGCGCGGGAAGGCAAAACAGGGGTACGAAGTGATCAAAGGTGGCACCCTGCTCTGGATTCCGGAGGAAGCCCATGAGGTCAACAAGGATATCTCCTTACTCCTAGTGGAAGATGGTCAATACGTCGAGGCCGGTACAGAGGTAGTCAAAGACATCTTCTGTCAAAGTAGCGGCGTAATCGAGGTGACTCAGAAAAATGACATCCTGCGGGAAATTTTGATTAAGCCGGGTGAGCTTCATTTGGTCGACAACCCAGAGGAAGTGCTAGCTCAAAACGGGAACCTAGCTCACCCTGGACAAGAAGTAATTCCGGGCTTAACTGTCCAAGAACTTCGCCACATTGAGTACGTAGAAACTCCTGAAGGACCTGCACTGCTGCTGCGACCTGTAATTGAGTACCAGGTTCCAGATCAGCCAGCCGTCCCTAGCCAGGAATCGATCAATGAAGCGGGTCGGGCTATTCGCCTCCGGCCCGTCCAACGACTTCCCTACAAGGATGGCGAGCGGGTTAAGTCGGTGGAAGGTCTGGATCTACTGCGGACACAACTGGTGTTAGAAATCGATACAGATGCGCCGCAATTAGCTGCTGATATTGAGTTGGTCCCTGATGAGACTAACCCAGAAGTCATGCGGCTCCAGCTGGTGATTTTGGAATCTTTAGTAATTCGCCGGGATATTGCTGCCGATCCGACCCAAGGGAGTACCCATACCCGGTTACTGGTCGAAGACGGTCAGCAGATTGGTCCTGGCGCAGTGGTAGCTCGAACCGAGATTAGAGCGAAGCAATCCGGCGAAGTTCGGGGAATCCGTAAGGGAGCAGAAGCAATTCGGCGGATTTTAGTCGTAACGGCTTCGGATCAGATTGTCATGGACACGATGGATCAAACTCCAACGGTTGAGACTGGAGATCTGCTCCGCCCTGGTGATCAGGTTGCTCCAGGAGTAGTGGCCAGTGAATCAGTCCAGGTTACCGAAGTAAGCGACGCTCAGGTCAAACTCCGGATTGCTCGTCCCTATCTTGTTTCTCCCGGGGCAGTGCTGCACATTGACGATGGCGACCTGGTTCAGCGGGGTGATAACCTAGCCCTTCTCGTCTTCGAGCGGACGAAAACCGGAGATATTATTCAGGGCTTACCCCGAATTGAAGAACTCCTGGAAGCTCGCAAACCAAAGGAGATGTGTATCTTAGCCCAACGGCCAGGAACAGCTCAGGTAATCTACAACGAAGACGACAGCGTTGACATCAAAGTGATTGAAGACGATGGGGTTGTGATGGACTATCCAGTCGGTCCCGGCCAGAATCCGATCATCCTCAACGACCAAGTTGTGGGCGGTGCCGAGCCTTTGACCGATGGACCAATTAACCCCCACGACCTGTTAGAAATCTTCTTTAAACTAAACCGGGAAACTCGTGGGGTGCATGAGGCTGCCTTGATCAGTTTGCAAAAAGTTCAGACTTTCTTGGTGAATGAAGTTCAGTCTGTCTACCAGTCCCAGGGGATTGATATTGCAGATAAACACATTGAAGTGGTAGTCCGTCAGATGACCTCAAAAGTGCGGGTTGATGACGGCGGCGACACGACTATGCTACCGGGCGAACTGATTGAACTTTACCAGGTCGAGCAGGTGAACGAAGCGATGTCGATTACGGGAGGGGCTCCGGCTGAGTACACGCCAGTACTGCTGGGGATTACCAAAGCCTCATTAAACACGGATAGCTTCATCTCTGCTGCCAGCTTCCAGGAAACCACGCGGGTGTTAACTGAAGCAGCGATCGAGGGTAAGTCGGACTGGCTCCGGGGTTTGAAGGAAAATGTGATTATTGGTCGATTGATTCCAGCGGGAACAGGATTCAACTCCTATGAAGAAGCGGGGGCAGTTGACGCAGATTCAGTTCTAGATGGAGGCAGCGTCCTGGATCAAGACCTAGTAGATGTGATCGACGATCGCACAGCACGCTCTTACAACTTAGAGAGTACCTTTGACGACATTGTTGAGCGAACATCCCAGATCAGTGATAGTCGCCTCCAGGGTGCAGCGCCAGTAGAGCGATCGCAGGATAACTTTGGCTTTGGTCATGACAGCAGTACTGATGAAGACTTGGACCCCTTAATCGGTGACGAGTCCAGCGATGAACCCATCGAAGATGTAGGTGAAGAGGATGAAGATATAGTCATCTAACTGAGCTTCAACAAAAAGGCCCCGTCAGTAGCGGGGCCTTTTTGTTGTCAAGAACTTCCTGTTTTTAGGAAAGTACTCCTGCGGTAGGCTAGCAGCGATCAACTGCTTTTAGCAGGGCTACGGGGCTAGCATTGTTTGATAGAAAGGAAAACAGATGCTTAAATTGCAGCCGTCCTTGAGCATCTAAAACAAACTGAGCGGGTAGCGGCGCCCCCAGGGCTTGACCAACCTGGTAGGCTCGAAAAACCTTGCAGCTTGGGTCGCTAAGCAACGGCACCCTTAAACCGAGATCTCGAACTACAACTTGACTTTGTAATAGGTCAGTACTGCTAATCATCAATACCTCGCCACCCTTTTGCTGAAACTGCCCGTAGGTTTGGTTGAGTGTTTTGATATGGGGAAAGCACAAGGGACAGTACTGCTTTTCAGTAAAGATACGCGTAAAAGCCAGAACTACGGGCGACTTTCCCCAGTAGTTTGATAACCGGACCTGCTGGTTGCGCGTGATGTCAAGTAACTCAAAATCAATTCCCTGTTGACCGATTTTGAGATGATCTGTAGCGGGGACAGGCAGGAAGTTGGCGAAAAAGCGCTTGTTAAGTAAGCCGCTGAAATCGTTGGAAGTCAGGGTAGGAATAAACGCCATAGAGTTTACTGTAACTACGTGACCAAAAATTAGATTTATCTAAACCCCAATACCCCCGCAAAAGTCACAAACTACAGGCTTGCCCCCTATAGCTCAAGAAGCAGCTCGAAAGAGAGATTAAGCTGTTCTCTCCTGAAGCTTGGAGGTCTAGAGGGCTGGTTTACTCAGCACTCAATTGCACAAGTCTTAAAAGGTATTGGGGTCGTTATGCAAGTATGCAGAAAAACTAACTAAATTTACACTGCTGCAAAGTAAACTTTTGATTTAACCGGATCAGGCGTCATCGTCTGGTCACCAGGCTGCCAACCTGCAGGGCAGACTTCGTCAGGGTGAGACTGGACGTGCTGAATGGCTTGTAAGGTCCGTAGTGTTTCATCAACGTTTCGCCCAAACGCTAGATTGTTGACCGTTGCGTGCTGGATGACTCCATCCCTATCGATGATAAACAGACCCCGGAGGGCAACGCCTGCCTCTGGATCAAGCACATTGTAAGCAGCACTAATTTCCTTCTTGATGTCAGAAACCAGCGGGTAGTTAAGATCACCTATACCCCCTTCCTTACGGTCAGTTTGAATCCAGGCTAGGTGGGAGAACTCACTGTCTACAGAGACGGCTAGAACTTCTGTATTCTTACTTTTGAACTCACCGTGGCGATCGCTAAAGGAGGTGATCTCAGTCGGGCAGACAAAGGTAAAGTCCAGGGGATAGAAGAATAAAACAACGTATTTTCCCCGGTAATCAGACAAGTGGACGGTCTGAAACTCTTGGTCAAATACAGCGGTGGCCGTGAAGTCGGGGGCAGCTTGGCCAACCCGAAGGCAGCCTGTGTCTGTGAGGTAAGTCATGAGAAGATTACTCCTTGTCGGTTGTACGTCTGTAGTGATTTGCCTGCAGGCAGTAGTCCAATGTTTGGGCTGGCTTTCTGCTCAGGTCCTTTACAAACAATTACAATTCTATTCGACTATATCATAGTCATAACGATTGCGAGTAAGGTTTGCTAGAACACAATCTAGTCTGGCAGCGAACTTTTTACCTAGAGTCTCTGAGAGCTGCAACCAGCAATTTCACTCAAACACCTCAAGGGGCCACAACACCCAAAAGGGGCCGCAGGACCCAGTTCAGTCCGACCTTGAGTTGGTGATTCAAGGTTGGCATCCGGTAGAGGTAAGCCAGTCGTCGTAGGGTATAAGCCAGGGAGCCGTCTAACTTTAGCCCCAGGCCAGAGAATGCAGCGGCGTCAGTGCCCAGGGTCAGCATCTCGCCCAAGTGGGAGTAGCGAAAGGGTAATAGGGGTCGCCCGGTCAGAGAGGCCCAGAGATTCCAAGCAAGGTAATCTGCTTGTTGATAGGCTGCTTGGGCTGTGTTTGGGACTTGCTGGCCTTCAGCATCGCGGCAATCAGCCAGGTCCCCTAGAGCAAAGATCTCAGGACGATCAACGACCTGTAGCATAGTGGTCGTCACCAGTTGGCCGCGAGGATTGTGTTTTAGGGGTAGGGACTGGACCAGGTCGGAGACTGTGATGCCAGCCGTCCAAATCACCACATCGACTGGAATCGAGTCAACTTGCTCTTTGTAGCGCAGCTCTAGAGTATCTGGACCAATTGACTCTGTTGTTGTTTCTAGGTCAATCCAGATCCCTCGTTGCTCTAAAGCTTTCTGAGCCGCTGCCTGGTTAAAGGGGGGGCTAGATCTAAGCATCTGATCTGTCTGTTCAATCAGCCGTAGCCGACCTCGCTCCCCTAGCCGATCAGCCAGCTTGCAAGCTAACTCTACCCCACAATACCCCGCGCCGATGATGGCAATCCGGATTTTATCTGAGTCCGATTCTTCTAGAACTCGCAGGCGTTCTTCCAGGCGGTAGGCGTCTGTGATGGTGCGAAACTTTAAGGCATACTCGGCGGCTCCTGGAACTAAATTGAGCGGGGTTTCACCGCCCAGAGCCAGAACAAGCTGGTCATAGGTCAGAGCTGGACCATCCTGAAGTTGAACCTGGCGCTGTTGGAGGTCAATGCTACTGACGGCAGCTTGAATACAGCGGACCCCTGTATTGGCCAAAATTTCTTCAAAGGGCGGCGCAATTTCCCAGGTTTGTAGCTCCCCGGTCATTAATTCGTAGAGAAAGGGCGAAAACAAAAAGCGATCGCTCTGGTCAACCAAGACAATGTTGGGTTTTTGGGATTCAGGCCATGGCAACTGGCTCAGTCTTAACGCCGTGTGCAGACCCCCAAAGCCTCCACCCAGAATACAGATCTGTTTTGATGTTTGTGTCATGGTTTTAGCGGCAACCAGTTTAATCAAGGCGTGTCTTCAGGATAACAAGCAAACCTGCTGTCGGGAGTAGCTAGAGGGGCAAGGAGACACCAATAGGACTGACGCAGTTGCCCACTTGATTACCTTGGCGCAGCAGATTCCGACCTCTGAACTCGGAAGGTCAGGCTTTTTTCTGGGAGCGTCAAGCTCAGATCTCGGAATTCCAAGCTTAAAGCTCGAAACCTCAAGCCCAAAGGTTGAATTTTGAGGTTCTGAAGTCGGAAGGTTGAGTTCTGAAGTCAAAGCTCCGGGTTCCGATCTCGAAGTTCCAAGTTTTGAGGTCAAAAATTTGAGTTCTGGGCTTGTCGTTCCGAGTTCTGGAGTCAACGTTTCAACTATTGCAAGCAACCCTACCCTGCTAGGAAGTAGAAGGTGCATGAAACCAAGCAACCAAATACCCTACTGCACTGGATGGCTGACTTAAGCTGCGAGCTTTGGTTCGGAATTATCTGCTATTGGCAGCCTGCCTGTGCCGTTATTCCAACCCCTGCAACCAATTCCGCAGTTCACGGATGACTGCATTCTGATTCTTTGCTTGCTTGCCTTGCTCAATCAAAGTTCCAAGGAACTGTACCGAAATCTTTGCAAACGTCAAGCTATTTTTGCACTCGACGTATCCATCCTGACGCAACTGTAAAATGGCGAAGCCCTGCCGGTTGTAGCGCCAAATTTCGGGAACTCTCATGATTTTGTAAATGTTCAACCGCGATCGCGATGAGCTTGTAATGTCAACTTCAACAACGAGATCGGGTGGCAAGTCTGAAGGTGGCTGATCATCCTCAGGATTAACGTGTTCGGCATTCTGAATGTAAAAACAAGAATCTGGTTCGACCCCCTGCGCTACTTCTTCTTGATCAAAGGTTGTAGAGCCGAGGGGCAAGACACTCATACCCAGTTCCTCTGTCAAAGTGGTGATGATGCGCTCCAGAAGTCGATTGATTAATTCATGTAATTTTGATGGCATCTTGACTTCAAGAACTCCGTGGTCGTAGGCAAGTCGAGCTGCTCGGTGTTCCCCCAAGTCAAATAGCAGGGCTTGGTAGGTCTGCCAGCTAATGTTATGTAGGACAACAAACGGAACTTCGACGACGGGGAGGCCATCTGATGGAGCGTCATTAATTTCTTGAGTTGTAGTAACCATTAGCTATACCCACATCTCGGCAGATTGAATACAAGGTTGCTCCCAGATGGGAGAGCTTTAGGCAATGATGCTCCCTATTTTAAGTTAAGCAGTCTAACCTACAGAGCACCGGACTGCTCTCTCAAGTTCGTGATGCTTTAAGTTGGCTATCTACCATCGGTGAGCTTGGCCGTTGAACCTTATGCTCCGTGCTCCTACGAAACCGTTCTGAGTGCTGCTGACCTTCCTCAAAAAGAGCCTACAATCAAGATTATCTAGGGTAACTTGATAGGTTTCCCCAATGGTTGCGATCGTTCTAAACCTGAAGCCCTTTATCGAGTTGACCGATGACCAGTTTTATAAACTGTGCCAGAGTCATCTTGACCTGAAACTTGAGCGCACTGCACAAGGAGAGTTAGTCATTGTGTCACCTGTAGGTGGCGAAGGGGGGAGCCGTGAGGCAGACCTGATTGGAGACTTGGTGCTCTGGAATCGACAAACTGGGTTAGGCAAGGTCTTCAGTTCCTCTACTTGCTTCAAACTCCCGAACGGAGCTAATCGTTCCCCCGATGCTGCTTGGGTTACTAGAGAACGTTGGGAACTACTTAGGCCGGAGGAGCAGAAGAAGTTTCCACCTCTTTGCCCTGATTTCGTGGTTGAGTTAAGGTCTGAAAGTGATGCTTTAGAACCCTTGGAGCAAAAAATGCAGGAGTACATTCACAGTGGCCTGCGCCTCGGCTGGTTGATCAATCCTCAAGATCGACAGGTGGAGGTTTATCGAGTTGGTCAACCAAAGCGAGTTCTTCAGCACCCTAAGCAGTTGAATGGCGAGAACGTTCTGCCCGGTTTTACACTTAACCTTTTTATCCTGTGGAATTAATTAGACTGCCTGTGTGAATACTTGATGCTTACAGAAAAAGGGGAGTGCAGGAAAGTTCAATTTCCTGAGCAATGACAGTTCAGCCAGGGTGTCGAGCCAGTTTTACGTCAGTAGTTGGGCAGTAAGGGCGTCAAACAGCTTCAGGATTGAGTTGGGTCATCTGCCAAGTTGTAAATGTACCAATTGGACTCCAAAGATCATAGGGTAGCAGTAGGACAGCAGCCCAGCCAGCGATCGGCCAAACAATTAAGGTCAGCAAAATCCCTAAGACCGCGCCAGTGCCGCCAATGAATGTGCCTACTCTAAGGCTCCGGCGGCGAAGCATGACAGGTGTATAGGACACAGTGATCACTTCCAGCAGAAAGTAGAGCCCCATTAGCAGCCACGTTCGAGCACTACCGGGGTCGTTCTCCCATACAATCACGGCTGACCAAGCACCACAAACAAAAATCACCGTCCAAATTACGGGAATTGCTGCTTCAAAAGTTAGCCATCCGGGGCGACGAAGCTGCTTGAACCACTCAGTATCCCGACGCCCCATCAAACTGCTGCCTGCCGTCACTAGCAGGGTTACAGCCCCAATTACCATCCAGGCTTTAATCATTCCTTACCCTCAACTGAGCCTCCAAAGTATCTGAGAGGCGATCAGTCTGTAGCTAGTTTGACATTTTTTCAGATCGTAGAGATCAGTCTTCAGTCTTAATAGCTTTTACTAGGGAAGCTTTGGGTTGAGGTCCTCGCTTATGCGTTTGAATTAAATCCTAAACTAATACAATTCATAACTCTGCGAAGCCGTCATAGGGCTAGCTAAAGATACTGCCAAAAAACTCAACGGCTTCTTTCATGGCGGCAATAAACGCATCGATCTCTTCCCGTGTGTTGTAGAAGTAGAGACTAGCCCGTGCGGTTGATTGAACTTTGAGATAGCGGTGGAGGGGTTGAGTGCAGTGATGGCCGGCTCGAATTGCCACGCCAGACTCGTCCAAAATTGTGGATAGATCGTGGGGATGTACTTCCCCAGCCGTGAAGGCGGCCAGGGCGGCTCGACCTTTACCCTCTAGGGTGGGTTGAGGGCCATAGATCCGCAGGGTCGGAACTTCCCGCAGCCGCTGAAAGAGGTAGGCTGTCAGTTCCTCTTCGTAGGTATGAATGTTGTTCATGCCCAGACTAGAGAGATAATCTACCGCCGCCCCCAGGGCGATCGCTTCCCCAATTGCCGGAGTTCCTGCCTCAAATTTGTGGGGCAGATCGGCGTAGGTGGCGTGATCTAAGAAAACATCGGCAATCATTTCTCCGCCACCCAGGAAGGGGGGCATAGCACGGAGCAGGTCTAGCTTGCCGTAGAGAAAACCAATGCCCGTTGGTGCACACATCTTGTGCCCGGAGGCCACGAGCCAGTCGCAGTCAATTGCCTGGACATCTACTGGCATATGGGGCACACTTTGGCAGGCATCGACTAAGACTCTAGCTCCGTAGTGATGGGCGATCGCCGTGATCTCCTGCACTGGATTAATGTACCCCAGGGTGTTGGAAACGTGCAGAATTGAGACCAGCCGGGTTCGGTCGCAAATCAAAGCCTTGAACTGTTCTAAATTAAATTCTTCATTCTCATTTAGCTCGACGAACTTTAGCACTGCCCCAGTCCGCTGAGCCAGCAGTTGCCAGGGAATCAAGTTGCTGTGGTGCTCCATCACCGAGAGAATGATCTCATCCCCGCGTTGAAGCGTACTTGAACCCCAGGCATAGGCCACCAGGTTGATCGCTTCGGTGGCGTTACGAGTAAAAACAATCTCTTGCCGGGAAGCGGCGTTGACAAACCTGGCGACTTTATCCCGCGCCCCTTCGTAAGCATCAGTTGCCCGTGAACTTAGGGTATGCACCCCCCGGTGGACATTAGCATTGTCCTGCTCGTAGTAGTGTTGCAAGGCGTTCAATACAGCACGAGGCTTTTGAGATGTTGCAGCGTTATCCAGGTAAGCCAAAGGCTTACCGTTTACCTGCTGGTGCAAGATCGGGAAGTCAGGCCGCACCTGAGCCGCAAGGGTTTTCTTCGGGGTAAAAACTTCCTGGGTAAAAGTCATGGGTGACAGGCAAAGGATGAGGGGTGGTAAAGAAAACTTAAGCGATCAGACGTTTACAAGCACACGGGAGAGCATTTTACGCAGAGAAGGAACCGGGATCTGCTCAATCACCTCTGTGGCAAAAGCCTGGATCAGCAGGTTGCGAGCGCTGGCTCTATCTAGTCCCCGGCTTTGCAGGTAAAAGACTTCTTCAGCATCCAGTTGGCTGACGGTAGCGCCGTGCGTGCATTTGACATCATCGGCGACAATCTCTAACTGGGGCTTGGTGTCTACACGTGCTTTCGGAGACAGCAGCAAGTTACGGTTTAATTGCCCGGCATCTGTCTGTTGAGCAGCTTTCGGCACAAAAACCTTGCCGTTAAATACCGCGTGGGCGCGATCGCTGACAATACACTTATGCAGTTGACGGCTGCTGCCGTGGGGCTGAGTACAGGCGATCGCACTGTGGGTATCGGCCAATTGACTACCAGAGATCAGGGTCAGCCCATTTAGAATCGTTTCTGCTTGCTCACCCATCTGGGTGATGTTTAAGTTGTGCCGGGAAAGTTTGGCTCCTAGACTAATGGCGTTACAGGTGTAGCGGCTATCCCGCGCTTGGGCGATCGCGGTCTTGCCAACATGAAAGGCATCTTTGCTCTCCTGTTGGATGCGGGTATGGTTAATCTGGGCGTTTTCCTGTGCCCATACCTCTGTAACTGCATTCGTCAGGTAGACCCCCGCTCCGGCAGCAGCGTAGGCTTCCACCAGGGTCAGGGCACTGCCTCGCTCAGCTACGACTAAGCAACGGGGCTGGGAAATCGTCGGAACCTCAACCGCCGTAGCAATAAAGAGCAGGTGGATCGGCTGGTCTACCACCAAATTCTGAGGCACCCAAATCATTGCAGCATCGACGAAACCGGCACTATTTAGGGCCGTGAACACTTCCTCAGCCCCTGGCTGGCAGCCTAGATAGTGGCAGACTTGCTCGCCATACTCCGGTGGTAACTCAGCCAGATGACCGACAAACAGACCGGGCGGTAGCCGGTCTATAGTTGAGAGGTGAGGGGCATAAATGCCGTTGACAAACACTAAACGGCTACGATTGGTTTCCGCCAAGGTGAATGCCGCCATGTCTGGGGCTGCCAGTTGAACGTCAGGATCTGGTGGCTGAAAACTGACCTGCTGGAGGGGTAAAAGGTTTGTAAACCGCCATTCTTCATCCCGCACTGTTGGCAGGGTCAGTTGGCGGACTTGTTCAGTAGCGCGATCGCGAAGTTGCTGCAACCATTTAGCTGTTACTTCCGGTAGCTGAGCATTCAGCGCCTGCCGCTGCTCCAACAACTGAGCAAGGTAAGTATCGGGCTGCCTCAGAAGGGGCTTAGCCCCTGCTTCTACAGAACTAAAACTTGGAGAAACCTGGATACTCATGCTGCTCCTACCCCAGCCGTTTCTTCTTCTCCCCGTACCCATTCATAGCCGCGAGATTCAAGTTCTAGGGCAAGTTCTTTCGTCCCTGTAGTCAGAATTCGACCACTTTCCATCACATGAACAAAATCAGGAACAATGTAGTTGAGTAACCGCTGGTAGTGGGTAATCAACAGGGTGGTGTTCTCTGGTTTTGCTAACTGGTTGACGCCGTTTGCCACAATTTTAAGCGCATCAATATCTAGCCCAGAGTCAGTCTCGTCTAGGATTGCTAAGGTCGGTTCTAGAAGAGCCATCTGGAGAATCTCATTCCGCTTTTTCTCGCCGCCGGAGAAGCCCTCATTCACACTCCGGTCCAAAAACCGGGGGTCCATCTTGACAACAGCTAGCTTTTCATGGACCAGGTCGTCAAAATCAAAGGCGTCCAACTCTTCTAAGCCCTGATGTTTGCGCCGGGAGTTGTAGGCGACCCGCAAGAAGTCCAAATTGCTAACACCAGGAATTTCCAGCGGGTATTGAAAGGCCATAAATACTCCCGCTTTAGCCCGTTCTTCTGGCTCTAGTTCTAGAAGATTTTGGCCCTGGAAGACCACCTCTCCTTGAATATTTGTGTAGTCAGGATGGCCTGCTAGCACCTTGGCAAACGTGCTTTTGCCAGAGCCATTAGGACCCATAATGGCATGGATTTCTCCAGCCTTGACCTCCAGATTCACACCCTTGAGAATTTGGGTCCCCTCGACCGTGGCTGTCAAGCCCCGAACCGACAAAATAACTTGACTGTCTGCTTTGATCACCCCACACTCCCTTCCAGCTTCAAGCTCAGTAAGCGGTCTGCTTCTACAGCAAACTCCATAGGAAGCTGGCTGAATACCTCTTTGCAAAACCCACTAATCATCATGGAAATAGCGTCTTCGCTAGAAATCCCGCGCTGGGAAAGGTAGAAAAGCTGGTCCTCGCCAATCTTAGAGGTTGAGGCTTCGTGTTCGACTCTGGCTGTGTCGTTCTGCACTTGGATGTAGGGAAAGGTATTGGCCCCGGCGTCGCTGCCAATCAGCATCGAGTCGCACTGAGAGTAGTTGCGGGCTCCGTCTGCTTTAGGACCAATTTTGACTAGACCCCGGTAGCTGTTATTAGAATGTCCCGCCGAAATGCCCTTAGAAATAATGGTGCTGCGGGTATTTTTGCCAACATGGACCATCTTGGTGCCAGTATCTGCTTGCTGGCGGTTGTTGGTCAGCGCCACGGAGTAGAACTCACCTACCGAGTTATCACCTGCTAGGATGCAGCCCGGATATTTCCAGGTGATTGCAGAGCCAGTTTCTACCTGCGTCCAGGAGATTTTGGAATTGACTCCGGCACACAAACCCCGCTTGGTCACGAAGTTGTAAATTCCCCCTTTGCCGTTTTCGTCTCCGGCGTACCAGTTTTGCACCGTAGAATATTTGATCTCGGCATTATCTAGGGCAACTAGTTCGACCACAGCAGCATGAAGTTGATTGGTATCAAACATAGGAGCTGTGCAGCCTTCTAAGTAACTCACCGAGCTGCCTGATTCTGCCACAATTAAAGTCCGCTCAAACTGCCCTGTATCTCCGGTGTTAATCCGGAAATAAGTCGAGAGCTCCATTGGACATTTCGTGCCCTTGGGAATGTAGACGAAAGAACCATCACTAAAGACGGCGGAGTTCAGGGCTGCGTAGTAGTTGTCTCCTACGGGCACCACGCTGCCCAGGTATTTCTGCACCAGTTCAGGATGCTCCTGGAGGGCTTCAGAAATTGAGCAAAAGATGACACCAGCTTCAGCCAACTTTTCTTTGAAGGTTGTGGCGATCGAAACGCTGTCAAAGATGGCGTCTACAGCAACGTTAGAGAGTCGCTTTTGCTCGGAGAGGGGAATACCCAGCTTTTCAAAAGTTTCTAGTATGGCGGGATCAACCTCGTCCAGGCTACCTAGCTTCTGCTCTTTCTTTTTTGGCGCTGAGTAGTAAATGATCTCCTGGTAGTTGATGGCTGGATAAGTGACATTAGGCCAGGTCGGTTCCGTCATCTTCAGCCACTGGCGGTAGGCTTTGAGCCGAAACTCCAGCATGAACTCCGGCTCATTTTTCTTGGCCGAGATTAGGCGAACCACATCTTCAGTGAGTCCACGCGGAATTGTGTCTGACTCAATATCGGTAACAAATCCGTACTTGTAGGGTTGATTGACAAAAGTCTTAACCGTTGTAGTCATCTGGAGTGTTCTCTTTATCGCTTGGTCTTTAAGGATGGAAGTAACAGACGGTAGGAATCGGCAGTGCGGTTTAGCTGAGCGCGCAGTGATCCAGAGGTATCAGTGGTGGGTGGGCTGCGATCGCATCGCCTCAACTTAATCAATACTTGTTTGTCTCTGCTCTAATTTCCTCAAACGTGATTTCCTGCTTGTCCCCGACAAAAGCATTGTCAGCCGTAAGAAATAGCATGCAGTGGCATTCCTTACGTTCCTGCATAGGAACACAAGGGCAGTTCCAGTAAGCAGCTTTCACTTCAGCAACTTTATCTTCGTAGTGACGACAGGGACATAGGGGTGAACCATAGTCGTCTTTGTGCTTGGCTAACCCTTCAATCACCACGGCAGTCGTACCAAGATCAGTGCAGAAATAGGTTCCTGTCCGCTTGGCGTAAGTCTGAGAGAACTTCCGCATTGCTTCCAGGCTCTTATCAGTTGCTTGTTGAGTTTTATCAGGGGTGTTCATGGGACGTCTCTTTAAACAAAGACAAACTAAGCAATAACCTATAATTATTAAAACAACAGACTTGTTGCTCAACTCCATTTTAGGTTACTTTAGCAACAATCATGTTGTCAAAGTCAAAAGCGGAACTTCTTTGATTGCCTCTCAGAACTGAGCCACCCCAATGACGGCTACTCAGCATTCCACGAAACAGGACATCTTGAATTACTTGTTAAAGCAAGGTCAAGCCACTGCCCAGCAGCTAGCCGAATCTTCGAATGTTAGCCCTCAAGCGATTCGACGCCATCTCAAAGACTTAGAGATGGAGAAACTGATTTTGTACCGAACGATTCGAATGGGAATTGGACGCCCGCAACACGTCTATCAACTGAGCCGGGAAGGACGGGCACTTTTTCCTGACAGCCATGATGAATTCGCCGTTTCTCTGCTGGATACCCTAGCAGAAACCATGGGCCGTGACCAAGTTAGCTCTATCCTCCGCAAGCAGTCAGAACGTAAGGCAGTAGAATACCGTGAGCGCCTGGGTACGGGACCGCTACAGGAGCGAGTTGCAAATCTTGTCGAGCTTCGTAAAGCTGAAGGATACATGGCGGAGTGGCACCCTTTAAATTCAAAGGATTCAGACCCTGGGTCGGGTGCTCAATTTATGATCACGGAGTACAACTGTGCCATTTCTCAGATTGCGGAGTCCTTTCCCAGCGTTTGTGGTCATGAGCTAGAAATGTTTGCTGCAGCCCTGCACGATTGCCAGGTGGAGCGGACCCACTGGATCATCAATGGCGAGAACCGCTGTGGTTACTTAATTCGATCAGAGTGAATTTGTTAGAGTTATGAGCTAAAGAAGTTGGTCGTCGCCCTCCTAACTTTCATATCCAAAATCTGAAATAAACCGTGACAGGGACTAAATTCAACCCTCAAAACTTTAAAACGAGTAATATGGCTGAGCCACGGCAATCCCCAGAGTTTTTAACCCTTGAAGACAGTGCAGCAGTTGACCGGGCCCTACTGGCAGGTCACGAGAAGTTTCTGGTCAGACTGACTGTTTCCTCACTGAAGCTGCTGAAACATATTGCTCAGGACACGGGTGTACCAATGGAAAATCTCGAAACCGAACAGGTGACTGCCTGGTTTGAAACAGACGCCAAGATTAGGGTTGAACAAGGTCCTGATGCCGCTTTTCTTAAGTGGTGAAGGCTTGATGTTGCCAGCTATTTCAATCTCCCACGCAAATTCCTAGGCCGCGAGCGGTTCTGACCGGTGTACCTTGAGGATCTACGGCTCGGTACTAGGCGATCGCATTGGCAATTGGAACACTGACCACCTGAGGGTTTTGCCCATATAGTCTTGGCGGGGTTAACCACCCCTTAGCTCAAACCGTTAACGAGCGGTTATACCTACAACAGGTTATCTGAGTCAAAAGTCAGTTTAAGTTTGACGGAATTATCCCACAGCGACGCTTATCATGAATAGAACGACTCAAGCCTGCCTTCCATAACTTGACTTCATGCTGACTCAGATTAAGACCTTAGCTGAAAGCCTGGCACCGCGACTGCTAGAAATTCATCGCCACCTTCACAGTCACCCTGAGTTAAGTGGTCAAGAGCACCAGACATCAGCCTACGTTGCCGGTGTTCTCTCTTCTTCTGGACTGCATATTCAGGAAACTGTTGGCAAAACCGGAGTCATCGCAGAAGTTGACACCCAAGGGGATGACCCGCGACTGCTGGCAATTCGAACCGATATGGATGCCCTACCCATTCAGGAGGCGACGGGTCTAGAGTATGCCTCCCGTCACTCTGGGGTCATGCATGCCTGCGGCCACGATGTGCACACAACCGTTGGACTAGGAACGGCCATGGTCTTGTCCCAACTCCGGCAGGAACTGGCGGGCAAGGTCCGCTTTTTGTTTCAACCAGCGGAGGAAATTTCCCAAGGGGCAAAATGGATGATTCAGGATGGGGCAATGGAGGGAGTCAGTGCCATCTTGTCCCTGCATGTGTTTCCCTCGGTTCCCGCCGGGTCTATTGCCGTACGCTATGGTGCTTTAACCGCAGCAGCAGACAATCTAGACATCACGATTTTGGGAGAGTCGGGACACGGAGCCCGCCCTCACGAAGCTGTTGATGCAATTTGGATCGCGGCCCAGGTGATGACGTCACTTCAGCAAGCCATCAGCCGGACCCAAAATCCCCTCCGACCTGTTGTGTTGACGATTGGTCAAATTGAGGGGGGACGAGCACCGAATGTGATTGCGGATAAAGTTCACTTACGGGGAACGGTGCGATCGCTGCACCCGGAAACTACGGCTGATCTACCCCAGTGGGTTGAAGAGATTGTTGCCAGTATCTGCCGCCTCTACGGGGCTCGTTATCAGGTGAACTACGAGCGGGGCGTGCCGACCGTGCAAAACGCAGCATCACTGATGCAACTGATTGAACTCTCAGCCCAAGAAGCGTGGGGGTTTGAACGGGTGCAGGTGCTACCAGAGCCTTCCCTGGGTGCAGAAGATTTCTCCCTGTACCTAAAGCATGCACCGGGAGCAATGTTTCGCTTGGGAGTCGGACACAAGGATAAACCAAATTATCCCCTGCACCACCCTAAGTTTGCGATTGATGAATCGGCAATTCTGACCGGGGTTGTGACAATGGCCTACGCGGCCCACAACTATTGGCAACAGTGCCCTTAAATTCCTCAGGCTGCTAGGGCTGGGAATCCTCTGACTTTGACGCGGGCTCAGCCTGTGGCCAGAGCAGGAAAACTCCCATCAAGGCAAAAACTACCGCCGCGATCGCCTTGAGTAGGTAAACCGGCAATACCTGAGCCATGCCTTGTCCCGCTAGCACACCCAGAAAACTGGTGAGGATCAGGGCAGTAGCTGTACCCAGAAATACTGCACGGGGAAATTTCGAGCGGCTACTTAGCGTAATTGCAGCAAGCTGACTTTTATCTCCCAGCTCCGAGAGAAAGACCATGATGAAACTAATTCCCAGCAAATGCCAGTTCATAGGCAAGCTACAGGTGTACTATGTCCCAGAGGAGTAGAACCGCGATCGCTAGCAGGCTTGCTCCGGCAGCCGTCCTGAGTACCTCCGGTGAAAATCGCGTCCCTAACCACCGACCCAGTATTACCCCAACCAGGCTGACCATGACTAAAGCAGAGGCGGCGCCGCTAAACACAATCCAAGGAGATTGAGACTCAGCAGCCATCAAAAGCGTAGCAAGTTGGGTTTTATCACCCAGTTCGGCCAAAAAGACAGTCAAAAAAGCGGTGAGGAAAGCGCGAATAAGTCCTTTATTTGGTTTCCCCACCTCTAAACCTGGCGGGGTTGACTCCTTGAGCTGAAAATCTTTAATGGAGGCATTCATTGAAGTGAACAGATTAAAGTTCTAGCTTGATGGAGCTTATTGTATGCAACCCCAGAGAAGTTAAGGTCTAAACTACTCCAGTCTTATAGGCTAGAACAAAATCACCGGAATAAGCAGCAGTTTTCATATTTAGTTCATTTTATGAGTAATCGGGCGGTAAATTCTAACTTTACTGCTCAATTGCCTGATTAAACCGAGTACTCTCTAGGCTGCGATCGCCGTAAACCCCGTCAATCTGCTGGCGGCAGCAGTCAATGGCAAAGTCATCTAGCTCCTCTGGTTCAATACCATACAAGCTGTGAAAGACCTCCGGCGTCACCCGGCAAAAGCGAGGCCGCTGATCATAAATCCGGCAGGTCCGGGTGGCGTGCTCAAAATTTATGCACCATCCCGACTCGCCCACCAGACTGAAATAAACTTCGAGTTCACTGGGAGACAAATATTCCTCTAAGTGGGGACGGTCTGCCGGAGCCAGGTGACAACACGCACCGCACTGCTTTACACAAAGCCAGGTTGCCATAGAGATCAACTGCCTGAAATTGAGGGCTAGCGTCTAGAGTTTAACAAGACTGATTAACTTTAGCCTCCAACCCACTGTCCTCCCCTCAACTTTGCTGGGATGTGGGGCAAATTGTAGACTTGAGCTTAACTAAAAAACTGTTCTATCACTCTCTAGCCGGATGGGTGAATCTCCCCTTGGTCTCAGGTTGTGGCAAGTCGGCGACCGGCTTGCCACAACCTGAGACCAAGGGGCAACGGGCTCAAACTCATTCTCAATCCCTGCCGGACAGCTTCTACAGTTTGGTCTAACAGACACACCATCAACCCTCGCCACCCCTCAACCAGCTCAGAACCAGGAGCGATCGACTGAACGTATTCCACAAGCCCCACAGCCCTTCAATTACTTAGACGACAACAATGTCAAACTCGCTGATAAAAGGTTCATTAGCCAGGGTTGCAAGCTGTCTCTGCGGATTACTACCTGTCCCGTCGGAGTCAAAAAATAGGGCACCAGCACTTCTGTTATAGATGAACCGGTCTTGAGAGTTATTTGCCCTTGAACCAAGAAAGAACTGGTCAGCTCGAATTGGCCCTGGGGTAAGCCCGCCTCCGAAACCACTGGCTGAAATCTGGATGGAATCATTTGCAGATCCGAAGTCAATCAGGGTGTCAATTCCTTGAGTGAGGGTATTGAGTCTAAAGCGATCGCTTCCCATCCCTGATATTAGTGTGTCAATACCAGCACCTCCCACTAATAGGTCGTCGCCACCGCCGCTACGTAGAACGTCATTGCCGTTCCCACCCATAAGCAGGTCATCATCCTCGCCTCCGCCGACCAAGATGTCATTGCCATCCCCACCAAAGAGAGAGTCTTTTCCCACTTCCGCCACCAGGGTGTCATTACCAGCTTCCCCTACAAGCGTGTCATTGCCAGCTTCGCCAAACAGGTCGTCATTGCCGTCCCCACCATAAAGGGTGTCGTCTGCCGCCTCACCAATTAGGGTGTCACTGCCAGCTCCACCATAGAGGGTATCGCGGCCTAAATCGCCATTCAGGTTATCCCGGCCCGACCCACCGAAAAGTGAGTCATTACCCAACCCACCAAAAAGTGAGTCGTTGCCTGCCCCACCCAAAAGAGAGTCATTGTCGCGCTCGCCGTAGAGGTCATCGTCCCCCAGCCCACCCCTAAGGGAGTCATTGTTACCGCCACCTGTGAGGGAGTCGTCGCCCAACCCGCCAAAAAGGTTGTCGTCGCCGCCCCCGGCTTCGAGTGTGTCATTGCCAGCTTGACCTGCTAGAGTATCATTGCCCAACCCGCCCACCAGGGTGTCATTGCCGTCCTCGCCATAGAGCTCATCGTTACCGCTATCGCCAAAAAGGTCATCATTGCCAGCTTGACCTAAGAGCAGATCGTTGCCGCTGCGGCCATCAATATAGTCATCATTAAGCGTGCCAATTAAAGTATTATCCTGGCTGTCTCCAATCCTGTTTGCCATGTCTGTACCTCCTGTGTACGCTTGACTCAGATCTACCGCTTACCTTTCGGAATAAGCAGCCATTCCATGCATCAACCATTCCTCATGGCCGAGCTTGACCAGCGAATAGTTTAATCAGTTTTGCTCACAATGTAAATATAAAATCCCGGACCAGTATCCCCGGCATTAGAAACCCCCCTAGCTGTCGCGAGTCGTAGGTGGTTGTATTGGGAATAAACTCTTGAAAGCTGGTCAGTGCCTCCAGGTTCTCGCCTAAGAATGAGTAGAGACTTTCATCAAACCTTAAATCTCGGATCGGGGCAATCACTTCGCCGTTTTCTACCCAAAAGCAGGCATAGCGAGTCATGCCAGTAATCCGACCTCCGGTGCGATCGCTCCAGTTCAAGTAATGGAGATTTGATAAATAGAGGCCCGTGCCTAGCTGGGTGAGAATATCCTCTAGGGCTAAAGTACCGGCGCTAATTTCGGGGGCTCGGAGAGATTCCGTGCTGTTTGCGCCATTGGGTAGTACGTTGTACTCCTTGGTGGTGCGGGCGTTAACCAGCGTCTTGACCAGTTTACCCGCGACGATCAAAGGCAGTTCTTTCGGCGCTATCCGGCCAAATTCATTAAATCTAGGCGTAATTCCCTGGCTGAAGTTTTCTTGCAGGTAAAGCTGGGAAGACAACTGTTTGCCGTCTCTTAGCTTACCTAGAGCACTTCCCCCTTGGCACAGGGCAGATTCACTCAGGGCTCCCCGTGCTAATACCCCGACTAAAGCAGCGATCGCGGCAGGGGCCAAATAAGTCCGGTAGCAACCTGGCTGAATTGTCTTGGCGGGTAGATCAAGGGCTTGCAGTTGAATCTTAGAGTGCTCAACTTGGTGGTGAAATTTATCCTGCTGCCAGTCTCTGCCGGCAAGGGTAGCCTTTACCGCTTTTTCTGTCGGTGCGATCATCGAGTAATCTAGGCAAAAGGAATCGGTGGCAAACCAGTGCTTCTGTCCGGCAGAGTTCCGATGCGCGCGAATTACCCTACCGGAAGCGTAGATGCCTGTAAAGTCAACATTCTGCATCACAGGCAGCAACGAGCTTACTGCGTCTTCAGGAGCAAGCAGATCACCTAAATAGATTTCTCGACTTGAACCCAGGTTTTCAGGCAGAACAACATGGGGGTCAACAGGCAATTGAGTGACTTCTTGACGTAGATCATTCAGGCTTTCAAGGCCACTTGCACTATCCACTGCCAAGTCTCCCGTCAGCGGAAAAGCGGCAGCAGCACGGCGTTGATTGTGGATCAGGCGTAGTCTAATGGTGCCATCGTCTACGGTACCTGCTTGACGTACCTTTGCACCGTTGAAGCGGACAAAGTGGCTTTGCTCACTTTCTAGCTGAACCCAGAGATGTTCTCCAGTCTCTAAATTGTCAATTAGTAAGTCAGTCAGTTGATAAAACTCAGTCTCCAGTTGCTCAACGTCTTGGCTCAAGCTGCGCCTCCAAACACTTGCACGTGATCAAACTGGCACACAGGTGAGGCATGACCAACTCGAATAGATTGGTTTGGTTCCCCCTTGCCGCAAATTGGAGAACCATACACTTCTAAGGTGGCAGGATCGCCAACTTGATTCAGACTGCGCCAAAACTGATTTGTGACACCTCGGTAGTTGGGATTTCGCAGCGTTTTGGTCAACTTGCCATTTTCGATCAGCCTGGCGTACTCACAGCCAAACTGGAACTTGTTGCGATAGTCATCAATTGACCAGGAGCGATTGGATTCCACATAAATACCCTGCTCAATCGAGCCAATCATGGTATCGAAAGACGTTGTGCCCGGCTCTAGATTAATGTTTGCCATCCGGTCAATCGGGGCACGATTCCAGGAACTCGCTCGTAGATTTGCCACTCCCGGCACTTGGGCTCTGGCTTGACTCTCTAAACTCCCCAGTCCACGCAGTAAAATCCCATCCTTGATCAAGTACTCCTTCGTTGCCGGCTCACCAGCGTCATCAAAGGCATAGCTAGCACATTCTCCCGGCAGTGTCGGATCAAAGGTGACGTTCATCAGGGGGGAGCCGTAGATGAGATGGCCGAAGTCCGACAGTCTGACAAAACTAGAGCCAGCAAAGTTACGCTCGTCCCCCAAGATCCGATCAATTTCCAGGGGATGACCGATGCTTTCATGAATTTGCAGCATCATCTGGTCAGGCGCGGCTACCAGGGTTGTGGTGGTATTCGGGCATTCTTCGGCGGACAACAGTTCGACAGCCTGCTCCCCTACCTGGAGAACTCGCCCCAGAACGGCCTGATCAAAAACTTCCATGCCAGTATGGTAGCTGCGGGCCATCATGCCATTATCACTACGTTTTTGAATAATTCTGCCATCTTGAGCAGTGGCGGCATAGTCAGTCGTGACCAGTAAAAACTTTTGATAGACATCGGAGCCGTTGGTGCTAACAAACTGAACCTCGGTTTCAATCATCTGGGCAAAGGCAGTGGTCTTGACCACCTGGCTGGAAACTTTCAGGGTTTGACAAACTTCAATTAAGAAATTATTGATATCCTGGGCACTCCAGGCATTGAAGGATTTGAGAAAGGGGGAATGGTAGTGTCCTACGGCGACAGGTCTTTGATCTAGGGTAAAGTGGTGCACTCCCCACTGGGAGGCTGCGATCGCCTGCTGGTAAGCCACGTTTGCAGTCGACTGAATACTCTTTTGATCTAAGCGGTTAGTTGCGGCATAGCCAAACTGCCCCTGAGCTAGCACTTCCACCATGACGCCTTGAGTCCGGTGCTTGTCATTATTCTCAGGTTTACCATCCCGGACGTGACGAGTCGTGGTTATCTCGCTCACACGACGCAAGCCAAGCCAGTCGGCAGGCAACTGATTCAAATCAAGTGCATTCAGGGATTTTTGCAAATCAAACTGCATACCGGTCAGAACCTTTGGGGCGAAGCTGAGTTGATTGGAATTTATTAGAACTAGAATACCGTTGTTCGTAGGCCAGTGTTTGTATAAATTAAGATCAATTGTGTATTTGGATCAAGGGTCTCTGCTGAAGGTATTTGTCTACGGAACCCTAAAACCGGGTGAACTGAATTACCAGCGCTATTGCTCTAGTAACGTGCTTCAGGCTCACCCTGCGATCGCCCTTGGGCAACTGTTCAACCTACCTGCTGGCTACCCAGCTATGGTGTTGGGTACAGGTTGGGTCCACGGCTTTGTCTTGTCTTTCGGCGATCCCAAAGTTCTCAGGGAGCTAGACGATTACGAAGACTATCAAGTGGGGCGATCGCCCCACCAAAACTTATACGAACGACAAGTCATAGCAACCTTCACCCCAACTGGCCAACCTTTGGGATCAGCCTGGGCCTATTTAATGCCTCCAGACAAGATCCACCATCTGGGAGGAACACTATTGCCGGAAGGTCACTGGAGCTAGCAGGACTTTAACCTAGGGAACTTAGGAACATCCCTCTACAAATTCAACCTCCGGGGTTTTTCCAGCCCTGCATTCGAGAACCTGCTTGCCATCGGTTTCAAACACGACGCGGTACTGCCTGTCTTTCTGGTCCTGGGAAACGTTAAGTAATGCCCCTGAATGTAGTTGTGGGGAGCAACTTGAATTTGTCCTGGATAAAGTGCTTTGAGCCGAGCTTCGCTGTCTCCAACTTTGGCGCCACTCTTGGTGGTGACCTGGCTATTCCTAGAAACATCTACCCTGGCGATGCGACCATCCGTAACTATGAAGGAAACACTGTTTGGTCCGCCTTGAGGCTTAAATAGTAGCAGCTCCCATCCCCTGGATAGGAACCCCCTGAGACCAGCTTCACAGCGGCAGACTTCGAGGCTTCGGCAACCGTCATGCCAACCCAGATTGGTCCAATGCCGTTAATGACTACTTTTGACTGGTCTGTGAGTTTGGATTGCGCGTTAACCGATAGGCTAGCCAGAGAAGAGATCAGTAGGCCGGTCAGGGAAGTTAAGAGCTTTGTTTTAGTATTCACTGCAATATCTTTAAAAATTTCTTCAACTCACTGCACCTCCAATTTAAGACTGAAATCGGGTGGGAGCTATAACGAGGAGTTTGAGCTAAAAGTGTCAACCTCTAATTAGTCTAAAACTTGCTCTGGCAGTAGCGATAGAGCAGTTCAACGCAGCCAGCGATCGCCCTTTGGCCCCCTGTCTCAGCAAAGTTATGACTTCCGCTTGCAGGTCTAGGGGTCAACGGCTGTAAAAGTGGCTTCACTCTGTTGCTGAAGAAACTGATACTGTTTGTTTTGAAGTTGATCCACACCCGTCCCTCTGTAGACTGTTACAAGAGTTACTCCCATCTATCAGTTCTTGTGTCTATGCAACTGCAAAACTCCCTGCGCCGGACTAAAATCGTGGCGACAATCGGACCTGCTACCTCCAGTCCAGAAGCCCTGCGCGCCATTATCGAAGCAGGAGCATCCACGCTGCGGCTAAACTTCTCCCACGGCACCCAAGAGGATCACCAGCGCAGTATTCAGCTCATCAGGCAAATTTCCTTTGAGCTGAACCAACCCGTTGGCATCTTACAGGATTTGCAAGGTCCTAAGATTCGCCTAGGCCGGTTTCCAGAGGGCTCAATTTTGCTCAAAAAGGGCGATCGCTTCGTACTTACCAGCCGACCCGTGATTGGGAGCCGGGAAATTAGCACAGTCACCTACGAACGTCTGGCTGATGAGGTTCCTGAGGGAGCCACTATTCTCCTGGATGACGGCAAGGTAGAAATGCAAGTTGAAAAAGTAGACCGTCAAACTCAGGAACTACATTGTCAAGTAATTGTGGGCGGCCAGCTCTCTAATCACAAGGGTGTCAATTTCCCCGGAGTTTACTTATCCATCAAGGCATTGACCGACAAAGATCGGCAAGATCTAATGTTCGGCTTGGGCCAGGGTGTGGACTGGATTGCCCTCAGCTTTGTGCGAAACCCTCAAGATGTTTTGGAAATTAAAGAACTAATCTCAAGCGCCGGCAAACAAGTTCCCGTCATTGCCAAGATTGAAAAACACGAAGCGATCGAGCAGATGGAAACAGTACTTTCCCTCTGTGATGGCGTTATGGTGGCGCGGGGTGATCTGGGGGTAGAACTCCCTGCTGAGGATGTGCCCATTCTGCAAAAGCGATTGATTATAACTGCCAATCGCTTAGGAATTCCGGTAATTACGGCAACTCAAATGCTTGACAGTATGGTCAACAGTCCTCGACCTACGCGGGCAGAGGTTTCAGATGTTGCCAACGCGATCGTGGATGGAACAGATGCAGTCATGCTTTCTAACGAAACAGCAGTCGGTAATTACCCGGTGGAAGCGGTGACCACAATGGCTCGAATTGCAACTCGGATTGATTGCGAGCGGGCAATTCATGCAACTCACCAAGTCTATAGCTCAGGACAGTTGATTCCAAATGCAATTAGTCAAGCAGTCAGCCAAATCGCTGCCCAGCTGGGTGCTGCCGCAATTTTGACCTTGACTAAAACAGGCGCTACAGCTCGCAACGTTTCTAAATTCAGGCCCCAAAACCCTATCTTGGCTGTCACGCCCCAAGTCGATGTGGCCCGCCAATTACAACTAGTCTGGGGAGTCAAGCCTTTGCTAGTTCTAGATCTCCCATCTGTAAGCCAGTCAATACAAGCGGCGCTCAATGCAGCCCAAGAGAAAAACTTGCTCTCGGAAGGAGACCTGGTTGTGATCACTGCGGGTACCCTACAGGGAGTCTCAGGTTCAACAGACTTGATTAAAGTAGAGGTTGTGACTGCCATCTTAGGTCAGGGGACTGGGATCGGCCAAGGCTGTGTCAGTGGTCGAGCCAGGGTTGCTCAAAATGGAATAGGAGTTAGCAACTTCAATCCAGGAGAAATTCTGGTTGCACCCCATACAACCGCAGACTATGTAGAGGTGATCCGTAAGGCAGCAGGAATTGTTACTGAGGAAAGTAGTGCTACAAGTCATGCGGCAGTGATCTGCCTGCGACTAGGCGTGCCAGTAATTGTAGGAGTCAAGAATGCTACAAAGGTAGTTCGAGATGGTTCAATTCTTACCCTTGACATACCACGCGGGTTAATCTATTCAGGTGCAATGGGCAAGGCGCAATAGAGACAGCATGTACAAAAGCTTGGCTTCTCTGGTCAATGATATTTAACACAAAGAATAATTCATTTCTCTGGCTGTCGAATGAACAAGTCACTGTACCTAGAAGACTGTGTATAAGAGTTTACAATTCTGGGATCGTTGATGTTGTCAATAAAGTAGTTAGATATTACTTTGGGCTTGAGCGTACTAATTGATTCATAAATGTTGTATTGATAGTCGCTCATGCTCTTATACGTTGCCAATCCGTCATTTTTATCAACAGAATACCAGAAAAAGTCAATATCTTTTCTAAAAACATTAAATAACGCATTTCCATCATACACATAGTCATTAGGTCGTGTAATAGACAAGACAAAGTCAATTTTTTCTAGTTGTTCAGTATTATTTAAGCTACCGACAGGAGCAAAAAGGCTATAACAAGGCAAAACAACTGCCAAAAACAGCACAAGAAGAAGTCTTCTGCTACTACCTTCGAAAGAAGTATGAATAGTATGAGCAGATAGTATAGCAACTAAAGGAATGACCGGCATAAAGTACTGTTGATGTGGTTTTTGTAAGATAAAAATAGAAACTAGTAAGCCAAAAGATATGACCTGAAGAGTACTTTGTAGAATTCTCTTCGAGGAAAATAAGCTTAAAAAGTAATAAAGCCAGAGAACAGCGTTAGCTCTGTAGGTGAGGATTAACGTATTCAGTGGGTAATCTCTATCTAAAAATTTAGCGTTTAAGGTCCAGTTGAAGGTGAAATAGGCAGCTAATGAGTTATCAACGAATAAGTAAAGTAAGTATGGACCGAAAACTAGACAGATAGCAAAACCATATATCGAGCAAGCAATGAGCGATGTATTTCTTCGTGGTAGTTGAAGCAGTAAGGCAAAAACTAGTATTATTAAAAATAAAGCTTTCTGCAAAAATAAAAACGCTAGGCCAGCAGAAAAACCACTTATCACTATATACTTTAGTAACTTTGTCTCAAGATATAGTAGTAGAAAAAGAATCGAGAAAAGATTGAACAGTGTCTGAGGGACGTCTGGCCTTAGTTCAATTGCGTTTGTAGTAAAAACAAACGTAGTAGATAACAAAACCAGACTAATGATGCCTACTTCTTTACTGAAAACTTTTATCGAAATAAGATAAGTAACGGCAAGTATAGCAAGGAAGAAACAGAAGACTATGACTCGCGTAATGAGTAAAGTAGTAGTGTTTTCTCCAAATCTTGCGATTACTGGTATTAGTAGATAGTAGAGCAAGGGATGGTGATGTTGAAAGAAATCAACATAAATTTTTTCTCCTTGTAAAATCTTCCAGGATGTGTGAATGACTTCAAGCTCATCGTGATCAAACTGCTTATTTAGTGACCAGTACAAAATAGTGGCCAGCAGTATCCCTAAGAACACTTGAAGTAGTCTGACTAGCTTAGTGTTCCCTAACATTAAATCACTCTGAATGTAGCCACAATAAACGTGTTGTTAGGAACCTCTTCTATCCTGCTGACTGAGCACCTATTCTCAAGCTAAGCGCTATCAATGCCTACTGTGTAGCCCTGAATGAGCCTCTCAATCAATCTCCTGACCTTTAATGACCTTTTCCCACTGCCAAATATGAACTGGCAGCTTAACTTCGAGATGTAGAAGAACAACGCTGAGCCAGACTACTTTTTCCCGCTGGCTCTTTATTAATCTTCAACAATCACATTTACTCAGGTGAAGAAATGGTGTTTCTAGTTATCGTAGCCTTAGGATACACGATCGCTGGCGCAGGCTGGCTAACAATTAGAACATTTACTGAGAACTAGTATTGACGGTTCACTGAGCTAGTCACAGAATATTACTCAGTTATTTAGTTGTCTTGTGGAACTCCATCAGGCATTGTTGCACCTCGCAGCTTTGCCTGACTTAGGTCAGCCTCACTCAGGTTTGCATTCTCTAAGCTAGCCCAACTCAAGTTTGCGCCACTCAAGTCTGCCTGACTTAAGTTTGCGTCACTCAGGTCTGCCTGGCTCAGGTAGGCGTCACTCAAGTCTGCCTGGGTCAGGTTTGCTCCCTTTATGTTCGCCTGGTTCAGATATGCCTGGCTCAAATCTGCCCCGGTAAGGTTAGTTTCACTCAAGTCTGCCTGATTCAGGCTGGCGCCATGAAAGTTCCTTTCTCCTTCTACATACTGCCGCGAGATATCACCACTCATAGGTTTTACTCCAATAGCTACGTCTGGTTGATCGTCCCACAGGTAGCCTCGCTATTAGGAGTAAGAATATACAAAATGCTTTCCAGGTGATCTAGAGGATTTTAGGTTGAGACGGATTAAAACTCGGCGCTTAAAGGGGTTCGTGGGAAGGGAATTACATCGCGGATGTTCGTCATCCCCGTCATAAATTGGATCAGCCGCTCGAAGCCTAGTCCAAATCCGGCGTGAGGAACTGTGCCGTAGCGGCGCAGGTCAAGGTACCACCAGAAATCCTTGAGGTCAAGACCCTGAGCTTGAATGCGCTGTTCCAGAACATCTAGCCGCTCTTCCCGTTGGGAACCCCCGATAATTTCGCCAATTTTAGGCGCAAGAACATCCATAGCCCGAACAGTCTTGCCGTCCTCATTTAGGCGCATGTAGAAAGCCTTAATCTGTGCGGGATAGTCGGTGACAATTACGGGCTTCTGGAAACATTCTTCGGCCAGGTAGCGCTCGTGTTCTGACTGGAGATCTAGACCCCACTGGACCGGAAACTCAAAGGAGCGATTGGCTTTTTTGAGTTGGGCGATCGCCTCTGTATAGGTTAGCCGCTCAAATTCATGATCGATAATGCTCTCTGCTGTCGCTAGCACTGACTGGTCAATTCGCTGGTTGAAGAATTCCATGTCCTCAGGGCAGGCTGCCAAGACAGCCTTGAAGACGTATTTAAGAAATGCCTCAGCCAGGTCCATATCTCCTTCCAAGTTACAAAAGGCCATTTCCGGTTCCACCATCCAGAACTCTGCCAAATGACGCGAGGTATTGGAGTTCTCTGCCCGGAAAGTGGGGCCAAAGGTATAAACATTACCAAAGGCCATTGCCATGATCTCAGCTTCAAGCTGGCCGCTGACAGTCAGGTAGGTGGGTCGGCCAAAAAAATCTTTGCTGTAGTCAACTGCTTGCTCCTGGGTCAAAGGTACTTGCTTCAGGTCCAGGCTGGTAACGGTAAACAGTTCCCCAGCCCCTTCGCAGTCACTGGCGGTAACCACCGGCGTGTGAATCCACAAGAATCCCCGTTCTTGGAAGAACTGGTGGATGGCGTTGGCACAGGCGTTGCGAACCCGGAAAACAGCGCCCAGGGTATTGGTGCGCGATCGCAGGTGACCAATAGTTCGGAGAAACTCAAAAGAATGGCGCTTTTTTTGCAGGGGGTAAGTCTCGTCCGCAGTACCCAAGACCGTCACTGCTTCAGCTTTGAGTTCAATTCGCTGACCTTTCCCCAGGGAGGGCACTAAAACTCCGGAAACTTCCAGGGATGCACCCGTATTGATCCGCTTGAGCACTTCTGAATAGCCTGGTAGGTCTAGGTTGATCACCACTTGCAGGTTTGCCAAGGACGAGCCGTCATTCACCTCAACAAACGTGAAGTCTTTTAATTGCCGCTTGGTCCGAGCCCACCCCTGAATCGTAACCGTTGCTTCCGGTTGACCATTCCTTAAGAGATCTGCAATCCGCCGAGTCATTGTTCAGGATTCAGTTTCAACTGCCTCTCCAGTCTAGAAGTAAAACCAATCGAGCAGACGGTATAGATACAGGCATTGTTCAGTCGTAAAAAAACAACCAGCTTTGATTAGAGCTGGTCAAAAGCACAGAGTTCAAACGTTGTTAGCTAACCATTAGGAGTCGTTTGCAGAAACCTTGCTGCGCGTTCCCATACTTGCAGCGGGTTAGACGTAACACTTCTTAACTTGCTACATCCTAAGGGAGTATAAAGTACAAATACTCACTTATAAAACTTTACAATAACTCAGGTCGAGTCCGTTAGTGCTACCAATGCATAGCCGAGCTGAGTCTGGAATTAAGCTCTGGCTTCGGCTTGCCGAGTTAAATAAGCCTGGGCGACTTCCGGCTGGCCCCAGACAACCTGCTCATGTTTATAAATTGCCATACCAGGTTTTGCTCCCTTGGGCTTGTAGAGGTACTTGGGCTGGGTGTAGACCACTGGAACTTGCTTACTATGACGAGAACGGCTGTAATAGGCAGAAAAGTCGGCAGCAAACTGGAGATCAACAGTATCGGCGATCGCCCCTGGGGTTAGCCGCAGCAGAACATGACTACCGGGAATTTCCTGGGTGTGAAACCACAAATCGTAGGGTCCTGCCTGGCGAAATGCCAAGTGATCGTTTTGGCGATTATTGCGACCAATCAGAAGTTCAAAACCACCGGGGCTAGTGTAGTGATAGAAGCGAGTATTGGGCTTGACCTGAGGGCGATACTCTGGCGCTACTAAGTATCGTTGTTGAATTAACTCATCCTGAATTTCTTCCAACGCCAGGAAATCTTCTGAACCTTGATAGATATCAATTTGATCGATGGCTGCTTCGACTTGCTCTAAGTAGTGAAGCTCTTGATTCACCTCGGCCAGCAGGGGCTCAGTTGCCGTCCGAGCTCGTTTAAGTTTCTGGTGCCGCTTGTAAAGGGCTTGGGCGTTCTGGACGGCGTTTTTCTCTGGGTTAAGTTGAATCGTGACCGGATCACCGCTAGCAAAGTCAGGCAAAGCGATCGCCTGCATACCGGGTTGCCAATCCTGTAAGCAAGCCATCAGCAGGTCTGCCTGTTCTCGGTAGTCATCAGCCTGATCCGACTGCCCCAAACGCTGCTTGAAGGTGCTGGCTTTAACTCGCAGCTTGTTCAGCATGCTACTCAGTTTTTGGGCCATGCGGTGACGTAACTGGATAAACTCCTGTTGAGCAAGCTGCTCAGTGTAGTAAGCGTCGAGTAACGTCTGCAGATTCGGTGCAGGTTTAACCACGTCCCAGCCCAAGACGGTGTACCCTTGCCTTAACCAGCCGGGGGTAAACTGCTCATTTTGCAGCGCCTGCAACCAGAACTGCCAGCAGTTAAACAGCCGCTGCCAATCTGGTTCAGCTAAGCTCTCCGTTGAGCACTCCAGATCAAGGCCAGCCGCCCGGACCATCGACAATACCAGGGCTGAACTGAGGCCCCGGTAGGTCTTGAGCATCCGCTGCCGCAGCAACCCTGGAATCAGACAAATTCGGGCCTGCCAGTCTGCCTGAGGTTCATTCAGGCTGGGCAGGGAATCGGTGAGGCGAGGCGGGGCTTCGTAGGGCTGCCCAGTTTGGATGGGGCGGACACTGGACTGCTGGGCACTGACCTGATGGGCGGCGGTGACAATCAGGTTATCCTGATTTGCCAGAATAACATTGCTGTATTTGCCCATGATTTCCACGTAGAGGTGCCAGCGGACGGGGTCACCCGGGCGGTAAGCAAACTGTAAATCCATGACTCGTTCCCAGGGCGCGATCGCCCTTACAGCAACGAGCGCCAACCCGTTGAGTTGACCGCGAATTTGTTGGCTAAATGTAAACGTATCTGCCGTCCGGGCAGGCGGATCGCCGATAGACAAGCGGGCTGCCTGGGGGTGCCAGGAAATCGTCAGCCAACCGCGCTGATCCAGCGTCCGCAGTCCCAAGCTCAAGGTGTAGCGATCGCGCTGGTAGACCTGTTCAAAGCGGGCAGGTAACCAGTCAGCCCGCAGCTCAGCGCAGGCGGCAGTCAGGGTCGTAAAGTCAACAGGCTGCAAAGTAAGGAAATACCTGGGCTTGTCTGGTTTGGATGAGAGCTAATGCACTTTCCCCTCAGCATATTGTGGGGAGGTAATGCCTGCTTCCCAGGCTTAGGGCTAGATAGTGGAAATTCAACTCAACTGTGTTAGTCCTGTTGGATCTTAATTCAAAAAAATTAGGATTTACGCAGTTGAGTGCTAATTTGCCTGATCTGGCCCCCCCGACCCCCCAATTTGCGGGGCAAGCACGTAAGTCCTATACTTATTAGCTCAGGGTTTGGTTCAGGGTCGCCTCCACCAGTAGCCCTGCCGCCCCCACCGTGTAGCGGTTGTATTCAATACCATCCAGAGTGGTTGTGTCATCCAGCAGCCATCCTTGTTCAGTGGAGATCACGCTGTCACCTCTGTTACCACTGATAATCAGCGGGTTATTTGTACCAGATAGGTCCTGCACAGCTAAGGCCAGACTGTTATCGCTTCTTCCAGTCAGGTTCACCGCTTCTAAGCCACTCTGCTCATCCAAGAGATCGGCCAGGTTGAGATTTAGACCCCTGCCATCCACCTGCAAGGTCTTAGTGCCACCGTTGATCAGTGGGTCATTAGCAACGTCACTGAGAATATCACTCTCAGCCCTGCCCGTGAGCGCATCCTCGCTCAGCCTACCAGCACTGGATACCTGAGCCGTGAAGTCACGGCGGCCAAACACCACATAGCTCTCGCCTGCCCTCTCTTGACCGTTGGGATCAGCAGCAAGAGCCCCAATCAAGAGGTCATCAAAGCCATCGCTATTCACATCCCCAGCACTACTGACTGAGAAACCTAATAAGTCACTCCCATCAATGCCATTGAGCACAAAGCCATTGCTGCCGTTGAGGGTAGAGAGGTCAAAGCTAGCTCCAAAGCGCCCTGCTTTACCAAACACCACATAGCTCTCGCCAGCCGCAGATTGACCGTTGGGATCAGCATAAGGAGCCCCAACAATCACGTCATCAAAGCCATCGCCATTGATATCCCCAGCACTGCTGACTGAATCACCTGAGCGGTCATTCTCATCAATACCCTGGAGGACAAAGCCATTGCTGCCGTTGAGGGCAGAGAGGTTAAGGCTGGCCCCAAAGCCCCCTGCTTTACCAAATACTACATAGCTCTCGCCAGTGCTGCGTGAGCCGTAGTAGTTCTGAGGAGCCCCAACAATCACGTCATCAAAGCCATCGCCATTCACATCCCCGGCACTACTGACTGAGAAACCAAATAACTCATTTTCAGTAACGCCCTTGAGGACAAAGCCATTGCTACCATTTAGCTCAGAGAGACTAAAGCTGGCCCCAAAGCGCCCTGCTTTACCAAACACCACATAGCTCTCGCCAGCAAAACGAACCCCAATCAAGAGGTCATCAAAGCCATCGCCATTCACATCCCCAGCACTACTGACTGAGAAACCTGAGAAGCTAAACCCGCCAATATCCTGGAGGACAAAGCCATTGCTGCTATTCAGGTTAGCAAGGTTGAGGCTAGCCCCAAAGCCCCCCGCTTTGCCAAACACTACATAGCTCTCTCCAACATATTCTTGACCATTAGCATTAGCATAAGGAGCCCCAACAATCACGTCATCAAAGCCATCGCCATTGATATCCCCAGCACTACTGACTGAACGACCTGAGCGGTCTTCGCTGTTGATGACGCCCTTGAGGGCAAAGCCATTGCTGCCGTTCAGGTTAGCGAGGTCAAAGCTAGCCCCAAAGCCTCCCGCTTTGCCAAACACCACATAGCTCTCGCCAGCACTACGTTGACCATTAGACTTCTTGCATAAATGCCCAAACAGGGGCTGAGAGTATTGAGATTACGTATCTTAAACCGACTTATGCAAGAAGTCTATTGGAATTAGCAGTAAAAGCCCCAATGATGAGGTCATCAAAGCCATCGCCATTCACATCCCCGGCATTGCTAACTGAATTACCTGAGCGGTCACCCGCGTCAACACCCTGGAGGACAAAGCCATTGCGGCCATTCAGCTCAGCAAGGTTGATGGCAAATCTAAACTGGAAGTCGTCGCTGTTTAGACTCAGGCCTGACTTGCCCTGGATGATGCCAATCAGCTCATCGGGCTTGCCAGCAGGCTGGTTGAGATAGATGGCTGTACCCTGTGGTAGACCACTTGGAGAGGCCCCCAGGCGATAGTTACGCCTCGGAGCCCTGAGCTGGATCACATCCTCGCTGGTGTTGAAGTCAGTAATCAGGGCATAGCTGCTAGTGCCAGGCGTGTTCGGGTTACCGTCGTTATAGAAGACTTTAGTGCCACTGCCGAGGAGGAATTGGTCTCTGCCTGTGCCGCCAGTTAGGGTGTCTATGCCGCCAACCGAGCCAAAGCTACCCTGGAGGACGTCATTGCCTGCTCCTCCCCTGAGGGTGTCGTCACCAAAGCTGCCAAAGAGCCTGTCATTGTCTGCTCCCCCGTCGAGGGTGTCATCACCTTCTCTACCAAAGAGACGGTCATTGCCGCCAAACCCAAAGATTGAGTCGCTGTTTGGTGTGCCCTCTAGGGTGTTGTCAAAGCTATCCCCTTCAATCCGTGCCATGTAAGTTATCCCTTTTAAGGGGGACTGTGGGTGCAGACCAAGCTCGTCCCGCATGAATAAAGGCCTGGTCCACTTTTAGTAATCTAGTGCTAGCGAAAAGATGCCTGCTGTTCTAAGTCGGAGGCATCTAATAGTTGCCTGCTTCTTGCCAGTTCAAATCATAAGACTTCTTGCATAAATGCCCAAACAGGGGCTGAGAGTATTGAGATTACATATCTTAAACCGACTTATGCAAGAAGTCTATACAACTAGCTTTGAGCGACAGGCCATAGTTTATAGATTTTGTCTTCAAACTTTAGGCAGGTATACCAGGCTACTCTCTGTCTGGAAGTGGAAACGAGATAAGTCACCGGACATTGCAAGTAACAAACCACTGACTGCACCTGATGACTCAGCAAGCAAGAAGCCTGCCTTAGAGATTGAGGCAAACGAGGTTCTGATCCTCATGCACGAGGCTTTATTATTCTCTAACGGAGTTCCAATAGTCGCTGACGAGTCTTTTATACTCATGCACGAAGCTCAATTACTCTCCGACGGAGTTCTGATCCTCGCTGGCGAGGTTCAAAGAGCCGTTCACGAGTCTTTAATACTCGCTCGCGAGGCTTTATTACTCTCTAACGGAGTTCCAATACTCGCTGGCGAGGTTCAAAGAGTCGTTGACGGGGTTTTCATCCTCGCTCACGAGTGTTTATGACTCACGGGCGGGTCTTTAATACTCATCTACTAAGTCATCAAGCCTGCGGAGCAGCAAGAACCTTAGGACTGAGGCAGTTGAGCGCTAATTTACCTGATCTGGTCCCCCGACTCTCAAAGTTGGAGGGAAACCGGACGGGGCAAGTGCGTAAGTCCTAAAAGTAAAACAAAACGAATTAGAACCTGCCTAAAGACTGCTTTGGAAGGGCCGCAAAGTTCAATATCTAAGAAAAGAGAGTAAACCGATAGTGTAGCTGGCAATGATCGCTATAAACCCAGTCTTCCGGGGGTTTTGGGCTTGTTGGAGCAAAACTTTGCCGATACCATAGGGATTAACCTTTGACAAGCGCTACACTCTAAAAGCCTAGCCGGTCTGAACAATGGATATTAATCTGATTAATGTGGGCTTCGGCAACATTGTCTCTGGAAACCGAGTCATTGCCATTGTTGCCCCAGAGTCTGCTCCAATTAAGCGCGTCATCGGCGAGGCACGGGATAAAGGTCAGTTGATTGATGCAACCTATGGTCGCCGCACCCGAGCAGTGATTATTACAGACTCCAACCATGTGATCCTCTCGGCAATTCAGCCAGAAACGGTTGCAAATCGCTTCCTGCTCAGTAAAGACCAGGTACTTTGATCGCTAGGGTACAGCGTTATCCTGAGTCTGTACTGCTCGTTTTGGTAGGTTGGCAGCATGAAACCGAAACCTGGTAAATTAATTGTTCTCACAGGTCCTAGTGGCGTCGGGAAGGGCACACTGGTGCGATCGCTGCTGCAACGCCATCCCGAACTGTACTTTTCGGTGTCGATCACGACCCGCCCCCCACGACCGGGAGAGACTGAAGGCCAGCACTACTACTTCAGAAGTCCGGCGCAGTTTGAGCAGATGGCAGCGAAGGGTGAGCTGTTGGAGTGGGCCGAGTTTTCTGGTAACTATTATGGAACTCCCCGCCAGCCAGTAGTCCAAGCGATCCAGCAGGGCAAGTCCGTGGTGTTAGAAATTGAACTGGCCGGGGCGCGACAAATCCATCAAACCTTTCCAGAGGCCCTGCGAATTTTCATCATGCCCCCTTCCGTCCAGGAGTTAGCCCGGCGGATTCGCAATCGGGGACAGGACTCTGAAGCCGCGATCGCTCGTCGCCTGCTCCGGGCCCAAGCGGAAATCAACGCAGCTAGTGAGTTCAACCTGCAAATCATCAATGACGATTTTGAACAAGCACTCCGTCAGATTGAAGCGGCTCTGTTTGAGCCTGCTCAGTGCTAGGAAGATTTCAGGAAGGATAAAGTCCTGTAGGTCACGCCTGCTGACGAAAGTTTTGACAAAATTTAGGGTTTAGCCCACCGCAAGACTTCGGAGTGAGACTTCGGAGTGAACTCAGTCAAACGCTCTAAGGCTCATGACTAGCGCGATGGGACTCCACACCGCTCGGCGATCGCCGCTGCCATTTCCTGAGTTCCCACCGGCTGGGTTCCCGGCAACGCTAAGTCGTAAGTGACGTGCTTTTTCTCGCCAATCACGGTTTCCACGGCCTGCTGCAAGCGATCCGCAGCGTCCATCTCGCCCAGGTGTTGCAGCATTAGTACCCCTGAGAGAATCAGCGCCGTCGGGTTGGCCCGATTCTGTCCGGCGTACTTGGGCGCAGAGCCATGAATTGCCTCAAACACGGCATACTCATCGCCAATGTTGGCACCGGGGGCAACGCCTAAACCGCCAATCATTCCGGCACAGAGATCGGAGAGGATATCGCCGTAGAGGTTGGGCATCACCAGCACTTCGTAGAGTTCAGGTTTTTGCATCAACTGCATGCACATGTTGTCTACAATCCGGTCTTCGTAGTCGATGTCGGGATAGTTCTTCGCCACTTGCCGCGATACTTCTAAGAACAGGCCATCGGTGAACTTCATGATGTTGGCTTTGTGCACTGCCGTGACCTTCTTGCGGCCAAAGGCTTGGGCATGCTTAAAGGCAAACTCGACGATCTGGCGGCTACCATAAACCGAAATTGGCTTGACACCGATCGCGGAGTCTTCCCGGATCGCTTTGCCAGATAGTTTCGAGAGACAGTCCCGCGCTTCCGCCCCTTCAGGACTGTCGTAGGTGAACTCAATCCCGGCGTATAAATCTTCTGTATTCTCCCGTACCACTACCACGTCTATGTCGCTGAAGAAACTCCTCACTCCCAGAATTGACTTGGCAGGCCGCAGGTTGGCGTAAAGATTCAGCCGCTTGCGGATCTCCACATTTACGGAGCGAAAGCCAGTCCCCACAGGCGTTGTGATCGGTCCTTTAATCGCCACTTTTGTCTCACGAATTGAGTCTAGTACGTGCTCAGGTAGGGGAGTCCCGTACTTATCCATCACGTCAACGCCAGCATCTACCACTTTCCAGTCAATCGAGACTCCCGTTGCATCAACTGCGGTCTGCGTCGCCTTTGCGACTTCCGGTCCAATCCCATCGCCACGAATCAAAGTAACTGGGTAGCCCACAAGCTTCTCCTCAATATCAACAAGGCTGTTGCACAATTAAGATTGAATTATAGTTGAACCTGTTTCGCTGTTTAGTCGGAATCATTACTAATGTATGCGCTGCCCTAGGGAAATATGACACCTGAAGTTTACACCTTGATAGAACTGCAACAGGCCATTGCCACAAATCCAGGTGAGTGGCGACCGCTTGTTTTAACCAACGGCTGTTTTGACCTGGTGCACGCAGGCCATGTTCGCTACTTGCGCGTTGCCAAGACCCTGGGGCGATCGCTCGTGGTCGGGCTTAACAGCGATCGCTCGGTGGCTCAAATTAAACCAACCAAGCCCGGTTACCCTCCCCGGCCCGTCGTACCAGAAGCCCAGCGGGCAGAGGTCCTGGCGGCGCTTAAACCTGTAGACGGGGTGGTAATCTTTGCCGAACCGACTGCAGCGGCGTTGATCCAGATCTTGAAACCAGAAATTTACGTCAAAGGGGGGGACTACCAAGTTGAAACTTTGCCAGAAGCTGCCTTTGTACAAGCCTACGGAGGCCGAGTTGAGCTGGTTCAAATTGAGGTTCCCAGTTCTACTACCAACATTTTGCAGCGAATTTTGCAACACTGAATCATAGGGCCTGCTGAAATACGTTGAACTCACCCACACTAGTCTTACCAAGCAGCCCTAAACAAATTCTTCAGACGCTGAAAGTATCTATTTCGTGTTCATGACCAAGTCGGCCAACCCATTCCGCTCAACCAACAACTCAGAGAACAGTAAACTCTCTGACCTTCGCTCTCAACTAAATTCTGCAGCAGCGAAAGCTCAGCTCCAGGCCGTACAAGAATTAACCAGCTACGGCACTGGTGGGCTATCAACACTGATGGAATTCTTGCAGTCGCAGCAGTCGTTACTCGCCAGTTATGTCGAGGGCAAAGCGTACGAGATTTTACTCAATACCCAGAATCTGGAGGTACAAACGTTCTTGCAAGCCAACTTTCCCAGTGGCGTAGTCCCTCTCCACTCAGAGCGCGGTGTTGACTACAAGCCTTTGCAGGAGCAACTGGCCCAGCAGCAATTTCAAGCTGCCGATCAGTTAACGCTGCAGAAACTGTGTGAGTTGGCAGGCCCTGCGGCAGCGAACCGCAAGTGGTTATACTTCAGCGAAGTTGATGGCTTTCCAGCTACTGATCTGCAGACAGTTGATCGGCTGTGGCAGGTTCACTCTGAGGGTAAATTTGGGTTTTCGGTTCAGCGACAAATCTGGCTGAGTCTTGGTAAAAATTGGGACAACTTTTGGCCCAAGATTGGCTGGAAGCAGGACAATCAATGGACTCGCTACCCGGAGGAATTTACCTGGGATCTGACTGCCCCCAGAGGTCATCTACCATTATCGAATCAACTCCGAGGCGTGCGCGTGATTAGTGCTTTGCTGTCCCATCAGGCCTGGTCGGTTAGCTGAGCAGCGATCACTCCACCTTTGTTAGCTTGAGCAAATCGGCAGCTTCAGGCTGCTTACTGCCAAACTTCGACTATTGTGAAGCATAGCAGAACTTGATCGGCCCTCTGCTCATCCGCTCTTGTCTCCACAAGCTCTAGATCTTATTTTTGCCTCTAACTTCAGAATTATTAATAATAACCTTGCTCAAATCAGATTACCGTAGCAAAGTAGGGGGCTTACGGCCTTTTGATGTCATGACCGCAGCTAGGACATTTAGAATGAGTAGCAATTTAGCAACCAAGTTACGTGAGGGCACTAAAAAGTCCCACACCATGGCCGAGAACGTTGGCTTTATCAAGTGCTATTTGAAAGGAACGGTTGAAAAGAGTTCCTACCGCAAGTTAGCTGCCAACCTGTACTTCGTGTACTCAGCGATGGAAGCAGAGATGGAGCGGCATCGCAATCACCCCATCGTCTCGAAGTTTTACTTTCCCCAGTTACACCGCAAAGCCAGCCTGGAGCAAGATCTAGAGTTTTACTACGGTCCTACCTGGCGGGAACAAATTAAGGCCTCTCCAGCGGCTGAGGCTTATGTGCAGCGGATTCAAGCAGTCTCAGCGACTGAGCCTGAGCTGCTAGCAGCTCATTCCTACACCCGTTATTTAGGAGACTTGTCTGGTGGGCAAATCCTTAAGGGGATTACGGAGCGGGGGATGAACTTGTCCAACGGGCAGGGCACGGCCTTTTACAGGTTTGAGTCGATTCCCGATGAGAAGCAGTTCAAAGCCAAGTACCGTCAGGCCATGAATGATCTCCCCGTCAATGAGGCCGCGGCAGACCGAATTGTCGATGAAGCTAATGCCGCTTTTGGCATGAACATGAAGATGTTCCAAGAGTTAGAAGGCAACCTAATCAAAGCGATCGGCCAAATGCTGTTTAATAGTTTGACCCGTCGCCGGATTAAAGGCAGTACAGAACTGGCAACTGCTGAGTGAGCTAGCGCAACGCCTCTAGTTCGATAAAACTTAAGGGTTATCCTATCCCAACCTTTCAGAATCCTGAAAGCCTGGTGGTCTCAGTCAAGATCGCGAGGTTTTCAGGATTTGTTGTAGATTCCCTAGAGGAGGGAGATCAAGTTCCTACTTCAAAGTGGCCTAAAGATAGCTGAAGAGGTTGGCTGAACTGTTGAAAACGACTTGTAACCTTAATCAGAACCCTCAGGTGGTTGGTATTGATCTGGGCGGAACGGCAATTAAACTGGGGCGTTTTGCCCCAGACGGGACTTGTTTGCAGGCTTTGAGTGTAGCAACCCCACAACCTGCTTTTCCTGAGGCAGTGGTCGCGTGCATCGTCGAGGCTATCCGACAGATTGACCCGGTGTCTGAAGCGATCGCCCTTGGCATTGGTACTCCAGGTCCGGCAGATGCAGCCGGACGGGTGGCGCGGGTGGCAATTAACCTGGCAGGCTGGCAAGATGTTCCCCTAGCAGACTGGCTAGAGGCTAAAACTGGGCTACCGACGGTTCTGGCGAACGACGGCAATTGCGCCGGGTTGGGAGAAGCCTGGTTAGGAGCAGGTCGGCCTTTTCGTAATTGGATTCTCTTGACCTTGGGAACAGGCGTCGGCGGAGCAGTGATCCTGAATAATGAGTTGTTTGTCGGGGCTCGCGGTACGGCCGGGGAACTGGGCTTGATCACCTTAAACCCGGCGGGACCAGCCTGTAACAGTGGAAATCGGGGTTCTTTGGAACAGTACGCTTCAATCCGGGCAATTCGGCGGCGTACAGGTTTAGAACCGGCAGAGCTGGGGGCACGGGCCAGGGCGGGTGATCCAGCGGCTGTCACTTTTTGGCAGGCCTATGGCCGCGATCTCGGAGCGGGTCTAGCCAGTCTAATTTATGTCTTAACTCCAGAAGCAGTTGTCCTGGGCGGAGGAGTCTGCGCCAGCGCTGAGTTCTTCTTGCCCGCAGTCCTAGCAGAAATTGAGCAACGGGTTCTCCCCAGTTCTCGACAAGGGCTGCAACTGCTCTCTGCCCAGTTGGGCAATCAGGCTGGGATGGTAGGGGCCGCTAGGCTAGCTTGGCAGCAGCTTTGCCGTTACTTCAGTGGGTGAGCTGAGATTCTTCCCTAAAGACGCTTCGCGATCGCCGTTAATTTGCGGAGCCGGAGGCGCGATCGCGGCCTGAATAAATCCCTTAAATAACGGGTGGGGCACATTCGGACGAGAGCGAAACTCTGGGTGAAATTGTGTACCGACAAAGAAAGGATGACCCGGCAGTTCAATCATTTCGACTAAGCGCCCATCCGGGGAGGTGCCACTGATCATGTAGCCGCTCTCTAAAAATAAGTTGCGGTAGGCGTTGTTAAATTCGTAGCGGTGGCGATGCCGTTCATAAATTACCTCCGCTTGATAGAGCTCGGCTGCCAGCGTGTTGGGCACAACCCGGCAGGGGTAGAGACCCAGCCGCATCGTCCCACCCAGGTCCACCACATCTTGCTGCTCCGGTAGCAGGTTGATCACCGGGTGGCTGGTATTGGGGGCGAACTCGGCACTGTTGGCGTCTGTTAAACCGGCAATATGGCGAGCCCATTCGACGACAGAGCACTGCATACCTAGGCAGAGGCCCAAGAAGGGAATTTGGTGTTTGCGGGCATAGTGAATCGCGGCAATCTTGCCATCAACCCCTCGGATACCGAATCCACCGGGGACGATAATGCCGCTGACGCTCTCCAGGTAAGATTGGGGGCCGTAGTCTTCCACATCTTCGGCGTTCACCCAGCGCAAATTTAGCTCACTGCCCATGGCAATCGACGCATGGCGCAGGGCTTCAATCACGGAAAGATAGGCATCGTTTAAGCGAACGTACTTACCCACGATCGCGATCTCCACAGGCGGCGTCGGGCAGTAGAGGGAATTTACCAGGGTTTGCCACTGGGTTAAGTTGGGTTGGCGCTGCTCTAAATTGATCAGCTCAAGGACTTGCTCCGCCAGCCCCTCCCGCTCCAGGATTAGCGGCACTTCGTAGATACTTTTGGCGTCCTGGCAGGTGATCACGCACTCAACCGGAACATCGCAGAACTCTGACATTTTCTCCTTCATGCCAGGGTGAAGGGGGCGATCGCAGCGGCAGATCAAGATATCAGGTTGAATTCCAATCGAGCGGAGTTCTTTAACCGAATGCTGCGTCGGCTTGGTTTTCATCTCCCCGGCGGAGGAAATCCAGGGCACCAGCGTCACATGCATATAGAGGATACTCTGCCGGCCCACTTCTTTACGAAACTGCCGGATTGCTTCTAGAAACGGCAAGGATTCAATATCCCCCACCGTGCCCCCAATTTCAATGATCAGCACGTCGGGCGTGGTATTCTTGGCGACCCGCAGTATCCGCTCTTTAATTTCATTCGTAATGTGGGGGATGACCTGAACTGTGCCCCCCTTGTAATCTCCTCGGCGTTCCCTGTTCAGCACGGCCTGGTAAATTGAGCCCGTGGTCACACTGTTGAGCCGAGACATGGAGGTGTTCGTAAAGCGCTCGTAGTGCCCCAAATCCAGATCGGTTTCCGCCCCATCATCGGTGACAAACACTTCCCCATGCTGGAAGGGACTCATGGTACCAGGGTCAACGTTGATGTAGGGGTCCAGCTTCAGAATTGAGACGGAGTAATCACGAGACTTGAGCAGACGGCCCAAGCTGGCGGCCACAATTCCCTTGCCGATACTGGAGACAACTCCCCCGGTTACAAATACAAACTTTGTCATAACCACCCCCGAAGCTGAGTACCAGCAAAAATCCCCTCAATTGTGACATAGGCTTGGCATAATCCGCGTTCGGAGCGAACTTAAAGATGTAGCTCAGCCCGCAGGTCTTTCTGAATTTAAAGGCTCAAACCTTTGTCCGATCTACTTTTTCCAGGGCAGCTTAGTCCCCATCTCAGTCAATCCTGAAAAAACCAGGTAAAGAATAAGTACACTCACACCAGCAAGAAACAAAAATAAATCGTTATGCATCTACTTGAAGCTAGAGTTTGCAGGTTTAGCTAGTTCCTGTAAGAGTAAAGCTGACTTGACAGGTCGCCTGACTTGTCCCGCTTCCTTCACTTTGCCGTAAAAGGTTTCACCTTGGTAGAAAAAAGCAGAGGAACTTCCCCCATCCAGATTCATTGCTTTCTCAGCGCCCAGGGTCTGCATCAATTCAGCTAGCCCTTGCAGGGACATTCCTGAAGTATCAGGAGCCCCTGGCTTTTGAGCTACCATGACCCAGATAATGCTGCGATCGCGGGTAATTCCAACCGCAGTTCGGGCATCAAGTTGGCTGCTTCTGAGGGGGTCTCGAATCACTTCCCCATTGGCATAGGCTAAAAAGCCCTCTGGGGCTGAGCTAACCTGCGGCAGTAAGCGGGGACCACCGCCCAAGGCATCCCTAAGTTGACAGCCTGGTGGTGGCGGCTCACGGTGCAGGACAATATTGTAGCGGACCGTTTGCCCACACTGGTAACGCCGGAACTCTGACCGATTCAGGATCTTGTCCAGGTAAGGGGCTAGGTGAGGATTTTGGATCAGCCGCTGGTTCAGCCTGGGATCTGCCAACTGTTTTCCCTGCAGAGTCACATGAGAAGTAGATTTGTGGTTTACTGGGTCAAAGAAGCCTCCATTCAGTGCTGCAATGGTGTGCCACTTGCCTGGTTGGGACAGCAGGGTGGCTCCAGGAGGCGCGGGGTACTTTTGAGTCAAGCCTGCTAAGCTGTCGAGCTCCGGGGATAAGGCGGGAGTCACGATATATCGATCCTGAGCTCGACCTTGGACTGGAATCAGCAGGGTATAAACCACGCTTTGTGGTAGGGAGTGGGACTCGTAGCGAATGGCTGGGTCTGGCGATCGCCGCACTGCCGAGGACGGTGAAGGCAGAACTGCTGATGAGCGGATAGCCAGCCAGCGGTGAGAGGTAAAAAATAACAGTATCCCTAAGGCCGTTAACGTCATCAGTAACCAGATTTTTCTCATAGCAAGTTCGCTTGTACAGTTATAGAGCTATAGCTATCCCACAGATTTAACCCATTGCAGATGTGAGACACTGCAAAAAAAGAACCCTTCTATCCAATCTGAAGCCATTTTAAGCCAGCAAATACAGAGCTAGCGGATTGAAGTAAACCATCCCAATTGTGCAAAGTCTACTCCAGGTCAAGGCGCTATTCACGAGTCTCGTGATCGGGAGTACTGCCTTTTTGGCAACCAACCTTGACGATATCGTCATCCTGATGCTGTTCTTTGCCCAACGGGACAACACCCTGCGCCCGTCCCAGGTTGTAATCGGGCAGTACCTCGGCTTTAGTATCCTCGTCATTCTTAGCCTGCCTGGTTTTTTTGGCGGCCTGTTAGTTCCCAAGCCATGGATTGGGCTGCTGGGCTTCCTGCCGATCTTGATCGGGCTCAAGGACCTGGCAAAGTGGAACGAGTCCAAGGATCAAGTCCAGGGAATATCAAGATCAGCTCACCCTGCACCCAAGCGCTCTATCTCTGGTTTGAACTCCCAGACCTACCGTGTGGCTGCAGTGACTGTGGCCAATGGCGGGGACAATATTGGGATTTATCTGCCGTTGTTTGCCAGTGGCGATTGGATCAGGTTGATGGTGATTCTGGCAGTATTCTTCGTGCTCCTTGGGGTCTGGTGCTTTCTCGGGTATCGGCTGGCTATCCACCCTACGGTTGCGAGTCTCCTGGGTCGTTACAGTCGTATACTGATTCCCTTCATCCTGATTGGTTTAGGCAGTTTTATTTTGCTTGAGAACGAGACCCTCAATCTATTGAGGGAATTTGTGAGGTAAAGTCTGGTGAAATTACCTGAATTTGCTTTAAGCTCTCTTTGGGTCGTGTTCTACTTTGAGCCCGTCTGAGCTTAACCCCCTCTCAACTGCCTTGAGGACTACAGGTAAGACAGTGCCCCTAAATACAGGTCAGACTCCAGCCTCCCCCAGGCCCTATGGGGAGCTAAACCCCGATCAGCAAAAGCGGCGACTCCAAGAACTTGCTTTTGTCTTTTTAAGACTTGGCACGATTGCCTTTGGCGGGCCAGCAGCTCACATTGCCATGATGAATGAGGAAGTTGTCAAGCGTCGGCAGTGGTTGAATGCCGATCAGCTTCTAGACCTGCTGGGGGTAACCAACCTGATTCCTGGCCCTAACTCGACAGAACTTGCAATTCATATCGGGTTTAAGCGGGCGGGGTGGCGTGGATTGCTGATCGCGGGGTCGTGCTTTATTCTCCCCGCCATGCTCATGGTTTGGGCTCTGGCAGCTCTCTATGCCCGCTATCAGACTGTTCCTGAAGTGAGCTGGCTCTTGTACGGCATCAAGCCAGTCATCATTGCGGTAATCGCTCAGGCTCTCTGGAAGCTGGGACGCTCCGCCGTGAAGAACCCACAGACTGCGGTAGCTGGCGTAGCGGTGATTGGCTGCTTCTGGATCGGAGTCAATGAAATTCTGTTGTTGCTCCTGGCCGGGCTGCTTGTGATGCTGATCAACAACTGGCGGCCCTGGGGTGGAGGACCAGCGGTCTCAGTCCTGCTGCCTCTTCCTGTCTTGACTCTGGCCAATGCACCATCTGTCGCTGCTAAACCCGCCACCTGGGGAGGTGTCTTTCTATTCTTTCTCAAGGTTGGTTCCGTTTTGTACGGTAGTGGTTATGTCTTGCTCGCTTTTCTCCAAGAGGATTTGGTTGAGCGATCGCAGTGGTTGACTTCTCAGCAATTGCTGGATGCGGTTGCGATCGGCCAATTCACACCAGGACCTGTGTTTACAACGGCTACATTTATCGGCTACCTGCTCGCAGGCAACGCTGGGGCGATCGCCGCTACTATCGGTATTTTTCTGCCCGCTTTTGTCCTAGTAGCTGTGGTTAATCCCTGGGTTCCTTGGTTGCGCCGCTCCCCCTGGGCCTCTGGTTTCTTAGATGGCGTAAATGCAGCCTCATTGGGACTGATGGCCGTTGTCACATGGCAGTTGGGAGTCACTGCCCTGGTGGACTGGTTGACGCTCATCCTGGCAGTTCTTAGCTTTGCTGCTGTATTTCGCTTCAAAGTCAATTCTGCCTGGCTGGTCGGCGGGGGTGGGTTAGTCGGTTTCCTGTCCAAGTCACTCTAGCTGGACGGCTCGGTGTGTCGTGATGGCCTTCACCGCTGCGATCGCAGTTCCCCCATGATGTAGGTGGCACGAACGGCGCGATCGTCTCCTAGCAGCATCAGGGCAAACACCTGGTCTGCTAGTTCTTCAAGGGAGGTTGGCGTGGGTGCTTGATTCCGAAAGGCCATCAGCGGAGTCGCCCGCAGGTCCAAAACAATAAAATCAGCTTCTTTACCGATGTCGAAATTGCCAATTTTATCATTCAGGGATAGGGCTCTGGCAGCCCCGAGGGTGGCGAGAAATAGGGCCTTGAAGGCAGAGAAAGCTTTTGCCCCTGTAATTGGGCGACTTTGTAGGCTTCATGGGCAGTTTGCAGGAGGGAAAAGCTGGTGCCAGCCCCCACATCTGTGCCCAATCCCACTTTGACAGGATGCTCGACCGACTTGGCTGTTTCCAGACTAAACAAGCCGCTACCCAAAAATTGGTATAGAATAAGCAGCCCATCTCGAATGTAGCGGACGCTTTCTAGCTCAGATTTGTAGAGTGGATCACTGACAAAATCGAGAAAAGCGGCGCGGAACGCCTTGAGAGAAGTGGCAGAATCGTTAGCCATAGATTCATCGGGAGCAGATTAGGTTCAAATTGACAGTGATGAATATAGGCTCAACTCTGAGCAATTGTCTATTGCCGGAGGGGTTAACACTCAATTCCGTTGTGATCGTCTTTCACCCGTAACTTCATAACTGTGTCCCCACAGAAAGGCTGAGGTCTAGAGTGAAGCTTTGCGAAAGGCAAAAAAGATGATTGTCAGCCAGTCCTGGGCCAGTGTGCGGCAGGTCGCTGAATGCTTGTGAGCCTCTCATGCAGGTGAAGCAAAATCTTTGAGCACCCTGTCTGGGACCGTTCTATCCTGGTTAGCTTTTTTTAACCAGACTACGATATCCGACCCTTGCAGCGCGACTTCCTTTCCCCAAGTCTTAAGATAAAGGGTCCCATTGCGGCAGATCAAATCTGCAACCGGAGACCAGATTCCTTCATTTAGGAACAAGAGATCCAAGGGGATGCCGAGACGTTTTTTGCGACTGCTACTACCCCACCAAGCTTGCCATAGCTTCATAGCATCGGTACAGTGCATCTGATAGCCATTCAGAACCGTGCGGTGTTGATAGCCATAAAAATCTTCCTTGCCGACTTCCCCAATTAGCGGGAAGAACGTTTCCTTATCGTAAGGATCATTGTCAATGATTTCTTTGCGAATCCAGTCCCCTAGCCTTTTTGTACTTAAAACTAGAAAAGTTACTGGTAGAGATAAGAGAGCGCTGGAGAGAGCAGCAGTCACGCGCAAGAGTTTCAGCATCATAATTAAAGCTGCTAGTGGTTAGCAGCTAATGTACCCAGTTTACTCCACTCCAATTCTCAGTAGTTCTACTGTTTCTAAAGTACTCTTGGGCAAGCTCTCTTTTCGACATTACTCTTTAACAACTGGCTCTGAAGCTATTGCTCGGTTGGATGTCCTGCCCAACCCTAGCGTTCAGTTGCGGCAATCCTCCCTTGTAGTAGTCCAATTGTGGCAGTTAAGATCAAATCGTGTCTTTGACTAACATCACACTTCTACCAGAGCTTTAACTTTGCCACCTTTGACTTTTAACGCAAGTGAAATGGCGGGAACAACTGCCTCAGAAAAAACGAAAGACTTTTCCTCCAGACTGGAATCAGAAGCACGGAAGGCGCGATTGTGGTTACCTGAACGAGTCCTCTTCACACCTGCTGCCCTAGAAGAGCCGTGGGGTCAACAAATCTTGCAACGCGTACAGACCTTCGGCCTCCAAGTTGAGGAGCTACCTCGAAATCGTTTGACGGGCCTGCGTGGTGGGGACGAACGGGCTACCTATAGCACTGCCAAGCGCACGCTTGCTGTTGTAACTGCACCGCCAAGTGCCTTTAAGCTGAGCCCCATTCCACCCTCGGCTGATTGGCAGTTCCACTTAGCGGAGGGCTGTCCGGCACACTGCCAGTATTGTTACCTAGCGGGTAGCTTGCAGGGTCCGCCTGTGATTCGTGTCTTTGCTAACTTACCTCAGATCTTGGATAACCTGATAGCTTACGAGCGCTCAGGCAACGCCACAACCTTCGAGGTAAGCTGCTACACTGATCCGCTGGGGGTTGAGCATTTGACTGGCAGTCTGGCCGAATGCATTCGCTATTTCGGAACCTGCAAGCATAGCTATTTGCGCTGGGTTACCAAATTTGACGCCGTAGACCAGTTACTCAACTTACCGCACAACGGTCACACTCGCTGCCGTGTCAGTGTAAATGCTGCCCCCGTTGCCAGTCGTTTTGAAGGAGGTACAGCATCAGTTGCATCGCGACTTGAAGCTTTGCGACGGCTAGCGCTGCCACGGGCGCAAGGTGGTGGTGGGTACCCAGTCGGTCTTGTGATTGCCCCTATTATGCTCATAGAGGATTGGCCCTCACACTATGATCGCCTCTTCGGCTTGATCAGCGAGGTCCTAGACTTTGATTGTGACCTCACCTTCGAGTTGATTTCTCACCGCTTTACCCCTGGAGCTAAAGAGGTGCTGCAAAGTTGGTATCCGAAGACGAGCTTAGATATGAATGAGACAACGCGTCGCGTCAAGCGTAATAAGTTTGGCGGTACAAAGTACGTCTATGACGCTGACACAATGAAAACGTTACGTCGCTTTTTTGAGCACAAAGTTGCCCTGAACTTTCCCCAGGCTCGTCTTCTCTACTGGACATAAATCTCAGCACCAGACTCAAGCGTGTTCAAAAACCTGACAGAAGTTAAGTAAGAACAAGCTTAGTTCGAACTAGCAATTTTCGCGATCGCGCCTCTCTCGATTGCTTGAGCTATTCCTCGCTGACACCAGTAATGAACTATCCCAAAGAAACGCAATCAGCCATTCTATGAATCTAGCTCACCTGCATACTCCAGTACTTGAAGCTGTCGCGGACCATAGTATAAGGGGGCAACGGTTCCGAAAAGCTCTCTCGTGTAAGGGGCCTCGAAATGTCTAGCGAGCGAATCAAGGTTCTTCCACCGCTCGTAGAGCACAAAACGGGTTGGGTCGGATGGGTCACGGTTGAAGTCGTACGCGATACAACCGGGTTCCCGAAGTGTGGCCTCAATCACTTTGCCGTAGGCAGTGGCAACTGTTTTGCCTTCACCTGGCTTAGCCTTGATTTGGACAAGTAGGGTGAATGGTGCAGTAGGATCACTGACCTCATGCTTCACGGTGTCAATGATTTCCTGTGCAGACAATGATACGTCCATCTGTACAGATGCTTCCTTGACTGAGAGCCGTCGATACCACTCAGCGATCGCCCGACCAACAGCTTCAGGGTTATCCTCTTGGATGAAATGTATGCCGTAACCAACAAATGCAGTCTCCAGATTTTTCAGATTCTCTACCGCCCATTCAGCAGTTTTGAGCGGCATAACTCTACCAGGAGACACATAAAGCATAAGCTTTGGAATGTCGGTCTAACGCCACCAAGTAGCCATTTCTTCGAAGGTTCTCCACACATTGGCTGGCTTTTCCTCAATTGGATTGTCTCGGAGAAGATGGAGAATTGCGCGGCGAGACTTAGGTGCTGCAAAAGGTGCGCGGTACACTTCCAGCTCGGCTGGCGTCAAATTTCGCATCACTGAGACAGGTAACAGTCCCTCGAGAAAGAAGTTCTTCTCGATAATCAACTCCGGTCCCCTGACTGGGTCGCGGAATCCACGAAAGATTTCTTCTGTATTTCCAAAGCTGGCGTAACTCTCCCGCGGATAGGTAGGGGGCATAACACCCTCCATGAAGGCGATGCCTTTGACGTTGTCTGCGTGACGCCAGGCATAATTTAATCCAAATGCCGCACCCCAGTCGTGCATGATTAGAGTGACGGTCTAACGTCTGGATAAAGGCCTCTAGATGGCGGACTTGATTAGACCTCTTGCAGGAGTCATAGAGACAGAGCAAGCTCGTAGTTGTAGAGTGCTGCAATCAGGTTAAAGCGCAATCCAAAGCGCCTTCTGCGATTTCTGTAGCGCTCCGCTAAGATCCTAAAGACCTTGAGCTTACC
>JBGTDT010000154.1:0-25277 GCA_041748155.1 Thermosynechococcaceae cyanobacterium | reverse complement strand
CGGTTTTGCGCTCTCCTCGTTTGAGCGCAGCAAGGGCTTTGCGGCGCAGGTCATCACTGTAGGGGGCAGGCATAGACACTTCTTGTTGCGCTTTATCTTTACTACTATACGTCCTAACGCAACTTAGTAGAGCTATAGTCTTAGGAAAATAGGCTTAAAACCAGCACTACTGGCGAAGAAAGGGTTTCTGGTCAATTTCCTCAGAAGGAGTCTGTAGACTTTTTCTGTTGCGTCTTAGCGTAGCCAGCGTAAACGCTTTGAACGTTGTACCAATTCAGGAAAATCCGAGTAATTTCCAGGGCTAGCTGCGGTTTGCCCTGCTGGATCAGCCATTGCAGCAAGGGTGCCAGGGTGTGTTCATTCAATTGACCGCCGAGCGAGAGGAGTCCCCACAGCAGGCGATGTAACCAGGTCATCTGGATCATCATCCGGACATTCCAGGTGGGATGCTTTTGATAGAAGAGAACACCCATGCGGCCCCGCTGAATTTCTTTGTCAATCAAGCTAGGAATTTGGGCTAGAGAAAAGGGGGGATGCCAGTGATAACCGATCGCTGCGGGGGCCTTGATTAGTTTCAATCCAAGTTTTTTGAGTCGCACACCCAACTCCAGATCTTCCCAGCCGTAGAGTTGAAAGCGGCTATCGAACGGTCCAGCTTGCTCCAGCCAGGTACGGGCGATCGCCACGTTTCCTGTGGCAAAATAAGCCGCCGAAAAGTCAGTCAGCTTGTAGGGTTCAGCCGTGGGGTTATCAAAGTTACAGGTGTTGACCACCCGACCGTAGGTAAACAGGCGATCGTGATCCAGAGCTTGCCGTCCTTGCGTCAGGGCGATCGCGTGGGCCTGAAGAAAATGCTCTGTGACCACCAGATCACTGTCAATAAACACAATTGTGTCTCCAGCCGCCTGCTCCACCCCTAAGTTACGAGCCGCAGCAGGTCCCTGGTGGTCCTGGCAAAACAGCCGCAGGTGAGGGAACTGGGCTGCTTGATCCTGCAACCAGGCCACCGTGCCATCGGTTGAGCCGTCATCCACCAGGACAATTTCGTAACGGTGTGCCGCTATGAGTTGCTGCCGCTCCAAAACCTGGAGGCACTTTTCCAGAATCGACTTGCGGTTGTAAGTGGGAATCACAACGCTGAAAAACACGGCTGCTCCTGATCAGACTGATGAAAGTACTAAGCTAACAACTCATCCGCTGCAACACTGAAACCCGGCAAGACCACTTGGGTACTGACGCCTTCGCCTGCGGTAAACCACAACCGCTGCTGCTGGGTGATCACAAAAACATAGCGGCTCTCAGGCAATACCAACCAGATTTCTTCGCAACCCGATTGCAGATACTCCTGCGCTTTGCCAAATGTGGCCTCAACCGTATCAGTAGGCGAGATAATCTCGGCAATTAACGGAAAGCCCTGGGGCAGGACAGCAGGTCTGCCAAACTGCTTCACCAGTTCTGCGGGGAGATAGGCCACGTCAGGACGACGGCCCCGGTTCACAGTTCTACAAGGAACATCCGTGTAGACTTTTCCGCCAAGCTCACTGGAGAGGACATAGCTTTTCCAGTAAAAGCTGAGGTTAGCCTGAACTTCACCGTGATCTAGTGTCATCCCCGTTTTCTCCACAAGCTCCCCATCTACCCACTCCATGTGCTCAGGGGGATAGGTCATATAGTCTTCCAAAGAGAAAACTACTGGTTGATCCAACGCCTCTAGAAGATCTGGTGTGGTTGTAGTAGTCGCCATAGCCATCTGTTCACTCTGCCATTACTTACTGACATTATCACTGATGGTTCCAAGGGACTCAGCAGCCAAATCCGGCACCCTCAAAGACACTGGTTAGTTTGTTGTCTCTGTATTCGTAGATACTAAAACCCTGATACTCGTAGCCACTGATTCTGATCAGCACTTCCTCAGTACCGTCGCCTGTGATGTCGGTTGTACCGATCAAATCGTAACCCGTGCCCCAACTGCCGGGTTCCTGAGTGGAGGCCAAATCTGCTATCACCTGAGGCTGGTTGTTTTTATAAGTTAACCAGAGACTCCTATAGACCGTCTGCTCCGGTTCCTGGGCTTGTACAGGTTTGTGGAGCTTGCCAAACACTTCCGGTCTGCCATCCCGGTCAAGATCAACGATCGCAGTCTCATCTAGGACCAGATCGGTCCGAGGGTTCTGACTCGTCTTGTCCGGTTGAGATTTTGCCAATAAAGGCTTGGCGATCGCCAGTAAATCCTCTCGATACTGGTCTTGCTGTTGTTTGGTTATCTTAGGCAGGACGCTTGGGGTTGAATGGTAATTGCTCAAGGCGATCGCCGACTTGATCGTTTCGTCAAATTCCTTGCCCCTGATGTATCCTTTTGTCCGGTCTAAATACTGTGGTGACAGCGTATTGAACAGATTTGAGAGATGCTCAGCACTCTGACCTTTGCCGGTAAGAATTTCTGAGCACTGGAATTGACCAGGGCTAATGTGATTGACGACAAATTTCCCTAATTTCCGCCCTTGGTTAATCACCTTAAACTGTTGAATAGCATTCAGCAAAGACTTCTGCTTAGCAATTTCCACTACAGCAGGAAAATCAGGGTCCTGGGTGATGTCAACGCTGGCATCGACATATTTGCCATTAAATAAAAAGGCAATCGGATAGACTTCGGCACCCAACTCATTCTTCAGGTTATCCCTTCTGAGATAAAGCAGAGCCACTAGGTTGGCAGGTGCTAAGTTACCGTCACGGCTAACTCTGGCAGGCTGCTCTGACGCTGCGGTAGGTAGGTTAGGAAAGTGGTCGGCCATCAGGGTTGCCAGTGCTAGGGAGACAGCTAAGCAGCTCAATCCTTTTATTTGCATCAAGCCGTTGAGAAGAATCTGTGCAATATCTGACAAGAACTTTCGCTAATTAGTTGCATAATAAGGACTCAGTTGTTCTACTAAACTCACAGATTATGGGTCGCGCCAAGAAGGTTGTGCTCGCCTACTCAGGCGGGGTTGATACCTCCGTTTGTATTCCCTACCTGAAGCAAGAATGGGGGGTGGAAGCGGTGATTACCCTCGCTGTCGGTTTGGGCCAGGGCGATGAACTTGAGCCCATTCGGGAAAAAGCGCTCAAGTCTGGGGCAGAACAATCTCTAGTCGTGGATGCAACGGAGAGTTTTGTCAAAGACTATGCCTTCCCCGCGCTTCAGGCAAATGCCCTCTACGAAAATCGCTACCCCCTTTCCACTGCCCTGGCTCGCCCCCTGATTGCCAAGCTGCTGGTTGAGGCAGCCGAGGAACACGGTGCTGATGCGGTGGCCCACGGCTGCACAGGCAAGGGCAACGATCAAGTTCGCTTTGATGTCGCGATCGCTGCCCTCAACCCAACCCTAAAAGTTCTTGCTCCGGCCCGCGAGTGGGGCATGAGCCGCGAGGATGCCATTGCCTACGGGGAACAATTTGGGATTACGGCTGCGGTGAAGAAGTCATCGCCCTACAGTATTGACCGCAACCTGCTGGGCCGCAGCATCGAAGCTGGCCCACTGGAAGACCCCTGGACCGAACCCCCGGAAGAAATTTACTTGCTCACCCGAGCGATCGCCCACACACCTGAGCAAGCAGAGTACATAGAAATCGGGTTTGAGCGCGGCCTGCCAACTAGCTTGAACGGGGAGACAAGTAATTCTGTGGAGTTGATCGAGCGCTTAAACCAATTGGCTGGCAAGCACGGTGTGGGGCGCATTGACATGGTTGAAAACCGTCTGGTCGGGATCAAATCCCGCGAGATCTATGAAACGCCAGCCTTGCTAGTTCTGATCCAAGCCCATCGTGAGCTAGAGAGCCTCACCCTCAGCTCCGATGTCACTCACTACAAGCGAGGGATTGAAGAAACCTACAGCAAGTTGGTCTACAACGGCCTCTGGTACAGCCCCCTCAAACAGGCGCTAGATGCCTTTATTCAACAAACCCAGTTTCGAGTCTCCGGTAAAGTCCGAATTAAGCTTTTCAAAGGTAATGCAATGATTGTGGGGCGCAAGTCAAGCCACTCCCTGTACAGTCCTGAGCTTGCCACCTATGGAGCGGGTGATCAATTTGACCACAAGGCCGCCGAAGGTTTTATCTATGTTTGGGGATTACCGACTCGGGTCTGGGCCCAGCAAACTAGAGATTCTGATTAGACTGCAAATCTGAATCTGGTTTGAGTTGCTCAGCGCAGACAACCTCCTTGGTCCGAAGCTCCAGCCAAAGCGAGATTCCGATCCAGGCAGCCACCAGCCCTAAGGTGACTAGGCCAAACTGCCCGACCCAGGTGACTAACTGCTCTAGGGAGACCATCTGGCCCAAAACGAAAGACAATGTCACCATAACTGAGGCCCACACAATTGCCCCGGCTGAGTTGTAGGCTAGGAACTGACCGTAGGCCATGCCAGAGATACCGGCCATAGGTCCGGCAAAAATCCGTAGGAGTGCCACAAATCGACCCAGAAAAACAGCTCTAGCCGCATTTCTGCCAAATCGGGCTTTAGCCGCTACAAGTTGAGCTTCTGGAATCCGAAACACGCGTCCCAAACCCAGGAGCAAGGGCCAGCCACCGTAAACTCCAATCCAGTAGCCAAAATTGTCCCCGACAATGGCGCCTGCGATCGCACTGCCGAGTACCAGCCAGTAATCTAGTTCACCACTTCCAGCCAAAAACCCCCCAACCAAGGTAATGGTTTCGCCGGGAATTGGAATTCCTGTGTTTTCGATTAAAATACCGAGGAGGACAGCCCAGTAGCCATACTGACGAGCTAGTTCCTGAAGCGTTTCCAGCGACACCACATCAAGGGACATTCAACAAAGCCTGTACAGGGATCTAAGCAATCTGAGTGCAATGCTGCGTCCCCATAGAGGACCTTCTCATAAGTTTACAATAACCCAGTCTGGTCCTCACCAGCCAGAATTTAGTTCCGGTCAGGGTGAGGGTTAATTGAGAACTCCTACGCTAAACTGACGCGCAGGGCCGCTAAGTTGCTTATGATAGGTTCGAGTCAGGTACTTGATTGAGTCGCTAGGCAAAGAGGATACACCATGTCATCTAACTTTAATCGTGGGATCATGAAGTTTGAAGGGGCAGATAGCCCCGCCGCGATCGCAATCTCAGCAATTTTGCTCCTAGGCAGCATTAGCTTCTTGATCTGGTGGGCGCTCCAAACAGCCTACGCTTTCAATTAAGTCTCAACTTACAACTCATAGAAACGCCGAATCATGGTAGAACGTCCGATCAAAAAGTCTGAGCGTCAGGCTACCGCTGCTAGTAATGACGCTGAAGTAGTCTTAGAAGTTGAAGCCAGCCCCACTGAAACAAATCAAGACTCAGTGACTGATTCTCCAGAGAATCAGTCCCCAGAAAAGCGAAACATCCCTCGACCCTTACCGGCAAAAGAAAAAGACAAAGGAAAGGAAAAAGGCAGAGGAAGAGAAAAGGAGCGAGAATCTAGTCGGCCACCCCTAAATCCCGCCCTAGCGCGGGGGCCTAAGCCGAGCAAGCCAAAGCCACCAGTGGTTCAAGCAACCCAAGAGACACCCGCTGAGGACTTAGAAGTTGAAGCAGATGCAGCGGCAACTGCTGAAGGCTAGAACTTGTGCAGGGTTTGAGCGTGGTCATAACTTTGGGACATACATTGTCGGCTGCTAAGACCGCTTAGCAAAAGCAACCGTGACTATTCCTGCCACTCGGATTTTAGAGCACCGCAACGTTTTCAGGGCAGCATTGGCAGTTGCTCCAGTGGTATAAATATCATCGAGTAACAGCACGGGGTGAGCAGGATGCTGCCTGGAGAAGTCCCGACCCAGGCTAAAGGCTGTGGCTAGGTTCTGTTCTCGCTCCAAGATAGACAAGCCAAACTGGGCTTTAGTTGGGTGACGTCGCTCTAACCCCTGAGATTGCAACGGCAGCCTTGTAATCTCACAGAAACTACGGGCCAAGAGGGCAGCTTGATTGTAGCCACGCTGTTGTTGCTTGCCGCAGTGTAGGGGGATGGGCACAACCGTTAGTTGAGAGCCTGAGACTCTAGCGTTTAGCCAAGCCTGAGCTAGCCACTGACCCAGGGGGCGGGCCAGTTGCGGTTGGTTGTCGTACTTCAGGGCTGCGATCGCCCGCTTCAGGGCTCCGCCGTAAACTCCCCAGGAAAACACGGGTAGGTCTCCCTGCCAAGCCTGAGCCGGGTTGCAAATTTGGCAGCTTTTGATTTGCCGCTGGCAGTCTTGACACAATTCTCCAGACGCTGAACGATCACACAGGGGGCAGGGAGAGCAAAGAAAAAGATTCAGCCAATCCTGTAGGGTCTGAGTCAACTTCATGGCAGTACAGCAAGGGAAGAACTTTGAAGATTAAAAGCTAACTTAAATCTTATAAATCAAATTTACCTAAACTAATTCATCTGAGCCTAAGAGCAAAAGAGTAATACAAATAGCTAATAAATGTGTACTAGATACTAAAAACACTGGCATCCAACTCAAATCAAAGATTTTTAATCCAGACATTCCTAGCCCTAAACTTATGCCTGAAGTTGCCGTGAGTATGTAAACTGGTATAGCCGTTAATCTAATAATAAGTTTATCCGAAGCAAATACTGTCGCAACTGCTGTTGTAAACATATATACAAGAGAGAGTAGACCGGCAACTACCATAAAAAGTCCTAAAGGTATCAAAAGTATGAGTGGGACGACGAAAAAAGCACATACGTATAAAAAAGCTATTGTCAAACTGGGAGCAGGATGAGTCTTGTTTGTCCCTGTTAAACCAAGCTCGTTTAGATGAGTAAGTAAATCTGCTATTGAGATACCTAGGCCTAAACCAAGGGAATTTATAAAGTTGATAAAAACAAGAAAATAGAAAGCCAGACGTGGATTCAACTCTTTTGGTTTTGGCTTAGGTAGATTCATTGCTTTCTTGAATCTTCTAGATAAAGTTTATTTAGTTTAGAGACTACAAACTAAATAACCACTTTCAAAATAAATAACAAAGTAATCAGTAAAGTACTATTCAAAAAATATTTTTATAAACTAGTCTTCTTGCTTACAATTAGCACATTTAATCCCTAGGCTACCCACGAACAGGTAAATACTGTCTACTTACTGTTTGTGCTCTAAACCAACTGCGCTGGCGAGGGTGGGTAGTCCTTGCTGGTCTAGCTTATCCTGTAGCCCTGCCAAAATGCGACGTACCATCCAGGGACCTTCGTAGACCCATCCGGTGTAGATCTGAACTAGGCTGGCCCCGGCAGTAATTTTCTCCCAGGCATCCTCTGCGGTAAAAATGCCGCCGACACCAATGACGGGAAGCTTGCCCTGAGTTTGCTGCCAGATAAACTGGATGATCTCTGTAGAGCGCTGACGTAGGGGTGCGCCACTCAATCCACCCGCTTCCTGTGTCACTAGGTTATTCGTGGCTTGGATGGTCTGGGTTTTTAGGCCGTGGCGTTGAACTGTGGTGTTAGTGGCAATAACCCCGGCTAGGTGGTGGGTTTGAGCTAGTTCTAAAATGGCGGCGATCGCCTCCCACTCCAGATCGGGGGAAATTTTCACCAAAAGCGGCTTTTCCCCCTGGTTCTCCTGTTGCAGCCCGCTCAGGATGGGAGCGAGTTGATCGGTTGCTTGCAGCGATCGCAATCCAGGGGTATTGGGAGAACTCACATTGACGACAAAGTAATCCCCCCAGGCCTTGAGGAGGCGAAAACTACCCAGGTAATCCTCTACAGCTTGATCGAGGGGAGTTAGCTTTGATTTACCTAGGTTAATCCCGATCGGACTTTGGTCAGGATGGTCTGCCTGTCGGTTCTGCTTTAGAATAGCAGCCATTTGTACTGCTCCCTGATTGTTGAAGCCCATGCGATTGATCGCGGCGCGATCTAAGGGCAGGCGGAACAACCGGGGCCGGGAATTTCCGGGCTGGGCCTGCAACGTCACAGTTCCGAGTTCGGCGAAACCAAACCCAAAGCTAGACCAAACCCTGGAGGCAACGCCATCCTTATCAAATCCAGCGGCAAGACCAACGGGGTTTGGAAAGGTTAGTCCCCACAGTTTCTGTTCTAGCTGAGGGTCTATCAGGCTACAGGAGCGCCGTATTTGTCTCTGTAGCCAGTTAGCTAAACGCTGGTCTCTGCGGCGTTCTACCTGAGTACAAAGCTGGATAATTTGCTGGTGTAGCCACTCTGGATCAGCCTTGAGTCCAGATAGGAGGGGACGTATGCCTGCTTGGTAGATGTCCAAAGTTGGTGAGAGTAGTGTTTTACAAGCAGTAAAAAGTAACACGACAGTCAAAACTTTTGCTGCTTCAGCTCACCCGTGAGCCACAGGCCCGGCAGGCATTAATGCTAGAGCCAAAGTATCAACCTACCAGCCACGGTAATTAAAGGTTCTACCCTTGAGGCCAGTAGGGGCCAAAACGTCTCGCTGGTTAGAAAAGACCGGATTCCCCCAGTAGTCCCGCTGGATAAAGCGGGTTGGATTCTGGTTGTAGCACTGATAGGGAGAACAGTAAGAATTCCCCCGGTATCGGTACTGGGGGTAGCGATCGCGGCTATAAAAGTACTGGCCAGGGTAGGGTCTACCCCAGGAGTCTCGGTGTTTAACGCGGGCGTAGTTTTGATAGTTAGATGGGCCAGTTGGCAAGACAAAAATCTCAACCTTCACCTGGGCTAGAAGGGGCGGCGGGGTTTGGGCCGAGACAGTCGGCGGCTTAAAGGGAACCCCACTGCCCAGTAGGGTGGCAATTCCCAGGATTGTGGTTATTTTGAGTCTGATCATGACTTTCTCAGCGCGATCGCCTTGGCTATAGGAACCTGAGCAAAATGCCCTGGTCGCTTCACTAGAAGAAACTACGGGTGCGTCTTGTTTGGCTTAGACGACGTTGGTCAAGGTAACTTCTGCTTACCCTTACTGTAATTGATTGTGCGGATGGCTAAACAATATCGTGCCGAGTCGAAATTCTGGTAGCGCGATAGGGACAAAACAACTTTTGCTGCTTTCTACGACTGGGAACCCCTTTGAGAAGCGCCGCAAGAAAATCACTCCCTCTGGTTTCCCAGCTTAAGATGCGATCGCGCTTGCTGCAGCGCTATTGTCTTTTAGCAACGGGGATCAAGATTAAAACTCTATCTTTCAAGCTTAGAGCCTGGTCATCCGGTTTTAGAACTCCAAACTTCAAGCCCGAAACTTGAAACACCGTCTCCAGATCTTGAAGCTTCAGCTTTAGAGCCCGAAACCTTGAGCTTTTGAGTCAACAAATTCAGCTTAGAACTCGGAACATCCAGCTTTTTGCTTCAGCATCCAAGTTCCGCACTTGAATTCCCAACCTTTGAGGCAAAATTGTTGAGCTATTTTCTTCACTCCTACCCCTACCGATGTTAAACTCCCACCTCTGCTAGCAAGGGCTGGAAACTTTCCCAAGTGAGTCCTTGCTGCAAGTAGCGCGGCTGCTTGGGATTGTAGGGTCCCTCTAGGCGATCAATGGTGATAATTCTTGCGGTGTCGGGTAAAACTGGCACATCTAGATTAGAGGCCGTGGGTTGCATGAGTGAACTGGAGTAACCTTTGAAGATGGCAATTTGATCCCTCTGGCCCTCAATCTCAGCGCTAACCAGCAAAACCTCTTGGGGACGTTTTACCGTATATTGCTCTAGCCGATAACCTACCCCAGTCACCATTCTCGCTAGTAGCCCGTTGCAGAGCGGCCCTGCTTACCCAGCTTGACAAAGACAAAGTACAGCAAGCAGAGGACGTAAAAAATTAAGGCCGCGATACCGAGAAATCCCAGGGTTCCGGTTTTGGTATTGGCGTGAAAAATCTGCTTAAACAGAAACGGAGCTTCTAGCCAGACCTGGCAAGCAGGAGTGGCGATCGCCGCTTTAGAGAAGGCACACCGGAGAAAAGGTAGTTGTAGCAGGATCGCTAAAACAGAGTAAACCGTCATGGCCCAGCGCCAGGCAGTAAATGACAACTTCAAAGGACCTCGCCGGTCAGCAATTTCATCATTTAGATCTACCCAAAACCAGAGGGAGATAGGAATCAAGATCAGTGCCATAACACTAGTCAAAAAGCTAATGGGTAGCTCAGCAATCATCAAGTAAACCCCAATCGCCAGCAGACTAGAGACCCGCCAGTACGTCGTTAACAACCGCTGAATTGCCTCTGCTTTTTTCACAAGAGCCCAAATCAGTAATCCTAACGGCATCAACACGCCAAAAAGAAGGGCGAGCCGGTAGTCGGTCCAGACCAGCGATCGCAATAATTCCGTTGACATAGCTTGCTCAATTGCAAAAGTCCCACTGTGTTCAGCATAAGCCTCAGGGATTCAAGCGTCTAGTGATATAGTCATGCTGCTAAAGTTATTGGTGGGAGCAGCCCTTCGAAGTTGTCTGTTAGCGCTCAGTGCTAATTTAAAGTTCTGAACCATTGCCATATGTTCGCCTGATGAAGGCAGTTTTATGAATTCGCGCATTCAGTCGTATCTACGAGTTGCAGGGAGCCACCAACGCGACACAGAGCGAATCGGGCCGTTTCTCGCCACCTTCACACCTTCCAATGACAATCCTTTTCTCAACTACGCCATTCCCGATGATCATGCCACACCCTCACCCGTAGACGTGACTGCCCTCATCGCCGCCTATGAAAAACGTTTGCGACAGCCGCGCCTAGAGTATGTCGCGCAGTTGGCGCCTGCTGTCGAAGAGGCACTGAATCGATGCGGGTTTCCGGATTGAAGGCCATCTGCCGCTCATGACGTGCGCTCCTAGATCAGAGCAGATCCTCCCGATACCTCCAGGTATCGAGTTGGTTTTGCCAACCTCTGATGCCGACTTGCTCTCCATAGTCACAGTTCAGCACGAAGCTTATGGCGATCCCACGCCAAACCCCATAGCTGTCACTCGTCTCCGAAACAGTCTTGCAACAGGTGGAATTGCTGTTCTCGCCAGGATTGTGGCAACTGGTGAGCCTGTAGGAGCGGGGGTATGTTCTGTACCAAGTAACCAAACGACAGAGATTGCAGGTATTGGTGTACGTGCTGCCTTCCGCCGTCGAGGTGTGGCAGGAGCGCTCACGACCCGATTAGTACAGGAAGCTTTCGCCGCGGGTATCTCTGTACCTTTCTTGGTGGCTGCACATGAAGCAGAAGCACGGATATACGCTCGTGTAGGCTTTTCAGAGATCGGTGAGATCCTACACATCTCGCGTTCTCAAGCTTAGACAATGCCGTTCACCTTAGGAGGTGCTCCTACCATAACAGGCGGGGTGTACCTGACCGGTTCAAGGATATTGGTTGAGTCCCAGAAGTTACTAGCGGTGGGTGGATCGGAACGTTAAGGCAGCATAGCCTCAGACATGACGATAATGTGGCGAGTCGGGTCCAGCTTAATCCACTGCTGCTCACGCAACTTGCTTAGTAGGCGGGTTACGGTGACGCGGGTTGTGCCGATCGCATTGGCTAACTGTTGGTGAGTCAACTTTACCGTCAAGCGAGTTCCTCCCTCAACGGGTTGGCCCACTTCAGCCTGGAGTAAGCAGAGTAAATGGCTCAAGCGCTCCTCAACTCGGCGATGGCCCACAAGCGCTAAAATTGCCTCCGTTTGCTGTAAACGACGACTTAAGTGACGGAAAAATCCTCGTGACAGGTTAGCAGAGTCCTCAAGGTCTGCTAGGGTCAAACGGAGCAGATCGACGTTAGACAGCGCTGTTGCCAGGTAAGGGTTGAGGGAAGTCAAGGGTAGACCAAAGGGCATAGAGGAACCCGTGAGGCCCAGGAGGACCTCATCTCCACTGGGATGCAGGGTACTCAGTTGGACAACGCCTCGACACACAACCCAGATTTCTTCGGGCTGCATCGGAATTGATCCACCATTTGCAAAGGAGCAAAGCTCCCGTTCTCGATAAAGTTCTTCCAGTAGGTGGCGGTGGTCAAACTGAGTGAGTGCTTCTGAAGCGAGGTGGTTCAGCATACAGCAGTTTTCCCTGGCATAAATTACACTTCTAAATGAAGTTCTCGACCCTAGTCGGATTCTCAAAGCTGGGTTGCTTTTCACCAAGCTAGAAAAACCGCAGTGATCAATTGCCCTTTGGCTCTAAATTTAGAGCCTGGTGGTAAAGGGGAGGTAATTGTCACGTCAAGCTTAGGTTAAGGGCGGTCTACTAACTGGCCTTGGGTGAGGCCAGTCAAGGAGTTAATCGCTTCTAGTAATCCTCGGGCTTTATTGAGGGTTTCTTCATACTCTTTTTCTGGATCTGAGTCGGCTACCAAACCCGCACCTGCCTGGACAGTAACCGTATGAATGCTATTGCTTGAGCTAGCTAGACTCGTGGGCGTAACAATCATGGTCCGAATCGCGATCGCGGTATTCAACTGACCCTCGAAATCGTAGTAGCCATAGACGCCGGAATAGGGTCCACGGCGACAGCCCTCTAGCTTGTGAATAATTTCCATTGCCCGAATCTTGGGTGCGCCACTGACTGTGCCCGCTGGAAAGCAAGCCTTGAGCAAATCCCAGGCCGTTCTGTCTGCTGCCAGCTCCCCCGTGACGTTGCTGACAATGTGCATCACGTGGGAGTAACGCTCAATTGTCATTAACTGATCGGGCTTCACCCGAACTGTACCACTGCGGCAAACCCGGCCTAGGTCGTTGCGACCGAGATCAACCAGCATCACGTGCTCGGCAATTTCTTTGGGGTCTTGTAATAGCTCCTGAGCGAGGGCATGATCCTCACTGGTAGTCTCGCCGCGACGACGGGTGCCCGCGATCGGTCGAACTGTTGCTCGCATCGGGCTAGGGGCGTGATCCAAGTGTTCTGCCTTCACCATCACTTCTGGACTAGAACCAATAATCTGCCAGTCGGGGAAGTGGAAATAGGCCATGTAGGGCGAGGGGTTGATCAGGCGCAGGGAGCGATAGAGGTTAAAAGGATCGCCCTGGTAACTCCTGGAAAGGCGCTGCGACAAAACAACTTGAAAAATATCTCCTGCTTGAATATGGGCTTTTGCCTGTTCCACGTTGGCGTAGAACTGTGCCCGGGTCGTATTACTGGTGTAGGTAAGGGTTGGTTGGGTTTTGGGTGTCCAGGCCAACATAGTTTGCTGGCGGTCAAGCGGTATCTGGAGTTTGTTCACCAGATGGGTGACACGATCGCAGGCCCACTGGTAAGCCTCGGCCCAATTAACTGCTGGATCGCGCAAGTCGGCATAGGCGATCGCCCAAATCTTACGCTTGACCTGATCAAAGATCAGCAGATTGTCCACCTGCATCCACAGTCCGTCGGGCAGATCCGTCTCAGTGGTTGCAAAGACAGGGACTCGCGACTCGATCCACTGAATTAGCTCATAGCCCCAGAAGCCAAATAAACCGCCAATGCCAGGCGGGAGTTGAGGCAGCTTGACAGGTTGGTAAGGCTGGAGGCACTCAGCCAAAATTTGAAAGGGGTTTCCGGTAAACTCTCGTCCAGAGCCGTCCCGGTGAGTTTGAGTTGTCCGTTCTCCTCTGGTGACAAGAACCCATAGGGGATCACAGCCTAAAAAGCTATAGCGGGCAAGCTGCTCACCTCCTTCCACGGACTCCAATAAAAAGCTGTAGGGCTGACCGGCACAAACTTGATACCAGGCTGAAACGGGGGTATCCAGATCGGCAATCCACTCCTGGTAAACTGGCACAAAGTTACCCTGCTGCGCCAGCACGGAAAACTGGGAAAAGTCAGGAAAAATCATGAATGAACGTTTTTAGGGTTAAGGGTGTAGTTGCCCCTTCCTGCTCGTAGTTTAATTCCCTTGCTTCTAAGTTGCAGTTTGCCTATTTTCTAGCCGATGTCTCCACTTGGGAGTACTGGCAGTTGGCTAGTGCGATCGCGTCTCCCCCTGATTCCACCATTGTCGCCAACCTTCTGCTTAGAAAAAGCTCTCCAAACTTAGAGGAAGTCAGTTTGGAGAGCTTAATCCAGCTTGTTGAGGCTAGGTTTTAGATTCTTCGTAGGTCGGAAGACCGTAGGTCGGCGTGCCACTAAATTTGACCTTAGGCTGATCTGGATTTTCGCCAATCCGGTGGTCTACCTTATTCACGTAAGGTCTGCCTTTATTAACTTTCTCTGGGAAGACACCATCTTTAGGATGAAGATACTCCGTCTCACCGTTTGGGTAAATCCGGTAAACTTTGTAGTCATTAATCTTCATCTTTCGTAACTGTTGACCGCCCAGGGCAAGGCACTGCTCTTTACGAGCAAAGTACAGCAGGTTTTCTCCTTGCCGCATGGTGGCGGCTCCACCTGTTGGCATTTCAAAGATTTGCTCTTTTGGACTTGTCCAGGTGATGGCGTATTTTTCTTCCACTTGAGCCTTTGTCAGCAAGCCCCCAGTGCTACCGCCGAACAAAGGCATCTGTCCCTTAGGTGACTCTGCCATGAATACTCTCCTAATGTTACGCGCCAAATGTTACGCACCAAGCGTAAAACTCTGTTCTCGCAGGCATCCTAGCACTGTCGTGGTCTTTTATTTCACGTTTGTCAGGAACTGTAATAGTTCTTCAGGTGCGGTTGAGCGCTCTGCGGCTATTGTTCGCCTTGTCCGACCTGGCAGGAGTCTTCGGCCTAGTCTCTGTACTTGCCTCTGCACTTGGAAGTGTAAAGTGAAACTGGGTCCCTTGGTCTTTCCCCGCTGACTCGGCCCAGATTTTTCCACCCAAACCCTGGACAATCTGACGGCAGATGGCCAGACCCAAGCCGGTGCCTCCAGTAGTCCGTCGCAGTGCTCCCTCTTCCTGATAAAATCGCTCAAACACTGTCTCTAAACGATCGGGTTCAATGCCACGACCTGTATCCGCCACTGTGACTTCAACCATCTCACCCCCGTTGCGCTCAACCTGAACGGTGACAGTTCCCTTAGAGTCAGTGAATTTACAGGCATTTTCGATCAGCTTAGAGAGTACTTCAACCAACCATTCTCCATCCGCCCGGACCAAGGGCAGCTCCGATGGCACTTGGGTGGTAATCTGTGGTAACGAGCCATCCGACTCACGGGCATGGACACTACTTAAAGCTAGATCAACACATTCTTGCAGAGGTAGGGTTTCAGGATGCCACTTTACCCGACCACTTTCAAGCTGTGAGAGGGTGAGAAAGTCTTGCACTAGCTTGCGCAGGCGTTCGGCATCTCCCAGGGCAGTATCTAACATGATCTGCCGCAGCTCAGCCGACATGTCCGGTTCGCTGGCTAAGCTTTCCAGGCAGACTTGGATGGTAGACAGGGGGGTGCGAAGTTCATGGCCTGTTACGGCAATCAAGTTGCTGCGGGTTCGCTCTAGGGCTTCTAGCTGTTGGTTCAAGTCTTCTAGGTTGGCGTAGGCTTCAGCTTGAATCAAGGCGGACCCAACCTGAGTGGCGATCGCAACCACCAGGGAGCGTTCATCTTTATCCCAGTCACGGGTTGTTTTCAAACAATGATGCAACTCAACAATGCCTAGCAATCGTCCCTGGTAAAGTACCGGAACTAGCAGCCAAGAGCGAATTTTTGCCTGCTGCACTAGGGCTTGCAGTCGTGGGTGAGCGACTAGTCGCGGTTCTGTTTGGGTATTTTCAATGTAGACTGGCTCTTGCCGTTGCACAACCGCTTGAAACAGGAAATTGTCCTGCAATAGCCAGGTCTGTCCCCCTAGCGACCTAACGCGATTGCCTAGAGATTCGTACCGCAGGGTAACGGCTGTATCGGTGTCCTGAGCACGATAGAGGAGACAACGGCAGCTTTGAAGCGCTTGCCCAAGTTCTTGAACGGCAACCTTAAGGATTTCCTCTGGATCCAGCGATCGCCGAATTGCTGTCGTAATCGAATTCACCAGGCGCTCCTTGCGCTCCTGCACCGCGATCGAACGATAGGTTTTCAGTAATTTGTACTGGCCTGCCTGCAAGTAGGTCACCAGCCGTTCCGTAAAAGGAGCTGGATCAATCTGGTGAAATTCTGATGACTTTGGGGCATCAAGCTGAGCCATTGCCCGCTTCACTTTAGGTCTTAACCCCGGTTGGTAGTGTAAAATCCGCTGTAACAACAGCCGGGCTGCCTCACAGCCAACCTGGCGGTCGAAGGTCCAGATCCCCTCAAATCTGCGAGCTTGATCCAAATGGGACAGTTGTGGCTCCATTGGTAAAGTAGATGGATCTTCGTGTTCTTGGCAGAGTAAACAGACTGCATAATGCTGACCAACTACAACCAAATTCCACTCCTGACTCAACGCGTCATCAGGGTTAAAAGCAATGGTTTCATACTCGCCGGAGCTGCTCCTAAGCCCAGTCCCTGCGGGAGCCAAAACGTAAACCTGGTCCGATTGTTTCGAAATTTGCAAATATCGATGGGTTTCCTGGCGAAAAAACCGTTCCTGCTGAAAAGTGGCAATGACTATGGGGTGACCATCTCCAGCAAGAACCTGATCTTCCATCGCATGGGAAAGCGCCGCCAAGGAAGACTTAAAGTAGATCTGCGCTCTCAGATGCGGCTGGGCCTGGAGCAGATCCGTCAGCACAGAACTTGAAATACTCATCAACGCTCTCTTCAGTTCAGTGGGGAGGTAGGCCTCGCTACAGCAACACTTTCAGCTATCCGTAGCTCTTAAGAACTTTATCCAGTCAAACCTTCCTGCTACAAACTTATGGCAAGAACTGTTAGCAAAAAGTTGCGCCTCTGCCAACTAACCAGGCCAGTGGCTGTAACCAAGGTTTTTCAGGAGTTTGGTTAGTGTTTCAATTAGATTCTATCGAGTTTTGGTCTATGGTCTTGATCGCTAAATTCAGTGACCTACTGAAAACGATGCTGAGGGTAGAGAAAGTTGAGTACTAGAGAACTTAGAAGGCTCAAATCCAGAAGGAGTAGAGCGTGGCCGCTGTTTTCCTTACCTCCTAGAACCTTCCAAGGCAGTCGGTATTGCAGTTAATACCTAGATGACGGTTTGTCTTCGTTGTAATTAGCATAATTACCACTGCTACCCCCAGCCTCCACTACAGGAAAGAACAGAATATTTAGATTAGATATGACTGTGAGTGAGAATACAAGAACCTGATGTCGAACTATCCTCCGGCTCTAGATTCTATTACAGGTTTTGGCCATGGTATGGGTTTTATTTGAGTGCTATCGTTGAACACAGGGTTTAACGATAGCACTATGCCCTAATGATGCCTTGCTTTTTGAATTACAAAAGCAAGAGACTAGGAGCCTCAAGTCCCGGAGTTGCAGGCCAAATTAGGAATTATGACTCTATACTGGCTGCTTGTTACCTTAATGGTTATCGGTGTAGTCGGGGCGGTTATACCCGCGGTCCCCGGTGCTAGTTTAATTGTCGCAGCAATTCTGATCTGGGGTGCTGCAAATGGCTTTGAAACAGTAAGTGTCGCTTTGGCGATCGCGGTTCTGGTTCTTGTGTTGAGCGTTGGCGTCGATTTGCTAGCAACCTATTGGGGAGCCAAGCAAGCTGGAGCTAGCCGCTGGGGACAACTGGGGGCGATTGTAGGCGTGCTAGTGGGGTTTTTAGGTCTTTTGCCAGCCTTACCCCTGGGAGGTCCCCTATTAGGGATTATTCTAGGAGCGCTCCTGGGTGCAATGGCTGGGGAGTGGCTCTATTGCCACGACCTAAAACTGGCAGCTAAAGCAGCCCTAGGGGTTATTGTAGGTTCCTTAATAGGCAACTTGATTCAAGGAATCTTGGCCTTGGGAGTTGTAATTGTTTTTCTTGTGACAACCTGGCCGCCGGGTGTACCCTGACTCAGCCGTGGATTGCTCCATCGGGCATTATCGCTCCCTGCAAGTGTGCATGCCTCAGATCTACATTTCTAAGATTTGCCTTGGTCAGATTTGCACTACTGAGATCGGTGCCACTCAGATTAGCTCTGGTTAGATATGCACCTCTCAAGTCAGCACCACTAAGGTTTGCATAACTTAAGTTGACATTATTCAACTTTGCCGCAATCAGGTTCACCTTCCTAAAATCTCGTTGTCCTGCTGCGTACCGGCTTAAAAGTTCGCTAGTCTTCATGCTTAACTTCCTCTTCAGCACTGTTTTCCCACACCACTTCAGCAGTAATGCTGCAAGGATGATCAAATTTCCTGTTAGTTGCCTAAAAATAATACTTAAACTCGCGGGGCTTCACCGTGACAACTACGCTTAGCGACGAGAACCCCTTCTACCTTGCTTGTGTTTGGCAATTGCTTTACGCTTACGCTTCTCAAGCGGCGTTTCAAAGTGACGGTGCTTCCTCATATCTGGAAAAATTCCTGCTCTAGAAACTTGCCGCTTGAATCGACGCAGGGCTGACTCAATCCCCTCATCTTCACCAAGAATCACCTGGGTCATCCTAATCTCCTTCGTACAATTGACCAAGCTATCGAACTACCTGCCAAAAAGGGCAGACAAGAAATCTGCCCTCTCAAAACAAGATTATGTCCTTAATCTCAAAGCTTAGTAACGTCTAGAAGAGCTTCTATCGTTGCCCCAGCTACCACCACCCGAGGGTCTTCTTTCTTCCCGAGGCTTAGCTTTGTTGACTCTAAGGCCACGACCCATCCACTCAGCGCCGTCAAGCGCCTCGATTGCAGCGGCCTCTTCTTCCTCTGTTCCCATTTCTACAAAGCCAAAACCCCTAGGACGCCCTGTTTCGCGATCGCTCGGCAGTTGTACCCGTTTAACGGTTCCATATTCTGCAAAAACTTGACTAAGGTCGTCCTGAGTGACCTCAAAGGATAAGTTACCGACGTAAATTGACATCAAAAAACTCCCGAATCAGAAGGTGTGAAGAGAAGACCCGGAAAGGTGTCTGTAATCATAGATGATAAAAACAAACGACGCAGCCGAAATGATCCTCAACTATCAGTTTAACACCATTAGGGGTAGAAATAGCTGTAGGCAGAGATTTCTTGGTGGTATCAAGATGTTTTCACCAGGGGATAGTGCTGGGCTAGGAACGCTTCTGCTCCTGGGTGATCGCGAACGATGCCATCCAGGGTTGCTGCTTGCAGGGCTGCTAAGATCAGCTTGAAGTGGCGACCTGGCAGATAACCTAGGGCTTTGAGGTCATTGCCCGTCAGCAGCGGCTTACGCTTAGCCCAATCGCTCAGATACGACCAGATTACTCGACGAATCACCAATGAACTTTGGGCTGCGGTCAAGATCAAAGTTAGGGAGTCCTGCTGGTGAAGCAAGCGTGTGACTAAACTGGGCCGTTGATCTTGAGCTAGTTCCCTCACAATAGCTGCCTGCACATCAGCCAGTTGTTGAACTCGCTGCACGCTATTTGCGCTTAAATGGAGGTTCTGCGCCACCTCAGCCCGGTACTCTGGGGCTAGCTGAATAATCAGTACCTCAAGCAGCACCTCCCAGCGACTCACTCCAGCTTCTTGCTGGAAGTTGCCAAGGCACTGGAACCAACGGTTTGCTAACCGGAGTTCAGGCCAGAGCGATCGCCGGGGCTTCCAGTTTGGGTGAAGGCATTCTAGGGCAGTCAAATCTGCCAACCATTTCAGGGCAGTCTCCCAGTAGGGGGCTTGGAGAATATACTTCAACTCCTGCCTGAGCCGGACCTGTAAGGCGGGTGCTTTGCTGGTTTTAGCCTGAATCTGATCGTAAATACCGCTAGCGATCGCACTGCGGATGTATTGCTCAGTGCGCGGGTTAAGCCCAAACCCTAGCCGGACTGCGAATCGAACCGCTCGGAAAATCCGGGTTGGGTCTTCAATAAAACTGTTGGGGTGTAAAACCCGGATCTGCTTGTGTTTGAGATCCTCCAGACCCTTAAAGAAGTCCAGTAGCTCTCCAGCTTGAAACTTGCCGTTTCCAGCCCTGCCCTCGGTTGGCCGCTCAGTGTTGGGGCTGGCTTGGCCTGGGGTCAATCGGACTGCTAAAGCATTGATGGTGAAATCTCGCCGGTAAAGGTCTTGACGGATCGAACTTGCTTCGACTTCTGGGTTGGCTGCTGGGTAGGGGTAGAACTCTGTGCGAGCGGTAGCAATGTCTACCTCGAAGGTCCCAACAGCAGAGGTCTTGGACCACTGAAGTGCTGCGGTTTTAAATTTTCCATGAATTTGGAGTTGGGCTTCGGGATAGGTTTGCTGAAGCGCCTGCGCCAATTCGATCCCAGCAGCCTCTGCGGCATCGGGGTCTATGCCATCCACGACTAAATCAAACTCACGCAGGGCAACAGCTTCTGGTCTGGCCAAGAGTAGATCTCGAACTGCGCCGCCCACCAAGTAAAGGTTCCAGCCTCGCTGTTGGGCATGAGCAGCAGCCTGGGCCAGCAGGGTTTGAAGCTGAGGACTCAGGCTAGCTTCAAGCTGGGCTTGAATTGGTGTTTGCGTCACTCCGAAGTCAAGTTGACTTGACTGTTTGAGCTGGTGTAACTGTCGCAGCACATCAGTCCGGGTGACAATTCCCACAAGCTGATCCTGAACTAGAACCGGCAGACGGCCAATGTCGTCACTTACCATCAGTGCCTCAATCTCCGCCAGTGAGGTGCTGGGTGCAATGGTTTTGACCGGACTGCTCATGTACCCTTTGACGGGAGCATGACCGAAACCATGATGAAGGGCAATATCCAGGTCCCGCCGAGAGATAATTCCAACCAGGCGATCGCCAGCATTGACCACAGGCAGACCGGAGTGGCCGTAGCGTAACAAAGTCTGTTGGGCCTGCTCAATCGTGGTCTCTGGTCGGATCGTGCGTACAGGTGTAGACATCAACCGTTGCGCTGTCGGAGGTGGCGGAATCTGTTGCTTGAGTTGAAGCAGGAGCTGGTTTAGGGTGGCTCCGGCATTGTTGGTTTTGAGGGTCACAGCCGCCGCCTGGGGATGACCACCTCCCCCCAGCGGTAGGAGTAAGGCATTGAGATCGACTTCAGCCGTGCGAGAGCGACCAATGATCGTCAGCCGTCCGCTCCCATCCGTTTCTACCCGGTAGCGGCTTGCCACAAGCAAGCTGTCGTTCTCTGTCAGCGTCATCAGCTGAGCGGCCAGGTGAGATAGACCTGGGATATAGTCTGGGGTGGTTAGCAGAACCCAGGCGACCGAACGGCCCTGAACCTGCTCGGTTTGGAGTTGTTCTAGGGCGATGCTAAGTAGCGTCTGTAGGGACCTAGAAAGACCAGGGTTTATGTACTGAGCAATCGCGCTTAGACTAGCAGCTTGAGTCATTAACCACGTTAGAGCGGCAGCATCCCGAACGGTGGTGTTGGTGTAGGTCAACGACCCGGTATCGCTGTGAATGCCCAAGGCCATCACAGTCGCTTCCGCAACCGTCAGCTGGACCTGTTGAGCCTGAAGTTGCTCCACCACCAAGGTTGTCGTGGCTCCAACTGCCTCGATGTAAACCTGGGTTGCTGCAATGTCCCGTTCAGCCCTTGGATGATGGTCATAGATTGTGACGTTCAACTGCGGCTGGTCCAGCCAGGGCGCGGCTGCTCCCAAGCGATCGCGCCGCTGTGTATCCACCACCAGCAAAGAGCGAAGCTGTACCGGGTTGACAGAACGATGCTCTAGTAACGGGTACTCATCTCGATACAGGGCCAGAAAGTCTTGCACAGCAGGATCAGAGCCACCAGACAAGACAATTTTGACGCCTGGCTGCAACCGGGCCAGCCCAACTGCTGCGCCTAGAGTATCGAAGTCTGCAGTCGTGTGACATAAAACCAGGTCCATGAAAATTTCCTTGCCAATTGCTGGGGGGCAAAAAGGACTCACAACCGGGCAATTCAAACTAAACTCATCAACAGGGGCTTTTACAAAACTAAAAAACGAAAGTGCCTCACTTTCTGATAGCGTACTACTCAGGCACACTATTAGACGCGGTTGCTTCTACAAACTGCTTCCACGAATTTCTACTAATACTGAGGTTTAATCCCTTGCCCTGGGGAGGAGAAGAATGATGTCAACTGTTTTTCAAATTGCCTTTCAACTTGCTTTGACTGCCCTGGTCGTCCTGTCCTTTACAATGGTCATCGGTGTTCCAGTCGCCTATGCTTCGCCCCAAAACTGGGAGCAATCTAAAAGACTAATCCTAGTGGGTTCAGGTCTTTGGTTTGTTCTCGTTGCCACAGTGGGGGCCTTAAATTATCTGGTGGTTTAGTTCAAACAACTTTGGATCAAAGGCCTGGTATCTGAATCACTGAGTTCAGAGTAAAGTACTCTACGCTGGAATCCTTAAAAGTCTGCTCAGAAGCCTTCGACGCCGCTGACCAGCAGCGATCGTGCTAAGCTTACCATGAGTGGCTGGAAAGTGCTGGTGGGCATGGCAATCTTTGAAGGAAGATTTACTCAGGTTGAAACCCTCCGGTTTGCAATTATAATCGGTCGGTTTAACGATCTAGTTACTGGCAAATTGCTAGAGGGATGCCAGGACTGTCTCCAGCGCCACGGTGTCGATGTCAGCCCCAACAGCAAAACTGTTGATTACTTCTGGGTTCCAGGCAGCTTTGAGATACCGTTGTTGGCCCGTCGTTTGGCCATAACCAACCGTTACGACGCTGTGATTTGCCTGGGTGCTGTGATTCGAGGCCAAACCCCTCACTTTGATTACGTCGCCTCTGAGGTGACAAAGGGCATTGCTACCGCTGGCTTTCAGACAGGTGTCCCAGTCATCTTTGGTGTCTTGACCGTAGAGACGATGCAGCAAGCCCTGGAGCGAGCCGGGATTAAAGGCAACCAGGGCTGGAACTACGCGATGAATGCCCTGGAGATGGCTAGTTTGATGCGGCAAGTTAATGCAGGTCTTGAGACTGAAACCTACAACAACGGTGCTGCAAGTACGGTTTCTCCTGCTGTCTTAAAGGAAGCAGCGGCCTCTGTCGCCCTCCAGCCAGAGACTGACCCACCGTCGATCCAAGGTCGGGTTCGTTGACAGACGGTCCTGATTTTGAGAAGCTAAACTGTAATAGTTTGCGGGTATAGCTCAGTGGTAGAGCGCCACCTTGCCAAGGTGGATGCCGTGAGTTCGAATCTCATTACCCGCTTCTCCTCACAATCTTCTCCTCACAATGTATTGCAATTCAACCGAGAGATGTGTAGCGCCAGCTTCTACCAAAATGCTGTAGCTCGACTCCAAGCCACTCCAGTTTTGTTCTCGCAAAGGCACTTCTGCCAGTCAGTCAATCGTCAGCTCTCACCTCAAGTACAGGCTAGAATCTCATGCTTTCAGGGAAGTTTTGAGTAACGCTTCAAAGGCTTTGGTATTCCTAGCTACAGGCTGACTTAACCTCATCCCTCAGGTGGACGTACGGGCAGGCCGTTGTCGTTATTCTCGTCAGAGAAGGCAGCAGAACTGGTGGGTGACGGGCCGGAGCAGCTTACAGGAGGTAGTTGGGATGCAAACCATCAAGGTGGAAAAGACGGTAACAATTAACAAGCCAGCAGCAGAACTCTACCGCTTCTGGCACGACTTTGAGAACTTGCCAAGCTTCATGAAACATCTCAAGGACGTGAAAGTACAGACTGATAAGCGATCGCACTGGACTGCCAGTGCGCCCTTAGGCATCAGCGTCGAATGGGATGCAGACATTATTGAAGATCGAGAAAACGAACTGATTGCTTGGGCTTCAGTTGAAGGTGCAGATATTCCTAACTCTGGTTTTATCCGCTTCCAGCCAGCACCGGGCGATCGCGGCACTGAGGTCAAAGTCGTCACACAATACAGTCCTCCGGGTGGAGCAATTACTGCAGCAGTTGCAAAACTCTTTGGCGAAGAACCGCAACAGCAGATCGGAGATGATCTACGCCGCTTCAAAATGCTGATGGAAGCAGGCGAGATCGCCACAACAGAAGGTCAACCCAAGGGAGGGTAAGAATATGAAAGCAGTTTGCTGGCATGGCACCAACGATGTCCGGGTCGAAACAGTACCCGATCCAAAAATTCTTAATCCCCGTGATGCTGTTATTAAAATCACCTCGACGGCAATTTGCGGTTCTGACTTACATCTTTATGACGGCTACAATCCCACGATGAAGTCTGGGGATATCTTGGGCCATGAGTTTATGGGGGAGGTCGTTGAGTTAGGCAGCGCAGTCAAAAATGTTAGTATAGGAGATCGCGTTGTCGTTCCCTTCACCATCTCCTGCGGTAACTGCTTCTTCTGCCAAAAAGATCTATGGTCGCTGTGCGACAACTCCAACCCCAACGCTTGGATGGTGGAGAAAGTCATGGGTCATTCTCCCTCTGGTCTTTACGGCTACTCCCATATGACGGGTGGCTACGCTGGCGGTCAAGCTGAATATGCCCGTGTTCCCTTTGCCGATGTCGGTCTGTTCAAGATTCCGGAGGGGCTGAGCGACGAACAAGTCCTATTTCTGACCGATATTTTCCCCACCGGATATATGGCAGCGGAAAACTGCGATATTCAGCCAGGAGATACTGTAGCAATCTGGGGTTGCGGTCCAGTCGGACAGTTCGCGATTAGAAGTGCCTATATGTTGGGTGCTGAGCGGGTGATCGCGATTGATCGAGTTCCCGAACGTCTGCAAATGGCTAAAGAACAAAGTAAGGCAGAAGTGATTAACTATGAAGAAGTAGATGCAGGTGAAGCCCTAAAGGAAATGACCGGGGGGCGCGGTCCTGACTCTTGTATGGATGCTGTTGGCATGGAAGCCCACGGCACAGGTTTAGAAGGATTCTACGACGAGGCAAAGCAAGCCCTACGTCTAGAAACAGACCGACCCACTGCCCTACGCCAAGCGATCGTGGCCTGTCGCAAAGGTGGCACCGTGTCAGTGCCCGGTGTTTACACTGGCTTCGTGGACAAGATGCCGATGGGTGCTTTCATGAACAAAGGTTTGACAATGAAAACGGGGCAAACCCACGTCCATCGCTACTTTCGTCCGTTACTTGAGCGCATCCAAAATGGTGAAATCGATCCCTCTTACATAATTACTCACCGGCTGAAGTTAGAAGACGCACCGCACGGCTACGAAATTTTTAAGCACAAGAGAGACAACTGCATCAAGATTGTGCTTAAACCCTAAGCGTACAAGCTTGCAATCAATACTCGACGCTAGAGGTAATCCCTCTAGCTTTTTAAGTTACTTTCAAGGCCACGCTGAGAGGCTGGGTTGGTTCCTTTGAGCGCCTTGTAGTTTCCCCATCACTAACAGGTGTGATATTCAGACAGACAGGTGACGTGCTGTGGCGCGTACAGGTATAGCCATAGCCACTTTGATTAGGACGCTGCTTTCTTAAGAACAACTTCCATCGCATCGCGTAAGTTATCCGAGTTGGGTAACTGTTTGCGAGTCCGGCTTTTCAGCCATGCCCAACACTTTTCAATCCGATTGAGGTC
>JBGTDT010000153.1:0-107374 GCA_041748155.1 Thermosynechococcaceae cyanobacterium | reverse complement strand
CAGGTTGAGCGTTGTTTCAATCGGCTCAAGCAGTTTCGTCGCATCGCAACTCGCTATGAAAAGAAGGCTGAAAACTACCTTGCTATGCTGACTCTAGCCTCTATCTTGTTGTGGTTGTAGTTTTAAAACACTCCCTAGGGTCTTTTCAACTCCTTCAGTGTCTGTTGTACAACCAGGACCGGAAGCATTCACGACAGTTTCCGTAATTTTGCCGTCCTTGCAAATGCGGTACTCAATCTTTTGGTATTGAGCCACGAATCCCCTTTAGTTGAATCAACAAGCTACTTACCTTAAGAGTTCCCACCAACTTCTGTACCCTTAACAATCCACTTAAGATATGGTCTGAGCAAATACCAGCAGGACTTCCTGAAGCTTAGCTTCAATATAGTCCTGGGCAGCGCTTGGGCTGTCCAGATCGTTCCATCTTTTTAAGTCCAGGCTGCCCAGCCCATGCTAAAGCTCTGATGGCGTATCGGGTGCAACCTCAATCCCGCCGTCTCGTCTCACGGTTTGCTGATCTGTGATCAGATCACTCAACTCATCAATTTCTACCCCAATACTCTGACAAGCCTGCTTGAGTTCCTGCTGAAAGGTCTGGGTATCTTGACCATAGCCGCTTAGCTCGGCGGCAGTTTTAATGCCTTGCTTGGCATTTGCTTTAGCACAGTCAATCAATTCAATGCCCTGGAGTGGGGTGGGAGATGCCATAGCTTCAGATCCTCCTGACGACAATAAGATAATTATTCAATTAAACCCGTTATTCTACCTATACCTGTCAGTGTGACCATCTGGATGGAGGCAACTGACACTACTGCTAAGCCATGACTTTCGAGATAACACCAAGACTAACAGCGGACGGCTCATTCACCTTTTTTTCCCCTCAGTTTAGCGAAACATTTCACAGCCTTCATGGAGCCCGGCAGGAGGCGGAATGCAAGTTTGTCGAGCCCACCTGCCTGATTCAGCTAGCCAACCAGCCAGCTCTGAGGCTATTAGATATTTGCTATGGACTGGGCTATAACACTGCTGCCGCCCTGGAGGCGATCTGGCGAGTAAACCCCTGCTGCCAAGTGCAACTTTTAGGCTTAGAATTGGACCCCTCTGTGCCCAAAACCGCAGTTGACCAGGGTTTGCTGAGGGCATGGTCAGAACCCATTCAACACGTGGTGCTCCCCCTAGTAACTTGCCATCAAGTCGAGACCCATCGCCTTCAAGCTCGACTGTTGATTGGGGATGCTCGCCAAACCATTCAACGGGTTGCTCAACTCAACTTTCAGGCAGATGCAATTTTTCTCGATCCCTTTTCCCCTCCCCGCTGTCCCCAGTTGTGGACTGTAGAATTCCTCTGTTGGGTTGGCCGCTGTCTTCAACCGGCAGGAAGGCTTTCTACCTACTCCTGTGCCGCTGCTGTCCGAACTGCTTTGCGAGCAGCCGGGCTTCAGATTGGCTCGACGCGTCCAGTCGGGCGGCGATCGCCCGGTACGGTAGCAAGTTTGTTAGCCGTTGATTTACCAGAATTATCTCAGCAAGAACAGGAGCATCTACTCACCCGCGCTGCCATTCCTTATCGTGATCCAACCCTGAGCGATTCAGCAACGGCTATTCTTGAGCGTCGCCGCGCTGAGCAGCAAACCTCTGATCTAGAACAGACTTCCCAGTGGAAAAAACGCTGGTTCTAATCGGCATAGCGGCTTAGCCTCAACTTCCTCTCATAAACTTCAGTTATTTTCTAAGTTAAGTAACATTTCTACATCTTTGGATAGGTACTTTTCAGCTAAACCCCTTGCCACAATTAAAGAACTTAAATAAACACTCAACAAACTAAAATAAAGCATGGCTTCCTGTCCCTGTTGCTCTGACCCACTATTGCGTCATGCCCGTTTGGGCGGGTCTTACTACTTTTGCCAATACTGTCGCTTAGAGATGCCGGAGATAGTTGCTCTAAAGGTAGGACTCAATCAACCTGCTGTTGAGGTTGGGATAGGTCAAGTTGGACCTTCTAGAAGTATTGCAAATGCAGCTCTGAGTTTAGCTCAATCTCAGAGCTGAGCCTAAGGCGAGACTAGGCCATACCTAGTCTTCAAGTTCTTAGCTGACCGGATCACGCAGGTGGGTAGACTTTAGCTGCGGCTGCAAAACTCGGTATGAAAGGCTGAAAAGCGCGATATACTCCGGTGGAGTCAACTCTAGCTGAAACTACGATGATAGCGGTAGCGATATTAGCAGCAGGGCGGGGTACTCGGATGAAGTCTGACCTGCCGAAGGTTTTGCATTCCCTGGGAGGGCGATCGCTAGTTGAGCGAGTACTTAACAGCTTGTCTGAACTTCAACTCTCCCGATGTTTTGTCGTTGTCGGCTATCGAAGTAACCTGGTCCAAGCCGCACTGCAGCCCTTGCCTGACTTAGAATTTGTCGAGCAGGCTCAGCAATTAGGAACCGGACACGCTGTTCAGCAGTTGCTCCCTTACTTGCAGGACTTCGACGGAGACCTGCTGGTTTTAAATGGAGACGTGCCCCTACTGCGACCCCAGACCCTAAAACGGCTGCTCCAAACTCATCAAGAACAGCAGAACGCAGCCACAATTCTGACTGCCCACTTACCTAACCCCCAGGGGTACGGTCGGGTATTTTGCGATCGTCAGAACATTCTGCACAAGATTATTGAAGACCGGGATTGCACGGCGGCCCAAAAGCAGAATCACCGGATTAACGCCGGAGTCTACTGCTTCCGCTGGCCTGATTTAGCGCGGGTACTCCCACAACTGGGTACAAGCAATGGCCAGCAGGAGTACTACCTAACAGATGCCGTCAACTACTTAGCGCCAGTGATGGCAGAGGATGTAGGAGACTACGAGGAAATTCTCGGCATCAATGATCGCAAACAACTGGCAGCGGCCCACACTATTTTGCAAGCACGAGTCAAAGATGACTGGATGATGGCTGGGGTGACGTTGAAAAGTCCAGAGACGATCACCATTGATGAAACCGTACAACTTCAGCCTGATGTAGTGATTGAACCTCAAACCCACCTGCGGGGCAAGACTTTAATTGAGTCAGGCAGTCGGATCGGACCTGGTAGCCTGGTTGAAGATAGCCAGATCGGCAAGAATGTCACCGTGCTTTTCTCTGTGATCAGCAAGAGTGTAGTTGAGGAGGGAACGGCGATTGGTCCCTATGCCCACCTGCGGGGTCAAGTCCAAGTGGGTGCTGCCTGCCGGATCGGCAATTTTGTCGAACTTAAAAACACTACCCTGGGCAGCCGCACCAATGCAGCTCACTTGTCCTATCTTGGCAATGCGACTATTGGCGATCGCGTCAATATTGGGGCCGGAACTATCACAGCCAACTACGACGGGGTACATAAGCATCCGACTTATATTGGCGATCGGACTAAAACTGGCTCCAATAGTGTGCTCGTCGCCCCAGTGAATTTGGGGGCAAATGTCAATGTGGCGGCTGGCTCGGTGGTAACAGAAGATGTCCCAGACGATTGCCAGGTGTTTGCCCGCGCTCGTCAGGTGATCAAACCAGCTAAGCAATTAAAGCTGGAGATTCAAGCATGGTTGCAGCAGCACAATCAAGACCCGGCAGGCTATGAGATCAATTTACACCAGAAACCAGCTCCGTCTGAACCAAACCGGGTAAGGGTCGAAATTGAACTACGTTGCCGGGACGGACAACCTGTAGATCCAGGACTTCAAAAAGCAGTTAACGCTCATTTGAATCATCATGCGGCTGATTTGGTTGATTGAGATGGTACTCAAAGTTTGTCCGTCAGTGTTCAAAGTTAGGCTGTTTTAAGTGTTGGTAGGGCGATCACGCTAGATTTCAATACTTCCATTGAGCCATCTTTTTCTCAGGTCTGAGATAATTCACTTGACTACCACTTCCCAGTGTTTTGCCTGTAGAGTAATTGTTGCAAAAGCCGTAACAACAAACAAGCGCTTCATGAGTTCTGAGTATAATTTTCGAGGGGTTGATCGAGTTTGGGCTAAACCAAAGTCCAGCTCAAAAAAGTCAGCTTAAAACTTGTAACTTTCGGCGTCAGCCACAGCCCCTAAAATACTGAGATTTAGGTGTGAGTGACACAATGAATAAGTCGTTTCTATCGGCAATGATTGGCCCCAAAACGCTGATTGCGGCTATTGCCTTCAGCTTGGCGATTCAAGGGCTAGGGGCAAGTGTCGTAGCCCAGTCCACTTGGTACAACTGCCTGACCCGTGAGGTGTTTACCCCCGAAAAGCAAGCCTGGTGCGATCACTGGCAAACCTTACAAAACGCTAAATACATTGTGCCTACCTCCTATACCCCGGACCCGAAGTACACCACCGTTACCTTGAAAAATGGCCGCTATGAGCAGCCGGACGGGCAGATGCTGGTCAGCCTAGCGAACGAAGAAGGCTGGATGACCTTTGGCGATATCAACGATGACGGCAAAGAAGATGCCGCTGTTGTCTTTGGGGTAGTTCCCAATGGAACGGCCCTAGTGACCTATTTAACTGTTGTACTAGATGTAAATGGAGCAGCCCAGGCCCTTACCCCCGTGGCGCTGGGCCAACGCATTGCCCTCAAGGGCCCAATCACCATCGACAATAGCCGGGTTACGGTGCCGCTGCTGACCTCAACAGCAGCGAGCGATCGCACCTATTTTGTCAATGGCTCCAATCTATTAGAGCTAACCCAGCTACCCTCCCCAGGGGAAACCATTGCTCTGTGTGAGGGTAACCGTCGCAATACAGCGCGGGTATACCTAAACAATGACAAGATGATGCTGCGCGTATACGACCGCCAAGACAGAGCCATCTGGATGAATATAGAGGCTAAGAGCGAAACGAATCCCGAAGTGAATACTTATTTGAACCCGCAAGGGGAAGTCACGGTCAGGGTAGCTGTGAACCGCAACGCTCCGAGCGACTGCTCGATTCAGGTGGGCGACCAGCCCCCAGAACAGGGCACTGTTTTAGCTGGGGGAGAAGCAGCGAGAGCATTTACAAGCGGTAGTTCAGCAGCCAGTGAACCCATTCTGAGTGAAGTCCAGAGTCCGGTTGGAGGCTTGGTCAAGCAAGTGACAATTCCAGGTCCTGAAACCTCAGTATTAGTAGCGTGCGATCGCGAAGGATTCGAGCCCTTTTTCTTCACCGATCAAGGTAGCTGGGTTGGTTGCCAAATTAGCAATGGAGCTGAGCCCGGATCTATTTCTCGACTGACTGAGCCTATGCTGACAGATGTCCCAAGCCCAGTCGGGGGAACCGTTAAACAAGTTACGATTCCAGGTCCTGAAACCTCAGTGTTAATGGCTTGTAGAGAGCCAGAGTTTCGCACGTTTTTCTTTGTCAACCAGGGGAGCTGGGTCGGCTGTGCCAGAAACCGATAACTTTCTGGAGACGATGATAACTCCTGAGCTTTGACTGCTGGAACGTAGCAAACTCCGATGGCATTGTTTTGGGTTCGCGAAGCGTGCCGAAGGCAGTCATGGCTGACAAGAGTACGTCCCTGGTGTGCGGCGATCGCCAATGCTTCTAGATCTTTAAAAGGTTAAAGAGTACTGTGCTTCCGTCCGCTCGACGTAGAAGGGTAATCGGGACCTTTGAGTTCTAAATTCAGAGGATGGAGTTTTAGGCTTGGAGGCTCAAGCTTTTTTCTCGACAGGCCGAGTTTTAGGCTTGAGGTTCCGAGTTCCAAGGCTGAAACCCCCAGCTTTGATCTGAAAGTTCCGAGCTTTTTGCTCGGAGGATGAAGCTTTTTTGTCAACACTTCGAGTTTTGGGCTTGAGGTTCCAAGTTCTCAGGTCGAACCTTCCAGCTTTAAAGCCCAAGGTTTGAGATTTGAACTCCAAAAGCGCATTTGAGGGGTGTGACGCACCCTGTCAAAGCTTGTGGAGAGTCGCCCCATGGGGGAGCCTGTGAAACAAAATCCACGCCGTTTCAAGGGTAGTGGAGTGTCAATGCTAATTTTGGGTTGCCAGTACTCTCGCTAAAGCTTTAAATTCCTGCTGCTCTTCGACAGTCAAGTAGACGTTACCGCTGGCTGAGCGACGAGGATCTCCCTCAGCAGCTAGATAACGTTGGCGACCGAGGTTGCACAACTCCTTTAAGAGTTGATACTGTTCCTCCTTGGTGAGTGTTGTCATAATCTCCCTTTGTTAGGTGCCCAGGGACCGATAATAGACTGGCCCTGGTTTTCTGTTTCGGCTAGCTCCAAGTTCAGCTCTAGCAGTTTCTCTAAAATGTCATCACCGGGTTTAAACCCGTAAGCTTGCATAACTTGCTGGTCTAGCTTGGCGTGGAGCTTGTAAAGCTGGCTGGTCGGCTCGTTAAAGAACTTGTTGTAAAGCGTCGTGATGCCCCACTGCTTTGCTTCCATTTGCTGAGTGCGGTATTGATGCAATTCTTGGGTCGTTGCTCGAATTTGCTCGACTAACTGAATGCCAGGATTTTGCGGGAAGGGGAAGGTTTCAAAGCAGGTTGTGTTGGTATAGCGAGTATCACCTTTCAGGGTAGAACTTTGAGCTTTGACCCAAAGTCGATGCAGCTTAGATGTAAGAATGCCCAAAATATAGAAATCATCCGCTGCAACTACCATGTTTGCTTCGCAAGGTAAGATTGCAATGCTAACAGGCATGAACATCACAAACTTGGATATCTTCGGCACGGCAAAGTAGCAGCTTAGACCATCTAAAGCCTTCCTCATTCCCGGTCGCTTTTCACCATACTTCCACCAGTTAACTCTCCTTGCGTCTCGTTGATTTCTATCTCGCTCTGGTTTGACCTTTTCTTTAACTTTTCTAGATGGCTGTTCATACTCGGAGGCTTCTTCTATAGAAATATCATTGAAGTCAATTACCCAATTTAGTTTTTCAACTGGATTTACGAGACTTTTACCATCAATCATTGGTTTCAAAACGTTTTTGTTTTTAGGATCTTCAGCTATCCATCGCTTGGCTTCTTCCTCTGGAATAATGAAACCTTTGCCAGCTAGTTGACAAGACTCAAAGGAAACACTCTTGTTAGCTATTAGTTTTTGAGCAGTAGTGACTGATATTTCAGACTTTAACGCCGAAGATATTGACTCAACCTCAAAGTTGTCCAGAAAACATTGTTTCGGCCTCAAATTTGCCCAGTTAACTATACTTACGTGAACAACTGCATCACCAGACCATTTTTGTGTAGAAATAGCATCATGAATAAATCCACCCTTGCTTTCAATGAATTCTAAGCTTGCTTTTCTACTTACGTTCTGAGAAATGGAATTAGTCCCAACTAGCCCTCCTCTCTGACCCTCGCCAAGATGACCGGCTGCTTTTCTAAACCAGAAAACGCAAAAGTCAGGTTGGCCTTTCACTTCTGGAAACGCCTGATAAATCTTTTCTGTATATTCATCGCCCAGTTCGCTTCTAAGTTTTTTCCCACCTAAAAACGGAGGGTTTCCCACGATCGCATCTGCTTTAGGCCATTGGGTAAACAAAGCATCTTGGCAGACAATATTTTGATCCAAAGTATCCAGCGGTAGAGAAGGCTCGGTGAGGCCAAAGTTATCGATCGCCACTTTGCGGCCAATCATCAGGGTGACGCGGGCCAGCTCTACCGCAAAGGGGTTGCTGTCAATGCCATAAAACTGTTGTGGGGTGACAAGCCCCAGGCTCATTGTTACTGAGGACTTGCGCCGCTCTGCCAGCTTATCCAGTAACAACTTCTCAACTCGCTTCAATTCCTGGTAGGCAATGTAGAGAAAATTACCAGAACCACAGGCAGGGTCTAAAACTCGATAGCTTTGTAGTTCCAGTTGTAAAGTGCTCAGTTCTGCAATGGTGGTTGCCGTCTCAACGCGTTCCTCCCAGTAACGGCTAATCGTGGGACGGACAATCTTCATAATGTCTGTTTCGGAGGTGAAGTGGATGCCGTGGGCGTGGCGCTGAATCTTATCTATCGTCCCTTCAAACAAGCTGCCAAAGATGGCGGGGCGAACTTTGCTCCAATCCTGGCGAGCCGAGACATCCAGGTACTCTAATTCTTGCCGTGTTAGTTCAATCGGATGGATGACTGAAAATAGGCCGCCGTTGAAGTAATCCACGCCCTGGTAACGGCCAGCAGGCGTAATTCCCGGCTGGTTCATTTCCCGGAACAGGCCGCCCAACACGTCGTATGAATTTGCGCCACTCAAGCAATCCTGTACACAGGAAATAAACAAATCGCGGGGCAGTAGGCGGCGATCTTCGGCAAACATTGCCATCACACACTGAAGCACAAACCGCTGCGCCACTAATTCATTGATGCCGCGACCTTTGAGTTCTAGCATCAGCGCTGCCATTCGCTCAGCGGCCTTCTCGGTCACCTCTACCTGGTTGTTACGGAACACCGGGCGCTGGGTAGCCGAGTGCATAAAGGTGAAGGCCCCTTCCCGCTCCGGCAGTTGCTGTAAGGGGATGGTATCTACTGGAGTATCAAGCTGGGTGTTGAAGTCGTAGAGCCAAAACTGATCAAAATTGCAGAGTATGACGTACTTGGGACGATCAGGCACAAGCCGTGACCAGTAATCCCAGGCTTGGGCGTAGTGCTTACTCAGGTCTTCTCCCCGCTTCTTCATCTCAATTAGCAGCCGTGGTTTCCAGACCAAATCGGCAAATCCAGTCTTACCCCGCTTGCTGCCTTTCTGAACTCGTTCTTCGTAGGTTGCACCTGCTTCCAGTGCCCCTTGATGTCCAAAGGCTCTAAAGAAGCGGTCTAGAAATACCTGGGCCTCACCTTTTTCATCACCTCTGATGTGCTGGTTGGCGTAGCTGACAAAAGTTTGTAGACTTTCGGCGATCGTTGACATAGCAGGAGGTGACCTAAACGTGCCTGTATCCAATGGTATTGCCAGCAAGGGTTCACTTCAAAGCGTTAGAAATATCTCTGGATTAACGTGTTGCTCGGAATTGAATAGCTCTAGGGCGTTGTTGATTCGGGTCAGGAGCTACGCAGTTGAAGTTTCAAGTTTTGAGTCGGGATCTTCCTGTTTCTAAGAGAAGTAACCAGGGCATTTGAGTTCTGAACTCGGAGGATGGAGTTTTGAGCTTGGAGGCTCAAGCTTTTTGCTCGGAGGTTGAAGCTTTTTGCTCGACACTCCAAGTTATGGACTTGAGGTTCCGAGTTCCAAGGCTGAGATCCCAAGCTTTGATCTCAAAGTTCTGAGCTTTTTGCTCGGGGGCTGAAGCTTTTTTGTCGACACTCCGAGTTCTGGGCTTGAGGTTCCGAGTTTTGAGCGATTGGCTTGAATGTCAAGCTTACCTCGCAGTGTTCTTGCCAAGGTTTGCCACTTCTAAGCATGGTGCTAAGGATAGCTCAGCTTCCTTCTACCTTTTCACGATACTCATCGGCAGAAAGGGCATCTTGAACCTCACTTGGATCATTTAGCTTCACCTTCATCAGCCAGCCTGCCTCGTAGGGGTCTTCAGTCAACTGCTCAGGCGACTCCAGGACAGCTTCGTTGCGTTCGATGACTGTACCAGAAACGGGGGAATAGAGGTCCTCTACTGCTTTGACTGACTCCACACTGCCAAAGGTTGTCCCTTTATTGACAGCATCTCCTACTTCTGGGACTTCGACAAAAACAATGTCGCCAAGCTGGTCAACCGCAAAAGCGCTGATGCCTATGGTGGCGGTGTCTCCATCAACTTTGACATACTCATGGGAGTCTAGAAACTTCAAATCTTTAGGATAGGTCAACTTCATCTGGTTACCTCATGATTAAAGTCAATGGACAGGTCAGGAGTGATTAATTACTACAGCAATTTTCCCTTGCCTGCCCTAGATTCTGCCAAAATAGCCTGCTCCAACCCTAAATTATTCAGGTCGAGCTGTAGTGCATCGTCTGAAAAATGCTGCAACTTAGAGTTAGGCACTAGGGCTAAGTCTAAATTAATCTGGGGGTTAAGCTGGGGGCTTGCTGGCACGTCGGTAGAAGGGTCGTTGGACTACAACCGCTGGATAGGCCTTGCCACGAATCTCGACTTCTAGCCCTTGACCGGGTCGAGCTAGCTCAAAGGGGACATAGGCAAGGGCGATCGCCCGTTCGACGGTGGGTGCCAGGGTGCCACTGGTGACAATTCCAACAGAGTTGCCCTGAAACAGCACGGGGTAACCACGACGGGCAATGTTGCGCCCTTGCATTTGCAGTCCCACCAGTTGTCGGGTGACTCCCTCCTGTTTTTGACGCTCTAGAACGGAGCGGCCAATGAAGTCTGGCTTGTCTAGGTGGACTGTCCAGCCTAGCCCTGCTTCCAGGGGTGTTGTGGTTTCATCAATATCTTGACCGTAGAGGGCCATGGCAGCTTCCAGCCTCAGCGTATCTCGTGCCCCTAGGCCGCAGGGTGTGACGCCCAGATCTAAGAGCGATCGCCATAACTCCTGGCCTACCTCTGGGTGGACCATGACTTCAAAGCCATCTTCGCCGGTATACCCAGTCCGGGCAAAGAAGGCAGGCTGACCCAGAACGGTTGCTTCCAAGTGACCAAAGGGCCTGATCCGGGCTAGGTCTGCTGAAGTCAGGGCCTGGAGATAACTAGTTGCCTGGGGACCCTGAACTGCAATCAGGGCTTTTTCGGCTGAGCGGTCTTGGAAGTCTACTTGATCAGGGGACAAATGATTTAACAACCAAGCTTTGTCCTTATTCAGGGTGGATGCATTGACAATCAACAGTCCGCGCTCACAACCGTCGGTATCGCGCCCCTGATAGTAAAAAATTACATCGTCTACAATGCCAGCCTGGGCGTTTAATAATACGGTGTACCGGGCTGCCCCCGGCTGTACCCGGCTGAGATCAGAGGGAACAAGTGGTTGAAGCTGTTCAACCAGGGCATAGCTGCGAAGGCTGAACTTGCCCATATGGGAAATATCAAACATCCCTGCTTGCTGACGAACAGCTCGATGCTCAAGACTGATTCCAGCATACTGAACCGGCATTTCCCAGCCGCCAAAGCCTGTCATTCGCGCATTTAATGCTTGATGGAGCTTAAACAGAGGCGTTTGCTTCAATCCTGCTATTTCAGTTGCTTCCTCAGCCACACCTGCTGTCTCCTTCCTGTAAAGAATACCTAGTTAGCTAATATTCTGGCTCACACCGACGTCCAGTGATCACCAAATCCCGCTGCACTCCATCGAGTTCTGCCACTTTAGGCAGGTATCCCCAGGGCTGGAAATCAAATTTCTCAAACAGCTTCAGGCTGGGTAGGTTGTGCTTGAAGATCAAAGCCAAAAGCGTGGTGAAGCCGAGGTCTGGACTCTGGCAAATTGCTTGGTTCAAGAGTTGATACCCAATCCCTTGGCGCTGATGGCTTGGAGAAACGTAAAGACTGATCTCTGCCGTCGCCTGATAGGCAGGCCGCCCGTAGAACATCCTAAAACTCAGCCATCCAACCACAACTGCATCCAGTTCGGCGACCCAAAGGGGGTATTTAGCTGGGACATGGTCATGGAACCAGGCCAATCGACTCTCTACGGACACGGCAACTAAGTCTGCTGTTGCCGTGCGGCTGGGGATTGCAGCATTGTAGATTTGGACAATGGCTGGCAGGTCAATCTCAATGGCGTCCCGGATCTTCATATCGATCTAGCAGTGTCTTCAGCGGTGGAGTGCTGACGGTCCACTTTATTTATGGGCTATTTATGGGTGTTTTGAGGCAGTCAAAAGTGATTACACTCACCTCTGGTAGTTGAGGCGATCGCTTTTTTACAGCTAATCTATGTATCACTGTACTCATTGCCGGCGATCGCACCCAGTTTGCTGTCTACCATAGGGCTTGATAAAGTCTGGAACCATCTCCTTCAAACTCCCACTGCTCCCAGTGCTTTCAGGCTTACTTTCTGAGCCTCTGTTAAACCTATAGCACCAGTGATGTTCATGCCCTTGTAAGGTCCATCAGCTTTCAGCGTTTTTAGGCACTCACCTGTCTTGGCATTCCAGAGCTTAATGGTTTCGTCTTGGCTGCCACTGGCCAGGGTCTGGCCATCTGGGCTAAAAGCAACTGTCCAAGCCAAATTGGTGTGGCCTTGTAGGGTTTGGTGACATTCCCCGCTGCTGGCATTCCACAGCTTCACGGTGTGGTCACTACTACCACTGGCTAAGGTTTGGCTGTCCGGACTAAAGGCGACCGACCAAACCCGACTAGTATGTCCCTGGAGTGTTTGGTAGCAGTTACCATTCGAGACATTCCACAACTTGACGGTATGGTCGCCACTGCCACTAGCCAGGGTCTGGCCGTCTGGACTGAAGGCTACTGTCCAGACCCAATTGGTATGCCCGTCTAGAGCCTGGTAGCATTCCCCGCTACTGAGATGCCATAGCCTCGCTGTTTGGTCATAACTACCACTGGCTAAGGTCTGGCCGTCTGGACTGAAGGCGATGGAGCAGACCCAGTTGCTATGCCCTTGCAAGGTTTGGCAGCACTCACCCGTGCTAGTGTCCCATAACTTAACCGTTTGATCGTCACTGCCACTGGCTAAGGTTTGGCCATCCGGACTGAAGGCAACGGACCAAACTCGGCTAGTATGCCCTTGCAAGGTTTGGCGGCATTCACCCGTGCTGGTGTTCCATAACTTCACCCTATGGTCACTACTGCCACTGGCTAAGGTTTGGCCGTCTGGACTAAAGGCGATGGAGCAGACCCAGTTGCTGTGCCCTCGCAAGGTTTGGTGACATTCGCCCGTGCTGGTGTTCCATAACTTCACCGTATGGTCATCATTACCGCTAGCTAGGGTATGGCCAATGCCCTGGGGCAGGCGATCGCCAAGGGGACTGTTGGCGTACCCTGCGCTCGGCGCATAGGCAACAGACCAGACCCGACTGGTATGCCCCTGTAGCGTTTTGCAGCATCGACCCGTGTTGACATCCCATAACTTCACGGTATGGTCACCGCTGCCACTGACTAGGGTTTGGCCGTCTGGACTAAAGCTGACAGAGCGGACCCAACTGGTATGCCCCTGTAGCGTTTGGTAGCATTCACCCGTGCTAACGTTCCAGAGTTTTATAGTTTGATCGCTGCTGCTGCTGGCTAAGGTTTGGCCCTCTGGACTGTTGGTGCAGCCGCGACCCGCAAGCAGGTACCCCGGGCCATAGCTGACAGACCAGACCTGGCTGGTGTGTCCCTGTAGGGTTTTGTAGCACTGATTAGTATTAGTGTCCCATAACTTCACGGTATGGTCCTCACTGCCACTGGCCAAGGTTTGGCCGTCTGGACTAAAGCTGACAGAGCGGACCCAACTGGTATGCCCCTGTAGCGTTTGGTGGCATTCACCCGTGCTAACGTTCCAGAGTTTTATAGTTTGATCGCTGCTGCTGCTGGCTAAGGTTTGGCCCTCTGGACTAAAGGCGACGGACCAGACCTGGCTGGTGTGTCCCTGTAGGGTTTGGCAGCATTTACCCGTGCTAATGTTCCAGAACCGTACAGTGTAATCATCACTACCACTGGCTAAGGTATCACCATCGGGACTGAAGGCGAGGGACCATATCCAACTGGTGTGCCCCTTAAAGGTCAGGAGTTTTTTCCCATCTGCAACTTGCCAGAGGCGAACCTCACCATCTGCACCGCCCGTAGCCAAAAGTTTTCCATCTGGGCTGAAGGCTACTGACAGGGTAATACTTACGGTCTCAGTAAAAACAGACTGAGCCAGATCAGCATGAGCAAGGTTTACGTCATGTAAATTCACTCCCCTTAGATAGGCTTGCCAAATCGCTAGATGAGAAAAATCGTAGCGACTTAAATCAATTTGTAGGTGACTCAGCAGATTGAGAATATTTCCACCCGCGTATCCTGGTTCTGGCCGCAGTTTTTCATCTTCTCTGGGGAGGTTATTCTCAGGAGGAAGGTGGCAATAAGCTGGACGCAGGATTGATAAAATTTCAGCTAGCTGGCTCTGAACGTATCTTTTATTGCCACCAGCGAGCAGTTTATCTATAACTGGCCTGAGAATGAGGCGAATCTGTGTATCCCTGATGTAGTCTTTTGCTTGAGCTTTAGTTAAAGCGTAGCGATTAAAGATGTCAACGTCACTTTCTCCATTAACAATCTTGTCAATTTCTTCACAAACCTGCTCAACGAGTTGATTAGTTATGTACTCCATCACGACGGGTTGTTGGGTGAAGCCTGATGATTTTTTCTCGATCAGCGAACAATGTCCTAAAGATCTGAGTGTTTCTGATAGTTTTTGTCGTGATTCCAAAGATAAAAGATTCTCTCGTAGCTCTAAAAGAGAGACTGATTCACGCTCAATTGCCAGCCAGTACATAATCTCTTTTTCTAAATCTGACAAGCGATCAATTTGCCGTTTTAAAAGGTCATAAATATCATTAAAAACTAATGTTCTTCGCTCTAAAGATGCTAAAAACTCAGAGATATCACCATCAAATAAATCTTGGATACAGGCAGCAACTATCTTCAACGCCAGCGGATTGCCTGCATAGTGTTCAATTAAGACTCTCCATTCCCGCTCCGCTCCCGCACAGGAACCTTTGACTTGTAAAATTTCTCGTCCTTCTGCTTCCTTTAAGCCAGTCAACTGGAGCGATCGCACGGGTAAAGTTTCTCCTTCTAACAAGGTAATTTCCTTAGGCTTCTCCCGGCTAGTCACAACCAGGCAACTTTGATGGCGTGCTTCTCCCACTCGCCTAAGTAACTCGCCATACCCCTCGTATCCGTTCCGGTAGTAGCCAGCCAGATAGCAGTTCGTCCCCTCACCGCTACTGAGAATTGTCTCGGCATTATCCAATACCAACAGACAGCGTGAGGAGCGTAAATAATTGATTAATCGTGAGATTCTACCACTCAGGTCTTTTGGTAGGTTGGCTTCAGTTTCCTGCTGGTCAGAGAGGAATTGAAGTAATTGCACCAGGAGGTCTTGAACGGGCGGGGCATTTCGCAACGATCGCCAGATCAGATACTCAAACTCACCTTGACTCTGTTCTGCTAACTTCACAGACAGAGCAGTTTTACCAATTCCGCCCATGCCCAAGATGGCTACCAGTCGGCAGTGATCCTGCAAAATCCACTGGTTTAGCTGCGTCAGTTCTTCAGTTCGCCCATGAAAAACTGATACATCAATTGCCTCGCCCCAATCAGTTCGAGTTTGGATTTGAGCCGCCCGCTGGGTCGCGGGGTAAGCGCCGCTGGCGGATCGTTGAACTAAGTGGGGTTGATTAGCGGTTTGATACTTGACTGCCTGACTCAGATCTGGCTGGGAATAATCACCTCGTTCTAGACGCAAGTTAAACGCTGTAAAAAAGCAGTCTAGGGTTTGTTTATCAACTCCTACCTGACCCTCTAGGACTTTTGTGACGGTATTGAGCGAGAGTCTAGTTCGCTCACTCACTTCTTCTAGGGTGTAGCGATCGCCGAAGTTATCTTGAATTTCTGATTGCCGTCTGGCCTCTTGAAGTTTCTGCTGTCCCTGGAGGGAGAGTATAACCCCACGCCTGCGGCTGAGTTTGGGCGACTTCATTGGGGCGACCTAAGCTGATTGCTATTGCCAATAATTTTACTAACTCCCGTTAAGTCTGCAACTTATTGTCAACTTATCTTCAACTTAGGCAAGTTAAGCGTTTTAGTAGGTGAAGAGTTTAGCCCCAAACAGCCTACTGCTAAAGGGTTCATCGGATTGAGAGCAGTCTGGCTTAAGTTGGGGCTTAAGGTCCTTATCTTTTCTGGTGAAGTTCTACTCAAACGGGTGATATTGAGCCTGTGAGCCTGAAGGGCACAAGGAACTCCGAGCCTAGAACGCTAGCCAGCGTCAGGCCCTAATCAATATTCAGACTCAACACCCCCTGCTTCAGCAGGAGGGGTGAGAGTGGCTCACGTTAAAAACCGACTAATCAACTCAATCTCAGCAAAAGAGGTGTAACAAACTCATGGCTATTATTTCAGGCAGCATAACCAACGGAAACGACAATATTCTTGCGGATGGCGCAAATGACACGATTGATTCCCTGGCTGGCAATGACACAGTCAACGGCGGCGGTGGCAATGACACCCTCCTGGGTGGCCTTGACAATGACATTCTCAACGGCGGAGCAGGCAACGATGAGGTCGAGGGCAACAAAGGCAACGACCGGATGATTGGCGGTACGGGGAACGACACCCTGGAATGGGACAATGGAGACGGCAGCGATCGCATCAGTGGCGATGCTGGCTTTGATGTCGTTGAAGTCGATGGCTCCGTTGATCAGGGAGACGACTTTGTCCTGGGCCAGCAAGGAACCCAGGCGATCTTTGACCGGGTCAACCTGGTTCCATTCAGACTCACCGTGGATACTGCCGAAGCGTTTGAAGTCAACGGTGAGGGCGGCAACGACAGCTTCGATGTCAACAACCTGGCAAACACTGCGGTGAACCAGGTCAGCTTTTCTGGCGGTGCAGGCAACGACACCTTAGATGGTGCTGATAGCAGTACCCGACTGGTGGGCAATGGTGATGGGGGCAATGACTCTCTGACCGGGAGCAGCGCCAACGACACCCTTGATGGCGGTATCGGCAACGATTTCGTCCAGGGAGAGAGAGGTAACGACAGAATGATTGGGGGCACGGGCAACGACATCTTGGCCTGGGATGACGGCGATGGCAGCGATCGCATCAGTGGCAATACTGGTATCGATAGGGTCACAGTCAATGGCTCCGTTAGTCAGGGAGACGACTTTGTCTTGGGTCAGCAGGGCACTCAAGCCATCTTTGACCGAGTCAACTTGGTACCCTTCACACTGACTGTCGATACTGTCGAGGCGTTTTCAGTTGCAGGCGAAGTCGGCAACGATAGCTTCGATGTCAATAACCTGGCAAATACCACCGTAGACCAGGTCAGCTTTTCTGGCGGTGCAGGTAACGACACCCTGGATGGGGGTGATACTAACACCCGACTGGTGGGCAATGGTGATGGGGGCAATGACACCCTGATCGCTGGCAGTGCCAACGACACTCTCAACGGTGGCACAGGCAACGACTTGGTTGAAGGCGAGAGAGGTAACGACCGGGTGATTGGGGGTGAGGGCAATGACACCTTAGCCTGGGATGATGGGGACGGCAGCGATCGCATGAGTGGCAATGCTGGCATTGATACGATCGCCGTTGAAGGTTCCCTGGCTCTGGGAGACAACTTTGTCTTAGGGCAGCAAGGAAACCTGGCCATTTTCGACCGGGTCAACCTGGTTCCATTCAAACTCACTGTCGATACTGCCGAGGCGTTTGAAGTCGAAGGTGTCGGCGGCAACGACAGCTTCGATGTCAACAACCTGGCAAATACCACTGTGAACCAGGTCAGCTTTTCTGGCGGTGCAGGCAACGACACCCTCAATGGTGCCGATACTAACACCCGACTGGTGGGCAATGGTGATGGGGGCGATGATTTCTTGCTCGGGAGTAGTGTCGCTGATACCCTCGATGGCGGCACCGGCAACGACTTCGTTGCAGGAGCCAAAGGCAACGACAGAATGATTGGGGGTGAGGGCAACGACATCTTAGCCTGGGCTAACGGCGATGGCAGTGATCGCATCAGTGGCAATGCTGGCACTGATACCGTTGCAGTTCAAGGTTCTCTAGATCAGGGAGACAGCTTTGTTCTCGGTCAACAGGGAAACTTAGCCATCTTTGACCGGGTCAACTTGGTACCATTCAGACTCACTGTGGATACTGCTGAGACGTTTTCAGTTGCAGGGGTCGGTGGCGATGACCGCTTTGATGTCAACAACCTAGCGAACACCACTGTGAACCAGGTTACCTTCTCTGGTGGTGCGGGCAATGACATCCTCAATGGTACTGATACCAGTGTCCGGCTAGTGGGCAATGGTGAGGCAGGTACCGATCTCCTGATTGGGGGCAGTGCCAACGATATCTTGAATGGTGGTGTCGGCAGTGACACGCTGATTGGAGATACCGGGGCTGATCGCTTTACCTTCAGTGCCCCAAATCAGGGAGTTGACACAATTACAGACTTTGTCGCTGCCGATGACTCTATCCAGGTCCTTGCCACAGGGTTTGGCGGTGGTCTGACACCGGGACCGATCAACGCCGACCAGTTCTTCCTAGGCTCCAGTGCCAACGATGCTCAAGATCGGTTCATCTACAACGACAACAACGGGGCACTGTCCTTTGATGTAGATGGCACGGGTGGGGCATCTCAAGTCCGGTTTGCGACGCTTATCGGTACTCCGATAATTGGTGCTGCTGACATTGTGGTTGTCTAATTAGTTTGCCCCCTTTCTCTCAACTTTGGGGGAAGGAAACTCAGCGTTGAGGGTGAGGGGGCCATGCTCAGGATTAAGCTTTCGGGCTGAAGCGACAAATTTCAGGTTTACATCCCGAACCCTCAAGCTCGGAACTTCAGGTTCCGAGCTTGGAACTTGAAACATCAGGTTTAGAGCTTGGAACTCCGAGCTTGAAGCTGAAAACTCCGAGCTTAGAGCTTGAAGCGTCGAGTTTAGAACTTGGAACTCCAAGCTTAGAGCTGGAAATCCCGACTCTAGAACTCGAATCGTCAGGTTCTTAACTCCAAGTTCCGAGCTTAGAGGCTCACCGTTGAAGCTGTGAAGGCCCTGATTGTTCTCTGGCCTTACACGAGGGTGTTCACCGTGCTTAAAGGTGAAGCAATGTTCCAAGCCTAGATTGCCCTCATCGAACTCTAACGTCAAGAAAGGAGCAGTGAAATGTCAATTAACGAAGCAAAACTTGAAGCGTTTGTAGAGCAGGTTGTCACCGACATGGCAGCAAGCATGTCGGGTGTGATGACTAATATTGGGCACAAGCTTGGCCTATACAAGGCAATGGCGGGTGCCGGTTCCATGACACCTGCCCAGTTAGCCCACAAGACTAATACTCATGAACGTTACGTGCTGGAGTGGCTCAATAATCAAGCTGCGGGCGGCTACGTCACCTACGATCCAGCCAAACGGACCTACGAGCTACCTGACGAGCAGGCGATGGTGCTAGCTAACCCAAGCAGTCCTGTTTTCATGGCTCCTGGTTTTGACTTAATCTCTTCCGTATGGCTGGATGAGGACAAAGTCATAGATGCCCTTCGAACCGGCAAAGGCATCGGCTGGCAAGAGCATCATCATCGGCTGTTCTGCGGCTGCGAAGCATTCTTCCGTACAGGCTACCAAACACACCTGACGACTGAATGGATTCCCGCCCTCGAAGGGGTTGATGCCAAGTTGCAGGCAGGGGCAAAAATTGCCGACGTGGGCTGTGGTCATGGCGCGTCAACCATTGTCATGGCTCAGGCTTATCCCGACTCGACCTTTGTCGGCTTTGACTATCACAAAGAGTCTATCGAAACTGCTCGTCAGCGGGCTATGGAAGCCGGGGTTGGCGACCGAGTCAGATTTGAGGTCGCAACTGCTAAGAACTTTCCAGGATCTGACTACGACCTGGTTTGTTTTATGGATTGTCTCCACGACATGGGAGATCCAGTCGGCGTAGCGCACCACACCCGGAAAGTACTTGTAGCAGATGGCACCGTACTGCTGGTAGAACCGTTTGCGGGCAAAGACGTGGAGGACAACCTCAATCCAGTCGGTCGGATGTTTTACGCAGGCTCGACCGCGATCTGTACCCCCTGCTCCCTGTCTCAGGAGGTTGGACTGGGACTGGGAGCCCAAGCAGGTGAGAGAAGACTGTCTCAAGTTATGGCTGAGGCTGGGTTTACTCACTTCCGCCGCGCTACGCAGACTCCATTCAATCTGATTTTGGAAGCACGGCCTTAAGTTTAGAGCCTCATCGTTGAGTGCCAGAAGCTTAAGGAGTGCCAGAAGCTTAAGTCTAGGTCTGCGATGTTCATCATTGCTACATCTCAAAGGCTCATTACAGTAGCTCCAAACTCTAGCCAAAACTCTACACAGGTCTCAGTATGATTCACCACATTTCGATCGCAGCCAACCAGCCACTGCATGTCGCTCAAGTTCTAGCGGAGTTGTGGCAAGGACAAGTCATTCCGTTTCCGAATCATGCCGGTAGCTATGTTGTTCTCACTTTTGATCCACACGGGACCCTAATTGAGGTTTGTCCACGCGGCACAGAACTGGCACCGGGTGAGGGTGATCAAGGCGTTCAGTTTATCCAGAATCCCCAGTCTTCTGCGTATACAGCCGTGCACGCAGCGATCTCGGTTCCGGCTAGTGAAGCGCAAATCCGCGAGATTGCAGCCCGCGAAGGGTGGCGTGCGGTGTGCTGCGATCGCGCTGAATATTTTGAAGTGATCGAGTTCTGGATTGAAAATCAACTGCTACTGGAGCTATTGCCCCCCACATTTGCGGCCAAATACCTCGCCTTTATGCAGCCACAGGCGTTGCAGCAGGTCTTAGCAACGGCGGCTCAACCAGTTTAAAGGGTTGAGCTAAATAGCCAGTTGAGTCAGGAATACACCCGGTTACGGTGCGATGGCCGTTTCCGATAGGTCAGGCGTAGCGAAGCGTGCCGGAGCGGAGCGTACCGCAGGTAAAGGCTTAGCCGCTCCTCTGGAGCCACCATCCCGGTCGGAGACCATCCCTAGTTTTCAAGTTCTCTTAAACACACTAACAAGGAGTTTTATCATGGCTGTTTCAGATTTAGTTTCACCCGCCGCTGTACCCAACAGCACTGGCTTCAGCTTGAAGCGCTCGTTCCGAAAAGGCTTAGGGACTCTTTTTATCACGAGTTTGCTATTTACAGGTTCAGTTGGCGCATTGAGAGAGGTTTATGCTCAAACTCCTGAAGCGCCAGCCGCTACTAGCTCAACCCGTGCAGCGACGCTGATCCAAGATGAGTTGTATTTTGGCAGGTCTCGACCGGGAGGAGAGGTTTCTGAGGAAGATTTTCGGACATTCTTAAGGACTGTCGTCACGCCTCGCTTTCCCGATGGACTCACCGTAGTCGATGCGATCGGGCAGTTTCGCAATAGCAAGGGCGTCACCATCAGAGAAAAGACCAAGATCCTAATTTTGATTTACCCCAACACTCAACAGAAAAGACAGGCAATCCAGGAGATTATTAGCCGTTACAAGTTTCGATTCCAGCAAGAGTCTGTTCTGCGCGTCACTGATAAACCTGCAAGAGTTTCCTTTTAATAGCGACTCTTGCTGTTACTTCTGGTGCAGCGCCACTGACGCTCTAACATAAACCGATAAAAGGAAATAAATTAGGGTTTAACCCATGACTAAACATACCTCAACCGCAATTCCAGGGAGCCCAACCAAAATTGTCACTGTGCGCTCAGCCACTGAGACCGTGACTCATCAGCATCTCCCTTATTTTGTTGGCATCTCTGGAGCCACAGCGGGCACCAAGGGTCTTTCCATGAATCTGGTGGTGATTCCACCGGGAGGTCATGCTGAGCCTCACTTTCACAAGGACTATGAAACGGCAATTTATCTACTCAAGGGGCGGGTGAAGGCTCTCTACGGTCGGAAATTGCAGCAATCAATGATTATCGAAGCAGGGGATTTCCTGTTTGTCCCACCGGGCGTTCCCCATCAGCCCTTTAACTTGAGTGACACTGAACCAGTCCAAGCGATCGTGGCTCGTAATGACCCGAATGAGCAGGAAAATGTGGTTCTTTACGATCCCGTGACAGATATCTAAGACGGTATGTAACTGAATCAGAATTACACTCGCTGCAATTGTCGCTGGCCTAACTTACTTGTGGTTTTTCAGGCTGTGGTTTCTACTGTGCAGACGCCACGCGATCGCCTACAACAGGTCGAAGACCATCGCATCTTGCAACACAAACACAATTACACCATTACGGTTAGGAGAGAATTATGGCATCAGGAATAATGGTCGAAGGCAAATGGACAACTGACAGGAATGATCAAGATCAGAGCGGTAAATTCAATCCGTTGCCGACAACGTTTCGCGATCGCGTGACTGCCAATGGATCTAGCGGGTTTAAGGCAGAAGTAGGACGCTACCATCTCTACGTTTCCTTGGGGTGTCCGTGGGCACATCGCACCTTAATTATGCGAGAACTCAAAGGGTTGAATGATGCCATCTCAATCTCTATAGTCGATCAGATCATGAGCGACAAGGGCTGGATGTTTTCAGAAGCACCGGGAGCTATTCCTGACTCGGTGAATCATGCTCAATATCTGCAAGAGATCTATGTGAAAGCCGATCCCAAATACACAGGGCGAGTCACAGTTCCAGTGTTGTGGGATAAGCAAACTCAAACCATTGTCAACAATGAATCTCGCGAAATTATCCGGATGTTTGATGTAGAGTTTGTAGAATTGGCAACGCAGAAAATAGACTTATACCCAGCCGACCTACAACAGAAGATTGATCAAACGATCGATGCAATTTATCTGCCAATTAATGCTGGTGTATATCGCTCTGGTTTTGCAACTTCGCAAGCTGCCTACGAAGAGGCAGTAACTGAACTCTTCGATCATTTAGGTCGATGGGAAACCGTTCTGAGCCAGCAGCGCTATTTATGTGGTGGGCAACTTACTGAAGCTGATGTTTGTATGTTTACAACACTGTATCGCTTCGACTTAGTGTATCACGGTCACTTTAAGTGCAATTTGCAGCGAATTCTCGATTATCCAAACCTCTGGAATTATCTCAAGGATCTCTATCAGCGTCCTGAGTTCAAAGCAACGTGCAATCTAGACTATATTAAGCGCGGCTATTACATAAGTATGACCGAGATTAATCCAAATCGAATTGTGCCGAAGGGGCCAGTTATTGATTTTGACGAACGGCACGATCGCGATCGCTTCGGCAACGCTTAGTCGTGATCACGTACTCGCCTGGCCCGTTTAGGATCGTGGCTCAGTTGAGATTAGACACCAGCCTTGGTACGGAATGGAGCGACTCTGTTTTGAGAAGCTGATTCCAGCGCAGTTAGATGGCTTCATGTGTCGACGCTTTCGACCCTTTATGGCGACCAACGGAAGGCTAAACCCTTCATCAAGGCGGTCAGGGGTCGTGAACGTCTGGGTCATGTGACAGGGCATCTCTATCTCCCCCACCATGAAATGCCCTTATTCCTCGAACCATACAGCGTGGACAATACCTACGACTGAAATCTTTACCAGAAGCTAATTTGAATCTTGATAAAAATAAGGAGAAAAACAATGACCTCGACTCAACCCATTAGTATTCAACCGAATCTATTTCAACTGCAAGGCTACAACACCGAGATTTCCTTCTCAGGCAGTATTACTGGCGTGCCTCAATTGACCTACACCAACCGGGGTCAGACCTTAAGCTTCAGTGGCTCAGAGATCCTGACTGAAGAAAGTCAACTGGGTCAGATGGTGACGGTTAGTCTGAGTGACAACCTGGCCTTGGGAGACTTCGAGAGCCTCACTTTGCTCATCCCTGCTGTGAGCCTTACCTCTGAGTCCAGAGAGAGCTTAATTCAGACGATCGCAATTTTCAATCGGCGATCGCGGCTAGAGAGCGGCCAATCCCAGACCTACATGACGCTTTGTCTAGCCGGAACCGCGCAACAGGTTTTGTTCTGAAGCAGTCAAATGATTCTTTCAATCTGATTTCTGGCTGGCGATCGCTCCTCTGAGGGATTGAACCGAGATGGGCGATCGCTCTAAATCAGTCATTGGTCACCAGCAATCAGGTTTGTAACCTAAACTGCCAGGTTCAGAACTCGAAACTCCGAGCTTAGAACTCGAACCATCAGGTTTTGAACTCGAAACTCCGAGCTTAGAACACCAATGCTCAAGCTCGGGACTGCAACTTTTAGGTTCCTAACTCAAATGATGCAGCTCAAACCTGCAATCACGGAGCTCTGAGCTTGACGGTCCGAGCTTGGAACTCAAACCGTCAAGCTCAAAACTCGGAATTTTTAATTCGAAACCTAAAGCATCCGGTTCAGCGCTTCAAACACCGAGCTAAGCCGTTGAAACATCCAACTAAGAACTTGAAGTGGAGTATCAGAGGCAAGGTGACGCCAAGAACTTACGACTTAACTAAACCTCAACAAATACTTAATTAGCAAAGGAGTAACCAAATGGCAGATTTCTTCGGCAACCAAGGAAACGACACCCTGGTTGGATTTGATTTTGCTGATGACAGAATATTCGGCTTTGCTGGCCAAGACTTCCTGGATGGCGGCGGCGGTAACGACCTATTGTTGGGCGATGTTGGCAATGACACCCTAGAAGGTGGCGACGGTTTCGACTTACTGGAGGGTGGCAGCGGCAATGACCGTCTTAGTGGCGAGCTAGGCGACGACTTTTACTTCGTTGACAGCGCCAAAGATACGATCATAGAAATATCTGATGCTGGCTTTGATGTTGTCCGGTCTTTCGTCAGCTTCACGCTGCCAGCTAATGTGGAAAACCTCGTATTAGACACTAAGGCGCTCAACGGCACAGGCAACGACCTTAGCAACGAAATCTTCGCTAATGACTCCAACAACATTCTCAAGGGGGAAGCAGGCGATGACACCCTTAACGGAGGTGTGGGCGATGACACCCTGAATGGGGAAGCAGGGGATGACATCCTGAATGGGGGCAACGGCGATGACCAACTTGAAGGAGCCGGGGGCAACAACACCCTCAACGGGGGCCAGGGCAATGACAGGCTCAATGTGTTCTTGGGCAACAACAACACCCTCAACGGGGGCGACGGCGATGACATCCTCACCGGGGGCCAGGGCAGTGACTTCATCTTTGGGGGCGAGGGCAGCGATCGCATCTTTGGGAACTTTGGTAATGACACGCTCATCGGGGGTGTGGGCAATGACGAGCTATTCGGGAATGCCTCTGGGAATCCGGGGGCTGTAGATCGCTTTCGGTTCAACGCCCCCACTGAGGGAGTTGATACCATTCAAGACTTTGTGGCTGTGGAGGATCTGATCCAGGTGCGGGCCTCTGGCTTTGGCGGTGGCCTGGGTGCTGGTGTAATTTCGGCGGATCAGTTCCGGGTTGGTTTTGGAGCGGCGGATGTCAATGATCGGTTCATCTACAGCATTTTTGGAAACGGATTTCTCTCTTTTGACCGAGATGGCACAGGTCCGGCAGCACAGGTGACGTTTGCCGCGCTTACGGATGCCCCAACAATCACCGCTGCTGATATTGTGGTTATCTAAAGCATCCCCCCGGCTCTGATAAAGAGAGTGTCGAAGGTAAGGAAATTTTCAATCCCTTGATGATTGCCACTGGATAGTCTGGATTCGCCGGATTCGGAATCAATCGCTGATTTTTGCAGTCCAGCAGCAAATCTAATAGTGAGAACTTCATCTCTGGCAACTAATGCCTCAACGGCAGTTTGCCGCCCCTGGCACTCAATCAACACAGCTTCGGTAACATCGATGGGCTCCTCAAAGCCGTTGGCGTAGCGGGCAACTTGACGACTCCGAATCCGCAAGCCTAGCTCCTCTACTATCTTCTGGGGAATCACCAAGGTTAATGCACCTGTGTCGACAAGTGCCTGAGTCTCATACTCTCGCAGTAAGTGAGGCGCAAGCACACCTCGGCTCACCATCGCCTCATCAATCGCATTGGTTAGTTTCACCTTGGCACGCACGGCTCCCATTTCTATCAACTCCATCTTGAACCCCTCCATCAATACCCCAACAAATCAGTTCTATCACCCAACTTGGCTCACGGAGGCTAACTAATGAATCCCTACATTCCCTTGGAAACAGCACTTGTGATCGTGGCAATGGCTTACTTAGTGTCAGTCATGTTCTTGATTGCGGCTGCTAGTGCTGCCTTAGCCCTTGGCTGAGGCTTGTCTTCTATTGCAGCGCGCCCGCCATTATCTCTGTGCTGAGCTGCAAATTTCAGGTTCGCAACCTCAACTGTCAGGTTCATAACTCGAAACGCCGAGCTTAGAACTCCAATACTCAAGCTCAAAACTTCAACAACAAAGCTTAGAACTCAAACCGTCAAGCTTAAGACTCGGAACTTTTAACTGGGAACCCAAAGCATCAGGTTCAGAGCTTGAAACGCCGAGCTGAAAACTTGAAACACCGGGTCAAGAACTCGAAACTCCGAGCCAGGAACTTCAAGTGGGGTGCCAGAGGCAAGGGATCATTGCGGACACCAAGAACCGCCCAACAAACCAAACTTCAACAAACATCAAGCAAACAAAGGAGAAACTACTATGGCACTAATTCTTGGCACTCCCGGAAGCGACAACCAGTTTGAAGGAGGCACTGACCTGGTTGGAACGCCCTTTGACGATCAAATCTTTGGCTTGGCTGGCAATGACCGGATTGGAGGCAGAGAGGGCACCGACTTCCTCGACGGGGGCGAGGGCAATGACACATAGCAGCGTAATCTAACGGCAGACTACCATCTGAGTCGTACAGCATTACTTTACCTCTACTGACACAAAGTTGGGTGAGGCTGGCTTCTCTGCCTATTGGTCGATCTAGGTTCCTAGGACATTCTGCTCGTTCGCTGCTGTGCTTGTTCCATCAGAATTTTCTGAGCATTTTGCTCTGGCTGATCCTCTGTCGGGGAGCGCTGAATGTAGGAACCATCCGGCTGAAGTTCCCAAGCCTGGCGGTTATCTGCCAGCATCAGGTCAAGAATTTCTTTTAGCTCTTGGGCAATGTCGGGGTCTTCAACGGGGGTGACTGCTTCCACCCGCCGATCCAGGTTGCGAGTCATCCAGTCGGCACTGCCAATAAATACCTCTGATTGACCATTGTTATGAAAGTGAAAGATGCGCGAGTGTTCCAGGTAGCGACCGACGACGCTAATCACTCGAATATTGTCACTCACGCCTTTGATACCAGAACGTAGACAACAGATGCCGCGTACAATCAAATCAATCTGTACCCCCGCTTGAGAAGCTTCGTACAGGGTCTGGATGATTGGCTGGTCAACCAGCGAATTCATCTTGGCAAGAATGCGACCGGGGTTACCGTTTTGGCAATGTTCCCTCTCGCGTTGAATCAGAGCAACCATGCGATCGCGCAGGGTGACTGGAGCCACTAACAACTTGCGGTAGGATCTCTGCTTAGAGAGACCTGTTAAAAAGTTAAATAGATCCGTCAAGTCTGCGCCCAGGTCGTTTCGACAGCTTAACAGACCCAAGTCGGTGTAGAGCTTTGCTGTTTTGGAATTGTAGTTGCCCGTACCAATATGAACATAGCGGCGCAGATCTTCCCCTTCCTGACGCACCACCAGCATAACTTTGGTGTGTGTTTTGAGCCCCACCACGCCGTACACCACATGGATGCCGGCATCTTCTAACTTGCGTACCCAGTTGATATTGCTCTCCTCATCAAACCGAGCTTTTATCTCCACCAGGGCAGCAACCTGTTTGCCGTTCTCTGCGGCGTTAATTAACGCTTTGATAATCGGCGAATCACCAGAGGTCCGGTAGAGCGTTATTTTAATCGCTAGTACCCTTGGGTCAAGCGCGGCTTGAGTAATAAAGTGCTCTACGGATGCGGTGAAGGAGTCGTAGGGATGATGCACCAGTAGATCCTTGTGGCGGATGACTGAGAAAATATCTTTCTCTGCTTCCCCTGGCAGCAATGCACCGTCATCTGCAAGCTGATTAACCTGTCGCAATCGCTGGGGGACGACGGGTGTCCAGGGTAGATCTTTGAGGTGGGGTAACGGTAATGCCATAAAAGACATCAGGTCTTTTAATCCCATCCATTCTTTCATCTCGTAGACATCTTTCTCCGTCAGCTTCATCCCTCGCATTAAAGTTTTCCGGACAAATTTAGACATAGAGGTTGGAATTTGCAACCTGACCACAGAGCCACCAAAACGACGTTTGTGCAAACCCTGTCGAATTGCCAACATCAGATCGTCTGCTTCATCCTCCCGCAACGCCAGGTCTGCATCCCGCGTAATTCGAAACAGGTGGTGCTCTTGGATGTTCATGCCTGGAAACAAAATTTCCAGATTGTGAGCAATCAGCTCCTCTAAGACAATCCCAGCCCAGATACAGGGATGCCCGTTGTGCTGTAGCAGCGCCTGAGGCAAGGGCACAAACCGAGGTAGGGGACTGGCCGGTACTTTTACTCTGGCAAAATACTCTTCCCCAATCTCAGGATCTTTGACAACCACGGCCAGATTTAGGCTCAGGTTCGACATCAGGGGGAAGGGATGGGATGGGTCAACAACCAGCGGCGTTAAGACGGGAAAGACGTGCTCTTCAAAGTAACGCTGTAGATAGAGGTGTTGCTCCTGACTGAGATCGGTGTACCTGAGGATGTGAATGCCTTCAGCAGCTAACTGGGGCCGTAGTTCTTTCTCAAAAAGTTGCTGTAGCTGGCTCATCATCGGGTGAACAAGCTGGCTGATTTGATCTAACTCTTGCTGGGGACTGAGTCCATCCGGTGTTAGCCCGCTGACCTGAGCTTCTACCTGCTGCTTCAGCACCGCAACCCGCACCATGAAGAACTCATCTAGATTGGAGCTAAAGATTGCTGCAAATTTGACGCGCTCAAGCAGGGGAGTGCGGGGATCTATGGCCTCATGCAATACGCGGCGATTGAACTCTAGCCAACTTAGTTCTCGGTTTAGATAGTACTGCGGGTGATTCAGGTTAATTTCTGAGCTAGTTCCCTTGGCTTTAGGCATGGTTACAAGCAGAAACAGGTACTCAAGATATTCCCAGAAAGATGTAGAAACACAAGGTTCGCCTGGACACATTCCATTATTTTTCACCCAGACTCGACGACATGCTTGGGCGATCGCCAACTAAAACGATTCAACTCTAAGCGTCAGCTATTTCTAGCCCCAGTTGTATCTACTTGAACCGTGGACCTCTTCGCCTCGTAGAATTGGCTGGTGACAGATCCTAGGGAGTAAATTAGAGCCGTATCACTCGACGCTCCCACCGCAGCGCCAAGCCCAGGAAGGAGTTCCACAAAGCCTAGCCCGACCTTCAGCAGGCCAGAGCCTCCCAGGGACAAACCAAAAACTGCCAGGACTTCGCCCCGTCGCGTTGGGTCTTGCAGCGAGAATCCATAGGCAGCCGCAATCCGGTAGACCATCTCAGCTTGAAGTGCTGTCACCGCAGCCAACTCAACCCCAAACAAAGCCAGCGCCAAAGGTGGCAAAAAGTTAGTCACTAAACCAATCCCGCCTGCTTTGAGGGCAGTATCGACAATAATTCGGTGAGCCAACTGTACAGGTGTCTCCAGAGGGTACTCTTGCCGCAACTCGTCTACCTGACGCTGCGCCTTCTCAACATCAACCTGACCTAGGGCAGCCAGGAGCAGATTGATCCCTGGAACTCTGGCGGCAAATTTAACTAGCGGATGCTCAGCAATGGGCGTGACAATGTTGCCTACTGTTTCGGTCCCTTGCTCGACAAACTGCACAGCCGTAGAAGTAGCGATGTGAGTTGCTGTCGCGATCGCTTCTTTGACAGAGTCTGTGCCTGCTCCTCTACCCGGTGCTGTCATAGTTAGTTAACTTCTATAGGTGAGCCTTAGTCTTTACTCTAATAGAGCAATAACTAAGTATCCTCTATCCTCTGGCAGTGATTCAACGTCAAGGGTTCAGGCTCACTCTGCTTCGGCATAACTCAACATCGTGATTGGCCTGCTAGGAGATTTCTAAAATTCACCGGAGACAAATCCTATTGGCCTGAATGGTCAATCTCTCTAAAGGGAATTTATACTGACGTTAGCGTATTGCTTCAGAATGTCTATTGTCTATGACAAACCTAGCTTATTTTCCAGGTCAATCGTTTCTTGTCGGCGTTACTTGTTTTGTACTCGCATTTATCCTGGCAAGCTTGGTTGAATACTGGCTGCATCGCCTGATGCACGTCTCGCACCGAATTGGAGAACGTCACCGTGACCACCACCGCCGGAATGAAGGACAGGGCGTACTGTGGGAGTTCCGAGACTACGTCAAGGGTAGCCTGGTAGTAATGGTTATCATGTTTTTCTACTCCTTAGCAGCAGGCATTGGTTGGTTTCTGGGGGCACTAGCCTATGCTGCATTTTCAGCTTATGCCCACCAGCTACAGCATGAAAACCCCCGCAAGTGCTTCTGGATGAGCATGCCTGTTCACTACGTGCATCACAAGTACAGCATGTGGCACCACAACTTTGGCCTGGCAGTTGACTGGTGGGATCACGTCTTTGGTACCTATAAGCCTGTCGAATGGCTAACGGAAACAGAACTAAGCCAATCCGAGGCAGGCTACTGGCAACTTCGCTGGTGGTAGGCACGTCTCTAGTAAAAAGTAACGCTGTTGGTCCTAAATCTAGAGATTATCGCTAGAGACCTTACTAATCCTATCGCCTTGGCAAGGTTTCTCGTGGTATCGTTATCCACAAGATTTTGCGCTTTTTCCTTTAGGTTGCACGGTAGGAGAATCTCTTTGAGCTACTTCCAAGAAGCTAAAGCCCACTTTGTTGCCAGTCACCAGAATCCCATTAACCAGTTCTTGCACCACGTCACAAACGTGCTCGCGATCGCGGCGGTGGTTTGGCTGTTTTATGACTGGCGAGTCACGCTGGTCTGCCTGGTCTTGACCCAAGTTTTTGCCCTAGGAGGTCACGCCTTTTTTGAGAAAAATGAGCCTGCTTTTGTCAAGTATCCAGGCATCACAATTCTCACCTCGATGTTGTGGTCCTTGGAAAACTGGTTTGGTCTCCGCCAGGTTTGGGCTTACTTCAATCGTCTCGCGACTTGAATTTTGCGTTAAGCTGGCACTCAAGCTGCAAAACCCTGTCATAGAGCCTCGGATGAGTTGGTTCTGGTGACATCCTCAGAATGAAACGAGTCTTCATTCCGGCTTGTAAAGTATTTACTAAGGAGAGTTCATGTACCAAGACTTAATGGTCATTGATGCTGATGCCCATAAGCTAGAAAATCCCCTGCTGCTACGGGATTATATTGAGCCAGAGTACCGCGATCGGATTGGTTTAGTGGTAGATCGTCTAGGCGACCAGCGGGCCCGGATTGTGGACTTTAATCCGGCTACGGGGAAAAAGGATCTTACTCGCATGTTTCCCCAGCCCCAGGGTTTGGGGAAAGGTGGGTTTCGCAATCTCCATCCCGACACAACATTGGGGGCTATGTTCAATCGGCTGCGGCTTGAGCACATGGACCAGGAAGGGGTTGATGTCCAAGTCATCTATGGCACGCTTAACCTGGTTTTCTCTAGCCTGCTAGACAAAGACCTGGCGATCGCCCTGTGCCAAGGTTACAACAACTATATTGCTGAGGATTGCCGGGGCTACGATAACCGCCTCCAACCGATTGGAGTATTACCCCTCCAGGATGTAGACGCAGCAGTGGCTGAAATGTACCGTTGTGTCAACGAGCTGGGCATGATCAGTGTAGCTGTGGCTCCCAACCTGCCCATTCCCCATCCCAAAGCACCAGAGGCATTCCCAGAGATTCGCACCTGCAAGTCAATTAGCCATCCTGACTTCCGGCCTATCCTGCAAGCAGCGGTAGACCTGGACATTGCTCTGGGTATTCATGGCGGTCCTGGCTCTTACATGGTTGGCGGCCTGGCAGACCATACCGAAACCTTCGTCTTGACCCATATTTTTGTGCAGCGCAACCAGCAACAGTTCGCTTTGGCTCGGATGGTGTTTGACGGCGCCTTTGAGCAATTTCCCACCCTGCGGGTTGGCTTTTTAGAAGGGGGTTGCGGTTGGCTACCAGATCTGGCCCATGCCTTTCACGAGCATTGGGAAAAACGTATCCGCGATTTTGATCCCAAGCATCCCTATCGTCCCTCCCTGATGGAGTTTACCAAGCTAATGATTCAGGAGCGAGGGACTCACAACAACACCAACATTATTAGCCAGGCCAAAAGCCTCTTCGATCTGATGTGGAATAAACAGCACGACCCCAGCCAGATCGAGGACGCCAGTCTCTACGAGCACTACGATCTACGCCACCGAGATCCGCTGGAGTACTTCGAACGGGGTCAAGTTTTTACCTCCTTTGAATCTGATGATCCCGGTCCTGCTTATTTACCCGTTGCCATGGGTGAGATTGGTAAGCACTTGACCTGTTTCTCAGGTGATTATGGTCACTGGGATGGTGTCCTTCACAACTGCGTCAAAGATGCAGCAGAGGTTGCCGATTATGATCGAGAGCATCTAGGGCTTCTACTGGGTGGCAATGCTCTAGCTCTGTACGGCGAGCGACTTCGGCGTGCTTGCGCTTTGCCTGCATCGGTTGTCTGTTAACCAGGCAGTTTGTGCAGCTTTAATAGCCTGCTGCTAGAGGGTTGGCTCACGGTGAGCTGGGCGATCACTGTAAGCCAACCCTCTAGCACCTCCTAATCTTCTGGCAAGTCCCTAGCAATCTTGTTCAAGACCTGGTTAACAACTTCTCGATAGCGAACTAAGCTAAATTGAGTCAATACTTTCTCACGGGTCCGCAGCCAATCTACGGGATAGACGTTACCACCGGCAATTTCTAGAATTCTGTTTGCGATCGACTCAGGCAAAATCTCACAGGTCCAGAGATCTTCTGAGCTAAAGAACTCCTCTAGGGCAGGAGAACGCATAGTAAGGGTTGGGATTCCTAAAGAAAGCGCTTCGACTAACTTATTGGGAACAGCGTTGGCCGCCTTGTCTGTGTCGCCAAAAATACCTAAGGCTAAATCGCAATATTCGATCAAATACTGAGGTAAGGAATTATCGAAGAACTTTAAATCCTTTCTTAGGTAAACGTGAGTGTCAAGGTTATTTGACTGAATTTTTTCTGCATAAACGCTAAAAAAAGGATTATCCACACCAAATAAATTGCAAGTAAATCTTACTTCTCTTTCCTTGAGCAGCTTCATGGCTAGCAAAATTTTGTCTAGTCCATGCAAGGGAATAAATGTTCCCCACCAGCAGATTCTAAGTACACTATCATCCATGAACTTTCTTTTGTGTACTAGGGTGGTGTCACTGAAAATGGGGGCAACAAATACTTTATCTTTAGCTAAGTCAACCTCTAAGCTCTTGGCCCAGTAGGTAGATTCATGATTGGAAGTACAGATGATGTAGTCTGACAGTGTCAGAGCTAGCTTGTCATTAAGCATTAGTTTTTGAGCTTTTTTGCTACCTTCTCTGAATAGCTTTTTATCTTTTATGAAAGTGTCATATAAAGATACGTAAATTTCTACAATTAGCTTCTTGTTAAGCAGTTTTGAAACCCAAACAGCCTTTTCTATCAAGTGGGTATTAAGGGGCAACAGATATATTGCATCTGCAAAAATAGCTTTTGCCAGCAACTCCGTTGTCTGAATTCCCTTCAAAAGCTTCCTGAGTACGTAAGGTGCTTTCTTGCCTTCTTTAAGGTAGTAGTTTGGAGAAACTAAGGAAATCGTGTAATCAGAATCAAGCAAAAACTTAATTAGACTTTGGGAGCGATGGTAGGCCCCGACAATGTTGCCATAAAGCAAGACTTTGAGCTCTTTTTTGTGAATAGACATAGGTCCTCAGGGGCAGGCTTTCTGAGTTTACTAGACCCTTTTCCTGTCCTACAGTTCTGCGAAAAAGGTACTATTCCCCCCTGATATCCTAGTAAGCTTACTTCTGTTGTGCAGAGAGTAGGTCTTTAGGAGGATACGTAAATGTAACTAAGGCGTTGTCTCTTTTTCTAACGCTTTACGCTATGTTCTATATTGGATGAGTTCCTAGAGTATCAGTTTACCTCAGCTTGACATATCCTACTTTTGTCAGGCTGACAACGGGCGGTAGGACTGAGAATACTATCTGATTCTTTAAGTTATCCAAAGTTGAGACCTACTCCTAAGCTGGGCTGCAAACCTGTTGCAAAGTTGGGGCGAAGTCGGGATAGGAGATGGAGGCTGCACCGGCTTGGCCAATCTGGGTAGAGCCACTGGCAGTGAGGGCAGCGATCGCGAGGCTCATAGCAATGCGGTGGTCTCTGTAGCTGTCAACTGTAGTGCCGCTCAAAGGTGTGCCACCGACAATTTCTAAACCATCCGGCAGCTCTGTTACCTTTGCTCCTAAGCGGTTGAGCTGGCTGGCGATCGCGGCAATCCGATCACTTTCTTTAACTCGGAGTTCCGCCGCATCCCTGATCACGGTCGTTCCTTGGGCAAAAACTGCTGCGACTGCCAGGATTGGAATCTCATCAATCAGTCGAGGGATCAGGTCTGCAGCAATTTTACAGGCTTTGAGAGGGCCAGAACGCACTTGCAGGTCTGCCACAGGCTCCCCGGCAACTTGCCGAAGGTTGGACTGGGTGATGTCTGCACCCATCTGGGCCAAGACCTCTAGAACTCCCGTCCGGGTTGGATTAATGCCAACATTCTGAATTTGAAGATTGGAACCGGGAACGATTGCCCCGGCCACGAGCCAGAAGGCAGCAGAACTGATATCACCGGGTACGATCACACTTTGCCCCTGCAATTGAGCCGGACCCGTAACGGTGGCACTGTACGTCTCCGGGTCTACAGCAACTTCAGCCCCAAAAACCCGCAACATCCGCTCTGTGTGATCCCGCGATAGGACTGGCTCGGTCACCGTGGTCTGCCCCGCTGCCATCAGTCCCCCTAACAGCAGGCAGGACTTCACCTGGGCCGAGGCAACCGGAGAGTGATAGTGAATGGGTTGCAAGCGCTGGCCTTTAATGGCCAGGGGGGCTAGGGAGTTGCCCCGCCGTCCCCAGATCTGGGCCCCCATCTGCTGCAACGGCGTCACTACCCGCGACATCGGTCGCGATCGCAGGGACTGATCTCCCGTAACGGCGAAGAAGCGCTCTGGATGCGAGGACAGGACCCCCAGCATCAAGCGGAGCGTGGTGCCAGAATTTCCGGCATTCAAAATATCCTCTGGTTCGCATAGATGCCCCAGGCCGATCCCCTGCACCAAAACCCGCTCCGTATTCAGCTCCGAAATTTCAGCCCCCAGGGCTCGGAAGCAGGCAGCAGTACTGTGGGGATCTTCGCCGAGCAGCAGTCCCTGGATTTGGGTTTCCCCCTGGGCGATCGCGCCTAACATCAAGGCCCGGTGGGAAATTGACTTATCCCCCGGCACCCGGATTGATCCCTGTAAGGAGAGGCCAGCGGCGGGAGGCTGAATTGTCCAGAGGTCAGAACGTTGTGCAGATACGATAGGAGAAGGCATAGAAACATGACCTGCGATGGTCTCCGACCGGCCGTAGGCCATCGCGTTATATCCTACCGTGTCACGATCAAAAAATACAGCATAAGTAAAGAGGTTACACCCCTGAGTGAAATAGATGACCACGCTATTGTGATTGGCGGCAGCATCGCCGGGCTCCTGGCTGCCCGTGTCCTTGCCGACAGCTTTACGAGAGTTACGGTGATTGATCGAGATAAACTGCCTCAGCAACCAGAGCTGCGCAAGGGGGTTCCCCAGTCGGCCCAACCCCACGTTTTATTTACACGAGGCTACCGGATACTGGAGGAGCTTTTCCCAGGAATTGGCAATGAACTGATTGCTGCTGGCGCTCTGACGATTGATTGGGCTCAGGAGTTTGATCATTTTGGCCGGGGAGGATGGAGTGCCAAGGCTGAGTCTGCTTCAGGCATTGTTTCCTTGACTTGCAGTCGGCCCCTGCTAGAGTGGGCGATCCGGCAACGACTGACTGCCTACGTAAAAGTGCGGTTTGTTGAAGCTTGTCGCGTCACCGGCTTGCTCTCTGAGCCCGGCAAGACTTCTGTGGCAGGTGTGTCTTTGGCTGCGGGCGAGGAATCTGGCCATACCCCATTGTTGGCAAAGTTGATCGTGGATGCTAGCGGTCGGGGGTCACAGGCACCTGCCTGGTTGAAGAGTTTAGGGTTCACTCCCCCTGAGGAAACGGTGGTCAATCCATTTCTGGGTTACGCAACTCGACGCTATCAAGCCCCACCCGGTCTTCAGCCTGACTGGAAGGTGATGCTGATCGGGCAGTCACCCCCTAGCGGCACCCGGCTGGGCTATATTGCTCAGATTGAGAACCAGGAGTGGATTGTTACCCTGGGAGGGTATGGGCGTGACTTTCCACCTATGGACGATGAGGGGTTCTTGGCCTTTGCCCAAACTCTACCGAGCTCCAGGTTCTATCAAGCCATCCAAGCTGCTAAGCCTGTATCACCCATCTATGCTCACCGGGCTACGGCCAATCGGCTGCGCCATTACGAAAAAGCGAAGCTGCCCCAGGGTTTTATTGCCTTGGGAGATGCGGTCTGTGCCCTCTGCCCGGTCTATGGGCAGGGCATGACGGTTAGTGCTTTATCCGCGCTAGTGCTGCGAGACTGGCTGGCCCAGTATCCTAAAAACAATCTTCCTGCTGGGGAGTTTCAGAAAAGCTTGGCCAAGAGTAACTCCCTATCTTGGAGCTTAGCAACGGCACAGGACTTGCGCTTTCCCACTACAGCAGGTAGACGTGACAGTGGACCTGGTTGGCTAGGTAAACTTATGCACGGGTATAGCGATCGCCTGTTGCAGATGGCAAACGAAGACCCAGATTTACACACGCTGTTTATGGAAGTCGCCCACCTGCTGAAATCACCCCTTGCCTTGTACCATCCCAAAGTGATGCTCCGCACCCTAGGTAGTTTGAGATTCTAGAAAAGCGTACAGAGATAAAGGATAGGTCTGCTGAAGATTTCTACCTTCTAGGACGCTATGCCTGCTAAGCGGTTAGCTAGAGGTTCCACTCTCCAAGCTTTTACCTTAGAACCTGGAGCACCAAGCTGAGAACTCGGAACACCAAGCTCTAGGCTTAACGCTTCGAGAAAATAGCTCGACTATTCAAGCTTGTATCTTGGGACTTCAAGCTTAGAGCTTGACGCTTTGAGAAAAAAGCTTCACTGTTCAAGCTTGCATCTTGGGACCCCGACCTTGGAACTCCACCTTTCAAGATTTGAGCTTGAAACGTCGGGCTCTGATCTTGATCCTCTATAAAAAGAACTATGGGGAGAGCTACCGAGCTTATCTGTTGTCTCAAACCTTCAATACCCCACTAGTCTTCATTCTCAAAAGGCTAGATTGACTGCTGCCTCAACAGGACAGCACTTATTTAATACCTGTTAGATCACTATGCGATTGAATTAATAGCTAGAATTCCACAAGTGACCTAACAAGTGTTAGGGCTCTGTTTGGACAAGATAGTTATTAATATCGATTTTGATGCACGACAACTCTTTAAAAACAAAACGCGATGATTTTTCAACCAATATAAAAAATGTTTTGGCTCAAAGAGTTAGCTGTAAGTGTTCAAACCCAGATTGCTGTGCATCTACAAGTGGACCACAAGTTAATTCCTCTAAAGCCGTTAATATCGGCGTTGCCGCACACATAACAGCAGCATCTCCTGGAGGTCCCCGATACGATCCACAACTGACTTCGGAACAACGGCAGCATCCTGACAATGGAATCTGGTTATGCCAGAGCTGTTCAAAGCTCATTGATAGCGATGAACCAGCATACCCTATCGAGTTACTACAAGGATGGAAACTTCAGGCAGAGGCTCAGGCCAAGTTGGGAATTGTGCAACCAACCCAAGCCAATTCAGAGCAGAGCTTGGCTGTAGAGGAAATTGAGTTGCTGATCGCAGGAGCGAAGACAGATGGGCTTCGCATCATGAGTACCTGGGCAGGAGATTTTGTTACAGCAGACGGGATAAGGGAGTTCCTTGATCAAGATGATCCAGATCCATACAACCCAGAATTTAGGGAAAGGTATCTTGGCGCACTTCACTCCCTAGTCACCAAAGGACTGGTAAGACATCATGGAGGCATTTTTTATCCTTTAACGAGCAAGGGGCACGAAACTGCTCGTAAGCTACAGCTACAAAATGACACGTGAAGTGCCACATGGACCCTAACACTGTATCTGCTCACCTTCGTGGCAAGCTCAACCTTCTCCTGTAGCAGTTAAACAACGTAGTTAGGGGTTTGCCTGGTCAGCAGTTGGTGTGCCGTGGCTCGTGTAGGTTGCCTCTACCCCAACGGTTCCTGGAGATTCTTATGAGCAAGCCCGATTTTAATGCCATGTCTCGCAAGCAGTTAAGAGATTTCATCCTTGCTCATCGAGATGATACAAGAGGGCTTTTGGATGAGGCGGTTCACACAGCAGTCCTGCTGATCGAAAACAATCCTGATGCGATCGCCGCTGGTCCTGATGAAGACCCGGCCCCCTACATCAACTTAATAGTTGAGCGGGAAGAGAAAGGAAAACAGAAATTAGATGGCCCAACCTAACTTTGATGCCCTGTCTTTGAGAGAACTCTGCACTCACCTGCTTGAGCATCGAGATGACTCAGAGGTATTTCAGGCTTATATGGACCGACTTCATACCGAGTCACCTGAGACAGAGGATACTCAGTGGTATTCCATCAAAGATATGAGTTCTGACCAATTCACTGAGTTGCTCAAAGAGTAGGATCAGAAGTCAGTTTGAGCGCTACAGACCTCACAACGCTTCAACGCGGATTAGCATCGTCTGATTGAAATTCTCCCATCAGTTTGCGGAACACTACTGGGAGCCAACGGAATAGCTATTTAAGGATCTGCTCCATGTCTACTTTGAATTCAGGAGTCGTGATTCAGGGAGTACTGGGTTCCATTCTGACCGCCATTGTCTTTGCTGTGCCCAGCTTTGCTTGGGCTCAATCAGCCGGTGATGTGGTGATCGTCGGCAATTCTTCCGAGGAACAAGCTCAGCTACGAGACTACTGGGACCAGCTACTCGAACTCAACCCTGCAAGCACTCAACCTTCAGATCAACCCCCACTATCAGGAGTGCCAGCGACTGTCCCTGAGATACCCCAAGGAGTACAGCCAGGAACTAGCATCCCAACGCCGGGATTCCCATCAGAACAGTCATTGACTGACACGCCAACCCAGGAGTTGCCACCGGGACAAACCAACCCTCCAGGGCTAGAGCCATTGCCGAGACAGCCCAGCCTGAGTCCTCTAGGAGGGGAGCAGCCAGACAGGATTGACGACAGTACGAGTCCGTAGCTTCAAGTTCATTTGAGGGTTTCTGGCACACCTGTGGGAGAGAGACCAGACAGAACTCGCAGGTTTTGGCAGCGGATTAACTCGTTAAACTCTAAACTGGGATGACCTTCTAACTTGGCGATCGCCCCAACCGCAGCTAGTAAATGCTGGGCTGCTTCCACTTCGATGTAGCCGCGACGTTGGGCAATGCGAACCGCAGCTTCATCTGCAGCTAGTTCTTGCTGCAAGCTATGGCCGGTACGCCAGACCTGAGTTGCTGCGATCGCACTGAGTCCGCCGCTAACCACCAGCCCGACTACGTCGGCCTGAAATCCTTCGAATAAGGCGGCTAAAACACCGGCTACGGTAAGACCCTGATAGAGGTCTGGCTTGAACCAGTTGACGGCGGTGAGCCAGCATACTGTTCGTAAAAGGACCAGATCGCGTTGAGGCTTGGAGAGGTGACTCCAGAGGTCAAAGTTAATCCAGATCGGCTGGGTTTGCAGCCAGGGTCGAGGGGGTTGGCATCGAATCACACTGGGCTGTACCGGCTTGTTGACAATTTTCGTCTTCATCCGGCCAGAGGCAGGCATCACATCTAAGAGGCGGCGAATTTCTGTATCTGGATTCATGACACAGCGGCAGCTTGACTCCAATAGAATAGAGGTTATGGATGCTTTTAATCTAACGCCTCCCCCCTGGACTGATACAGCTATTCACGCGCACAGTTTCGGCTGTCCTACCTGCCACGCCAGCCCTACAGAAGCAAAGAATGTCTGGATTAACCGACGCTCCCCTGTATTTACCAACTCCTCTTACCAGAGGAAGTGGCAGGAGTTTTACCAGTGCCAGTGTGGCTGTGTCTGGTGGGGTTGGAGTAGCGATCGCCCCCCTTCTCCCTACTGCAAAGAAAACTCCCAGAAAGACGACCATTTATGAACTGGCAGGACATTGGAGGAAACTGGGTGCTGATTCCACCTCGGCCCGTTGCCCTGATCCATTTTTTAGGCGGCGCGTTTGTGGCAACTGCACCCCAGGCAACCTATCGCCGCCTCCTGGAGTTCCTGGCAAACAAAGGGTTCGTAATTGTTGCCACACCTTTTCTCAATACCTTAGACCACAGGGCGATCGCCGAGCAGGTGCTGCAAAGTTTTGATCGGACTGTGCGACGCTTAACCACTACCTCGCAGCTACAGCCCTACTTGCCAGTGTACGGTCTGGGTCACAGTATGGGCTGCAAGCTGCATTTGCTGATCGGGAGTCTCTTCCCCGTGCAGCGATCGGGCAATATTTTGGTTTCCTTCAACAATTTCAGTGCCCGCCAGGCAATCCCCTTTATGGAACCCCTGGCTTTTTCTCCGGCAATGGAGTTTGTTCCCTCTCCGTTAGAAACCAATCGCTTAATTCAAGACCAGTACCGGGTACGGCGAAATCTGCTGGTGCAATTCACCAATGACGAGATTGATCAAACCTTATTGCTGGTGGAGTTACTCCAAGAGCGCTTTCCTAATATGACCTCTACTCAGAGACTTCCCGGCAGCCATCTGACTCCCTTGGGCCAGGATATTGGTTGGAAAACAGGCTCAGTTTTCACCGCCTTTGACGCTGTGGGTCAGTGGATGCGACAAGAGCTTTACCGGGAGCTGGCCGAGTTAGAACGGGTCCTGTTGCTGTGGCTAGATCCGCTTTCTCTGGGGCAGCAAAAATGATGGAGTGCAGCACCCTACACTCACCCTCTAGCCTTAGAGCCTCCTGGGATGGCATTGCTGTTGAGTACGGTCGCTTAGAGGAAGTCGGCGAATTCGATGTTGCCATGCCCAGGCATTGCGTCAGCGTTCCCTTTGCTCCCCACGATCGCGTGATTGGTCAGGGGGTGATCCGCTTCTGGCATCGTATCAGCTGTGTTTCGCTACCAGCAGAGTAGTCTGGCAGGATCACCGCCTCACTCAAGCTAACCTGTAGGTGGTTTCTTGACTAAGTAGCGCTGTTGGACCTTGTATACTGCTTGCAGTAATCGTTCTTTCTGATAAATTTTGTTTGGCCCTAACGTATCTCCTAGCGATTGGATAGGAATTAGCTTCAGGCTGGGTCTGGCCTTGCTTGTTGGTGCTGTGGTGGGCTGGGATCGTCAAATTAGGGGCAAGCCAGCCGGTCTGAGAACTCATATGCTGGTGAGTTTAGGCTCAGCACTCTTTATTCTGGTGCCAATCCAGCTTAGTGCAGTCCAGCAGAGTGCCGATGCTCTAAGTCGCGTCATTCAAGGTGTAGCCGCCGGGGTTGGTTTTTTAGGAGCAGGAGAAATCTTGCGTGAGTCCCAAGCCGAATCCGAGAAAGTCAAGATCAGGGGGTTGACTTCTGCTGCTGCCATCTGGGTCTCGGCAGCCTTAGGAATTGTGGTGGGCTGTGGTTTATGGTTAACCGGGTTAATTGGAGCACTGCTGGCTTGGTTCGTTTTAAGCGGCATCAAGAAATTAGAGCAGATTAGCCTGCACAAAAATCTAGACCGCTGAAGGTTGTGACTAAACTGAGCGTTCCAGATGTAGTGTGTCGTTGAAACGGCGAATTTGGCGCAGGGCTGTGTTGCAGCGGTTTTGATCCCCAAGCCGCCATCGCTCTAAGTCAAGCCAAAACTCAAACAGGGCGGTAGGTTGAATCTGGAGACCCCACACCTGCTGGCAGCCCAGTAACTCGGCTACTAAATACTGCAAGAGGCCACCGTGGGTGACAACCCAGATTTTCTCTGGGTTGGTATGCTGGGTCAGCAATTTTTGCATAAATATTTTGGCGCGATCGCAAACCGCCTGAAGAGATTCTGCACCGGGAATCGGCAGCCACTCTGGTGAAGCTTCTAGGGACTGACATAACTCTGGGTAAAAAGTTTGCGCTTCTGGCCAGGTCAAGCCTTGAAACACGCCATTTTGAATTTCTTTGAGTTCCTCAGCCCCCTGAATTTGAACTTCCAATCCAGCTTGAACTGAGGGTTGGTGGGTAGAGTCAAGCCGAGCGAGCAGAATCTGGGTTGTTTGCATTGCTCGCCGGAGCGGACTGGTGTAGATATGATCAGGCCACCAGGCTTCTGCCAGCAACTGCTGGGCAAGTTTTTCAGCTTGAACTTGACCTTGGGGAGAAAGCTCGTCCTCGGCCTGCCCTTGCATCCGCCGGGCTCGATTGCCAGTGGACTCTGCATGTCGGATAAATAAAAGTTGCATCGGAGGTTCTTTCTGCTTAGATTCAGATTTTTCAAAGAATATGTTGTTAAAATCAGTTACAAAGCTGAAAGATGGAAAAACTGTCGTCACTATGGGTCGTGTTGGAGTTTTACTGCTGAATTTGGGTGGACCGGATCAGCTCGACGACGTTCGCCACTTTCTTTTTAATCTATTTTCTGATCCAGAGATCATCCGGCTGCCCTTTCCCTGGTTGCAGAAGCCTCTAGCGTGGTTTATTGCCACACTTCGGGCTGGAAAATCTCAAGCAAACTACCAGTTAATTGGGGGCGGGTCGCCGCTGCGTCGTATTACAGAAGAGCAAGCTGAAGCGCTGCAAGGCAGTCTGCTAGAACAGGGCCAAGAGGCTCAGGTTTATGTGGGAATGCGCTACTGGCATCCCTTTACAGAAGAGGCGATCGCCCGCATCAAGCGCGATCGCATTGATCGCTTGGTTATTTTGCCCCTATACCCCCAGTTCTCAATCAGTACGAGTGGCTCTAGCTTTAGGTTATTAGAGCAAATTTGGCAGGAAGATCCGGCTCTAGCACAAATTGAATACACTGTCATTCCCTCTTGGTACGATCAGCCCGGCTATATTCAGGCAATGGTTGCTGCGATCAGTGAGGAGTTAGACCAGTTTCCCGAACCAGACCAGGTGCCGATTTTTTTCAGCGCTCATGGCGTTCCTCTCAGCTATGTTGAGGAAGAAGGTGACCCCTATCGGCAAGAAATCCAAGCCTGCACAACCCTGATCATGCAGCGCTTGCATCGTCCTAATTCTCATGTCCTAGGTTACCAGAGCCGTGTCGGCCCGGTGGAGTGGCTCAAACCCTATACAGAAGATGTGATTCAAGATTTAGGGGCTGAGGGTGTACGAAACCTCCTAGTGGTTCCGATTAGTTTTATTTCGGACCATATTGAGACCCTGCAAGAAATCGACATGGAATACCGGGAGTTGGCAGAGCAGGTTGGAATTCACAATTTTCGTCGCGTTCCAGCCTTGAATACCCATCCTATGTTTATTCATGCCCTGGCTGACCTTGTACTGGAAGCACTCAATGTTCCTAGCCGCAAACTAGCTCAGGTTATGCATCCCCAGAAACCTGTGCAGATCTACCCTCAGGAACGTCGGGCCTGGGGCCTGACAACAACCGCTGAGCGGTGGAATGGCCGCTTAGCTATGATTGGCTTTGTGGCATTACTGTTAGAGCTGCTCAGTGGTCATGGCCCACTACATTTTGTCGGGCTGCTATAAAGTAGTCGTCGCCAAATCATGAGCAGATTGGGTAATCCTGGATGAACTTGACCAGAATCACTCAGGTAGCTAGTAAGTAGAAGCTCCACGGCCCTGTTGCTGGTATGAAGCGGCCATCTAGCTCTTTGACGTAATGATAAGTACCTTCGCTACACAGTAACGCTTGATACTACTGAAGCTGTACTCATACCTAGGCTATTGACGACTGAAGACTTGGTTTTATCGCTTCTGCTCCTCTACAAGCAATCTAGCCTTGTTTTTTGTCATGAATCTAAGTGTTAGCACACCCGTGCTGCAAGCCCTGAAACCCAGAGTTTACTGCTGCATCAATAATCTCCTGGACCAGGTCATTGATGCAGCAAAAAAGCGGCAGTGATAGATGCTTCGGTAGAAAACGTGCTTCCCACTGTCAGTAGATTAGGAATAGAGCTTTGTGTAGCTGTTAGCAGCTAGGTAGCCAGCCCTGACTTAAATTCACAACTAAGGGCTGACCAGCTAGCGTCTTCCAGCCCACTGGATAGTATTACTTCCCTGATTTAGCCTTGAGCCTGTCTGAAGTGTCTTTTGCACTCGGACTACCTGGCTCGTCAGTACCAGACACTTGGCGACCAATAAGTTCACCTGTTTCGGGAATGTTCTTTCCAAGCTGTTTAATGTTCTTTAACCCAGTATCACCAATTGGTCTATCCCCCACGCGATCCTCAGCTCTTTCAACGACTTTCTCAGCAGTCTCCTTATCTAATATAGGAGAGCCTGCCTTAGCAATCAGTGTTTCTGCCCGCGCTTGAAACGCTTCGGTGTAGCTAAAAGCAGGAATTGCTAGAAAGGCGATCGCTATCAAAAAAGTAGCAAAAACCCGGCGCAAAAAAGCATTCTGTAGCTGGTAGATTCTTCGATTCATCTCAATTCTTCCCTAGTACTTTTAAGGTTTGAAGACAATCTTGGTCTAGTTGCCTCTTCCGTAATTAAGGATCTCGTACCAGAGGCTATTTAACCTCGTCCAGAAGGCTGACCTTTTGTGGCGACGTCCTGTATTTGCATCAGGATCTGCTTCAGCAGTTGTAGTCAGGAGCCCCATCTTTTCCGTTATAGTTCCCTATGAGGTGGTTTTGCTCAAGACCAAGGCTTAATGTAGGAGTAATTTCAGTGCTTGGAATAGATTGGCGGCGAGTTACCAACCTAATACTAACTTGCTTGCTTACAGTCACAATGACTCTGGGTCTTGCTAGTTGTGGTAAAAAATCTGAAGCGGCGTTGGACAGTGGTTTCGGTCTGGCATCTGGCGATCGTCCCATTGCAATAGCAGAAATTGCGGAAGTTTCTCCTCCAGAGACAATTCAGGCATTGCGACCTGCTTTAGAAAACTACCAGCCCCAAGTCACAATCGTCAGCCCTCAACCTGATCAGGTGCTGGAAGATAACACGGTATCTGTAGAGCTCCGGGTTGAAGATTTACCCCTCTTCCAAGATCCTGAGTTGAAAATGGGACCCCATCTGCATGTCATTTTAGACAACCAGCCCTACCAGGCGGCCTATGATTTGAGTCAACCGCTGACGTTTCAGGACTTAGCGATCGGCACCCATACCTTGCGAGTGTTTGCTTCTCGGCCCTGGCATGAAAGCTTCAAGAATGAAGGCGCTTACGCTCAGACAACCTTTCATATCTTTACTAAAACTCAAGACAATAATCCCAACGCAACACTGCCACTTCTGACCTACAGTCGTCCCAAAGGTAGCTATGGGGCTGAGCCTATTCTGCTAGACTTTTACCTTGCCAATGCACCCCTGCATCTTGTCGCTCAAGAACGTTCGGATGACAGCATAATAGACTGGCAAATCCGCTGCACAATCAACGGTACAAGCTTCATTGTTGATCGGTGGCAACCGATCTACTTGAAAGGATTCAAGCCGGGTAAAAATTGGATTCAACTAGAACTGCTCGATGAACAAAAAAACCTGATTCAGAATATTTTTAATCACACAGCCCGCCTGGTAACCTTTGAACCGGGTGGACGGGACACCCTATCGAAGCTAATTAGAGGCGAACTTCAGGCCGCCGATGCTCGTAGTATCGTAGACCCTAGCTATCGGGCAAAGCTACAAGCTCCCTCCTCACCAGCACCTCCTGCTACGTCTGAATCAGCCTCTACCTCTCCTGGATCTCCAACTCCAATTCCTCAGATCCCCTCACCTCAATCACCGTCTCCTGAGACGACAACATCTTCAACTGAAAGTGAGCTGGAGGTAGCGAAGGATGCCCAAGGTGAATCACCAGCTTCATCAAAAGGTGCGAGCCAGTTTGACCCATCAGAGAAATCGAGGATTGGCAGATTCATGAACCGGTTTCGCCGTCAACCCCCTACTGTAGCTCCTTCTCCCAGTCCAACTCCAATGTTGCCGGAGAGTGGGGAGATTTCCTCATTCTCCGGCACCAGCACACCTTAATTTCTTCTGCACTTCAGCAGTTTGCTGTCGAATGTTAACTCTTAAAACAATCTTGAGTGTTTTGCCTGTGAGCTTCCTATAATCCTGAGTGCCGCTATTGATACGGTGTCAGTTTAGCGATTTGTAGGAGAAGAGAACTTGAGTAACTTTACTCTGTTTGCAGCCTTGATTCCTGAACATGGATGGTCTTGGAGTATCCCCGCTGTCATGCTTGTCTGCAACTTAATTGCGCTTGCAATCTGCCGAGTTGCAATTCAGCACCCTGGTGAGGGTCCAGATCTACCTATTCCCTTGGCCTTGCTTGGTAAGTTTGGCTGGCCTGACCTGATAGCCAGTGCAAGTTTCGGTCACGTACTTGGGGTGATCACGATTCTAGCTATTCGGTATACTGAATTCCTCTAGTTGTCCGAGTCAGGTCAGCTATTCTCAACACAACTGAGTCTCTAGCTTGGAGTGAGTATTTAGACAGTGCTCAACCTTGCTATAGCTGTTAGAAATAGACTCATAGCAGACTCTAACTGTTCCCCCTCTTTGAATGCTAAAAGTGTGCTGGTGTCGCTATTGGAACCAGCACACAAGAATAGTTTGGGATGCTTGGTAGCCTCGTCTCTTTAGAGCAAGGTAGATAAGGGCTACTAAGTTTAGCTCACAGGCGGCTTTAACAGCCTAGAGTCTACCAGTGCTGTGGGTCTTCAACATATTTCCTTATTATCTCAGCACTAAGATTACCAGCCGTGCTAAAAAAATAGCTTTTATTCCAAAGGCTAGGCAGTTTCTTCAACTCTGGGAACTTATAACGCAGATAATTGGAGCTACGCCCCTTGATTGCTTTAGCAACAGGAGCAATAAGGTAAATCTGTTATGTACAAAAAAATTACTCAGCGCTTTACTTACAACACCCAAGTGGTCTTAAAATTCAAGGGAAACTTATACCTTTAAGGTGTTGAGCTCAAGATGACAAATTTACCTCCTTCCGGCCCAGAGTCCTTTCGAGAAGATCCCCTGGAGCCTATGACTCCCTCCAGAGCCCCGTCATCCCGGATAGACTCACTAGGGTTTAGGGAGTTTATGGGCGTCTTCGTTGCTTTTACCACCATCGGTGCAATTTTATTTTGGTCTCTCAGCCGGGAAAAAGGGGCATTTGATCTTGAAAGCTTGCTCTCCGGCGCTAGCTCTTCCCAACCAGCCTCTCCTTCACCACTTCCTTTACCTCTAGACCCTACTCCAGCACCGTCTACTGTCCCAACTGAGCCGGAGGTGGGGCCACGCACTGTAGGACCAGAAATCGTAGGATCGGAGGTGGGGCCACGCACTGTAGGACCAGAAACCGTAGGACCTGTTGGCTTTTCGGATGCTCCTACAGATTTTTGGGCCTATCCCTTCATTGCCGCCCTATCCCAGCGTGGAATCATCAGTGGATTTGCCGACAATACCTTTCGACCAGATCAGCCCGTAACCCGTGCAGAATTTGCCACTTTTGTGCAAGAAGCTTTTGACCAGTCTCCTACTCAAAGCGCAGAGCAGTACAAAGACCTACCATCTGATTTTTGGGCAACCCCAGGGATTCAAGAAGCGACCAGAACAGGGTTTTTAACAGGATATCCTGGTGATGTCTTTCGGCCAACTCAACAAATTCCCAGGGTACAAGCCCTGGTTGCGCTAGTCAGTGGGTTAAACCTTTCTAGTCAATCCCCTACCGACCAAACTTTACAAACCTATCAGGATGCCGCTCAAATTCCCAACTGGGCAAGCAACCAGGTTGCAGCGGCTACTGAAGCAGGTCTGGTGGTTAACTATCCTGATCAAAAGTCTCTTAGGCCTAATGCACTGACGACCCGTGCCGAAGCTGCTGCTTTTATTCATCAAGCCTTAGCTCAGGCAGGCCAAGCTGAAAGAATTGAGTCGGATTATGTCGTCCGGCCCTAGGCAAAGATAGCTCAGGCAGCGGTCATAACAAGTCTTCAGACTTGCCAGGAATTTTTATATAGGTCAACCCAGCCACTTGCTTGCCAACAAACCCTGTGCTGCTGCCTGCCCAGAGAGAAAGGCACCTTCGACCCGCCCTGCCGAGCACCAGCAACCGGCCAGAACTAGGGGTGCGGGAACTGGGCTTCCAATCCACTGGCGTTGTAGTGGATTAACAGGCTGAGCGTAGCGCCAGTAGTGAGCCTGGGACCATTCTGGCGATCGCAAGTCTAGGTAGAGATGGGGTTGCAATTGTGCTGTGGCATGGTCTAGCACCTGAGTGATCAACTGCTGGCGGTCCCCTGCTGCGTGGTGCCGGGCAAACTGGGGTGTAGTATGAAGTACCAAGACGGGTGCCGGAGGATGGGGACGCTTACTGGAATCCACTGCACTCCAAGCAATCACGGCATCATCTTGCCACCGCAGCCCTAGGGGCATCCGATCTAGGTGGTCTGCCTGGGGCGAGTAACCGGCCATAACAGCCAGGCAGGGATCAAGCTGTACTTCCCGGACAACCGCTAATTCGTCGATTTCCGCTGCTAGGGAGTCAACCAGGGCCAGGCTCTGGGGAGGGGGTGGGGTCAAAATCAAGGCCCGTGCTGTAAACTCTTCTCCAGCTCCAGTCCTGGCCCGCCAGCAAGCGTCGGTAGTAATCGTTAGGTCTGTGACTTTTGTTTCTCGCTGAATTGTCAACCCCGTAGCCAAAACCTTGGCAAGGGCAGTCATTCCCTCCGGGCAGCAGTAGCGAGGATAGGTATGAGCTGCATCGGCAGGAACAATTCCTTCAGGCTTCAGGGTTGGGATAGTTTCCAACCAGATGCTCACGGTTCCCTGATTCAACAAAGGGGTCAATACTGCTTGAAACTGAGGGCTACGGCAGGTGAAGAACTGGGCACCGTGGTCCACTGGCACCTCACCGTTAGGGGTTGTCACCCGCCGAGTTGCCAAACGTCCGCCAATACCACGGGATTTCTCCAGCACACAAACTTTGAGCCCGGCTAGAGTCAGTGCTTGGGCCGCAGCTAACCCGGCGACTCCCGCCCCGACAACCATCACATCATTCATGGACGACCTGCTCTAACAGATATTGATTGGTGGGTGTACTAATCTGAATCAACGCCGGACGGTTCCTGCTTGCCGCGCCGCCTGCTGAACCGCCTTGGCAACCGCCGGGGCAACCCGTGGATCAAAGACGGAAGGAATAATATACTCCTGGTTGAGTTCGCTGGGGCTGACCAAGGCCGCGATCGCCGCTGCTGCTTCTAGATGCATTTCTGTCGTAATTGTCGTGGCGCGGCAGTCCAAGGCTCCCCGAAAGATACCGGGAAAGGCCAAGACATTGTTGATCTGGTTGGGATAGTCGCTCCGACCTGTTGCCACCACCGCTACATCGTCTTGGACCCATTCTGGTTGAATCTCTGGAATCGGATTTGCCATCGCAAACACGACTGGATCGCTTGCCATTGACCGCACCATCTCTGGCGTTACGACACCGGGGACACTGACCCCTAGGAAGACATTTGCTCCCCGCAACGCATCTGCCAGGGAACCAGCTTGAGCAACGGCAAATTCCTGCTTGATCGGATTCAAGTCTGTGCGGCTGGTTGAGAGAATCCCGCGAGAGTCACACATCCAAACTTCTCCCAGCCCTGCTTTGCGGAGTAATCGGGCGATCGCCACCCCAGCGGCTCCGGCTCCATTGATCACCACACGGATCTGAGCCAGGGACTTATGGACCAGCTTGAGGGCATTGATTAAAGCAGCAAGCACCACGATCGCCGTGCCGTGCTGGTCGTCGTGGAAGACCGGAATATCCAGCGATGCCGCTAACTGGGCTTCAATCTCAAAGCAGCGGGGAGCACTGATGTCTTCCAGATTTACGCCGCCAAACACCGGGGCAAGCTGCTGCACCGCTGTCACAATCGCCCCCGGATCCTGCGTTGCCAAGCAAATCGGAAAGGCATCAATACCGGCAAACTCTCGAAACAGCATTGCCTTCCCTTCCATCACGGGCAGGGCCGCTTCTGGACCGAGATTTCCCAGTCCCAGTACCGCACTGCCATCGGTGACGATCGCCACGCTGTTGCCTTTGATCGTGAGTTCATAAACTTTGTCTGGGTTGCTGGCGATTGCCTCACAGATGCGACCCACCCCTGGGGTATAGGCCATGGCCAGATCAGCGCGACTTTGCAGCGGAATCTTACTGGTGACGGTGATTTTGCCCCCCCGGTGTAAATTAAACGTGCGGTCATACACATCAAGGAGCTGGGTATCCGCCAGGGCTTTAATCGCTACCACAATCTGCTCGGCCTGTGCTGTGCTGGCAGCATCCACACTCAGCGTCCGCACCGAGAATTTAGGGGTTTGCTCGACCAAGTCAATCTGGCCTAGGCTACCCCCCGCCCCAGCGATCGCCTTGACAACACTGGCGAGCATTCCGACCCGGTTAGGAATCTGAAGTCGGACCGCTAGACTGAAGCTAGGGTTGGGTCTGAGGTCTACCATACTTCCGCCGTTGTGCTCCTGTAAGTGCTGAGATTCGACAACTCTCCCTAGCTTATCGGAGCACCACACCCGTGATTACGCTGAGTCACACAGATATCTAGATAAATTTGTTAAAAAGTCAAGATTGATAGTTCTAAGCCTGAACAAACTATCTAGGATCCAAGAGAGCGCTAAGGACAAGGATATGAATCGCAGCAAAGTCAGAATTTATCAGCTATCCAAGCAATTGAGTTTAGATAGTAAAGATATCTTGGCAGTTTGTGCTCAGCTAAATATTACCGCTAAGAGCCATAGCAGCACGGTTTCCCGGTCCGATGCTGAGCGTATTCTGACCTCTATGAGACAGACCCACCCCGCTGCCAATAGTCAGAAGCCGTTAAAGCATCATCAAGATGGTTTGGGTTCAGGCGTTTCTAGCACCCAGTCCTTACCGCAGCAGTCCCTTGCAACTCAATTCCCTGCCGACTTAGATAACCCCCAATACTACTTCAACCGGGAGCTAAGCTGGTTAGCCTTCAACGAACGGGTCTTACACGAAGCTTTAGATCCCCGCACACCCCTGCTTGAACGCTTAAAGTTTTTGGCAATTTTTAGCACTAACCTGGATGAATATTTCATGGTGCGGGTGGCTGTCCTCAAGCAACAGGTTGAACTACAAGTCAGCCAAACAACCTCCGACGGCTTGAGTCCTCAGGCACAACTCGATGCCATTCAAGCCCAACTTCAGCCTGTGGTTGAAAAGCAACACCGCCATTTTGCCGGGGAACTGCGGCCCCAACTTGCAGCCAAGGGTATCCACATTCTTGACTACGACGATCTGCATGCCAATGAACACACCTATCTCCAGCAATACTTTGAGGCACAAATTTTTCCGGTCTTGACGCCCTTAGCAGTAGATCCCAGCCATCCTTTCCCCTACATCTCGAATCTAAGTCTGAATCTAGCTGTTGTGGTCCAGGACACTAAAACTGGGGAGGAGCACTTTGCCCGCCTCAAGGTGCCCAAGGTATTACCGCGCTTTATTCCTTTGGCACCTGAATTGGGTCCGCCAGAACCAGACCAACCCTTGAGTTGGAGAAGCGTCCCCCTAGAGCAAGTGATTGCCCACAACTTAGAGGCTTTATTTCCGGGGATGAATATCCAGGAATACTATCCCTTCCGGGTTACCCGCAACGCCGACCTGGAAATTGAAGAAGATGAAGCCGATGACCTGTTGCTGGCGATGGAGCAAGAACTTCGCAAGCGTCGCTTTGGTTCCGCCGTCCGTCTGGAGATCCAGGTTGCCACCCCGGAAGCAATGCGGCAAATGTTAATGCGGGAACTGGCCTTAGTGGCAAGCGATGTCTATGAAGTTGAGGGCTTGCTCAGCCTCAGTGATTTAATGGAATTGATGGGACTTCCCCTGGCTGACTTAAAATATGCCGACTGGTCTCCAGTAGTTCCCCCCCGAATTCAAAAACTGGAGCAACTGGAGATGACAACCTCTGCGTTGCGAAACGGTGCTGGAATCCTCCTGCCAGAATTCAATGGCGAAGAACAGGAGGACATTTTCTCTCTGATTCGCAAGGGCGATCTCCTGGTTCACCATCCTTACGATTCGTTCTCCGCCACTGTGCAGCGATTTATTACCCAAGCTGCTCACGATCCCCATGTATTGGCGATCAAAATGACGCTTTACCGTACGTCTGGTGACGCTTCCGGGGCTGACTCGCCAATTGTCAATGCTCTAATTGCCGCGGCTGAAAACGGCAAGCAGGTGGTTGCCTTAGTGGAACTGAAAGCCCGCTTTGATGAAGCCAACAACATCCTCTGGGCGCGCAAGTTTGAGAAAGTGGGCGTTCATGTCGTCTACGGCATGGTTGGCCTCAAAACCCATACCAAGATTGCCCTAGTCGTGCGGCAGGAGTCAGGCCAGATTCATCGCTATGTGCACATTGGCACGGGGAACTACAATCCCAAAACGGCAAAGCTCTACACGGATCTAGGACTATTGAGTTGCCGGGAGGATCTGGGCGCTGACCTGACGGATTTGTTTAATTATCTGACTGGCTACTCCCGGCAGCAGTCCTACCGCAAGTTGCTGGTGGCCCCGGTTAATTTCCGCGATCGCATGTTGGCCCTGATTCACCGTGAAACTAAGCACCAGCTCCAGGGTGGTCAAGGTCAGATTATTGCCAAGATGAATTCCCTCGTTGATCAAGAAATTATTGCGGCGCTTTACGAAGCATCTCAAGCCGGGGTCCAGATTGATCTGGTGATCCGGGGAATCTGTTGTTTACGCCCCGGTATTCAGTCAGTCAGCGAAAATATTCGTGTCATCAGTGTGATTGGCCGCTTTCTGGAACACTCCCGTATTTTTTACTTCTTCAACCAAGGACAGCCAGAGGTCTTTATCGGCAGCGCCGATTGGCGATCCCGTAACTTAGATCGGCGCGTTGAAGCTGTGGTACCGGTTGTAGATCTAGAGATTGCCCAGCAGTTGAAACAAATTTTAGCTGTAATGCTGGCGGACAATCGCCAGGCTTGGGAGCTTCAACCCGATGGCCGCTACATTCAACGTCACCCGGCCAGCGAGCAGCCAGAACTGGGAAGTCAGCAAATCTTGATGGATTTGGCCCTTCAGTCAGCCAGTGGGACCTAAGGCTGGATGCCTGTGGCGATCGCTACCCAGTAGTTTAATTTTTCTTTGACTTTGCCTTTGGCTCTGTCGCTAGAGTGAAGTATTGAGTACAAATTACTAAACTCTATCCCGTGATAGACAAATTTGGTCAAGTTGTGAAGTTAAATGGACTCGAATTACTTTGTTTGACCTGCTAAGTTGACCAAATTTTATGCCTCTTCAGTCTTCTGCCCTGCGAGTTCTAGTTGTGGATGATCACGAGCTGACCCGCTTCAGCTTAAAGTTAGCTTTGCAAAGTCAATCTAATCTGGAACTGGTTGGGCTTGCCAGCAATGGTCTTGAAGCAATTCAGATTGCTACAGTATTTCATCCTGATATAGTTATTCTTGATCTGCAGATGCCAGTCATGAATGGCGCGATCGCCTCTCAAGCCCTGAAGCAAATGGATCCCCAGATCAAAATCATCGGCTACTCCTCTGTCCAGGCTCCCTACCTTAAGGGTTTACTGGAGTCTGCTGAGTTAGATGCATTTTGTGATAAGTCGACCAGTACATCAGACTTGATCAACCTAGCTTGGCAGCTAGCAACTCAGTAAGTCAGTATTACTCAGCTTCGGGAAAAGTCTGCTTGAACTCGTCAATCAGGTCGTCCATCTCTTCTAAAGCTTGGTTAACATCAATCCTTAAGGTTCCTAAGTCTGGTTTCTCTAGCAGTTGCAGCAGAACTTCTCGCTTCTGCTTGATTAAATTCATCCGGGCTTGAATAGTTTGAGCGTCCATAATTTATTTTTTCGGCAAGTCTCCCCTCTAGAATAGACAGTTTTACCGAATCGATTGGGCAAAAGTTAGCGACGATGGGTCTAGGATCGTCTAAGCTAGCTGCATACCCATTTAATCTTTCAAGCAATACTGTGCATTACCGTCTTGCTTTTACCTCTCTACTGATTTTGTTTGGTTTGGGAAGTGCTGCTCCACCTGCCCTAAGTCAGGCCCTTGTTCCCCACGTTCTCCGGTTAGATGCAGCCCAGCTGGAGCAGGCTGGTCTGGCTCTAGCTCAGGAAGCGGCTCAACTAGCACAGTTCCAACAAGATGAGGTTGCCCTAGCGAGAGCCCAGTTGGCGACTCAACTTGCCCCTCAGACGTTTGAAACTTGGGCTATCCTGGGTGTGCTGTATTTGGAAACAGAGCAGCCCGATAAGGGTGTCGCTGCCCTAGAGCGGGCCCGATCGCTAAATCAGAAAAATCCCAGTGTTCTCTTTAGCCTCGGAACAGCTTATTTTCAGAAAAATGATTTTTCAGCAGCGGTGCGAGTGATCCAAGCAGGTCTAGCCTTAAAACCCAATGCACCCGATGCGCTGTTTGATTTAGGCAATGCTTACTACAAGCTGGGCCGCTTTCAGGATGCTGTTGCCCAATACGAGAAGGCGGTTGGTCAAGATCGCAAATTCTGGCCAGCAACAAACAACATTGGCCTGGTGAAATATGAAACTGGAGATGTAGAAGCCGCGATTCGCCAGTGGCAAGCTGCGATCGCCATTGACAGCAAGGCTAGCGAACCCAAGCTAGCCCTGGCCGTTGCCCTGTACACTCGTGGCAGCCAAGATCAAGCCCTGGCGCTGGCAGAAGCAGCCTTAAAGCTGGACAGCACTTATGCTGATCTGGAGGTCCTCAAGGAAAATCTCTGGGGCGATCGCTTGATTGCAGATACGCAAAAAATGTTGGCTTTGCCCAGAATACAAGCAACCATTTCCCAGCTTGAAGCTCAAGAAGCGGGCTCCCCTGACCCACCTCGGTAATTACAATTACCCGACAGGTATAGCGCTCACTCCTGGGCGATCAACTAAGACCGAACTCCGGTAAAGTACTCTAGGCATCGTGAACGAACCTTTTTCAATGCCCTCCTGCCAGCAGGCACTCAGTGGGAATTGCAGTTCAGAGGCTGAAGCAACCTCACAGGCAGCGTCCTTGCCGAGAAATGCGATCGTTCCCAATGAGTTCTCTTTAGCAGGTACCCCTACAGGCAGGGGCCTGACGCACCTGATTCGAGCCGCTCGGCCAGAAGATCTCTCAAGTATTACAACCCTGCTGACCGAAAGCTTTTATGCTTCCAGCGGTTCGATGGGTTGGCTGTTGCCTCTGCTGCGTCTGGGAATCTATCAGGATTTGCGGGGAAGATTAGACTCCACAGTTCCAAACCGCATCTGTCTAGTTGCAGCGCTAAGAAATACAGCACCTAGAACCTCTAGTCATCTTGTCTTGGCGGGAACGATAGAGGTTGCTGTCCGGCCCCTGAGTGCCTGGGAATTCTCTTTGCCAAAGTTCCCCTATATTTCAAATCTTGCCGTTAAAGCAGATTGTCGCCGCCAGGGAGTTGCTCAAGATTTGTTGCAGACCTGTGAGCAAGCCGTGATTGACTGGGGCTTCCGAGACCTCTACCTGCATGTCTTAGACAATAATAACCCGGCCCGACAGCTCTACGCCAAGGCTGGTTACCAGTTGTACCGGGTCGATCCGCTTTGGACGACCTACCTGTTGAGGCAACCCCAGCGGCTCCTGTTGCACAAGCGGCTCCAGTAGTGGGTGGCAATCAGCAGATTTTTGCCTCAGGTTGAGACTGAAGTAGAGCGATGGGCAAGGACAGATTGAATCCTCTGCAGCGAACGAGTATTTTCTGCCTGACTACCGACAGTGAGGCGTAGCCCCCCGCCAGTTTGTCTCAGGGAAGTCCCTTGAGCTTTCAGCGCTTGGGCAAAATGAGCCATTTCTACAGGCGTAGAGCCTCGTAGCCGCAAATAGACAAAGTTGGCAGCACTAGGCCAGACCTGCAACTTAGGTTCCTGAACTAGGGCGCTGATCAAGCGGGTCCGCTCAGCCAAAATTTCTGGAATGACTTTTAAAAGCCCGTGACGGTGGTGCAGTGCAACGTGGGCGGCAGCCTGAGAAAAAGCAGGTAAGTTGTAGGGCAAACGCACTTTTTCCAGGGTTGCTACCAGTTCGGGATGGGCGAGGCAGTAGCCGACGCGGTAGGCCGCCAGTCGAAATGCCTTGGAAAACGTCCGCAGGACGATCCAGTTAGGACGCTGGAGCACCTCGCCCACTAGGGTCGTTTGACTAAATTCAAAATAAGCCTCATCGACGACAACTAAAACCTGTGGCGGCAGGCTTTCCAGCCACGATTGTTCAGCAGCGGTCAAACAGTTCCCCGTGGGTGAGTTGGGATGGGTGACAAATACAACCCGGACTGGCGGGACAGAAGACGATCCCTGTCCTGGGACTCCTGGCTCGATCGCCGCCTGTGCTGCCACCAGATCCATCTCAAAGTCAGTTTCAGAGCGACCCAGACTCAGCACTGCAATCCCTAAAGTTTGAGCCAGAATGGCATACATTGAAAACGTAGGCTGGGCAACCAGAATTGAGCCTTGCCCTTGCAAACAGGTGGCAATCAACAGGGAGCGAATCAGTTCATCAGAGCCGTTGCCCACGGAAATATGGGTAGCATCAAATCCAGATAAGCCTGCCGACTCGTTGACGTAGGCTGCGATCGCCTGCTTCAGGGCAGTATACCCGCCATCGGGATATCGATTCGCCTCAATCATTTCCTGATAGGTCCACGCCAGCTTTTGCTTCAGCTCACTTGGTAAATCAAAGGGGTTTTCATTTGTGTCCAGTCGATCTAGCTCCTGAGCAGTATGCAGAGGAGTACTGCCCTGAGCCGCTTCAGGGTGAGGGGTGTAAGCAGCAAGCCGAGCTAAATCTGACCGGATAAATGGAAGCATGGATCGACTCAGAACATACAAAAATAACTCAGACCCTGGCAGCCCCTGTCATTGCTGGAGAGAGACTCCAGCAAATCGCTTCAGAATGCTAAGAACACTAAAGAGGTCATTTCCACGGCGCAGCGTCAGCTCATCAGATAGAGCGTATTGCAATAGGCCTTGTTTAGTCAGTTGAATCATAGTGTTTCAGCAAGCGCCAACCCAGATCATAACTTCTAGTTAGAGCAACTCATATCGAGCTAGCAGTGGTGCGGCTTGCAAGAGAGTTTGAGTATAGGAATGTTGCGGATTGGTAAAGATTTCCTCCGTTGGCCCTAGCTCAACAATGCGGCCTGCGTTCATAACGGCAATGCGATCGCAAAAGAATCGGGCCACCCAGAGATCGTGGGTAATGAATAAATAGGTAAGCTTGAAGTCCTGTTTTAGCTCCAGCATCAATTCCAAGACCTGGGTTTGAATGCTGGCATCCAACATACTCACGGGCTCATCACAGATCAGCAATTTTGGCCGGGTAATCAGGGCGCGGGCGATCGCGACGCGCTGCTGTTGCCCTCCCGACAGGTCTGCCGGGTAGCGTTCGAAGTAGTGCTCAACGGGGGTTAGCCCAACGCGCTCCAGCATCTGCCGTACCTGGGTCTTGGCCTCGCTAGAGCTGGCTAGCTGGTGAATCAGCAGCGGGTCAGCAATACTTTGCCCGACGGTCATCAAGGGATTCAGACAGGCATGGGGATCTTGAAAGATCATTTGAATCTGGCGGCGCTGCCGTCGTAATTCCTGCCGGGGCAGGGCGGTTAAATCTTTTCCTAAAAACTCGACTCGGCCAGCGGTGGGGCGCACCAGTTGCAAGATGGTCCGGGAAAGGGTGCTTTTGCCGCAGCCAGATTCCCCTACCAACCCTAAGGTTTCACCGGCTTGCAAGTCCAAACTGACTCCATCTACCGCCTTGATGGTCTGGTCTGGCTGCTTTAGCAACCGGGCAACGAAGTTAGATTCCAGGGTGTAGTACTGCTTTAGATCTTGCAGGCGTAACAAAGGTCTAGTTGTAGGGCTTGATTGGCTGGTAAGCTGGCCGGGCGTGGGAGCTGCTTGCAGGTGCAGCGCTGCTTCTAGTAATGATTGGGTGTAGGGATGCTGGGGCTGCCGGAGTACGGCTGGGACTGGACCCGTTTCGACAATTTTGCCCTGATACATCACCGCCAGGCGATCGCAGTACTCCCCGACCAAGGTCAAATCGTGGGAAATTAACAGCAGGGCCATCTGGCGTTCCTGGCACAGCCGGGTCAGCTCCCGTAAAATCTGGGCCGCCACGGTCACATCTAAGCTGGTGGTGGGCTCATCTGCGACAATCATTTTGGGATTTAGGAGTAAAGCCAGGGCGATCGCCACCCGCTGGCGCATGCCACCGCTAAACTCGTGGGGGTATTGGGTCCAGCGCTCTGCCGGAATCTTAACTGTTGCTAAGGTTTCTAAGACTTGAGTCTTGGCCTGCTGGTCCGAGAGTCTGGGTTGGTGAGCTTTCAGAGTCTCCAGGCAGTGATCTTTAACACTCATCAGGGGATCGAGACGGGTCATTGGGTCTTGAAACACCAACGCCACCACTTCACCGCGAAACTGGCGCAACTGAGCCGGACCAAGATCCAATACCGACTTCCCGGCAAAGGTAACCCGGCCTTGAATCTGAACATTTGGCGACAGCAAGCGCATCGCCGCCCGACCTAAGGTCGATTTACCGCAACCTGACTCGCCAACCAGTCCCAGGCGTTCCCCTGTTGCCAGCGTCAAAGAGATATCATCGATCGCCCACTGGGTCGATGAGGCCGGGGAGCGGTGCCTGGGATAGGCGACTCGCAAGTTTTCAACGCAGAATAGCGCTTTGCTCATGGCAGGCGATCGTAAGAGTCAGTCTTAGGCTGTATCATACTGGAGCAGCTTTTACTTGAACAAATAAAAGGGTCTATTTCAGATTTTTGCAGACAATAGATTCCTGACTATTTAGGGTTTGGTTACGCATCTAAACCCTACTCTATGCCTCAGTGAAGATGAATAAGGAAGCACTTTCATCAGCATTCCTGCATCAGCAATAGGCTAGTGAAAATAAACCAAGCCTTTATTCAGGGGGGACAAGCTTGGTCTGCACCCACAGTCCTCCTTAAGCGCGGGGTAATCAATATGGCACGGATTGAAGGGAATCGCTTCGACAACACCCTAGTTGGCACACCAAACAGGGACTCAATCTTTGGGTTTGGTGGAAATGATCGCCTCTTTGGTAAACAAGGCAATGACACCCTCATCGGGGGAGTAGGGAATGACACCCTCAATGGCGGTTCTGGTTCCGACACTCTCAGGGGAGGAGCAGGCAATGACCTCCTTTGGGGTGGCTTTGGGTCGGTTGGTAGAATAGACACCCTGACTGGCGGGGCAGGGAGAGACCAGTTCATTGTGGGGTTACCCGCTCAGGTCATCTATGACGATGGCAACTCGGCCACGGCTGGCACTAGGGATTATGCCCTAATTACTGACTTCAGTGCCAACGAGGATGTAATTCAGCTCAGGGGTTCGAGGCGCAACTATCGCTTAGGTGCATCACCGAGTGGGTTACCGCAGGGGACCGCAATTTATCTCAACCAGCCCAGTAACCAGCCGGATGAGTTGATTGGGATTGTTCAGGGAAGTTCGGGTCTGAGTCTTGACAGGGACTACTTCAGGTTTAGATTTGAATTCAACCTGGCTGACCTCAATGGCAGCAATGGCTTTGTCCTTAACGGCATTGACGCGGGTGACTACTCAGGTTATTCAGTCAGCAGTGCCGGGGATGTCAACGGCGATGGCTTTGATGACCTAATTATTGGGGCTCCTGGGGCTGACCCCAGCGGTCGCCCTAAGGCTGGCGAGAGCTATGTGGTGTTTGGCAAGGCCGGGGGCTTTAATGCCAGCCTCAACCTCGCTAACCTGAATGGCAACAATGGCTTTGTTCTTCAGGGCGTTAACCAGTATGACTTTTCAGGTGCTTCAGTCAGCAGTGCCGGGGATGTCAACGGTGATGGCTTTGATGACCTAATTATTGGGGCTCCTAACACCTACTACTCACGCTATGAGGGCGGACCTGGTCAGAGTTATGTCGTGTTTGGTAAAGCCGGGGGCTTTCCTGCAAGCTTTAATCTCTCTAGCCTGAATGGCCGCAACGGCTTTGTCTTCGGGAGCTTTGATTCGTCCTACGACCGCTCAAGTCGTTCAGTCAGCAGTGCCGGGGATGTCAACGGCGATGGCTTTGATGACCTGATTATTGGGAATCCAGGTGGGAATAGGAGCTATGTGGTGTTTGGCAAAGCTGGGGGCTTTCCTGCCAACTTTGACCTTGCTAACCTGAATGGTCGTAATGGCTTCGTGCTTGAGGGTGTTGGTGCTGGTAGATATAACGACTCAGGTCGTTCAGTCAGCAGTGCTGGGGATGTGAATGGCGATGGCTTTGATGACCTGATTGTTGGGGCTCTTCAGTTCTACTCCAACTACGGAGCTGGCGAGAGCTATGTGGTGTTTGGCAAAGCTGGGGGCTTTCCTGCCAACTTTGACCTTGCTAACCTGAATGGTCGTAATGGCTTCGTGCTTAAGGGCATTGATGAGCGTGACAACTTAGGCGATTCAGTCAGCAGTGCTGGGGATGTGAATGGCGATGGCTTTGATGACCTGATTGTTGGGGACTCTTCTGCTGACCCCAACGGTCAATCTGGAGCTGGCGAGAGCTATGTAGTGTTTGGCAAAGCCGGGGGCTTTGGAGCCAGCTTTGACCTTGCTAACCTGAATGGCCGTAATGGCTTTGTGATCAACGGCATTGACACGTATAACGCCTCAGGTGGTTCAGTCAGCAGTGCTGGGGATATCAACGGCGATGGCTTTGATGACCTCCTGATTGGGGCTGTTGGGGCTGGTCCCGAAAATGAATATGGATTTGGTAACCGTGCTGGCGAGAGCTATGTGGTGTTTGGCCGCCGCGACTTCACGGCTCAGGTGTCCAGTGCTGGTAGGCTGAGCAACGATGCGCTCACGGGCACGGCTGAGAGTGCTATCCTGGGCGACGTTGCCAATGACCCGCTGATCAGCGGTGGTACTAATACGTTTCGAGTAGAGGGTAGGGGTCTAAATCTAGACCTGGCAGCCCTCTCCCATAAGCAGAGTGAATTTGATCGCATTGACCTCACCGGAACTGGCAATAACAGCCTGGCCTTAGCTGTGCAGGATCTATCCGGTACAAGCAACCCGTTGATTGTCAGTGGCAACAGGGGCGATAGCGTCACCTCCACCGAACAAGGATGGCTGCTGGATGGCACAACTACTCTCGAAGGTATCGAATACAACCGCTATACGGCGGGGACAGCGGGGCTACTGGTGGAGGCAACTCTCAGCCAAACCCTGACTTGATGTAGCAAGTTAGTGGTGGGGTAAGCGTCTTGCCCGCGCAGGCTGGAAGGCTACCCCGCCCAGTTCATGCCCTGCCTCAGATTGCCATAGCAAGCAATGGATAGGGCTGGATATCAACCTAGGCAAAAGCTGATTCATCGCTCAAACAGGTGGGTATCTTAACTGCAAGCAATAAACTTACCAGGAAAGTTATAATGCCCTACCAAAACATTTCCACCACCCTCTCTGACGCAGATGTGCAAGAGATTAAAACTGCGATCAAAACTATCCAGCAAAAACTCCCCTTTTTGATTACCCTATCAATCGAGGAACGACGCAAACTCCTCAAAATGGGCGATCGCAGCTTGGCCTTTGTCAATAACAGCCTGACTGCTGCCCAGTCTAACCAAAACATTCTGCCCACCAGCTTTAACGTTGAGGACTTTGTCAAAGATACCCGCTTAGCGGCCTCTTTAACTGAGATCTTGACCTCGCTGCGCCAAGTGACAGAACAGGTGGACGATACGCTGATAGCCGTCGGCAGCGAAGCTATGACCAGCAGCTTAACAGTTTACGACTACGTGAAAACGGCTGCCAAGAAAACCCCTGGATTAAAAGCGCTTTCTGAGCAGTTAGGCGAACGCTTTAAGGCAATTAAAGCTAAACCTGCCAAAGTTACTTCTACGCCCCCGGCTTAATAGCTCGGTCGCTCAGGATCAAACCCTCGACAGCGAGTTATAAAGACTCGTGAGCGAGTATCGGAACCTCGTCGATAGGCGATGTGCAACTTCAAAGTAAGGAAATCTCACCCTACACTTCTGACAGCAAAAAATGCAGAAGCTAAGGTGAGACAAAATGTTTTCTATCGAGGAGTTTATCATTGCTGTCTTTTGCTGCGTCGATGACGCGCTCAAAAGATTGAGCGCAGCACAACCGATTCGGAGTCGGGGTTTTGCGCCTGGACTGAGTGATGCGGAAGTATTGACAATGGAACTCGTGGGAGAATACCAAGGTATTGAGAGCGATAAAGGACTGTGGCGCTATTTCCATCACCATTGGTTGAGCCTATTTCCTGAACTTCCCACTCGGACGAGCTTTGTGCGGCAGGCGGCGAATCTGTGGCAGTACAAACAACGCTTACAACACTACCTGGCAACGCAACTCGGAGCATTTGACGAGGATGTGCATCTCGTCGATGGTCTGCCGATGTCTTTGTGTTGTTTAACCTATGCAGCTCGGTGTCGCAGTTTTCAGGGCGAAGCCAGTTATGGCTACTGTGCCGCCAAAGATGAATTCTTCTATGGCTTTCGCGGACACTTGAGCATCAGTGTGAGCGGGGTGATCACAGGCTTTGCCTTAACCCCAGCGAACGGGGATGAGCGAGAAGCCTTGTGGGAGGTCATTCCAGGTATTCGAGGGCTACTCATCGGGGATAAAGGCTACCTCAGTCAGCCCTTACACGAAGCGCTACTGCCGTCGGGGGTGAACTTACAGACCGCGATGCGCTCGAACATGAAGGATGCTCGTCCGAAAGACTGGGTTCACTGCTTACAAACCTTTCGTCGCTTGATTGAAACGGTGAATGGACAACTTGCAGAACGATTTCATTTCGAGCGCATTCGGGCTAGAGACCTATGGCATCTCACCAGTCGCATTGCTCGTAAGCTGCTGGCACATACTCTGTGCTGCTGGCTCAATCGTCAGCAGGAACGACCACTATTGCAGTTCGATGGGTTATTAGCTGATTAAAGGCTGATCCTCAAGTTGCACATCGCCTCGTCGATGAGTCTTTGAACCTCGTGAGCGAGTATTAAAGACTCGTCGGAGAGTAGTTGAACCTCGTGAGCGAGTATTAAAGACTCGTCAACGACTCTTTGAACTCCACCGGAGAGTAGTTGAGCCTCGTTGGTGAGGTTCAAAGCCTCGTCGATGAGTCTTTGAACCTCATGGGTAAGTTCTAAAACTTGATTGACTAATCTCCTAAACTAATTCGTGAGGATGACCAAAGAATAACTTGGCTGAAATAACGCTTATAGACCCAAGCAATAGCGAACAGCCGCTTCAACTTGTAGCATCTTTTCCGCCGAGAGCTGACCAGCTGGGTCAGGGGGAAACCGTCTTGGATCTAAAGACCGGACTTGAAAGCACAAGAAAATTGTTTCTATCTGCAATCCACTATCAGAAGTCGAAACACGCACATTCGTTGGATAATCGCGCGAGAGGTTTATCCCCTTTGTGCCCACAACCACTGTCACAACCAAAGGCAACTGATTAATAGCGTCGATAGAAATCACCAACACAGGACGCTTGCCCGCTCTCTACCCTGAACAGGGTTAAGGTTCACAAAATAGATTTCAGAGCGATGGATACTCATTAAGGCCCCAAACCATCAAGCTCTGTAATGATAAACTCCTGACTAATAGCAGCTAGTTCAGCTTGGATCGCTGGATCACTTGCCATCACGGCAAGTTGCTTTTCTATGTCTTTAGTCTGAAAGAGTTGGGTAGCTGCGTGGGTCTTCTCTCGTATTTGCCGAGCAATACGCTCTAGCAGCCACAATTTCTCTTCAAGGGACAGAGCACAGATTGAGCGCTCGATCGCCAGTAAATTTGGTGAAGTCATCTTACTTCCCTTCGCTACAAGGCTGTGTTGGTGACCATTTTATGACTTGCTACTGAGTCAGTACACTACTGTCAGTTGTCAGTATCCCCACAAGCTATATCGTCACTAAACAATACCTGATTGCAAATCTAAACTTCATTACTGTTAAATGGCCTAAATTTACTTCGTACCTTCGGGTAGAGAGTATTCAGACAAATAGACCTCCTGTTGAGGTGGATAGAAAAGGGAGCACGTTCAGAGAGGGGTTCCACTTCTCAAACATCCCCTAAGTTTGGGGGAAGACCAACTCTCTCTAGGCATTATGAATCAACGGATCAAGTCCTGGTGTGCTCAAGCCTGACCCGTGGGTACTCTCGGCAAACGGTGCTTGAAGCCACAGAGAATTTCCCAGGAAATTGTTCCCAGGCTTTTGGCCCAGTCATCGGCTGTGATTTGCTCAGCGTCCTCCTGACCCAGCAGCGTCACCACTTCTCCCTCTTGCAGGTCAGGGATGGTGCTGACATCTAACATGAGCTGATCCATTGTGATGGTTCCAATTTGGGGGACTCGTCGGCCCCGGACTAGCCCGCTCATCTGGTTGGAGAAGCGGCGCGGGATGCCATCTGCATAGCCAATGCCAACCACAGCCAGCCGTAAAGATTGCTGGGCGACAAACTGGTGGCCGTAACTCACCCCTGCACCGGGAGGAATTGTTTTGACCTGGGTGACCCGTGCCTTGACCTGAAGGACTGGCCTCAGGGTCACAGTTGACTTAAGGTGCTCGCCTGGATAGAGGCCATAGAGAGTCAGGCCGACGCGGACCAGATCGTAGTGCACTCCAGGATTGCTCAAGGCGGCAGCGGAGTTGGCAAGATGCAGCATTGGTAAGGGGATGTCAGCTTGTTGGACTTGCTGCACCACCTGCTGGAACCGGGCTTGCTGCTGTTGGGTCACGGTTGGATCAAGACTTTCGGCCATTGCCAAGTGCGAATAAAGACTGGCAATGATGAGGTTGGGTAAGCGATGCACAAACTTGACAAATTCTACCGCCTCTTGCCAGGGAACCCCCAAGCGAGACATGCCGGTGTCAAACTTGAGGTGGACGGGTAGGGGGCTATCCAGGGCTTTAGAAAAGATCAGGGCTTGCTTGGGTGTACAAAGGCTAGGTTGGAGCTGCCAGTGGGCGATCGCCTGGACTTGTTCCGGCATGCTAGTCAGGCCCAAGACTAAAATTGGGGCTGTGATTCCCGCTTGACGCAGTTCAATTCCCTCAGGAATCGTCGCAACCGCTAACCAGGTCGCCCCAGATTGTAGAACAGTTTGGGCCACCATCACGGCTCCGTGACCGTAGGCATCTGCCTTGACCACAGCCATAAGCTGAGTCCCAGGAGAGAGGAGCTGCTTCAACTGGTGAACATTCTCAGCTAGAGCGTTTAGGTCAATTTCAACCCAGGCTCGTTCACAGAGTAAAGAGCGGGTCGTTGGTTCTTGACTTAGCACTTTGGGGCAGTTTGAGTTATTTTCACGAGCTTCACCCATTCGCTTCTCTAACTTAGTATTGGCCGATTGGCAGGAACTGGAGCCAGACTGCTAGTCGGATCAACCCTAGCCGTGTGAGCTATGCTACCATCTGAACAAGTCTTCTTTGTCAAGCATCTATGGCCAAAGTCCTAGTGCTAAACGCCTCCTACGAACCCCTCAACATTACGAGTTGGCGTCGAGCAGTTGTTCTAGTGATTAAGGGTAAAGCAGAACAGGTCGAGCACAACGGCAAGTTCGTCTATACAGAGTTTCCTTTACCGACCGTGATTCGCCTGCGTCACTATGTCCGGGTTCCCTACAAGGAAATTCCCCTCACCCGCCGGAATATCCTGCACCGGGATAGTCACTCCTGCCAGTATTGCGGCTACACCGGCGATGACTTAACCCTAGACCATATTATTCCGCGATCGCGCGGCGGCGGCGACAGTTGGGAGAACATCGTCACGGCCTGTGTTCGCTGCAACATCAAAAAGGGCAGTCGCACCCCCAGAGAAGCAAACATGCTCTTGTACCATACGCCACGCAAGCCCTACAGCAGTCTCTACTTCGAAGTCACAAAGCATCTTAGAAGTGGCATTCACCAGGAATGGCAAAAGTATGTAATCGGCTTATAACTCCCCTGCAGCCATCGTTGTAGGGGATTTTTAGGTGCAAGGGCACTCCGCAGAGATGAGCTTAGACCCAGGCGATCGCTGCTGCAATATTCCTCTGGACTTTGGGCCAGTTAGCCGAGCCTGTCAAGATCCTAGCAGTAGCGTTATATTCCGATGGAGAGCCGCACTAAGAGAGCAGATGAACCCTAACGAAGCAGTTGTTGCCAGTACCCGTGACTTACAAGATGGCGAAATGAAGCAGGTCTGTGTGGGCCAGACAGATGTGCTGCTGGCGCGAGTCCAGGGGAAATTTTACGCTACCGGAGCCTACTGCAACCACCAAAAAGCTCCCCTTTGCGACGGGGTACTGAGTGGTGATCGCGTGGTTTGCCCCTGGCACAACGCTTGCTACAGCGTTTTGACCGGGGACCAGCAAGAGCCGCCGGGGTTAGATTCCCTGCCCGCCTTTGGCGTCAGAGTAGAAAGCGATCAGGTGATTGTGAGTCTGCCAGAGAGGGGGCCAGACACGGTAGCAGACTATCGCACCCTGCCGATGGCAAAATACAAGCCGGAACTGGATGGACGAACCTTTGTGATTCTCGGTGCGGGTGCGGCTGGACTGACAGCAGCAGAAACCCTGCGGCAGGACGGATTTGAGGGCCGCGTGGTGATGATTACCCGTGAAAACCAACTGCCCTGCGATCGCACAGAACTTAGCAAAAAATACCTGCAAGGGCAGGTTGCGGCAGAATACCCCGCCATTCCCCTGCGGCCCGCCGAGTTCTACGATCAGCACAATATCGAAGTTCACACTGGCAAGTCGGTTGCACAGGTCGATGCAGCGGCAAAAACCCTCACCTTTGAGGACAACTCCTGCCTGAACTACGATACCCTGCTGGTCGCAACAGGCGGCACACCTCGCCAACTCAAGGTTCCCGGTGCCGATTTAGCCAACGTTTTCGTCCTGCGTACCCGCCAAGACGCCGATCAGATTATTGCGGCGGCAAAGCAGGCATCACGGGCAGTGGTGATTGGCGCTAACTTCATTGGCATGGAAGTAGCAGCCTGCCTGATCCAACGGCAGCTATCTGTGACTGTTGTAGCGCCTGGTGCAGTCCCCCTAGAGCGAGTCTTGGGGTCGCAAGTGGGACAAATGATTCAACAGGTCCATGAAGACCAGGGCGTTAGGTTTCAGATGGGTACGAAGGCCAGCCAATTTGAGGGCCAGAGCAAGGTTGAGGCAGTAGTGCTAGAAAACGGTGAGCGCCTAGCAGCAGATCTGGTCGTCGTCGGCGTTGGCGTCCAACCTGCTACGGAACTGCTACAGGGTGTGGAACTCGATCCTAAAGATCAGAGTGTGGTCGTGGATGAATACCTTCGGGCTGCTGAAGGCCTGTACGCCGCTGGGGATATTGCCCGTTTTTCCGACTGGCGAACCGGCAAGGCGATGCGAATTGAACATTGGCGTCTAGCAGCGCAGCAGGGTCAGATTGCCGCTCACAATATGGTTGGAAAGTCTGTCAAGTTTAGGGGAGTGCCATTTTTCTGGACCACTCAGTTGACGATTGGGCTGCGTTATGTCGGTTACGCTACGGAGTGGGACGACATCATCTTTTGGGGCGCTCCGGCTACGCAGAAATTTATCGCCTTTTACGTTAAGGATGATCAGGTATTGGCCGTAGCGGGCTTGAGCCAGGATACTGAGATGGCAGCAATCTCTGAACTGATGCGGCTGAGTCAAATGCCAACCGTAGCAGAACTCAGCCGGGGCTACATCGATCTCGTTGAACAGTTAAAACATTAACCCTGATCGAGCAGAGATTCCGGTAACTTCAAACTCTGCTGTGCAAGTCCTGAATTGAAATTAGTCTAACCTTAACTGAACCCTTGCTATTACTTAATCGAATCCCGCTATCAATAGACTACAATTTGGTCCGAAGCCCAGGATTAGGCTTGCAGGATGAGTTGATAGAATATGATTCATCTTGCCGAATTGAATCGTCTCTAAATCCCTCCGTAACACTACAAGTACACGAAGAAAGTTTAGTAGGGCATCTCCTTTGTTTGGCAAATCTGCTCAACATCCGGTTCTTCTAGCAGGAAAGCTACTCACTGTCCTATTACCCCTGTCGTTGTGGTTACCGTTTCCTGCTGAGGCTCAAGCACCTAGGACTACCTGTCCCGCAAGTTCGCTGCCCTTACCTGACCTCGTCAAAGGTCTGTCTCAAGTTTCAGCTTTAGTGGCAGAACCTGGGTTAGGGATGGAGAAGCTGATTGAAAACTTTGGACCCCAACTCTCGGCCTACCTTTCTCCCAGACCCTGGCCGCAGATCCAAGATCGGGCTCGCTTAGCCAAGGTTCCCGTGGTTATGTACCACGACATCCTGCCGGAAAAGGAAGTCTTTTTTGATGTCACTCCAGAGGAGTTTGAGGAACATCTGCGGCTGATTCAAGCGAATGGGCTAACGCCAATTAGCCTGGATCAACTGACCACCCACTTGCAAACCGGGCTGCCCCTACCAGAGAAGCCTGTGCTGCTGACCTTTGATGACGGTTATGGGGGGCACTACGAGTACGTTTACCCCCTGCTCAAACAGTATGGTTACCCTGCCGTTTTTTCGATTTACACTTCCAAAATAGGGGACAACACCGGGCGATCGCACGTCACCTGGGACCAGTTGCGGCAGATGGCCGCTGACCCTTTAATCACGATCGCGGCTCACAGCCTCACTCATCCCCCTGACCTAACGGTTTTAGCAGACGATCAGCTCCAGAGCGAAATTGTCGAATCAAAGCGGTTGCTGGAGTCTGAGTTGGGCATTATCATTCGTTACTTTACCTACCCGACTGGCCTCTATGATGATCGGGTCAGCCAGATGGTCCGCCAAGCAGGGTATCACGCCGCTTTGACAATGAATGACTTGGATGAGCGGTTTGCTGGGGAATCAGAGGACTTGCTGGCCATTGGGCGCTTCGGCCAGTCCAGGTTAGAGGAGGTGATTACTCAAGCCTGGGGCGGCCCTGAGTTACCCAAGTGGAGCAGTGGATTTAATTTCACATCCCCGGTGCAGCGGACAGAAGCCGTAGTTGATGACACACCGCTGATTCTGATCTCCGGTGGCAAACCCGTGACGATTCACGCCAACAGTCGCTATCAGGTGCCAGAGATTTTAGCTGAAACTGAGGCAGTCGCTGCTGTAGATGGGGGCTTTTTCTCCCTAAAGTTTTTAGATTCCAATGTAATGATTGGGCCAGTCTTGAGTCAGAGCGCGGGCCAGTTTATCCCCGGCAATCTCAGCGAGAATCGTCTCCTGCTGGGCCGGCCCCTGGTGCTGATCAGTCCCCAGGCTGTGCAATTTGTTCCGTTCAATCCGCTCCAGCACAATACATTAGCAGGAGTCCAGGCCGATCTGCCCGGCGCTACCGATGCATTTGTTGCCGCAGCCTGGCTGGTTAAAGATAGCGAGCCCCAAGCGCCAATTACGTTCGGTACTCTGTTCGATTTTGATGCAGCTCGCCATCGAGCCTTTTGGGGCATCAACCAAGCTGGACAACCGACGATTGGGGTGTCAAAAGAACCGATTGGCTCGGTATCTCTAGGTGCCGCCCTGGCTAAAGCTGGCTTCCGAGACGCAATTATGCTCGACTCCGGGGCCAGTACTTCCCTGGCTTATAAAGGTGAGTCACTGGTCGGCTACACGCCTCGTCCTGTACCCCACGTGGTTGCGCTAGTTCCCCCTGAGACAGACACTGGCGGCTGTGCAGTGGCAGCACGCTGAGCTGGTTCCATCCTGCTTGACTGTCGTGAGTCGGGCGATCGCATCCCGATCTGTCCAGTCACGACTGCCTAGTTGTACCAGAAATAGTCCGCAGCAGGTTGTTGGGCAGAGGAACTCTCTTCAGCCGGGTTGAGTAAGACAGAATATTGGACAAACTGCTGCTGGCTTGGGGACAGGTTGCTCCAACGAGCTACTCGACGAGCTACCCGACTGGGAATGCCGTAGTCATGGATAACATGTCCTTGACCTGCCAGGACAATCACCTGAGTGCCAGGGTTTATTTGCAAAAAATCGGCAATGGTTTCCGCCATCGTCTCATCCCACAAAACTTGAGCCTGGAAAAATTGCTCAAAGCCTCCAATAGAGCCTTTGTCTTGGTGAAAATCTTGGTAGCTGCGGAGGACAAACTGGCGGTAGGATGAATTGTCTGTTTTAATCGCACTCAGGGGCGGAATAAGTCGCTGCTCTGGCCGTGTCAGGCTTTGTAGTCCAGTGCGAGAGACTTTCTGCGTGATCTCAGTTGGGGTATTCAAGGCCAGCACAGGGAGATTATTCTGCTTGGCAAATCTCAGAATCGGAGCATAGTATTCCCAGGGAAAGCCCCAGCGCTGCTGGTACTGGCTTTGGGCTTGCAGTTGTGCTTCGCTTAGCTCGCCTGTCAGGTAACGATCTAGCACCCCCTGATAGGGGCGTTGAAACATCTCCAGGGCGATCGCTAAAGGCGGCTCAGCTACGCTTGAGCTTGAGGCTGGTTCAAGCGAGTTGTGTAACTGGTAGAGCGATCGCAGGATATCGAGCTGAGCCTGGTGATCCCTAGGATTATTGTGGGTTTCTCCGAGATACACCACCTCTGCCTTTGCCAGGTTGGCTAAAACAACCTGCCGACTGTAGGAACTCTCGTCCAGCGGACTGACAATTCTCTGAGCAGCAGCCGGAAACGCATAGAGCAAAAGAATTCCCAGGGACAACGCCCAGATCTTGGTTGCGTACTGTATGACCATTTCTATTTCTATACTGCTCTACTTCTCTCTTGAGTGTAGTGACCCACCCAGAAACCTCGCTTGGCCTAGTTGATAGCATTGATCCTGAAAAATACAATTACGGTCTAAACCTGCCCAATTTGTGTTAGCGCCTGTATCGTGACTCCCAAACCAATCAGTGAGATGAACAGCGCACTCAGAGTAGGTAGGACTCGCACCACAGGTAATACTTTCATAAATCGAGTCTGAGTCGGTAATCCCTCGAAGAGCTGCCTAGCGTAAACGAGCAGCAATCCAAGCCCGGTCAGCACGCCTGCCAGTCCTAAACTGAATGCTAATACCAGCAAGAGTCCAAAGCCAATCCGGTTCAGAGCAATGGCACTCAACAGCACAACCATCGCTGAGGGACAAGGCAAAAGACCGCCAGAAATGCCTAGAGCGAGCAGGCTACGCCAAGTGACGGGCGCTCCGTTGGTCCCTGGAGGCAAGTGTGAATGGTCAGAATGGCTGTGCCCGCGATCAGGAGTGTGAGGCTGGGGGTGGTGATTAGGGTCATGAGTATCACTGGGGTGAGGATGGTGATGGGGATGCTTAGGGTCGTGGAAATGGTGATTGGTAATATGGCTATGCCCAAAGGGCGATTTCCGCAAGCGTTGCATACTGCGCAGTCGAAGGATAAGCAGGTTCAGTCCGATTGCGAGCACTATCAGACCTGAGAGGACGCTAAGCCAGGGATATAGCTGCTCAGGCAGGATGTATTGAGAGGCAAAGAGCGTCACCAAACCGAGGGCAAATACGCCAGTAGTATGGGCGATTGTGGTCGTCAACCCTAAGAACAAAGCGTGTTGGGCAGTGGCGTGGGACCCGACTAGGTAGGCACCGACGACTGTCTTGCCATGACCGGGAGACAGGGAGTGCATGGCACCCCATACAAAGGAGAGGGCGATCGTCGCGAGTGACAGCTTCCCGGCCAGCGGCCAAGTTAAACCCGGCGTTAAGGCAAACTCACGGTTTCCTGGACTGAATATGATGTTTTGAACTTGTTCTGCGTGGAAAATGGTTGCCAGGCAGCGGGCAGTAGGGACATTCGGGAGGAACAGGTCATAGTGAATCTTTAGCCCTTGAATCGGCTGAGGCCAAGTGTAGGCCAGCAGCAAGGTGCTGTGGGTGCCAGCGGTAGCCTTTAAGTTCGGCGGAAGTACATTAGTTTCCAGGGCATTGATACTGAGCGCACCCCTCTGCCCCTCGCTATTTGTAAGGCGAAGGCGATCGCCAAGGAAACCCTGAAGCTCTGCTTGATCAGAACGAACTTCGGCAGGTGAAAGCTGTCCATCCTGATTATTGTCTGCTGTGGCCACTAAACCTGTGGGAAGAGTAAGGGTAATTTGAGTTTCTGTCTGGTCCACCGTGATCTCTGCGACTGATAGATCGGCCCAATGCGCATTGCTAGGAGGGGCAAAGATAATCGAGAGGGACAGCGCTGCCAAGAGCGAGATAACGCTAAGTCCAAGTAGACGCCATTTTGGTTGCATGACCGTTTCTCTGTGCACGATTTTAGTTGAGTCCAGAAAGGCCCATCCCAAGCCCCAAGGTCCGCTGTACCTGTTCATCGAACGTAGGGTCGGTTGCTTGGGCTAGCTGGAAGTAGGCTCGCGCCTGAGAACGATTCCCCAAGGCCTGCTCAATCACGCCTGCTCGGTAAAAAATCCCGGCATGGCGAGTGCCTTGTCCAATTGCCTCCTGCAGAATCTGCCGCGCTTCGCGCCAGCGTTCCAACCGGGATAGCCCCCAAGCCAGGGTATCTAGAGTTTCTGCATCCCGACGAACATCCACCTCTGCCTGCATCAGGGAAAGTGCTTCCGCTAAATCCTCAGAGCGCCCACGGGCGAGCAGCAAGCGCGCCAGCTCCCGCCGGTGTCCAAAAGAACTCAGGTTGAGGTGCTGGCGCAGCAACGCCTCGGCGTTGTTCCACAGCTCTTCAGCACCAGAGGGGTCTCCCTGTAAATCCTTCACTTGGGCAATGCCCTGCAAAGCAACGTGATCGTACACGGTCGGGTAGTCTGGGGAAACAAAGACTTGAGCGTAGTGACGCTTAGCCGCGTCATACCGTTCCTGTCGAGCTTCCAATTCTGCCAGGTTGATTAACGCCAGGGGATAGCGCGGCAGGATGCGTAATGCCTCCTGGTACAGTTCCCTAGCCAGGGTATGGTTGCCTCGCTGGAAGTAAAAGCGACCTAGCTGCGTCCGGGTTGCGGCTGAACTTCCCATTTCTTCTGGTTCTTCTACGGCCAGTGCCTGCTGGAAGTCTTGAATGGCGGCTTGATCTCGACCTTGAGCAACCTCAACTAGCGCCCGTTGCGTGAGGGTGCCGAGAGTAGGAATCTGATTGACCAAGGAGTTGGCGAAGCGGTTGGCTTGATCCAGCTTGCCCGTAGCAAGGTTGGCGGTTATCAGAATGGAGAGGGCTTCCTCGCTGCCGGGCTGGGATTGCAAGACCTGTTCGGCCAAGCGAATCGCCTCACTAAAGTCATGGCGGGCTGAGGCAATTCGGGCTAGCACCAGCAAGGCTCCTTCATTGTCAAAGGGCAGGCTAGCCAGCGATCGCTGGGCTGACTGTTCTGCCAGCAAATAGCGATTGGCATCCCCCGTGGCCCGCGCCAGCTTCAGGTAGGCTCCAGCTAGAGCAGCTCGATCTAGGCCATCCTCCGGACTCCGGTGAATACGTTTTTGGTAGAACGCAATCTCCCGCTCTAGGGCTTGAGTAACCTGGCCGGAGGAGGACGAAGAAAAGGGATAACGATAGGGTGTGTCAATTCCGGTGCGCTGATTCCAGAAGAGTATCCCTAGTCCAATCCCTGCCATAGGGAGAGCCACCAGGAGCGGAACCCGCCAATGCTGTAAGGCAAGACCCAAACTGCGTCCTGCCCAGAAATTTCTACGTTCGGAATAGCCAGCCTGTTTCATACCAGTTTCTCTCAGTCAAAAGTACCGCAGTACTCCCACAGATTTTCGAGATGCAAGAGTACTGCTGAATATGCTGACTGACCTAGTTGGGCAAAGCCAAGTAGGGGAATGAGGGAACTAAGGGGCTGTGTCCCTGTGCAGGATTGCCAGGTGTACCGTTGTAGGAGACGTTATCTGTCGTCACCGCTCCGTTGGTCAACACACTTATGGTGGTGTCAAAGACATCATCTCTCAGCAAGCGGCCACGGATGGGACTGCCACTGGCATTCAGGGCGTTACCGTACCCACTGCGTCCGGTTGTATCAATCCGCATCACATCAGGTAAAAAGGCTCCCAGCAGGATACCAGTCCGCTCCGGGTTATTCCCCAAGGCTCTCAACGTCCTGGTTGCATCGGCAACAATGGGGGCGGCGAGTCTGGCAGCAGGCTGTTGACCCGCCAGGGCAGCAGCCTCAAAGGCAGGTGTAACCCTGTTCAGGGTATTCAGGTTATCATTTTCAACGACTAGACCCTCGTTAATCACCGGTCGCGCCAGTCGCTCAACTTGCGTAAACTTGCCAGGAGCAGTAGGCACTGAGATTGTCTCCCAAACATCAAAGGTTGTTGCGTCACTCGATCCCTGCAAAAACTGAATCGGCACCCGCACCGCGATCGCGTTCACATTGTAATTTTGGGTAAAGTCAACCGCTGTGTTGCGTCCCCGGAATCCCACATCTGGACCAATATTGCGCAGCCCAGCCCGCACCCGGAAGAACTGCGTCACGTCAAAGAAGAAGGGGTCTTCCCGCAGGCCCGCAAACACGGCCAGGTTAGTGCCACCGAGGGAAACTTGATTGAGGGTCGGGGCAGCACCGGGGTTGGACCTCAGCGGCGTCGTGGTCCCTGTCGCATTACCGATCGCCCTGCCGTTGCGGATTGCAGTGACTCTGATTTGCTGCTGATCATTGCCGCCTGGGTTGCCAAATTCAAATCGCAGCGTCACATCAGGCTCGCCGGTAGGGGTGGCATCGTTATTCGTCACCCTTGTCACATTGAACTCATAGCGGGCCCTGGTGCTGAAGTAATACTGCTGGCGCGGCAGCGATCGCGGGTTCGTGTTCATGATAAAGACCAGATTATTCGCAGAAGCATTGGAATTCTGATCTCTTTCACGAAATACAAACAGGTCCGTTAAATTCAGATTGCGGCCCTTAGTGTCCACCTCACCATCATCGTGGTCAGAAGCCTTCAAGTACTGAGGGACGGCTACAGCAGCTAGAGCTATTCCCACAGTAAGTGCACCCAGCCGGATTGCCATTCCTCGGTCAAAGCGATGCCAAGCTTTTTGAGAGGAAGTCGGGGTTTTGCTGGAAGAAGGTTCAGTCTCGGTAGGGGGAACGGCGGTTTCTTTCATGTCAGTGGTGGCTCCAAGAATTGTATAGAGGCATTCAGTGAATCAGGCAGGCAGAGTAGTTGCCAAATGAATCGTTGGCTTAGTCAGAAAAAATGACAAAGGATTATTTTGTTGGAGTAGGCTCATTCTGGGTTGCGACCGGATAATCGCTTGCCAGATAGAAAAGGTCACTTCTAACTCACTTTTTTAATCCGCCAATTTCCAGCCCTTTTCCAGCTTTTTTCTTATGCTTCAGCAGAGAACCGATACCCAAGGCACCTAGTGCTAAAGTACCTAACACCGAAGAGGGCTCAGGGACCGTTTTCGCCCCGGTCAAGGCGATCGTGTAGCGTCCATCGGTCGTGCTGCTACCCGTGAACCCGCTTAGGGACGACCCACCCCCAGGGCCTGTGGGTTCTAAGACCTGGTCAAAGTTGTTATCAGCGAAAATCTTTCCCGCGTCACTAGCAGGGTCAAAGCCAAAGCTGGAGATTGCCAAGAGATAGTTACCCGACCTGCTGGGGGAAAACCCATCTGATAGTAGGGTCGATTGGGTTGTGCCAAAGCTGTCGTCGTTCCCATAAATGCCCCTGCCACGGGAGTCAAACAAAAACAACTGGGAATCTTCAAGTAGCGCTGTCGGCCTGTCCAAAAGTTTATCAACCGGGAGTTCAAGCGTATCAGGGTTGATGGTTGTCGCCGAGAAACTCTGACCTCCCTTTAGGAAGACTCGGAACAAATCAGCACCTCCAGAAAGGGTCCCAGAGATTGACGTTAGCGGCTGTGACCCCCTTGGGATAACTGCGGCTGTACTAAGCGTCTCGCCTGCGTCATCAATTTCAGTGAACGTAGCAGCCTGGGCATAACCCGCAGACAGCACCGTGACCAGTATTGGTATCGCCGCTGTCACCTGCACAAGAAGGTTGTTCATTGGTAACTTTATCTCATCAGGGATTGAATCAGGGACTAATCCAGCTAGCTAAACCTGGAAAGTCACTTGCAACTACAGATCATCTGTACCACGACCTATTGCTCACCTTCCAGGCCAAAACGTGCTCATTTGTTGCTCATTTTTGCCCACCAATTACTGGCTCCGTTTGCTACCTCGTCGAGCCCAGCGAGTCAGACGCCAAATATAGATAAAGGCAACTCCAGAAACTAGAGCGCCTAGATTCCATTTGACAAGATTTTTCAGCAGGCCTAGCTGCCGACTCCGCCGCCCAGCCTCAGCTTTAATCTGTAGTGCCGTCTCAGCCTGAGCAATTTCTGTCAAAAGCTGGGTTTTCAGCGCTTGTGGATCTTTTGTACTGGGGGGGCGAGCCTGGGAATTGAGGCGGGCAATGACTCGACTCAGATCTGCGCCTGTAGCCCGACCTAACTGTCCTTTAAGCTCTTGTAGCTGAGCTTTCTGCTGAATCACCTGAGTATTAATCTGATAGTCGTTTAGGTCCTTGAGACGTAAGCCATTCACTATGCCCAGGGGAATCAGCAATAGAAATAGCACCCCGACCAGTAGGGAAGCTTGGGATAAAAGCTTTAAGACAAACTTTTCCCAGCTTGAGCGGAAGTTTGCCTCCCCGGAAAATGCTAACACCAATCCAATCAGAGGTACGGGCACACGGTCAACTATCGCCCCCATTGCCTGCAATTCCCAGGCAGGATCCATGAAGCGTGGCGGGACGAAAACACCGATCAGGTCGAATAATGACAATAGTAATAAAATGTACCCTGCCAGCCGGAGAAGTGAGGTTGAGCGCTCTTCTTTAACTGCTAACTGAGCCATAGAGATAAAACCTTTTGATTCGAGAGGTCACGTTGACAGCAGCTTAAGGCTTTGGAAAGCGGGGACTCCACCACTGGTACCAGGCCAACCAAGCCTCTTCTAGGGTTAGATAGGCAGACTCTGAAGGCTGCTGGGTTGGAATAGACAGGTGAGCCCAGAGACAGCGTCTATCCAGAAGCCTCTCATGAATCAGTAACTGAGGCAGTAGACGACTGAACTCTACGCTGTAGATAATACGGTTATACTGCTCGTAGGTGACGGTACTGCTGTTCTGGGGCGTCATGCAGGCGCTCAGGTAAGCTCGCTCTTTGTAGGTAAAAAGACCATAAAAGCCGCCTTGCTGCTGGCGAATCAGCAGTTGACCCGGTGACAAGGAGACAGGGGTATATTGCTGAATGAAGGGCTTGATATCAAAGCTAAGCTTTCCACCGTCCAGATAGCGCATCTCGATATCTAGAGGAAGGCCATTGTGGCTGTAACGATAGCGTCTGCCAGTTACATAAGCGGGGCGGTCGGCAGTTTTTTCTGCTAAGGGATGGCTTTCTAGAAGTTGCCATCCGGGCAAGGGGACTGCTGGAGGGAAAACATAGGTAGTAGCCAAGCGATCGCCAGCAGCAGGACGAAGTACAGACCGGCTCAGGACCAAGCAGACACTGGTCAAGGTGCCAATCAGGAGTAGCTGACGGAGTTGCTTGCCAATCATGGCTCCGAGAACTCCACCGCATCCTGATCAGGTTCCTCTTGTTGAAGTAGAAAGTAGCAGAACAAGCCAAAACTGAGCATGGAGATCATCGAAAAGACACCAGAGCCAGCCCCTTTATGCCAGTACTCAAAGGCTTGGTTGGAGAGCCCGACCAGAACAGCCAGTAGGGCAATGCGTACCCCATTGACCACGAAGGCCAGCAGAACCGCCACAACTGGCACCCAAAGTTTTTGCTTCAGGCTGGTGGGGAAGAGGATGAGAAACAGCACTGCCAATCGCAACAACTCAAGCATAGATTTCAAGCCAGAACAGCCAGGATAGACTTCGATCGCACCCTGAGGCAGAAGAATGTAGACCCCTTGGCGAGAGACTTCAAATCCCAGGTGCCAAAGCATCAGGGTTGACACTTTAGCCGTCAGTAGGGAGACATGAAGCAGACTTTCCAGCAGGTCTGCCAGGATGGAGATGGGCATCGCCAGAGCTAAGAAAATAATCAGTTCCTGCCAGTACTGCCTTAAGCCCTTGAAGCCAGAGGCGAGCAGACCCATCCCTAGGGCTGAGATAAAGGGTGCAACACTTAGGAAAGGTCCGCCATAGCTAGATCCAATACCGAGCTTGAGGAGCACCATCCCAATCAGGGAGACTCCCAGAACACTAGAGAATACGTTACCATCTAGCCGTAAAGTGTCCCCTTTTTGCCAGACCAGGACTGCGGTTGTGCCCCAGAAGAGCAGGCTGGTACTGAATCGGTCAGAGTTTCCGGTCTTCCAGGTCAAGGTTAGATGTATTGCCCCTAAGCCTGCTGCGATCGCCAACAACCAAAACTTCGAGTTTTGCAGCAGCTCCATTGAGGTCAGAGAAGAAGTTTTCATAGTGCGTTGCTAGCTTTGCGAACAGACACCCCCTCAAAATAGCTGAAAACAGTCTACTCCTATCACCTTAAGGGACGTTGGTAGAGACAACCCTAAGTAGAGTACCAGACTCTGCTCCTTACCTATTCTGAACTAGTGCCAATCGCTGCTTCAGAGGAGGTACTGACAAGTGTACTATCAGCCTGTCTGGAGACCAACAGCCACACCTTGCCATGTTCTCCGCATAAAAACGGTTCAATCCAAAAATGATCTTTCACATCTACGCTTTTGGCTGCAATGAATTTTGGGGACAAGTTGAGGGACTGATTTACCTCGTCAAATAAGTAATGCTTGGGGCCACCTTGACGCCACAACCGTTGCCCACAGTAAACGCAAGAAAAATGTTGTAACTTTTTTCGCTGGCTGCGCTTGCTAGACATTCGAATTTCCCCTGTCCCGGTATCTGTAGGACTATCAACAACACAAGATCAGAGGGTTCCGGTCTAGCTCAAATACCGCTTGTCTTGTTGTTTGTGCTAGATGCGACCAACGTTGAAGCCAACATTTGTGCGGGGACATTTTCCTGGGATACCTTGAACTTCCTAGCCAGGACTAACCCGCTAGCCTCTGGAACCCATCACAAGTTGCTCACAGTCTGCCGCGATCGCACACTCATTTCCAGATCAAATAATGCTCATTTATTGCTCACTTTTCTCTACCAATTTCCTGATGCCACAAACGCTCAATCAGTTGCCTCACGCCTGTTTTCAGGTGGCGACGAAAGGTACCAAAGGGTAAATCAAGTAATTCAGCCGCCTGCTCTTGGGTTGGCGCCGGGTGAAGGTAGGTATGATACAAGGCTTGATAGGATTTTGCCTCACGGGGTGATGCTTGCAGTGATTCTGCCACCTCTCTGATCAGGACCTGCAAGGCAGCAACTTGCTCACCACTCTCTGCTTTAGCGGTGACCCGCTTCCCTACCAGCCGCGACTGTAATAATGGACTGTTATTGAGCGCATTGGGACGGGAGAAACAGCGCAGAGCTTCCCGCACTGCATTCTCAAACTCAGGCTGAGTCAACACTAAGAGCGGTTCACTCACCTGGGATGATGCGATCGCCTGCGCGGAAGCAGCAATCTCCCGCCGAGCCAGCAACTCTTGCCACGCCTTGGGTGACACTACCCGCCAGTCGTGCCCGTAGACCCCGTAGCGTCGTCCCCCCACTTCAAAGTCCGCTTCAGGAATCCGGGTTAGGTCGGCGTAAGCAAACATCGCTGCCCACAATTTCGGCTCTGCACAGGAATAGAATGTGAAAGCCAACCCTGCTGTGTTCCTGCTCTGATGTTGCTGCACAAAGCTAATGAAGATGCGGCTCTGGGTCGGGGAAACTGCTTGATAGGTATCACGGGCCATCCAGAAGCGAAAGAGAGTAGCACCTTCCCCAGGTCGCAGTGGTGCGTGGTTTTGCAGGTAATCCCAGGCCGCCTGGGTGGCAGGGTCTGCATTTAGATCTGCGGGACTGGCTTGGTGAAGGGCAACCATGCTCACAAATCCAGCTAACTGTTGCTCAGGATCACGAAAGACCAGAACACCCTGGGGTTGGCGAGCTATCCAGTAGGAGGCCAGACGGGCCGATTCTTGCCCCTCGTGCTCTGCCACCATCCTGACCAGAGCAGGCTGGTCAGTCTCTTGCAGCGTATCCGTCACAAGGCTGCTATTCTCTTGCCAGGTGAAATTGGGCCTGACTGCTGGATTGTCACGATGGAGAAAAATGTAGTCAAATAGAATCCGATGTTGCTCTTGGCCCTGGGTCTGCCCCAGGCGGGTTGTGTAGTAATTTCGAGCCCGTTGGTGCAGTTCGGTATACCAGTCGGGATTGCGCCAGCGCAAGTCAGCAGTCAAAACTTCTCGGACCAAGTCGTGGGGAAACAGCCCCAACTGCCCTGGCTGAACGAACGACAGTTGGCGCAGCCATTCAAATAAATCGTGGACATCAGGTCTTGCCAGCATTTCGGCTAGCAGGGCCTCAGTCGTTAGGCGGACTAGAGAACAGGCTTCTAAAGCCATCCGGTGGGCTGAACTGGGAACTTTGCGGATAAATCTTTCTAGCAGGGCCTTGATCACGTCGGGTACGACTTCTGGTTGAAAGCGGAGGCCATGCTCTTGGGCAAACGCATCGGCAACCAGGGAGAGGGCGAGGGGGTTGCCGTGGGTAAAATCAAGGACTGCCTGATGCTGTGCTGGTGGAACTTCCCGTTTGGATAAGTAGGCGCGGCTTTCCTCTGGACTCAGGTTCTGTAGGGGTAGCAAGCGAATCAGGGTCTGCCAACCCGGATCAGCTCGCCAGGCCACGGCAGGAGGATGACGACCAGTCAGAATGGTGAGGATATTCTCTGGAAGTTGGGGCAAGAAGACCTCGCGCAGCCATTCATCGATGGGTGTCAGCCTTTCGTAGGTATCAATCAAAATGACGCGGCGTCCTGCTTGAGAGCCGAGGATTTGCAGGGGAGAGTCTAGAGGGGGAAGCCCCATGACAAACCGCAGTGCACTGAGGAAGGATTCGGGAGCTGGCTCCAGGTTACGCGCATCTAGGTAAATGGGTGGTATCTTAGCTTGCTCACAGATCTGCACAAACTCTCCCAGCAGAGTTGTCTTTCCTACCCCGCCAGGTCCGAAGAGGTGCAGGACATAAAAAGGCAATTCTGCGGCGGCGATCGCAGATTGAAACATATCCAGCTCGGGGGTCCGCCCAATAAACTGGCGGTGCCGTGCTGCACTCAGACGCCCAGCTAGATAGGATGACATGAAGCATCTCCCTTGTGAAGGTGGAGCAAACTGACTAGTCTGATTGGCCCCCTAGATTAAAAATACCCGAATCTGCAATCGCTAAATCTACCTGAAGTACAATAAGGTCAACAAGCTACTATGCTCTTTTTGCAAATGCTTGTTCAGACAGTTCCCCAGACTGATCAGTTATTTACCCGCAGGTGCTGGGGACTAGAGTCAATAACCTGTTCTTGCCCTTATTTCCCTTGCGGCAACATGGCTTCAAGCGCAGCCAAGGGGTGAATCCTAGTTGCCCTGTTGCTTGTGAAACAAAGCTCGGTAGACGGGCTGACCCTGGTTCAGGGTAGACTGTTCACGCTCAGAGCGGACTGGCAGGGGATTCTCAGTCCACCTGGCAGAATTGGCCTGGAAGGCTGGGTGAGCCGCAACGCGATCGCGCATCTCCACCGCCACTGCTTCCACATCAGATTGGATAAATAGATATCCCCCTGGCTTCAAGCAAACGGCAAGGTCTGCAACGACTTGCGGCTGCACAACCCGGCGTTTTTGGTGTCGCCGCTTAAACCACGGATCAGGGAATTGGATGGTCACGCCCGCTAAAGTATTGGGGTGGAAGAGGGAGTGCAGCGAGTTATTTGCATTAGCAAAAGTGTAGTAAAGATTTGTCAGTTCTAAGTGATCTCGCCAGCGATTGGCTTGCTCCACCAGGGATGCACGGATTTCTAACCCGACAAAGTTCCAGTCCGGTTGTAGTTGAGCCATTTGCAGCAGGAAGCGGCCTCGCCCACAGCCAATGTCTAAATACAGGGGTTGGTCTGGCCGATAGTAGACCTTAGACCAGTCCAGTGGGCTTACAGGTGCCTGGTACTTTTGACTCAGCGGGTTGACGTGCTCACGAACTCTGACAACTGCCATTAGTTTTGGCGATCGCCTAGGTACAGGACTATTCTGCCAAAGATGAATCAGATTCAGCAGCACTAGAAGCCATGACTTCAGAACTGCAACCGTCAGGATTTGGTTTTGGAACCGGGGATGATGCTCAGCAACTTAAGATACACCGATTCTTTGCTTGATTTTGATACAGTTAACAGAGCAATCGCGCGCAGAATGATGCTGTAACTTAGCCTCTGTATTGACCACGACTGGGCTCTATATCTAGTTCAAAAAGGTTTTACCGTCAATGGGTTCGATTCAGGCATCACGGGGAACACGGGATATCTTGCCCGACGAGGTTTTTTACTGGCAATGGGTAGAGGCAACAGCCCGAACAATTCTGACCAGAGCAGCCTACCAGGAAATTCGTACCCCGATTTTTGAGCAGACTGACCTATTTGAGCGCGGCATTGGCGCAGCCACTGATGTGGTCAGCAAAGAAATGTACACCTTTCAAGATCGGGGGGAACGCTGGGTTACCCTCCGGCCTGAAGGGACTGCCGGAGTTGTGCGAGCCTTTATGGAGCATAAGCTCCATGCCCAGGGAGGGGTTCAGCGCCTCTGGTATACTGGCCCGATGTTCCGCTATGAGCGACCGCAAGCTGGACGGCAGCGGCAATTTCACCAGTTAGGGCTGGAGGTTCTAGGCAGTGCGGACCCACGGGCAGATGCAGAAGTGATCGCGATCGCCACCGACCTCCTGCAAACCCTAGGTCTAAAAACCTGGCGGTTAGATTTGAACTCAGTTGGAAATCTGGAAGACCGCCAGCGCTACCGAGAAAAACTGGTGGACTACTTTACGCCCTACGCTCAAGAGATATCTCCAGAAGAGCAGGAACGTCTGAGCCACAATCCCCTGCGAATCCTCGACAGCAAGAACCCACGCATCCAGGCGTTGGCCCAAGCTGCGCCCAGTATCTTGGACTATTTAGGACCAGACTCTCAACAGCATTTTGAGCAGGTCCAGCAGCACTTGAGGGATCTTGGTATTGCCTACCAATTGAATCCTCGGCTGGTTCGAGGTCTGGACTACTACACCCACACCGCCTTTGAATTTCAAGTGGATGCTCTGGGGAGTGCCCAAGCGACTGTCTGTGGTGGAGGCCGCTATGACCGGCTGGTGGCGGAACTGGGGGGACCGGATACTCCCGCAGTTGGCTGGGCAATTGGGTTGGAGCGGCTGGTCCTGTTACTGCAAAAACTGCACGAGCTTAAAAGTACAGCACTACCCTCAAGCCTGGACTTTTATCTGGTGGCAAAGGGTAGCGGGGCTGAGCCCCAAGCCCTGGCTTTGGCTCAAGCCTTACGCCGTACTGGCTTTGCGGTTGAGCTAGACTTAAGTGGCAGTGCTTTTGGTAAGCAACTGAAGCGAGCAGACCGCAGTGGTGCTCCCGCCTGTCTAATCCTGGGAGAGGCAGAGGCAGAAACTAGAGCCGTTAAACTCAAGTGGCTAACTTCTGGAGTAGAACAGGCAATTTCTCAGGCAGATTTACTGGAACAAGCCCAAGAACTTCAGCACCAAATTGCTGTTCTCAGAGAAAATTAAGCCTTAAAGTTTCAAAAAACCAGTTAAATTGACCCAAAAAGGTCTAAAATGCAGCAAATGTTTAAAGGTTTGGTTAAGCTGACTAGGCGTTGAACCTTGATATTTTTTGGGTTACTAACAAGATCCGGGGCAAGTAATGGAACACTGGCAATTTTTGATTCAAAAAGCTGGCGACAGCGCTTGGTTGCCTTTAGATCTCAGGGGGGAAATTTTAGAAGGCCGCTATCGCATAGTTGTTCGCACCAGCCAAACCAACGCCAAAGTCAACATCCAGACTAGCCACCAGTTCGAGGAGAGCGGGGTGCCTCAGCAGCATCTGAACCAGCGATCGCAAGTGACCGATTCTGAGGGCCTAGTGGTTGTGGTTCCCTTTACTTACCTGCAACCTGGCCTTTGGACCCTGACTTGCTCCAGCACTGATCTGCTTGATCCGGAAAGTGATGTCAGCCCAGGGGATAGTCGGCATGAATTGGTCCAACTTCAGGTACTGCAAAACATTGAAGCTTGTTCTGATTGGGATGGGCTTGATTCGAGCTGGGTGGACCCACAAACACCGTCTTTCCCAGAGCGAGAAATAGCTGGCTTAGAAACTACCGCAGTGTTGGAGCCACCCCTACAGCCGAGAGACATCAAGCAAGACAACTCTGTTCCCTCAGCACCGCTGCCCAAGCAACAAGCAGTCTCATCGATTCGCCTGCCAACCTTTAAAGGGCAGGGTCGTCTCAGCTACAAAGTATCTGCGGGTCAAGTCTTCCCACCCCAGATTTACAAATCTTATGATCAAGCGGGGCGTAGAGCGCCTGAATTACCAGTCATTCCACGTTCTAGACCCGACCCTATTCAGCCAGAGGCTGGCACAGATACTCTGGCCAATTCAGAAAGTACCTTGCCAAACCCTGAAAGCGGCACCGCCAAATCTAGCGAACAGGCGACAAAGATAAGTGCAACGTTTGAGGCCCTAAATCTGAGAAACCGGTTTTGGTCAACCTTAGATGCTTTGGTTACAGAGACTGAATCAATCAACCAGTCCAGCTCTGACTCGGAACCTAGTCTGGGAGCTGATCTGGGGCTTGATACCGTTCCAGATCATGCTTCAGTCAGCTCCAGTCGAGCTACTTCTGATACTGACCCCGCTAACTTGCAGGGTCAGGCCAGTTTAGATCGAGTGCCATCAACGGAGATTTTGCCGCCCAACCCTGACTTGCAGCAGCAAAGATTGGTCAATTTGCAGGGGCTGCTGAGACCAGAAAGCCAATTTAGACCTCAAAGCGCGATCACGAAGGCCCAGTCAGAGAGCAACTTTCTCCGCCCGCTATCCTTGCCCGACCCGACCAATGCCCGGTTATCTTCTAACCCCCTCCCCAGTCTATTCATCCCCCCAGGAGCCTTAATTGCTGGACAACCCGTGATTATTCACGTCAGGGTACCGGAACAACCCCCTTCAATCTATGTCAAGTTCTGGGTGAATGATTGTCAAACAAATTCCTTACTAGATGGACCCCGCTGGCTGGTTGATTTTGTTGCCAATTGCAGCCAGGGAGTGCTTGAAACCTCGACACGGCTGACTATTCCCCTAGCCACCCGGGAAGTTAGCTTTGAGGCGATCGCGATCAATGTACAAACTCAGCAAGAAAGCCAGGTAGTGACGGTCAAGCGCTCGGTTGTGGCAGGCAACTAGGCCTAGCGACCCATACTGCGTTTAAGCTCTTCTAGTTCCTCGTCCATCTCCCAACGCTGGAATTTCTCCTCTAGCAGGTCTGAATCAGTGGCGGGAGTGCTCTGGTACCAACCACTGGTGGCTTGCCCCGCTTGAGTTGGCTCACCAGAAGAGCGGACTGTCTGGGCTTTAGCTCGAACTTCCTCTTGCCGGACTCGAATTTGGCCCTGTAACGCCTCAGTTTGTTTGATTTGCTCTTTCAAAACTTCCATTTGTCCCCAACGCTGGTTACCCTGACGCAGGAGAGCTGCCTCCCGCTCTCGCGCTGCCTGGGCTAGATCCTGCCGCGCGGCTGCTTGAGCTTTCTCAATTCGAGCATGCCAACGTTGAATCTCTTGAGCGATGTTAAGAATCTCGGTTTGCAACTGTTTTTCTTGAGTTTTCAAGTCAGTGATTAGTCGAGAAGTCTCGGCTGCTTGCTCTCGTAACTGCTCCTCTAGCGCTTGCAGCTCAAGCTGGGGATTATTCCGCAGAAACTCTTCTAATCGAGTTTCAAGAAACAGGCTGAAGTCGTCGAATAGGCCCATAGTCAAAAGATAAATCGGACGCTGTTTCTATTCTAAAGGTGGATAAATGCTGACAAAAACCCCCTCTTACAACCGGAGGGGGTTTGGGATCTCAAAAGAAGCAAAATCGCTTGAGGCGCTAACCTTGAACTGTGATTTTGCCAACCATACCAGCACCGCGATGAGGTTCACAGTAGTAGGAATATTCACCAGGTGCCACATCGGAGAAGGTTGTTTCAAAGGACTGACCGGGGCTGAATAGCAATTCCTTGTGAGAGGGTACTTTCTTATCATCGAAGACAGCATTGTGGGGCGCTAGCTTGTTGTTGACCCACTTCACAGTGTCACCACTCTTAATTGACAAAGTCTCAGGGACAAACTTCAGCATTCCACTGTCAGTTCCCATTTTGACGGTGTGGGTTTCGGCTGCTGCGGAAGGCGTGATGAACATGAAGCTGCCGACGACTAGCACAGCGGTCAGCAGTACTAGACTTAAACTACGTAAAGTTGACGTGACAAATTTCATAATTTCCTCTAAAGATTTAAGCTTGGCTTAGTTTGATTTAGATTCTACGGTAAGCCGTTTCAGGACTTATACCCTCTCTAGGTCGAAAGTTAGCCTATAGAAACCTCCTGCTGCCAGCAAGACATACTCAGGCTTAGGCATCTAAAATGTCTCCGTTCCCCAACCAGGTGCTTTTTCGGCAGCCCGCAGGATGAAGGCGGCCAAGTTCTCGACTTGGGACTGCGACATCCAGCTCTCTGGGACTTGGCGGCACCAAAAGGTTTCTTCAGCACCATTGTAAGTCATTGGTTTCCTCAGGTAGGCAACCAGGCCATTGATGTTATCACGAGCCGGGCTTGCCTCCTTAAGGTCTGACAAGGATAGAGACACTAACGGGTCGGGTAAAGTAGCCCCCCCGACGTGACAGTTTTTACAGTTTTCTTCAAATAAATGCTTTCCCTTGGATAAGTCAGCCGGAGAAAACTGCCGAGTCTGACCTTGCTGATCTATCTGGATAGGGACAGGCTCTGCTGCTCTCAAGTAGCGAGCAACGTATGAGTCTACCGATGCAGCTTGAACTGGCAGGCTAGGGAGCGCCAAACCCAGCCAGGCTACCAGAACTAGAAGTAGGCAACGAATCAGCAAAAATCGCGACATTAAAAACAGGACCTTGTTAGGTAACAGGGTTTAGAGAGGAGAATTTGGCCCAGATTTAGTAGCCAGTCTTTCCAGCACCCCAGCGATCGCCGAGGATATTGGGCTGGAATAGCACATGTCCTGCGATCGCAACCAGGTCATCCTCGGTGAGATTTCTCATTTTGGGATACACATCTGCGCTCCGAATACTGGGATGAACTTCGGCGATTGACGCTTCCCCATCGTAAGTGGTGGGATTTTCCATGTAATCTACCAATCCTTCCACGTTATCCCTAGGAGGAGTCGCCAATGCTAGGGTTTTAGAGGAAAGATCCAAGTTGGGATTGGTCTTTGTCACCCCGCCAACGTGGCACTGGGCACAGGCATAGTTAAACTTGCGTTGTCCAGCTTTGACCTGCTGAGGTGTGAGCACAACTGTATCTCCCTGCTCATTCAATTTAACCGTGCGGTTTGCCTCGTCTACTTGGGCAGCAGCGGCACTACCGACAAACACCTGAAAGGCGAAGCATACAGTGGCTACAGCGAGCCAAATGTATCTTTTTAGCATGGTTTTCCTTACAATTTAGCTTCGTGATTAGATTCTCAAGATCAAGATGAGTTCAATAGACTGAAGTCCTAGTAGCGCCCTTATTCTTAAAGAAGCTGCTAAGGGTTTTAATTGCAAAAAGCACACGGGAACCAACAAGGATTGAGATTAGGTAGGAAAGCCTCCCCTAAGACAGGGTTCAAGTTCCTTCAAGAGCTTGAACCCTGTCTTTGAGCCAAAATCTCTACAATAATTGCTTTAGCGTCCTCAAGCGCTAAACGAGTCTGAGGGACTCTATAAGCAATTCCCAATTGGTCGCAGAGACACAGAACCTCCTTAATTGAAAGGCTGTAGTCTTCTGCAATTTCTGCAACTGATAAGTCTGCAAAGCCCATAGTACTTCTTTGCTGATGTTAAAAATCGGTCTACTTAATATCATGCCATTGCGCTGCATTTTCCCAAAATATAAACTGCTCAACCAAGATCGATTTACAGCACTGAGCGAGGAGCAACTTCGGAGCCAGAAAGGTGATTTGGATTGATTGAGGCTGTTACCAGATGGGAAGCAGTTGGCGTTGGCCGGTGCAGTTGAATTAAGGCCGCCAGTCGCTGCTTGAGTTGAGTCCGGTGGACAATTGCATCGACAAAACCGTGACTGAGAAAATACTCAGCCGTTTGAAATCCTTCCGGCAGCTTTTCTTTCAAGGTTTGCTCTACCACTCGGCGCCCGGCAAACCCAATAGTCGCCTTGGGTTCTGCCAAAATCACGTCTCCTAGCATGGCAAAACTGGCTGTGACTCCGCCTGTAGTTGGGTGGGTGAGAACGGGAACGTAGAGTAACCGGGCAGCCCGGTGGCGCTCCAGGGCAGCAGCGATTTTTGCCATTTGCATCAGGCTCAATATGCCTTCTTGCATCCGGGCTCCCCCAGAAGCACAAACGATAACCAGGGGTAGGCGTTCGCGAGTTGCCCGTTCACTCAGGCGTGTCAGCTTTTCTCCTACTACTGAGCCCATACTGCCTCCCATGAAGCGGAAGTCCATAACGCCTAGGGCAACAGGTAAGCCTGCCAGTTGACCCAAGCCCGTCAGTACAGCATCTGTCAGACCGGTTTTCTCCTGATACTCGCGCAGGCGATCGCTGTAAAACTTGCGATCGCGAAACTTGAGGGGATCGGCGGAAACAAGCTGCTGATCAATTGGCATCCAAGTGCCAGGATCAATCAGTTGCTGAATTCGCTCTGGAGCCTGAACCCGTCTGTGATGATTGCACTCCGGGCAGACCATTTGATTGGCCCGTAGGTCCTTGGTGTAGGTCAGAACACTACAGTCCTCGCATTTTGTCCACAGTCCATCAGCTATCTGTCGCTCTTGTTGTTCTTTATCAATTGGACCTGACTTTCGTCGGTTAGCAAACCAGTCAAATAAGGACATGACCACCGTTAATTTCTTTTAATGACTTTTGGCTGGCCAGTGGGTTTCCCAGCATCAGCAAGAAACCCTTGGGCTGAAACCTGCACCAAAAATCTATTCGGTCCAGGCCTAAGCTGACCTTAGTCTTTATTTCTATAGCATCTCACTGTTGTGGAGTACAACGTTGATAATTTTTGAAGAATTTTTGGGCTAGATACCGCTTGCACTTGGCAGAATGCTGTCTCTGGAGGCTCTCTCTACATTCCCGATGCGATAAATATTTCGTAATTCTGACGCTTAAGTTTTGGGCTGAGATTTGGGCATGCTTATTTTTGACAGGCAAACCCCTTGTTAAGGTTGATGGGCCATGCCTTCACCCCTCGTAACATCACCTCTCCTGCACCAGCATATGACGTTAAGATTTAAGAAGAACTGGTTTCCCCTTTGGCAGTTTTTGAATCAACCTGTCTTGAGTCGCAATTCAAACCTAATCCTCAATCCGCTTCATTTTCAGCATCTTCATCGTGTTCGTCTCTTAGAGCGCTGTTGGCATAAAAACTACAGATGCCGCCCCCGTTAAGTAGGTACACCTAAACAAACTCAAGATACTAATCAATAGAAGTCGTTGTGTAGAGTGGCTTTCATAGTTTGTACATTTTGGGTTTAACTAAGTTGATCTACTTATTAGCCTTGCCATGAGAAAGTCCAGGCACTTGTTTTTGCTAGCTTTTTCAGCCAAAGCAGTTTTAATTCTGAAGCCTGCTCGCTATAGTTTACCAGCTAGCCAGACCTTGAGTAAGATAGCAAAGGGAGCACAAGACCATGAAGCTAAGAATTCTAGCGATCGCAGCACTGATTCTAATCGTCCAGGGCTGTGCTTCTGATAGCTCCAGTTCAAGCGGCGGCAGCCAAGGTGGGAGCGGCTCCAGCCAGTCGAGTGGAGGTAGCAGCCAAAGTAGTGGTAGCTCAACTCAACCCGGCGTTGAGAGTAGCGACCCGGACAGTGGCAGCTCAGGTGAGTTTGGCTTTGGCAGTGGCAGCTTGGACAACGATCCAAACCAGACTGGCTTTGACGGTGGTGATAGTTTAGACAGTCCAAGCAGTGACGATCCAGATCAGTCCAGCTATGGTGGCGATTTTGGTAGTGACGGCTCGGATAGTGACAGCCTGAGTAGCAACCGTTCCAATCAATTTGGGACCGACGATAGTAGCAGCTCAGATAGTAACCGTTCCAGTGAGTCTGGCTTTGGTGATAGCAACGGTTTTGGCGGTGATAGCCAGTCCAGTGATAACAATAGCTCCAGTAGCTTTGGTAATAGCCAGAGCGATGTTCCAGGCAATAACAGCCAGAGTCCATCCAGTTTCGGTGGCACTAGCAGCCAGGATGGTGGTAATCAGGGCCAATCCAGCTTTGGTGATAGCAACTAAAGCTAAGATTAGGATAAATTGCCCAGCTTGTTACCTAGCAGTCACCAGCGTTGAACTACAGAAATCTTTATGCCAAGGACCCAGCGCAACGATAACTTTATTGACAAATCCTTTACGGTTATGGCGGACTTGATCTTGAAAGTCTTGCCTGCCACCAAGCAGGAGAAAGAAGCCTTTGCCTACTACCGAGACGGAATGTCAGCTCAGTCAGATGGGGAGTATGCCGAGGCGTTAGAGAACTATCAGGAAGCACTGCGACTTGAAGAAGACCCTTATGATCGCAGCTATATTCTTTACAACATGGGGTTAATTCATGCCAGTAACGGCGAACACGAAAGGGCCCTGGAATACTACGCCCAAGCCCTAGACACAAACCCCCGCCTGCCCCAAGCCTTGAACAATGTAGCTGTAATTTATCACTATCGTGGGGAGAAGGCGGCTCAGGCTGGAAATTCAGAGGAGGCAGAGTCGTGGTTCAACCAAGCAGCAGATTACTGGAAGCAAGCCATTCGCGTCGCCCCAAACAACTATTTGGAGGCCCAGAACTGGCTGAAGCGAACAGGTCGGTCTCAAGGTGAGTTTTAGCCAAAGTTATAGATTTGTAGCATGACGATTGATCTAGAGCAAGTTCGTAAGGTCGCTCATTTAGCTCGTTTAGCGTTGACTGCCGCAGAAGAAGCGCAGTTTACCACCCAACTTGGCAGTATTTTGTCCTATTTTGAGCAGTTAAGCGAGCTAGATGTCAGTGATGTGCCTCCAACAACCCGAGCGATTGATGCCAGCAATGTGACTCGACCGGATGACTTAAAGCCCTATCTCAACCGGGACGCTATTCTAGAGTGTGCTCCTGAACAAGATGGAGATTTCTTCAGGGTGCCTCAGATTATGAATGTCAAGGATGAGGCACTTTAGCCTCCAAGATTGGATTGGGCCAAGCGGATTTATAAAACTCGGAGCAGGCTAGGAATACTGTTTATTGCCTCTAGAGTCCGAATCTGACTCAGTGCCTGGCGAAAATTTCCCTCCCGCACGTGATGCGTTACAACCACAATTTCAGCTAAATCCCCTTGGATGCCTGTCTGGACAATTGACTCTAAACTAACCTTGTGGTCACCGAAGCAAGTTCCCAACTTACCAATCACTCCCGGCTGGTCTTGAGTTAGAAACCGGGCATAGAACCGAGTCACTAGCTCCTCCATTGAAATCACCGGGCAATAGTGTTGGTGAGAACACGCAAGTAGAGGATGCAGCCCCAGCTCGCCTGGGATTCGGGTGCTCCCGGTCTTGAGTAGGGCCGCAACATTTAAGATGTCAGATACTACGGCGCTGGCAGTTGGGCCGGCACCGGCACCGGGACCAAAGAACATCACCTGTCCCAGGGGATCGGCTTCGACTAAAATCGCGTTATAAACACCGCTCACACTAGCGAGGGGATGTGTGCGAGGTAGTAGTGTTGGATGGACTCGCACTTCTAGCGGTTCCGATACCTCAAGTTGGAGTGAGGTTGGCTTTGCGCCGGCGAGATTGACACTGCCTGCATCACGGGCTCTTTGAGGATTACGGGCGATCGCCAGCAGCTTGATCACAAATCCGAGCTTTTCTGCGTAAGCAATATCTGCCGCCCCCACCTGGCGAATTCCTTCGCAGTAAACCTGATCTAACTTGATTCGGTCCCCAAAGGCCAAAGCGGCTAGGATGGCAATCTTGTCAGCCGCATCTAAGCCATCGACATCGGCAGTAGGATCAGCCTCGGCATAGCCAAGCTGTTGAGCATCCGCCAGGATATCAGCAAAGTCGCCGCCTTCCTGCTGCATTCGGGTCAGGATGTAGTTGGTGGTGCCGTTGACAATGCCCATTAAAGTATGGACGCGATTGGCGCAGAGAGATTGCTTTAGGGGTTGAATCACGGGAATGCCGCCGCCGACCGCAGCCTCCAGCATCACGTAGACCCCAAACTGGTTGGCCGTGGTAAAGATCTCATCGCCGTAGCGGGCAATAACAGCCTTGTTAGCGGTTACAACATGCTTCCGGTGGGAGAGAGCTGCCAGAATCAGCGATCGCGCCGGCTCTAGCCCTCCCAGCACTTCCACAACAATATCGATAGTGGGATCGGTAACGATGGATTGGAGGTCAGTCGTTAAACACTGAGGGGGCAGGTTGACCTGGCGAGATTTTTCTAGCGATCGCACCCCCACCCGGTGAACTTCCAAGTCTCGCAATAATGGATGGCGCTGATCTGGGTCAAGCAAAATTTGAATGGTTCCGGTTCCCACTGTCCCCAATCCCAGCAAACCGACTTTTACCATTTCACAAAACTCCTGCGATCTACCAGACACTCACGACCCACTCCGGGGCAGTCTATTCATACTTCTGTTGTCAATAACGTGAAATGGTATCCAAGTTAAAGGGTTATGACTTACTCAAGGAGAAAGCCCTAGAACCTTCTACAAAGGGATCAAGCTGAGCTTAAGTCCCCGGTAAATTAAGGTTCCAAGGCTGACTCGGCTTCAGCAATGTTGATCTACACTGACTGCTGAGCGAGTGTCTCTAGGCTCGGTCTAGGTCGCAATAAAATCAAAGACCTGAGAAGACTCAAGACTAGTAGGTTTCTACGTGCCAGAGATTCTTCTTCTTGAGCTGTTTTTGGTAGTTGGCCCAGTCTACTCCGTCCTTGGCGGCAACAGCGGAGATAGCATCGTCAATGCCACCTTCCATTCCTTTAAGACCGCAGATAAAGGTGTAGGTGTTGTCTTTCTGCAAAAGCTGCCAAATTTCATCGGCATGTTGAGCAATCCGGTCTTGCAGGTACATCTTGCCACCCCGCTCGTTTTTCTGTTCCCGGCTGATGGCGTAATCTAGGCGGAAGTGGTCATCAAACTGCGACTGTAACCCTTCTAATTCTTCTTTGTAGAGGATATTCGGCGTGGTGGCGATCCCGAAGATCAACCAGGCCAACCCCTTAAACTTGTACTCTTTGTGCTGTTCCTTAAACATGCGCCAGAGAAAACCCCGGTAAGGGGCAATCCCAGTACCAGTTGCCAGCATAATCACCGTTGCATCGGGGTCATCTGGCAGCAGAAAAGATGAACCCACTGGCCCAGTAATCTGAACCTCTTCTCCCTCCTGAATGTGGCAGAGGAAGTGGGAGCAGACCCCATAGATCGTTTCCCCTGTTTCGGGATGCTTGTACTCTAGTTCGCGCACGCACAGGGATACACTTTTATCGTCGTTGCGATCGCCATGACGGGTAGAGGCAATTGAGTACAGTCTCAGCTTGTGCGGCTTGCCCTTTTCATCTTCTCCGGGGGGAATAATGCCAATACTTTGACCTTCCAGGTACGGCAGGCCTCCCTCAGACGTGTCAATTGTAATGTGACGCACATCGCCAATTGCTCCCTCAAGGATGATCTTTTGGTTTTCTACAACCCGACCTGTCAAAGGGGTTTTAGGACGATAGAGATTAACGGGAACATCAGATTTGGCCTTGGCCTTCGCTTGAGTCACGGGCTTGCTCCTTTCTTCTGATTGTTTACGTTGTGATTCATCAGCCTCTGGTTTGGCTGGACCACTTGCTTCTGTGGCTTTGCCATTCACTTGAGTCTCAGCCGTCAGAGGCTGGATGCTCGCAATCCTGCCGCCCATCCGACTAATCCGCTGCATTTCTTGATTCATCCGATTGTAGGGCACTGTCATAAACACACTGCCGCTACGGCGAACCGGGTAGTTTAGATTATCTGTTTGACCGTTCTGGCGCAGACCGACTACTTCGTAGAGAAAGACGCGGTTGCCAGTTGCTGTGTTGGCAGCGCCGCAAGCCATTCTAAGATTGTCCATTGCTCGTTAATACTCTCTAAACCCACAGTGACACGCTAGAATAACGTGCTTTCTTTAACTTATGCTACCTTTACCTAGCTTGTAGTCCGCGAACAAAAGCTAAATTTGTATTTAGCGTAGCATTACCTAGGTGATGCTTAATTATTCATAAAAAAGCAAGTCAGCAAGCAAGAAAAACTAAACTTTGCTGCCCTCACCATAGCCTGTGATTTTATCGGAGACTGTCGCCTTTGAATCAATTTTGCTGTTTTGCTTTCAGACTGGCATCAGCACTGACATCAGCCCTGACATCAGCGAGGATAAAGATGCTGCCTGGGTGCTGCGCCCGGATTGATTATACCCGCCAACTCTTCCTCGGACAGTTTATCAAGCTCGGCCTGGAGTTCTTCCTTGCTAAAGTGGTAGCCCCGTTCTGCCGCCAGCTTGATAAAAGTATCAGGATCAGAAGCTGCTTGGAGTTTTTCCTTTAGTGCCTGATCTCGTTGGATGGCTTTGAAAAGTCGACCAGCATTTTGTTGTGCCATAACCGTTCAGCTCCAATGAACTCAGTAATCTTGACAGTAACTTCGCCCTAGGAGGCATCTGGCACTTAATTGCTCAGGATGTAACCTAGGGTCGTACACCCTAAATCTTCCCGGAATTGGGTAGACAATGTATCAGTTTTGACAAAAAAATATACGTTTTACCGCTCCAGCTGGCTCAGGATATTAAGCTCTGTTGCAACTTGACCGAATCTGGGCGCGATCGCCCCTGAGAAGCTAGAGTCCCGTGATAATATGCATTCTCGTAGCCAAACTGACATAACAATTTGGAGGGTAGCCTTGGCACTACGGGTGGCTGTTATTGGGTCGGGTCCAGCAGGGTCCTCTGCTGCTGAAACACTCCTGAAAGCGGGGATTGAAACCTACCTGTTTGAGCGGAAGCTGAACAACGCCAAGCCCTGTGGTGGGGCAATTCCCCTCTGCATGGTGTCTGAGTTTGATCTGCCGCCGCAGATTATTGACCGGCGGGTGAGAAAAATGAAAATGATCTCCCCGTCAAATGTTGAGGTCGATATTAATATCACCAAAGAAGAAGAATACATCGGCATGTGCCGCCGGGAAGTCCTGGATGGCTTTATGCGCGACCGCGCTGTCCGGTTGGGGGCCAAGCTCATCAACGGCACTGTCTATAAGCTGGAACGCCCAGCCAAAGAGACTCAGCCTTACACGATCCACTACGCTGACCACTCAGAAGGGGGCTTGGAAGGCCGGGCAAAAACCCTGCAAGTGGATGTGGTGATCGGCGCAGACGGAGCCAACTCCCGGATTGCTAAGGAAATCGAAGCCGGAGACTATAACTTCGCGATCGCCTTTCAGGAGCGGATTCGGATTCCCGACAAGCTGATGGCTTACTACGAAGACCGGGCCGAGATGTACGTGGGCGACGACGTTTCCACCGACTTTTACGCCTGGGTATTCCCCAAATACGACCACGTAGCCGTGGGCACGGGCACCATGCAGGTGCATAAGGCAGACATTCGTAAATTGCAAGCCGGCATCCGCGCCCGTGCCGCTAAAAGAATTGCCGGCGGCAAAATCATCAAGGTAGAAGCCCATCCAATTCCTGAACATCCCCGCCCTCGCCGCGTCGTCGGTCGCGTCGCTTTGGTGGGAGATGCTGCAGGTACGGTGACCAAATCCTCTGGGGAAGGCATTTACTTTGCCGCCAAGTCTGCCCGGATGTGTGCCGAGGCAATCGTCGAGTTCTCTGAGAACGGAACGCGCATACCTACAGAAGCGGACCTCAAGGTTTACCTGAAACGCTGGGATAAAAAGTATGGCATCACCTATAAAGTGCTAGACATTTTGCAAACAGTCTTCTATCGCTCAGATGCAGCGCGAGAAGCTTTTGTGGAGATGTGTGCCGACCGAGATGTGCAAAAACTCACGTTTGACAGCTATCTCTATAAAACTGTAGTCCCGGCTAATCCGATTACTCAACTGAAGATTACAGCCAAAACTCTGGGGAGCTTGCTGCGGGGTAGCGCCCTAGCGCCTTAAAGAAAGGCATTCTAATCTAGCTAACTACAAGGGGCACTCTACGGGGTGCCTCTTTTTCGATTGAATTCTATTGAACCAGGGCGTGCCAGATCAATAAGTGGCTCACCTGGCCAGGCAATTGCCTGATAAAAAATTGACAATAGGGTTATAAACATACATCTCCTGCTCAGGGATGTCAGGACCCGGTGCGGTGAGTCAGGAGAAAGGGAACACCATGAGACTTAAAATTTTAGCTGCTACTACCCTACTTATGACGCTCAACTGGGTTGCTCCGGTCAAAGCTGAAAATCCCGCCCATGTTAAGCGGTTACTAGAGACAAAGCAATGTCAAAGTTGCGACCTAGAAGGTGCTAACCTGAGAGGTGCTGACTTGAGTGATGCTAATCTGATCGGGGCAAAACTTACTAACGCCAAACTTAGCGGTGCTGACCTGAGCAATGCCAGCTTGATTGGGGCCAAACTGTTTCGAACTGACCTAAGTGGGGCCAAGTTGAAGGGCGCTAACCTGAGCGGAGCCCAACTCCAGGGAGCCCAGCTTAGCAGAGCGGACTTGACAGATGCACAACTATATGGCGCTCAGACAAGAGGTACGGACTTGAGCGGAGTAACCCTACCAGACGGAACAGCCAGCCAAGAGAAGTGAGGCGGAATTGCTCTGGATTCTCTCAGAGTTATTGCAGCGTTCAGGAAGTGGCGATCGCTCTAGATTAAGAATTAGGCAGTGGCTGTTCTATTTCTGATGCTGTTTGGAGCTGCTACGGCCTCTGCTACTATATTCATCCCTAAGAAAGATGGTTGAGCTTTTACGTTTTGTTAAGTTGAGGATTGACGTATTGTTTAAGTTTTACTTCAGCTATGAACGATAAGAATATTGAAGATACTGTTAAAAAAGCTACAAGCAAACTTCCAGATCCTCAAGAAGCAATTCAAAGTGCTAAACAAGCACTTCCAGACATTACTCCGAAACCGCCAGGACCACAGTCACAAAGCTCCGTTCGTGATCTGAAGGCACGTCTTGAGGGGGGTGAGCCGGCCTTAACTATCATTGATGTCAGTGACAGATTCATCTACAACAACGCTCACATCATGGGAGCCATTCCCCTTTCTACAGACGAGCTAGTGGATCGCGCCAAGGAGTCTCGGATTGAACCAAGCCGTGATGTTTATATCTACGGGGAAAACGACGCCAAAACTGCCAAGGCAGCGGAAACCCTGCGTCAGGCTGGGTGGCAGAACGTAGCCGAGCTTCAAGGGGGTCTCAGTGCCTGGAAAGCGATCGCTGGATCGACAGAAGGAATTGAAGAGGCCCAAGCTCCTCCCGAAGGTCAAGTTGGCTATAACGTAGCTGCCACCGTACAACATGACCTAGAAAAAAAGCGAACAAACTAGAGTCATAGATGAAGTGCAGATCAAGTATCTTTATCCTCGTCTTTCATGGTTCTAGACGCAGAACTGTGAGCAGATAAGAGTCACATAAGATCTTGGCTAACCAGCTTGATGACGTAGAAACTGACAGCGATCTAGATTTCAACGATCTTGGCTGTCAGTTTTTTGCTAATCTTTGCCACTCTAGGGATAGAAAATGCCTGTTGTTAAAGGAGTTAAAGCTTGAACTGCTGCTAAAAGCTGGAAGAACTGTTGCTTGAAAGGCGAGTTTTCAGGTTCTCATTCTACAAGCGTGTGCAGCCTAAGGCGGTTTTGGACGTAAATTTTGTAGCCTATAGCAACCTCACATGCTGGTGAAGACGGCTATACTCCAAAATAGGAGCTGTTTTTAAGGGTTAGACTGATGACATCATACGCAACGTCAACCGCCAGAGCCGAAGTTGGTGAACTCCGGCGCTTGAGAACCCTACTACCTCCTGAACTACAGAGCTGGGTCATGGTTGAAGCAACAGCGGCGGTCAATCCACCCCTGGTTACCTCTGAAGAAATCGGCAAAGACCAGGTTGAAATTCAAGTTGATTTGGTTCGTTGGGATCAATTAGCCAAGGACCAGCGCAACTTGCTGTTCTGGCACGAAGTGGCACGAATTCAAAACGATACGATTCCTAAAGATGGCTGGGAGATGGCAGCTCTAGCCATTGGTTTGGGTGGCGCGGTTGGAGAACTTTGGGTTCAGGATGGGGTGCTGTTGCTACTTGCCCTGGCCTTGTGTGGAGTCTCAGGCTATCGGCTTTACCAACGCAACAATAGTGAGCGGAGCTTGCAAGAAGCGGTAGATGCTGATGAAAAGGCGATCGCCATAGCAACCAGGTTTGACTATAAATTACCCACTGCTTACAAAAGCCTTGGTAGTGCCCTTAAAACTCTCATTGATCAAACCCCTGGAAAACGTGCCAGAGCCAAGTATGAAGCGCGGCTGCAAGCACTTAAGCACAGCGCAGCTAGGGCAAAGGCGAAAAGTAAGGCGATGCGCGGAGATACTTAAGGAATTGGTAACCTAAGTCTATGGTCCGAGCACTCCAGACGCCCCATAGCGGCTACCAATGGGATAGTAGTAGCCGCCGTTTCTTTGAGGGTTGGTATTATCGAGTCACGCTGCCTGAGCAAAGACAGACTTTTGCCTTCATGTACTCGATTGAAGATCCTGCTGGCAATAAGCCCCACAGTGGCGGAGCTGCACAAATTCTAGGCCCGGAGGACAGCTATTTCTGCCGTACCTTTCCAGATGTTAAAAAGTTTTGGGCCTGGCGCGATTGCCTAGGTCTAGGCCACTGGCGTAGGACAAATCAACTGAAAAATCCAGACTATCTACCTCCACAACAGTTTGAGGAACAAGTGCTGGAGGGTTACCAGGCTACCGCCACACTGCATCAAGGCATACTGCAAGATCCAGGGTCTGGCCAGGTAACCCGCTGGAGATACACAATTCAACCTATTTACGGATGGGGAGATTTGGCAGGTCCACAACAGTCCACTGCAGGCTGGATCTCTCAGTTTCCAATCTTTGAACCAGGCTGGCAAATTTTGATGGCTCATGGTCTGGCAACCGGCTGGATTGAGTGGCAGGATCAGCACTATGAGTTTGCTAGGGCTCCAGCCTACAGTGAAAAAAACTGGGGAGGAGCCTTCCCGCAAAAATGGTTCTGGCTCAACTGCAACTGTTTTAAAGATGAACCGGAATTAGCTTTAACTGCAGGCGGTGGACGTCGGGGGGTGCTCTGGTGGATGGAATCTGTTGCGATGGTAGGTATCCATTACCAAGGTAAGTTTTACAGCTTTATGCCCTGGAATTCACAGGTTTACTGGGACATTGACCCCTGGGGTCGGTGGCACATGCAAGCTCACACTCACCAGTTTAGTGTTGAACTAGTTGCTACGACTAGCCGACCCGGAACAAGGCTACGTGCTCCTACAGAACAGGGTTTAGTGTACGCCTGTCAAGATACAATGCACGGCAACCTGATTCTACAGCTACAAGAACGACGGGGTAGCCGCTCCAAACTTTTGCTAGAGGCACACAGCTCCCTCTGTGGCCTAGAAACGGGAGGGGGATGGCAAGGCCCCTGGCGGTCTGGTTTAGATTAATTTGTCAGCCTTCAGGTGCCTGTTATGATGATTACTGCATGCTTGGGGCTGTGGCTCAGATGGATAGAGCAAGCGCCTCCTAAGCGCTAGGTCGCCGGTTCGAATCCGGCCAGTCCCGTTAAAAAATTGATAGTTTTGACAAGGGGCGATCCAATAGTTATGGCAACCTCTTAACTGGTTGATGATTCAGATTGATGACTCAGAGCGATCGCGTAGCGACTCCTCTGGAGCATCGCCCTTGGAACTCCATCATCCAAGTTCAGAACTCGGAGTGTCGAGCTTTTTACGCCAACACTCAAGTCGTGAACTGTAAGGTTCGGCCTTTAGGGTAGAGTCGCCAAGCTATTTTCTCCAGGCTTGGTCCTTGAGGCTGCGTCCGCCGTGATTTGCGGGCAAACTTGCGGCCCGCTTAGGAAAGACCCGTAGGGTGGACATTCTCCACACACCACCTCTACACACTAGCAAGGTTGCGCTCAGCGGAAAACCGTAACAATTAGTAACATGTAAACTAGCAGACACTAAACCAATCTCAAGTCAGCATACCTGGTTGTGACAGGGAGTAAATTGACTGGCTGCTGAGCGTACTGATTCTATGCCGTTATTGCCCTATGTCTGATTCAATTGACCAGATGCCGATGGCTCAGTTTAGCCAGGCTAATGCACCAGTGGCAGTCTCAGAGAGTCCGTCACAGCAGAACGGCCATCTGCCCCCTCAACCTACTGTTAACCTGCTGAATTGGCTAGGCTACCCAGATTCCTTTGTCCAGCGCCACATTGGTCCCAGCCCGGAAGACCAGCAGCAGATGCTGCACCAGTTAGGATTCTCAAGCTTAGATGCCCTGATTGAGCAAACTGTGCCCCGTCAAATTCGCCAGGAAAAGCCGTTGCAGTTGGGTCATAGCCGGAGTGAGTATGAGTTGCTGGCGGAACTAAAGGCGATCGCAGCTCAAAATCAGGTCTTTCGCTCTTTTATTGGCATGGGGTATCACGGTTGTATTACACCGCCTGTGATCCAGCGCAACATTTTAGAAAATCCCGGCTGGTATACCCAGTACACCCCCTACCAGGCCGAGATTGCTCAGGGGCGGCTAGAAGCTCTGCTAAATTTCCAGACAATGGTGAGTGATTTAACCGGGCTGGCAGTTGCCAACGCTTCATTGCTGGATGAAGCAACAGCAGCGGCGGAGGCGATGACAATGAGCTACAATCTCCAGAGGAAAAGGGCAGCCAATGTCTTCTTTGTCTCTGCTGAGTGCCATCCCCAAACCATTGAGGTGGTCTCTACCCGGGCAAAACCCTTGGGGATTGAGGTGATTGTTGGCGACCACAGCAGCTTTGATTTTGAGCGTCACTTAACTTTTGGTGTGCTGCTCCAGTATCCCGCTGGCCGCGGGGCGATTTATGATTACCGATCTTTAATCCAGCAGGCCCACCAGGCCGGAGCCCTCGTCACCGTTGCCGCAGACTTATTGAGCTTAACGCTGCTCACCCCACCTGGGGAGTTTGAGGCCGATATTGCCGTAGGCAGTACCCAACGCTTTGGCGTACCGATGGGCTACGGAGGGCCGCATGCGGCTTACTTTGCCACTAAAGCAGACTACAAGCGACAGATTCCGGGCCGGATTGTCGGCTTGTCTCACGATGTTCAAGGTCAACCCGCGTTACGCCTGGCCCTCCAGACCCGTGAGCAGCACATTCGCCGGGATAAAGCCACGAGTAATATCTGCACGGCGCAGGTACTTTTGGCAGTAATGGCGAGTATGTACGCCGTTTACCACGGCCCAACCGGACTCAAGCGAATCGGCGATCGCGTACACAGATTGACCAGCCTCCTGGCGGCTGGATTGAAGCGGTTGGGCTATCAGGTTAATACAGAAACCTGGTTTGATACTTTACAAGTAAATCTCGACCCAAATTCCCTAGGAAAAATTCTCAGCCGGGCCGAAGCTGACCAGATCAACCTGCGAGTCTTTAGTGATCACAGTGTGGGGGTGAGCTTGAATGAGACTACCTCGGCCCAGGATTTAAGGGATCTGTTTAGGATCTTTGCCGGGGAGTCGGAACTAGGATTTACGCTTGCAGACTTGATGGCTGAGGTTCCTTCAGGAATTCCCCAGCCCCTTAACCGCACCAGCCCCTATCTCACCCATCCGGTTTTCAATACCTATCACTCAGAGACGGAATTTGTCCGCTACGTACAGCGTTTGCAGTCGCGGGATTTGTCCTTGACCCACTCAATGATTCCGCTGGGGTCTTGCACGATGAAGCTGAATGCCACCTCGGAAATGCTACCAGTCACCTGGCCTGAGTTTGGTCAGATTCATCCCTTTGCCCCCCTAGAGCAGACCCAGGGCTATCAAATCCTGTTCCAACAACTAGAGAGGATGCTGGCAGAAATCACTGGATTCGCTGCCGTTTCCTTACAGCCCAACGCTGGCTCCCAGGGTGAGTATGCCGGATTACTGGTCATCCGCCAGTACCACGCCCAGCGGGGAGAGGGCGATCGCACTATCTGTCTGATTCCAGAATCCGCCCACGGCACCAATCCGGCCAGCGCCGTAATGGCGGGGATGCAAGTTGTGGTTGTGGCCTGTGACAACCTAGGCAATATTGATCTAGCCGACCTGAAGGCGAAAGCGCAAACCCACCGCGATCGCCTTGCCGCCCTCATGGTCACCTATCCCTCAACCCACGGGGTCTTTGAAGCGGAGATCCGGGAAATCTGCAACATTGTTCATACCTGTGGCGGTCAGGTCTACATGGATGGCGCTAATCTGAATGCCCAAGTGGGCCTGTGTCGTCCGGCTGAGATTGGCGCTGATGTCTGTCACTTGAATTTGCACAAGACGTTTTGTATTCCTCACGGCGGCGGCGGTCCGGGCATGGGACCGATTGGCGTTGTCCCTGAGCTGGCCCCCTTCTTGCCCCAGCATCCACTGATCCGGGTTGGGGGTGAACAGGGGGTGGGGGCAGTGGCTGCTGCACCCTGGGGCAGTGCCAGTATCCTGCCAATCTCCTGGATGTACATTGCCCTGATGGGGACTGAGGGCCTGACCACAGCTACAAAAGTTGCGATTCTGAATGCCAACTACATGGCTCGCAGGCTGGAGCCCTACTATCCAGTGCTTTATAAGGGAAAAACGGGACTGGTTGCCCACGAGTGTATTCTAGATCTGCGCCGTGTGAAAAAGACTGCTGGAATCGAAGTAGACGATGTCGCCAAACGGCTGATGGACTATGGCTTTCATGCCCCAACGATTTCCTGGCCGGTTCCTGGCACCATGATGATTGAACCGACCGAGAGCGAGTCTAAGGCAGAAATAGACCGCTTTTGTGAAGCCATGATTGCCATCCGGGCAGAAATTGACGCGATCGGTTCCGGCCAGGCAGACCGCCAAAATAATGTCTTGAAAAACGCCCCTCACCCTGCGGCAGCGGTGATCTCTGATACCTGGGACCGACCCTACTCCCGCGAACAGGCAGCCTATCCTGCCCCTTGGACCCGGACGGCAAAATTCTGGCCAGCGGTGGGGCGAATTGACAATGCCCATGGCGATCGCAACCTGATCTGTGCTTGCCCACCTCTGGAAACCTACACAGCCGGATCGGGGGAGCCACCCGTCACCAGGGCACGATAGCATTTTCGCTGAATTGGTAGCAATCCAACCCGTGATGGCTGCGACTTTGACGACTAGCTTTTTCTCCAGGATGATTAAGGTTGTGGCACAAGCTTGCTTTTGCTACGCTAGGGTTCCTGTAAGCATCCCAACTAAATCATGGCAGCAAAAATTCCTGTGACGGTGATCACTGGATTTCTTGGTAGTGGCAAAACTACACTGATCCGGCACCTTCTTCAACACAACCAGGGTCGGCGGATCGCAGTGTTAGTAAATGAGTTCGGTGAGTTAGGAATTGATGGAGAGTTAATTCGCGCTTGCTCCGTTTGTCCTGAAGGAGCAGAGGAGAGTGCTGGTGATCCTCAAGGGGCCACAAATGTAGTTGAGCTAACGAATGGCTGCCTCTGCTGCACGGTTCAGGAAGAGTTTTTACCGATTATGCTGGAGCTGCTGAAGCGGCGAGACTCCCTAGACTGCATTTTGATTGAAACCTCCGGGTTAGCTTTACCGAAACCGCTGATCAAAGCATTCCGCTGGCCAGAAATTCGCCATGCTGCGACCGTGGACGGTGTGATTACGGTCGTTGACTGTGCAGCGATCGCCACGGGTGAGCTGGTTGGAGATCTGGAAGCCCTGGAAGCGCAGCGCCAAGCTGATCCGAGTTTGGACCACGAAACCCCAATTCAGGAGCTGTTTGAAGACCAATTAGCCTGCGCTGACCTGGTTATTTTGAACAAAACCGATCAAGTAGACCCCCCGACTCAGAAGCAGGTGGCTGAGTTTGTGCAGCAAGAGTTACCCAGAGCCGTCAAGATTATTTCCAGTGCTTACGGAAGATTGGACGTGAACTTGCTGTTGGGCTTTAATGCTGCGGTAGAAGATGATTTAGCTAGCCGCCCCAGTCATCACGACACAGAGGAAGACCACGAACACGACGACCAGATCAGCTCAACTTCCTTTGTTTGCCAGCGATCCTTTGATCCCAACACGCTTCAGGACCAGCTCAAAGTCCTGGTACAGGAGCAGGAAATCTACCGGATTAAAGGATTTGTCGCCGTTCCCCGCAAGTCCATGCGGCTGGTGATGCAGGGGGTTGGGACCCGGTTCGACCAGTTTTATGATCGGCCCTGGCAGGCGGGAGAGTCTCAGTCAACTCGACTGGTGTTTATTGGCCGAGACTTAGATCCAGCCCAAATTGAAGCTCAACTCACCTCGATTCCCTAGCGATGCAAGGTCAAACTAGAGCCCATGTGCTTGTGTCTGGTAGAGTTCAGGGGGTGTTTTATCGCGCCGAGACGGATCAAACTGCTCACAAGTTAGAAATTCATGGTTGGGTTCGTAATTTACCAGATGGTCGCGTCGAAGCAGTGTTTGAAGGACCCCAAGATGCTGTAGAGGCAATGATCGACTGGTGTCACCAGGGGAGTCGAGCCGCAAGGGTGTCAAACGTCAAGGTCGAGTACGCTCAGCCTGAGGGAATTGAGGGCTTTGTGATTCAGTAAACTTCACACCTGCTTGCTAGACTTTAATTACAGTTCAGCCTAGTGGGGATTAAAGACAATGAGATTTAGCATCTTGGCGATCGCAGCAGCTTTACTCACAACCATTTTGGCAGCCCCACTTAAAGCTGAAATTAAAGCTGATCCTAGCCCTATCAAGTCAACCACCCCTACTGCTCAAGCCACGCCCACACCGGAGCAGGTTGTGGAAGCTTGTACTCAGAACCAGGCCGAAACCCTACCTGTCCCGTTTACAGATGTGTCGCCGGATCACTGGGCCTTCAAAGCGGTCATGTCTATGCACTTCTGTGGACCTGGGCCTTTCCCCGGCCACGACGCCAACCACTCAGTCTCAAAATCCAGCCACTCAACCGCTCTAGCCCTAACTTAGACCACCGGCAAACTCCAGAGGAGCAAGTGTCTTCTGCTCAATCCCTTCCCCTGCAAACATTTCTACAAGCGATCTTTTCAGAAAACTAAGCGGCTACTTGCAAACAGGGATTTAACATGCGACGACGTCTAATGGCAACCCTGATGTTGCTTCTTTCTGTCGGTCTGATCTTTGTAACTGGTCTACACAGCCTGCAAGCGTTCCAGATAGGTTCTGAAACGGCCTCAGTTCGAGGGAAGGACGGTGCCGTTGCCTCGGCAAATTGGTACGCAACTCAAGCAGGTGTCGAGATTCTCAAAGCTGGAGGGAATGCGGTTGATGCGGCAGTTGCCACTGCGGCGGCACTTGGGGTTGCCGATCCCTTCGAAGCCGGTATTGGCGGCGGTGGTTTCATGGTGATTTACCAAGCGGCGGAGAATCGAGTGATTACGATTGATGGCCGCGAAACAGCCCCCCAGTCTGCCAGCGCTGATATGTTCAAAGACCCAGATAGTTCAGTGGGGGAGAATCTGCTGCTGATACCGAACCGGGTCAGCAATGGTGCAGCGGTTGGAGTTCCCGGCACCCTGATGACTTGGGTGGGGGCGCTGAATCGCTACGGCACAAAGCCCCTTGATCAAGTGTTAATGCCTGCAATTACCTTGGCAGAAAAGGGGTTTAGGGTTAACTCCACTTTTGTCAGATTTGTGGAGCAAAACAAGGCCCGCTTTGGCGCTTTCACCTCAACCCGTGCCCTATTCTTCAAAGCCGGTAAAGTTCCGCAGGTTGGTTCGACTATAACTAATCCTGATCTAGCCAAAACCTACCGCCTGGTTGCCCAAAAGGGTCCTAACGTGTTTTATCGCGGTGAGATCGGCAAGGCAATTGTGGCGACCGTGCAGCAGCCACCTACGGTTGAGAACCCACCTTTCCGAGTGATTCCGGGGGGAATGACCCTGGCAGATTTAGACCACTATGATGTCCGGGTTCGGCCTTCAGTGATGGCTGACTACCGGGGCTACAAGATTTTCGGCATGGGGCTACCCAGCAGCGGTGGAATTACCAGTATTCAGGCGCTGAATCTGGCTGAGGGCTATAATCTTGCAAGTTTGGACCGGGCTAAGGCACTGCACTATATTCTGGAAAGCGCTCGCCTAGCCTACGCTGATCGCAGTGCCTATCTAGGGGACCCCGAATTTGTAGATGTGCCCAAAGCAGGCTTGCTCAGTAAGATATACGCGCAAGAACGCCGGGGACTTATTGGCAATCAGACCTCAGCAAATGGAAAAAATCCTCAGGCTACTGCTGGTAATCCACTCAAGTATCAGCAGGACCCCAGCCCTAGTCTGACAACCGCAAGCAGCACAGCAGTGAACGCTGATGACCGTGAAGGCCTCTCCACTGCCCACTTGAGTGTTGCGGATAAGTTCGGGAACATCGTTTCCTATACTCTGACGATTGAGCAGACTGGTGGTTCAGGCATTGTCGTACCAGGCTATGGCTTCCTGCTCAACAATGAGCTAACCGACTTTAACTTAGAGATTCCCAACCCCAACAGTCCTGAACCCGGTAAGCGGCCCCTGAGCAGCATGGCTCCGACAATTGTCTTTGCCCCGGATGGTCGGGTGATGGCCTACGGGTCCCCTGGTGGCTCCACCATCATTACAACGGTACTGGGGATTACTTTTAACTTGATTGATTTTAAGATGCCCCTGGATCAGGCGATCGCAGCACTCCGCCTATCGCAGCGGAACAATAGTGTGACTCAGGTCGATCAGGGCTTTGAGAACACACCTACGGCGAGAGCACTCGCGGCTTTAGGTCATCAACTAGAGCCAGTCTCAGAAATTGGGGCAGCGACCGGAGTTGTAGTTAACCCTGACGGGACACTGATGGCAGCGGCTGAGCCTGAGCGCCGGGGAGGTGGTTCAGCGATGGTGGTTACAGCACCATGACGAAGGACATGAGCATCAGTGACACAGGCAAGAATCTGATGAAGATACCAGAGATGCTAGCTGATGCTCAAAGTACTATAGCTGTCACAAGAGCGGGTAAACCAGTTTTAGCAGTTGTGTCTTGGCATTTTACAAATCTGTTATTGAAACCCTCGACATCTGGCGTTGCACACAAGTGTAATGAACTAAGCAGTAACAGGAGCAGTTTTATAGCAAAGAGCAGTAAGGTTAGGACGAAGCTGCAACAGCTTTATCTACTCTTTCTCGGAAAGTTACATCGCTACCTGCCATCTTCCTCACTCGATTCTTGATAGGGAACCAATAATGTTCTATCTCATTCAAATCAG
>JBGTDT010000152.1:0-3554 GCA_041748155.1 Thermosynechococcaceae cyanobacterium | reverse complement strand
ATCTCACCAGTCGCATTGCTCGTAAGCTGCTGGCACATACTCTGTGCTGCTGGCTCAATCGTCAGCAGGAACGACCACTATTGCAGTTCGATGGGTTATTAGCTGATTAAAGGCTGATCCTCAAGTTGCACATCGCCTATTTCTAGTAAATCTAGGCGGCGAACTGAAAAAGTTGAGACAAGTAGGGGGCAAGGTCAGCTCTGTCAAGATGGGTCTAGACTAGTTGCCTTTTGGAACTGGGTAATTCTCCTCAAATGCTGCGCTCTCCTGTGGAGATATGGCATGAATGCAGTTCTGTCCTTAAGAGTTTAAATCTTCAACTTCAACAGTGCCATTCCAGACTGGACGCTTAGGCGCTTGGAGTCAAATTTTCTGATCTGAAACGTGAAGGTTCGACCCTGAAGATGAAAAAGTATAAGTAAAACTCAGAGCACTTCAACTTAAAACTAAGATTTCCTAATCTCAAGTCAGAACGCTGGGGGTTCACTCAAGAATATTCTCCCTTCAACTGGGAACATTCTCTTTTAGAGATAAAACTCTCTGATCTCAAATTAGAACGTTATGGTTTCAAATTGGAATGTGCTTGTTTTGAACCAGAGTGTTTACTCTCAAGGATGAGATCCTGCCGCTGCAAACGTGAATGTTCAGCTATTGAAGTCAATCATTGAGGCTTTGCAGGAGAACAGCCTGTCTTTGCAGCTCAACGCTGAGCCTCTCAGCTTAAACTCAGAAGCCATTGGCTTCACCCTGCGGGCTGGTTGTTTGGTTTAGAGAGTATTAGAGTCTATGCGGCGCTGCTTTAGCTTGGCAATCAGAGCTTCAAGGCGTTTCAGCCGAGTTAGGCAGTTCCTCGAAGGACGGCAAGCAAAGCCGTGGATCGTAGTGGAACATGGCAAGGGTGAAGACCTACTTGGATCGTAGCTTCAGCCAGGTTAGTGATTTTTAGAGAAGTTGAGTTAACGACAGAACTGCTCAACACAGCGGACAAACATTTCAACCCCCATCCCCAGTGCTGTTTCATCAAAGTCGAAACGGGGATGATGGTGGGGGTAGGCTAGATCCCGCTCAGGATTGGCGGAGCCTAAAAAGAAGTAGCAACCAGGAACCGCCTGGAGAAAGAAAGCCATGTCTTCTCCCCCCATAGTCTGGCACTCTGGCACAATCCCCGCTGGCGTTTCAACGACAGTTTCAGCTACAGACTGCACTAACTCAGCGATCGCCGGGTCATTTAACACCGGCGGGTACAAGTGCCAGTAGTCTAGCTCATAGGTTGCCCCCTGGCTTTGGCAAACTCCAGCAATCACCTGCTCGACCCGATGGGCAATTGTCTCGGCCAGCGCCGGGTTAAAGTACCGCACCGTGCCACTCATTTCTGCCGTACCTGCAATCACATTGTTCGCACTCCCGGCGTGGAGTTCACCCACCGTCACGACAGCGGCATCTAAAGGATTGATATTGCGAGCCACGATCGCTTGCAGGGCATTCACAATCTGGGCGCTGACCACAACGGCATCTACCGTTTGGTGAGGCATAGCGCCGTGACCGCCTTTACCCAGAATTTTGCAACGAAAGAGTTCCACAGCAGCCATCAAGGGGCCACTTCGGACACCTACGGTTCCCAAGGGCAAGTTGTTCCACAGGTGTAAGCCCACGATCGCGTCAACGGTGGGATTTTCTAGGACTCCCGCCTCAATCATCGGCTTGGCTCCCCCCGGTCCTTCCTCAGCAGGTTGAAAAATCAGCTTGACTGTTCCGGCAAAGTCTGGGTGAGCTGCAAGATAGTGAGCAGTGCCCAGGGCGATCGCGGTGTGCCCGTCATGACCGCAGGCATGCATGACTCCATCGTGCTGAGAGCGATAGGAGACTGTACTCTCCTCCTGAATTGGCAGAGCATCCATATCAGCCCGGATAGCCAGCACAGGGCCGGATCGACGACCCAGAATCATTGCTACAATGCCTGTTTGAGCAATGCCTGTTTGATGCTCAATTCCCCATTCCTGGAGTTTCTGGGCGATGAACTCAGCCGATTGGTGTTCGCGAAAGCCGAGTTCAGGTCGTTGATGCAGTCCTCTGCGCCACTCTACCAGACTTGCCTGCAAAGTCTGAATCTCTGGCCTGATCTGGGATGAGTGGATAGAGGGGCTTGAGGGCGTGGAAACCATCTGCTTAAATCCTAAACTTCTGCTTTGCCTATTTTTTGATCGGGCGATCGCCTTTTCAGGAAAAACTCATGCGGTGGGGGTTAAATAGTCCTTGAGAATGCCGACATTTCATCCCAGACTTGGATACATTGTAAACGCAGATGCAAAGCGAGGATTCCGGTGAGCTATCTTGAATCAGCAGCAAAGTTTTACAGTCAGGTGGCGGAAACTCCACAAGTCGGTCTCTGCTGTGTCCAGAGTACTCCCTTGCAACTACCAGAGCTTAAGGTTCCTTGCCAGATGCAGGAGATGAACTACGGCTGTGGAACCACTGTCCATCCAGCCGAACTCTCCGGTGAACCTAGCGTGCTCTACGTCGGCGTTGGCGGAGGTTTAGAAGCCTTGCAGTTTGCTTACTTCTCCCGTCGAGCTGGAGCAGTGATTGCTGTTGAACCAGTGCCAGCCATGCATCAGGCGGCAGCACGTAACCTGGAAATAGCCGCTCAGTCCAATGCATGGTTTGATCCCAGTTTTGTCCAAATTCAACCAGGCGATGCCTTTGCCCTGCCTGCACCTGACGCCTCAGTAGATGTCGTGGCACAGAACTGTCTGTTTAACATCTTTGAACCGACGGATCTGGATCGGGCACTTCGGGAAGCTTACCGGGTACTCAAGCCTGGTGGTCGTCTAATCATGAGTGATCCGATCGCCACCCGACCAATTCCATCTCACCTCCAGCAAGATGAACGCTTACGAGCAATGTGCTTGTCTGGAGCCTTGACCTATGAGGAGTATGTTCAGCATCTCGTCAGTACTGGCTTTGGTCAGATCGAAATCCGGACCCGGCGACCTTACCGACTTTTAGATTGCCAGACCTATGACTTGGAATCCCACCTGCTGCTAGAAAGTCTTGATTCTGTCTCCTTCAAAGTACCGATCCCCGAGGACGGTGCCTGCATTTTTACTGGCAAGGCCGCAGTCTATGCTGGGCCTTCAACCCACTTTAATGATCAGGCTGGACATGTATTGCAGCGAGGTGTACCTGCGGCAGTCTGCGATAAGACGGCGGCAAAGTTTGCCTCGCTGATGCCCAAGGATGTGATGATCACAGACTCCACTTGGCACTACAACGGCGGCGGTTGCTGTTAAGGGATGTTCCAATGAAGCGAAACAAGAAAGGGGCCTCCTCCAGAGGAGCTTCCTCAACGTCTCAGGGTGTCTCACGCCGGAGCTTTTTGCAAGGCGCTGCCACGGGTGCAGCCGCAGTTAGTGGTACTAGGGAGTGTTTTAAAACTACAACCACAACAAGATAGAGGCTAGAGTCAGCATAGCAAGGTAGTTTTCAGCCTTCTTTTCATAGCGAGTTGCGATGCGACGAAACTGCTTGAGCCGATTGAAACAACGCTCAACCTG
>JBGTDT010000151.1:0-15735 GCA_041748155.1 Thermosynechococcaceae cyanobacterium | reverse complement strand
TCGCTTCGCTCTTTCTCATCCCTTTATCGATTGCCTGTATCACTTTTTGCCTTAAGTCGTAGCTGTAGGCGGCTGCCATTATCCTCACCTCTCTTTTCCCACCCTCTATTGTGTCCTAACCCTCATGCCCTTTGCTATACCCGACGCTCTGGCTTCCACGCAAAATTTCAAAGTCCCCTAGAATTGGGGGATTTAGGGGGCATTCATACCTCTACTCTGCAACACCCCCTAACTTTAACTACGAACTGAATACCCGATTTCGTCCCGCTGCCTTGGCTTGATAAAGTGCAGCATCGGCACTCCGGTAAAGCGCTTGCAAATCGGTACCATTCTCTGGGTACTCAGCTATCCCGCCACTAAAACTGACCCAAGCTTCACCACTAGCGCCAGTAAATTCCTGCTGGTGAATGCTTTTCAGTAACGCTGTCAGTCGATCCCGAACCTGCTCTCGTGTCGCACCATACATACCCACAACAAACTCATCGCCACCCCAACGAGCCACCACATCTTCACGCCGGAAAGTCTGCCTCAGGAGTGCCCCGAACTGGCTTAGCACTTGATCGCCCGCATTGTGACCGTGCTGGTCGTTGACCTGCTTGAAGTGGTCTAAATCCAGAATTGCAAAACACAAGGGTTGACCTTGGCGTTTTGCTAGAGATAACAACCGAGTCAGTTCTTGAGTAGATTTGTACCGATTGGCAACACCTGTCAGGACATCAGTTGTTGCCAGTTTATGTAAGATTTGCATTCGTTCCAGCCGATTCAGCACCCGGGCAATTAATTCTGGCCCTAGAATTGGCTTGCTCACGTAATCATCTGCACCCACTGTAAATACCTGATTCACCGTCTCTGCATCCGTGTGAGCAGATAAAAACAGCACAGGTAACTCACTCCACCGGGGGTCATTTCGCACCACCTGACAGAGGTCAATGCCGCTCAACTCCGGCATTTCCACGTCTAGAATCAGCAAGTCGGGGTTGGACTGCTCTAAGGTGGTCCAAAATTGCTGGGGGTCACTCAGCAGGGTGGGCTTGAATCCCCAAGGCTCTAGTAAAGTGCGTAAAATGTCTAACATCCGGGGGTCATCGTCTACAACTAGAATTTTTGCTTCCGTGACTTCAGACTGCTGAAGCACCTGGGTAACTGCTGCCAATACTGTGGGAGGAGACACAGGTTTAGACAAAAAAATCTGTCCCCCTAGCCGAGCTACCTTGACCCGGTTAGCAAAATCTTCCTGAGCCGCGAACACTAGCACGGGCAAGGTTGGATGAGTGGTCCTCAGTTCTGCTAGCAGCTCTAAACCCTCGACTGAGTTGGAAAAACAGAGATCAAGTAATACGACAGTTGGGGGAGTTCGGGCGTTCGCGTAGCGTGCGCTTTGCGCAATCGCCGCTCTAACTTCGGTTAGGCTTGCCGCGACCTCTGCCTGAATTCCCCAGAGTGTCGCCTCCGCAATCAACTGCTCAGCCAGTTCCCGATCGCCATCCACGATCAATAGCCGGGGTTGCTGCTTGATTGGGGGCTGAGGAGCGGGTAGCTTCAGTGCCGGTGATTGTTCCAGTGATTGCCGCAAGGCAACCACGAGTTGAGAGAGACGCCCAGCTTGACTCTGCCTGACACTAGCCCGAAAAATCTGTTCAATCTCACGGGATAAACGAGAGGCTTCAGCAAAACCAAAGCTGCCCAGGGACCCAATCAGCGTATGGGCTTCTTGCTGTGCCTGCTGCCCTAGTTCTTCAGTCAGCCTGCCTTCAAGCAGGGCCGTAATCGCTTGTTCTAAGACCGTGATCCGATCGCTGTACTTGTGCTTAAATCGCTCCCAAAGCACGGTCAGGGGTGACGTTTGTGGCTGGGGTTGACTGACTGTCGTTAAAGCGATCGCAGCGGGTTGGGAGCGCGTTGCTGCTGCCTTCTCAACTTCTGGTTTCCCTAGGTTGACCCGATACCCTAGGCCGTAGACTGTCTCAATCAATCCGTCCGCCCCCGCTTGGTTGAGTTTCTGCCGTAAAGCCTTCATGTGGACTCTGACGGTATTCTCTTGAGGGGGTTCTTCAGATGACCAGAGATGATCGAGCAGGGAGCTTTGGCTAAATATCCGGTGAGTGTTCTGTAAAAGCAGCTCCAGTAGAGCATATTCCTTAGCAGTCAGATGTAATAGGTTCCCATTCCAGGTGACTTTACAGTCAGTGGCGTCGAGCCGCAGGTTTCCCAACTGGATCACTGAAGAGAGAGCCGAACTTTCTCGCCGGATCAAAGCCCGAATCCGGGCCAATAACTCATTGGTGTCAAAAGGCTTGACCACATAATCATCTGCTCCAGCATCTAACCCGATGACTTTGCTAGAGCTACTGTCCTGAACTGTCAAAAGTAGAATCGGGGTGCGATCGCTGTGAGCCCGGAGCTGTCTGCAAACCTGGAGACCATCCAGCTTTGGCAACATAACATCTAACAAAATCAGGTCATAGATAAACCCCTCTGCCAGTTCCAGCCCTGCCTCACCATTGATCGCCAAATCAACCAGGTAGTGCTGGGCCGTAAGAGCCTGTTTCAGCAGTGCAGCAGTACCCTGATCATCTTCTACTATCAGAATTTTCATCGATTTATCCTTGCTCAGCAGGCATCTGCTTTAAAACTCCTCCGCTGGAGTGATCTTGAGCTGGTTTCATCTTATCTGCTTATGCCTTCACAAAATCTTCACTTGCTTTTCCTATAGTTAGGGCAGTTCTTAAATAGGAAACACATGGCTGATATTGTTGATACTGCTGTTAATGCTGGCTCTTTTAATACTTTAGTTGCGGCAGTCAAGGCGGCCAATCTGGTGGACACCCTCAAAGGTTCTGGCCCGTTTACCGTCTTTGCACCCACTGATGAGGCGTTTGCCAAGCTGCCAGCAGGTACAGTAGACGCATTGCTCAAGGATATTCCCAAACTAACGAATATCCTCAAGTATCATGTCGTGTCAGGAAAGGTGATGGCTGCTGACGTCGTCAAGATGAAGTCAGCTACCACAGTTGAAGGTTCAACGGTAAAAATTGATGCTTCCAGTGGCGTCAAAATAAATGACTCCAAGGTTGTGACACCGGATGTTGCTGCTGACAACGGCGTCATCCATATTATTGACACTGTGCTGATGCCTACAGCGGTTCCTGCATAAGCAAATGCTGAGATAGCTAATACTGTCGGGTGCATCCCAGCTTTATGCAATTTATTTGTCAGAGAGATGGATTCCACTTATCTCTCCGGCAGTACGGGGATGCACCCCAGTACATCCACTTTTGATGAATACTTTTGATCAATGTTCAATGTTTGAATTTTCGCGCAATTATTGCATTGCAATTTGTGCCTTGCTGGTGCCAGCGAGTTTGCTGTTAACTTTGCGGACAATATGGCTGGTAGGACAACATCGTTCTTCAGCTCAAGTGCGGAAAGCAATGATTATGGCCAGCTTTTCTGCCTTGACTCTGCTGTTGCACAACTTCAGTTGGTTCATCATTGGAGTGGTCATGGCTCCGACCTACATTCTGCTAACCCTGTCCTGCGTCTGCCTGAGTCTCAATCTTTGGGCGATCATTCATCCAACCAGCCTGAGACAACTTTCAAGAGCACTGATCCCCTATCAATCAGGCAATCAGTTATCTTGACATCCTCCCCACCGCATCGGCGGATGGAGTATCCCGGAGGTTCCGATGAAAAGTTTTTTTGATTCTATCCCTGATACTTTACCTGACTGCCGGCCCTGCTTCTATATCAATGCTACCAGTCGAACTCAGACTGTCCTGATTAGAAATATTGACAGTTCGTCTCGAGAGCGAGTTGTTTTTCCTGGTCAGCATCTAGTGTTTGAAGCACCAACATCAGCTCTATCAGTAATTCTAACCACCGAAAGAAATAAAGCTATTGTTACTGATATCATTCCCTGTCGACAGCTACGTGCCACTAATGTCTCAACTTCAACTAAATCTGAAATACTACCAATAACCCAATAGAATTTCGTTCTGGAGATCTTAATAATGACATTTACTATCGAGTCTGCACGCTCCATTTTCCCTGATACTCAAGTTGCTGATTCGGTTCCAGCTACAGTTGAATCATTTAACCAACTCAGTGCTGAAGATCAGTTGGCTTTACTTTGGTTTGCCTACACCGAGATGGGAATTACAATCACTCCCGCTGCTATGCAGGCAGCCAACATGGTCTTCGCCGAAAAAACCCTAACTCAAATCGAGCAGATGCCTGCTTTGGAGCAGACGCAAGTGATGTGCGATCTGGTTAATCATACTGACACTCCGATTTGCCGTACCTATTCGTCTTTCGGCACAAACGTCAAGTTGGGCTTCTGGTTTCAGTTAAGCGAGTGGATGAAACAGGGAATTGTTGCTCCGATTCCAGAAGGCTATACACTGTCTGCGAAGGCATCAGGTGTGCTCGAAGCCATTCGCCAACTTCAAGGAGGCCAGCAACTCACCGTATTACGGGATGTGGTCGTCAACATGGGGTATGGCCCAACGATTGGTACTCAAATCATCAAAGAACCTGTGGTTCCACCCAAAGATTTTGCACCCCGAACCAGGATCGGCATTGAGGGCATCGACAACGTTACAGTCTTGAGCTACATGGAGAATATGAACGCCTTTAACTTCCCGGCGGTTGTGGCTTTATTTGCCGAAGACGGTGCCCTGCAACCCCTCTTCGAAAAACCGATTGTGGGTCAGGAGAACATCCTCAGGTATATGCGTGAAGAATGCTATGGACTCAAGCTGATGCCTGAGCGGGGGGTATCCGAGCCCGCAGAAGGAGGGTTCACCCAGATTAAAGTGACGGGGAAAGTGCAAACTCCCTGGGTTGGTGCCAGTGTTGGCATAGACCTGGCATGGAGGTTCTTGCTCAATCCTGAAGACAAGGTTTTCTTTGTGGCAATTGATTTGCTGGCGTCTCCTCAGGAACTGCGGAACTTAGGCTTTGTATAGTAGAACTTTGGCGGTTCTAGGGCTCTTCTATGAAACAAGGAGGAACGAAATAGCCTCCACCTCATCCCCAACACTCTCTAAGCGCCAACAATTCTGAATGACCGAATATTCAAATCCTAGCAATAGAAATTAACTTTTATGCCTAAAGTAACCGCCCAAGGAAAAACTTTTGAATGCCCTCAGGGAGCTAATTTACGCTTATGTCTACTCGAGAACGGGATTGATCTCTATAATGGAGCCGCTTCAGTAGTCAACTGCCACGGTATCGGCACCTGTGGCACCTGCGCGGTCCAGGTGGAAGGAGCTGTTTCAGAACCTAACTGGCGCGATCGCACCCGGCGATCGCTGCCTCCCCATTCTCCGACGCAGAATCGACGACTGGCTTGCCAAACTCAAGTTTTAGGAGACGTCAAAGTAACAAAGTTTGACGGGATTTGGGGACAGGGAAGTCAAACCGTCTGGACCTAGGAGGGGCCGTTCGGTTCGTCTAGAGCCAGCAGGTGCTTGGTTTAGCAGTGTTCTAAATTTGATCCTGTTTCTACAACCAGGTCCCGTACTTGCTGCTACTGTTCTCTCTTCTCTCTCAAGAGGGGACGTTTACCTCGCAAGCGTCAGGGACGAGAAAATACAGGAAAGTACCATAAACCCAGCGCTAAGGGCAATAACAGTGATCAGAAGCATCCATTCGCGGGGTTTAAACAACTGAGACTGAGTCTGAATCTAGTTTCCACTCATGCTTTAGAAATTGCAGGTACATCGTTTCACGCATCATCATCTGCTGGTGCAGCAGGAGCAAATACTCTTGGGCTTGTTCACGGGACATCTGCTGCACCTGATCGGTGAAAATTCTGTGACTGAATTTTTGCTCTAGAGATAATTCGATGGGCTGGTTCATAGCTGGCTCCTTTGTCAAACTGGGGTGAAAACTAGGTGATCAATGCTAGGAGCTAAATACCCGACTCTTGTTACGCCTGCCTGGCTGACTGCACTTGCCGTCAGCAGTGTCAAGGCAACGAACAGGATATCTGCCCCCTGGAGGGCGTTACGTGTCAGCCTCTACAAAGAAGCTGGCGGCAGTCATACACTCATTAAGGTGAGGGCACGTCCCTTCTTTGTCGGTGTAGCGGATGAGCATGTGACCTTGTGTGAACTTATATAAATTTATTGTAACAAGTTATTTACAAAGAAGATGTACTGTAGTACCAGCTTTTAGGGTGAGACTTCCATTGAGGCGGCATTAACCAGAGATAAACCAGGAGTACGGGGAGTCTGAGTCGTCCCCTGACTTGACGGGCATGACGATTTGCTTCTCAAATGACCCACAAGCCAAAGCACCTATCTCAGCAAAGTTTAATCTGCTTATCAGATCTGCTTCAGTTTGTTAATCAATACTGTTATTGAAGGAGTTTAATTCGAGAGACTCTTCAATTCCTAGCTGCTGGAATGAGTGAAAGGCAAGCTAGGGATGAGCGGATTATGTCATTCATAGTTTAGTCCAGACAGGAGCATGATGAAAAGACGGCACTTCTTGTTAGTGGGGACAGCAACAGTCGGTGCGATCGCCCTATCGCGAACCTTGTCGCTGCGCTCAACTGCTAGAACGTCTTCCGCTCCTTTGTTTGAAGTCACCAAAACCGAGGAGGAATGGCGCAGAACGCTAACACCAGAACAATTCAAGGTGCTCCGCCAGCAGGGGACTGAGCCACCTCTGAGTAGCCGACTCGATCAGCAATTTGCTAGAAGCATGTATCACTGCGCCGGGTGCAATTTGCCAGTATTTTCCTCGGAGACAAAGTTTGATAGTGGCACCGGTTGGCCAAGTTTCTCCGCGCCGATCGCGGATGCTATTCGGACTTCCCAGCCGCCATCGGTGTTGATCACGGGAACCGAAGTGCATTGCCGTCGTTGTGGTGGACATCTAGGGCATGTGTTTGACGATGGACCTCCTCCGACTGGAAAGCGTTATTGTATCAATGGGGTCGCCCTTCAGTTTGTTTCAGCCTAGTGCAGCAAGCAATTGCAATTGATCTGAAAGACTTAATCGCGTCGCAGCACCCACCGCTGACGTATCCCTCAATCCCACAAACTTCTATGTCAAGTCCCAGTCTTATCCCTTTTCGTCCCACTTTGCGCGGTTTCCTGATCGTGGCGATCGCAGTCACTCTGGCTGGGTTTGTAGTGGTTCGCTTCTCGCCGCCGAAGCTGGCCGCGCTGCGATCGCCAGTGCCTAACCCTGTCACCGACTCGTCTCTCTCTACGCCACCGGGCAGCCAGACTGCTGTATTTGCAGGCGGGTGTTTCTGGGGCATGGAAGCCCTATTTGAGCATGTCAAAGGCGTTTCTAGCGTCGTTTCTGGTTATTCGGGCGGCGGTGCAGAAACTGCCGACTATACGCGAGTCAGCGCCGGAGGAACTGGACACGCGGAGTCTGTCAAAATTACCTATGACCCGGCGCAAGTTTCCTATGGGCAACTGCTCAAGGTGCTCTTTACGGTCGCCCATGACCCGACTCAGTTAAATCGGCAGGGCTTTGATGTGGGAACGCAGTATCGGTCTGCTATCTTCTTCACCCATGATGAACAGAAGCAGATCGCGCAAACCTACATTGAGCAACTCAAGCAAGCCCAAGTGTTCTATCAACCGATCGTGACGCAAGTTAAGCCGCTGAATGCTTTTTATTCAGCCGAAGACTATCATCAGCAGTATGTTGAACGACACCCTGACAATTTTTACGTCACAGCCGTTGAACTGCCCAAAATCAACCGATTCCAAAAACACTTTCCTGACTTATACAAACCGTGACCGCAGTCTAACTCTTGAAAAAACCTACAGCTCTAAGCGACACGACAACGCTGAGGATACTCCCCCCTTAAGAGAATCAAGCACTTAAACAGTACAACTAAAGAATCAGGATCACAAACGGTATGGCACTCTTAAATAACGAAAGCTCTGAAGTCATCAAATCGGAAGAAGAATGGAGCAAAGTTTTAACCCCAGAACAGTTTCGGGTGTTACGCAAACATGGAACCGAACCGGCTGGCACTAGCTCGCTAGACAAGAACCATGTCAAGGGAACCTATGTCTGTGCAGCCTGTGGCTTACCCGTCTTTACCTCAGGCACGAAATTTAACAGCGGTACTGGTTGGCCTAGCTTCTTTACCCCGATCGAAGAAGCGGTAGATACGTCAATTGATCGATCTCTATTTACCACACGAGTCGAAGTTCATTGCCATCGCTGCGGTGGGCATCTAGGACATGTGTTTGATGATGGTCCTGCTCCAACGGGCAAACGCTACTGCATCAACGGAGTTGCCATGAACTTTGCGCCGGAAGAAACTCCCTGACCAGGGAATCTGTCAGAATTGAGTATTCAAAAATAGGACTCTTTTCCAAAAGCAGGGCTTTCCCCTCCTTTTTGCACTTAAGCTGCTTGAAACAGGAGCTGCAATTGTTCAACTCTCTGCAGGAAATGCTCTCTTTGCTCAACTAGAGACACTATCTCTGTCATCGTTCGTCTGGGTCGTAGAAAGTTCCGTACTTCAGCATGGGCTTGGCAAAAACGTCTAGCACACTCAAAGACTCCAAACCCAAGGGTGGGATAGTATCGTTGCTTGATTCCTCGGTGGTCTTGCTCAATTGGGTTACCCAGGCAGCCTCTGACCTCATGCTCTAAGGCTTCGCCCAACGCTTCTTTGATCGCACGAGGATAGGAAGACAGCCGATCGGTGACGACTCGTTCGGGTAATTGATTCACTGCTTGTTTGGCTTGGGCAAAGAAGGCTTTGGCTGCAGCCATATCTCGCTTCTGACTCAGCCTGACATCCACTAAATTGCCGTTCTCATCCATGCCTCGATAGAGGTAACACCACTTGCCTTTGATGCGGAGGTAAGTTTCATCTACAAACCAGACGTGACCAATTCTGCATCTACGCTTGGCTCTCAACTGCTCAGCAAAGAGTGGGGCAAAGCGTTCCTCCCAATGGCGCACGGTTTCATGGGTCAATAGAAATCCTCGTAGCAGGAAGAATTCTGCAATGTCCCGAAAGCTCAGTTTATAGCGCAATCGATAGAACAACACCTCAAAGACAATATTGATCGGATACTCAAGGTAATTGAAAGCTGTTCCGGTGCGTTGGTTGAAGGTGCGATGGCATTGCTGACACGGAAACATCTGATATCCCAGGAAGGTTGTTCGTTGCAGATGGGTGGTTTGAGCGGAGTGACAATGGGGACAGTTCGTAGAATGAAGGCTGGGATACAATCATGGACTGCCCGTCAGCCTGTCAAGTGCCTGCATTCTGCACAAGCTTGAGTAATGAATCCTGACAATTTCCTAATGTCTGGCAAAGTCAGCCGGGTTTTGGTCCCGTCGGTGCTGAACTGGAATGAGTGGACCCTGCTGATCGCCTGCTAGCGCCGCAGTTATCTCTAGGGATTCTCTTAGTCGCTTCGCGGCATAAATTGACATATCTCGTGGCACATTGATTCGATCGCGCAAATATCGCAGGGCAACATCAGACCCCGGCGGCGGTGGACAGGGTTGGCGGGTCATCAGGTTGGTCAGGGCACAACGCAGGGCTTCATCCATCAATGTGTCGTTAGCGGGGTTGACGCGAATAATATTGGAGCGGTGCTTAATTACTCGGGAGAGCGCCTCACCACGGGAGGTTGCAGGTTCTGGGTATGTCACATCGGGAAGCCCATCCCAGGGGCCGTGATCGACTCTTGCTTTGTTAATTTGCATCTGAGGCTCACCGTTTTCCCAGCATCCTCCCATTTGGGGCGGTAGATCATGTACATGGGTGTGGAAGTCGCTCTGGGTGCCTCGGTAGGTTGGTCGGCTTTCCATCGCCGCAAACCAGTCAGATAGGCGAGGATTTTCTTCGCGCAGGAAGTAGCCCTTGTAGTAGTACAGACTAGCGTTCATGCGTTCGACATAGGGGGTAAAGATGACATCAACCGTCCCGAACTCATTGAGAAAATAAGGACCTGGCGTGGAACCGAGGGCAGCTTCGACCTTTGTCACCACGCTTGTGAATCGATCGCGATTTCCTTGCTCTTGCCGAGCCGAACGTATTGGATAGCAAAGCCAAGCGCACCAGGCTCTAAATAACAGTCGCTCCAGTTGCCGGAGTGGCAGCACAGTGGGATGTTTCATGCCCAGCCCCAAGGGTCCATAGACCTGTTCCAGGGTAATCAAAATGTCATCGCTTTCGGTGATGATGCGACTATCTAGCTCAATAGCGGGCAGCATTCCTGAAGGCACTTTGCGCTTATACCAGCTCTCTTTTTCCCCATAACAGAACATAGTCACTTTTTCGACGCGGTAGGGGATTTGTTTTTCCTCTAGCCACAGCCAGACTTTCTGGCAGTAGGGACACCAGGCATGGTTGTCGCGGTAGAGTGTTACCCGCACGTCAGCTTCAGTGTGACCAAATAGACGCAACCGAGCTTGCGTGTTGGTTGGTCCATTGACGGTATCGACTTGAAAGTCTGTGAGGGCTTCTAGTTCTGACCAGCTTAGAGGGGCGATCGTCGTGGAGTTGGATGTCATTTTGAGTTGAAAGTTATTGGTCTACAAATATGGGGTTGTGTCGCAAAAGTCTGTTGAGGCTATAAAGCCTTTTGGAAAAGAGCAATTTAGAGAGCCACTCTAAAAATTTGGTAGATGAATCTCACTCGTTCTTGAACAGCTCCTCTAGCCACTCCTTGGATTTGTCCTTTCTTCATCCTATGGCATCATTTCATCTCTTCTTAGAGTTCGTCTGGCAGTGTTGAAGCAGCCGCATCCCATCCCCAGCTTGACTCGTCGATTGATGAACCTGTGATCCTGCTCCAAAATGTTGTTCAAGTACTTGAGCTGGCGCAGTTCCACGGTCTGGGGTAACTCTTGCTCGGCCTTCTCATCTACCGCTTTAGGGTAGGCAGCGTTTTTATCGACTGTCACCACCCGTGGCTGCTGATTGTCGATAGCCTTCAGAGTCTTGCAGAAAAACCGTTTTGCTGATCTAGAGGTTCAAAGGGCTAGAATACCTACTGTATAAGACTTCTTTTCGCTACTTTGCGGGCTATGACAGCTTCGCTTCCCTTAGGCCAGCTTCTATCTGCAACTGTAGCGCGTTGATTCTAAACCTAGAAGGATGAATTCCGTTGGTTCAGCAACCAGACCAAAACACCTCATCGGTGCAACTGCTCCAACGCGTGCTAGGCAGTTTAAGTGCCTATCGTTGGACTTCACTGGGAGCGTTAGCTAGCTCATTGCTCTTGACGGCTGCCTATGCGATCACCCCTCAACTGTTTCGGTGGGCAATTGACCAAGGCATTTCTAAACAAAATCTGCAAATTGTGCTTTATAGTGCCGGATGGATGGTCGTTGCCGCGATCGCCCGGGGTCTATTCAACTTTGGCCAAAGCTTCTGGGCAGAAGCGGCATCTCAGGGTGTTGTTTATGATCTGCGAAACAAAATTTTCAGCAGAATTCAAACCCTCAGTTTCAGCTACCACGACCAATCACAGACCTCGCAACTGCTGACCCGCGTCACCAGCGATATTGAACAAATCCGCACCTTCCTTAGTACAAGCCTGATGCAGGTAATCAGTGCGGTTGTGACACTCGTAAGTATTGCAATAATTTTGCTAGTAATGAACTGGCAACTGGCGCTGATTACTCTAACGGTAGTGCCAATGGCGGGCTGGTTGATGGCACGATTCCTCGGTCAGAATAGCCAATTGTTCCGGCAGGTGCAAGAGCAACTGAGTGATCTCAATACAGTATTGCAAGAGAACTTGTTGGGTGTGCGCGTCGTGAAAGCATTTGTGCGAGAGTCTACTGAGACAACGCGCTATACGACGCTGAATGGTGCCCTGGTGAAGGCAAACATGAAAACCATTTATGCCATCCGCAATACCTTCCCGTTTATCTTTTTACTGAGCAATTTGGTGACGGTGGTCGTGGTTGGCTATGGGGGGGCAGCGGTAATTGGGGGCAGGTTCTCCATCGGTGAGTTGGTAGCATTTAACTCTTATTTGCTGTTGCTGCTCCAACCAATTTTGCTGATTGGGTTTGCGGCTCCCGCGATCGCCCAAGCTGCTGCATCTGCCCAACGGGTTTATGAGGTAGTAGATGCGAAGATTGAAATTCGCGATTATCCCGGTGCTGTACCGTTTAATGCCTGTAGAGGCAGAGTGACGTTTGAAAATGTCTCATTCCGCTATCCGGGAGCGACGACTGAAACGATCAAAGGCGTTTCTTTTGAAACCAAACCCAATGAACTGATTGCCGTTCTGGGAATGACAGGTTCCGGAAAAAGCACGATTATGAACCTAATTCCCCGCTTTTATGATGTCACGTCGGGTGCGGTTCGGATTGACGGCAGGGATGTGCGGGATTTTACCCTGGCAAGTTTGAGATCGCACATTGGCATTGTGTTTCAGGAAACCACGCTGTTTTCGGGTACCCTGCGGGAAAATATTACCTACGCCAAACCCGATGCCGCATTGGACCAGGTGATCGAGGTCGCCCAAACCGCGCAAATCCACGACTTTATTGCCAGCTTGCCCGATGGGTACGAAACGATCGTCGGGGAACGGGGAGTGGGCTTGTCCGGTGGCCAGAAGCAACGGATCGCGATCGCCCGGACGTTGCTGGCAGATTACAGTATTCTGATCCTGGATGATAGCACCTCTGCTGTAGATGCCAAAACTGCTGCTCAGATTCAAGCTGAACTTGATGATTTGATGCGCCAAAAAACCTGTAATGCTTTTGTGATCGCCCAACGGATTAGTACAGTCAGAAATGCTGATCGCATCTTGTTAATCGATCAAGGACGACTCGTGGCCCAGGGGACTCATGAAGAGTTGATGCAACATCCGCTTTATGAAGCAATTTTGGAGTCCCAGGTGAGGCAGAAGGAGCATGCGTGAGAGAAGTCCTATGATTGCCTCCGATCAAAAAGCAACTCAGCAGTTCTCAACCCTGCGGCGCTTTTTGCAGTATCTCCGACCCTTTCGCAAAGAAGTTCCAGTGGCCCTGACCCTAATTGCGATCGGTGCGGCAACGCAGTCTATTGGCCCCTTCTTAGTCGGTTGGTCAATTGACAATCTGATCCTACAGGGAAATTTGCCGGGATTGCTGGTGATGTTGGGGCTACTGGCGCTGATTTATATCTTTGGTATCTGGGCAATTCGGGGTCAGATTTTGCGAGTCGGCTGGATCATGCAACGGGTACTGGCTCAACTGCGACAAGATATCTTCACCAAAATCCAAAGCCTGCCCGTCAGCTTCTTTGATCGCAGCGAAGCCGGGGATCTGATGAGCCGCCTGTTGAATGATGTGAATACGGTCAATCAGGCATTTGGGCAGACGATTGCTCAAATACTGGGCAACCTGTTCAGCTTGGTCGGCATCATCATCGCCATGCTCTCGATTAATTTCCAACTTGGCTTACTGAGCAATCTGGTTGTGCCGCTAATGATTTTCACGACTAGCTTATTTTCCCGCTGGGCCAGAGCTAGATTTCGCCTTACCCGCAAGACGATTGGTGAACTCTCCGCCAATCTTGAAGAAAGCATCGTTAGTGTCCGGGAAGCACAGGCATTCAACCGCACCCAACTCAATATTGCCGAGTTTGACCTGTTGAACGCTGCCAATCGCGATGCCAATGTTCAGGCAGTGGCAATTACCGCTGCATTTTTGCCATCTATTGATTTTCTCAACACGCTGGCCACCGCCGTAGTACTAGCCTATGGAGGCTACCTCGCAGTCACAGGAGCCGCCACCGTGGGGGTTGTAACTGCGTTTTTAATCTATATCCAGCAGTTCTTTCGACCCATCCAAATTCTCAGCCAGTTTTATACCCAAGCCCAGTCTGCCATGGCAGGTCTGGAGCGGATCTTTCTGCTACTGGATGAACCCTCGCAACTCAATGATGCCCCAAATGCCGTTGAAATGCCGTCGATTCAGGGCGAAGTGACGTTTGAGGATGTCACCTTTGGCTACACACCGAATCAACTGGTGCTGCAAGGGGTGCATCTGCAGGCTCAGCCTGGACAGATGCTGGCGTTGGTCGGACCCACGGGAGCGGGTAAAAGTACGATTATCAACCTGATTCTACGCTTCTACGATGTGTCTGGCGGTGCGGTCAAAATTGATGGAATCGACGTGCGTAGCGTCACACAGGCAAGTTTGCGCCGGCAAATCGGCATCGTTTTGCAAGATAATATTCTGTTCAGCGGCACTGTTGCAGAAAATATTGCCTTTGGCTGTCCGCAGGCGGCGCAAGCCGATATCGAAGCGGCAGCCCAGTTAGCCAATGTGCATGAGTTCATCACTTCCTTACCGCAGGGGTATACGACTCAATTGGGAGAGCGGGGTGCTCCCCTGAGCCAGGGACAGCGTCAGCTTGTCAGCATTGCTCGGGCTGTATTGATTAATCCTCAAATTCTGATTTTCGATGAAGCAACCAGCAGCATTGATACTCTTACAGAAGCACTGGTACAAGATGCGATCGCCCGTTTGCTGCAAGATCGCACTAGCTTCGTAATCGCCCACCGCCTCAGCACAGTCATCCGAGCCGACCAAGTGTTAGTTATTCAGCAGGGACAAGTTTTAGAGCAGGGTACTCACACAGAACTGATCACTCAACAGGGAGTCTATGCAAACCTTTATGCCCTTCAACTTGGTGCAGCTTCTAATCAGTAGGAGATTTGCGCTGACCTGCAATTTGGTAGTGTTACAAAAAATCTGAGAAACACTATTTACGGTGCCACAATTGTAAGTTGCAAAGCTGTGGACAGCGTTTAAGAAAGTTTCTGCAACACTACCGTTTGCAAAAGTGCTCTAGCTTGCATTTGCTAGCTCCCGCAGTGTTTCTAACTCAGCGTTTGTGAGCTTGTCTCGTTCGACCGTTCGGGAGGAGTATTGAGTGGACACCTCGAATGCAGGCGCAGTCTCAAAAGTAAACTCATCTTGCCAAGTAACTTCTGTAATCTCCCTGACCGCAACACCAGCAATGGTAATTTCTTCTGGTATATCGCGCATACAATCAGTCCCCCTAGAAGTTGAGAATCTCTCAAATTATACTCAAGGCTATATTTCTGCTACCTCATTCCTCAGCAGCTCTGACGGTATCGCAGCATTGAGTAATCAAACTAACCATCTACACTGCACAAGCCATAACCACAAATTCTACCCCACTCCCGATTTTGACAAACTTCTCCACCTGCTCAAATCCAAACTGCTCCTACACTAGCATTGTCAACTTAACGATCAACCCGACCTCTTGTTGAGAAAATCTGGCCTTACCCCGAAAAAGTGGACAACTCCGTAAAGATGTATAGAGAAGGAGAATGTCCTAATGTCACCTAGAAAACGTAGACAATTTACCCTCGAACAGAAAGTATCAGCCGTCGAGATTGCTAGAACCCCTGGTAAGCCCATTGCTCAGATAGCACGGGAGATGGACTTGACCGAAAGTGCCCTTCGCAACTGGGTGCAACAAGCACAGGTGCAACAGGGTTCCACAGGAGCCATCCCTAGCCCAGAGCACACTGAGTTGCAACGGTTGCGCCGGGAACTCAAACGGGTCGAGAAGGAACGAGACTTCCTAAAAAAAGCCGCAGCCTTGTTTGCCAAAGACAGCTCGTCAGAGTTTACAAGCTAATCGAGGTAGAGAAGGCTCACTTTCCTATTGCTTTGATGTGTCAAGCACTGTCGGTGTCCCGCAGCGGCTACTATGCCTGGAAGCATCGTCAGCCCTCGCGCAGAGTT
>JBGTDT010000150.1:0-23752 GCA_041748155.1 Thermosynechococcaceae cyanobacterium | reverse complement strand
CTTGGTGTTTTGGTCAATTACTTTGTTTTGCGGGTCTTGCACAAACTCTCTACCACAGGCTCGACACTTAAAGTTTTGCTTGCCATTGTGGATTTTGCCGTTCTTAACCACCTGCCGCGAGCAACAGTTGGTACAAGTGATGAGGTTTTCTAGCATAGTTAACAGTAAAGCTTTGACCTCTATCCTTACCTATTCTGGACTACCGAAATATTGAATTACCCATCAAGGAAATCTCGGAACTTTGCCGCCACTGGCATATTACTAAACTGTCACTGTTTGGTTCTGTCTTACGAGACGATTTTAGACTCGATAGCGATATTGACATCTTGGTAGAGTTTGAGTCTGGGTACACTCCCGGATTTTTCAAGCTACATCAAATTCAGGAAGAGCTTTCAACATTGCTTGCAGGTCGAACTGTTGACTTAGTGACTGCCAAATTTCTCAACCATCGGATTCGCGATCGCATTCTTGCCGAAGCAGAAACCTGTTATGTCCCAGAAAGATGATCAAGTTTACGTCGGGCACAGGCTGGACACTGCAAGTAAGGTGGTTAACTTTACAGAGGGTGTGAGTCGAGATGACTTCGACCATAATGAACTACTACGCTTGTCTCTCTTGACCTACTCCCACTCCTCCCAGGACTCGTTAAATATAGAGGTGTCTGGGAAGGCGGTGGGATTGCCGCTGGCCCGCAGGCGGACTTGGAGAGCTTCCAGGTTGAGGTTTCGCCGGGGTAAGTTCTCGACCAATTGGTCAGGCGACAGATCCCTTTCTAGGGCAAAAACAGCCGTTATCCCAGCGGCAGCCCCGGCAGACCACTCGAACGACTGGACCCGGTAGGCCGCCGCACTGATATGACTGGTCGCAATACTTTTGCCTGTGACCAACAGGTTATTAAACCTGGGCGGAATCATGGCCCGCAGGGGAATTTGGAAGGGATAGGCCTGGGCTTGGCCCTGGCGCTCACCGGGCCGCTCGTAGTTGCCCGATCGCTCCGGCGGGCTGAAGGCCATGCAGGGGTGTAGATCGATGGCATAGTGGCCAATGCCAACACTATCGGGGTAAATGGTTGAGCGGGAACGCAACTGAGGATTTTGGCCTGGCGGTGCTTGCACCAGTTGGGGAGGAAGCCCCCTTAAAGACTCTAATAAGTCCTGGTAGGTTGCCGGGGGGAGGGCCTGTTGATAATAGGGCTGCTGGTAGTCTTGGCGAGAGATATCTGTTTCGGCGATCGCAAATCCCTCAGAATAGCCCGCCTCGGTTCTGCCGATCAGTCGCCGCGATTCTCGAATGTAGGGGTACTTAGAGAGACCGTGGACAGTTCCCATAGGCGAATTTAAGCCCTGCAAGTAACGCAAGCGGAAGTTGGGCTGCTTCACCCCTGGCCCCAGTTTGGAGTCAGTAACGCCGGTTGCCAGCCAGTAATAATACCCTTGGGCCAGGTCCTCTGCCTGCTGCAGACTCTCAATCCGCAGCCCTCCCTGCCAACTGCCAGGAACCAGTTGCCCCGTGGCGCTCAGTTGCTCCCGGCTGTAGATCAAATTGTCCAGTGGGGTGCCGGGACGGTAGTCGTTACCCCAGGTCCAGTTCTGCATCGAGATATCCCCTGGTGTGATCGTGCTGGAGTTGGCTGTGGGGCTGACACTCCAAATCCGCCGGTAGGTAAAAACTGTGGCAAACCGGGCTAAGCGGGGTAACTCATAGCTGTAGTAGGGAGCATAGCGATCATAAGCGGTTGGCTTACCCTGGGTCAGGGGAGTGGCCGTTGCCTGCATGGCAAAGGTATAGGTGTAGCCCTGGGGACAGTAGGGTTCGTTGGTCAAGCTGGACGCAGAAGGCTCCCGGTAAGAGCGAGGGTCAATTCCCAGGCGGTAAGGTAGATTGGCCAGAGCCAGGAGTTCCCCGGTTTCAGTTGCCTCAACCACAGTCCATTGCCCAGAAGACGGTGGAGAAAAGCGGAGACGTTTTTTCTGAAACAAAGCTGAATCTTCCTCCCGGTAGGCATCCCCCAAAGTTTGGGACAAAGGATAGGTATTTAAGGGAGGGCCCCCCGGAGCAGGAGAGTGCTGAATCGCCCGGACTGCCTGGATCTGGTCAGGACTGGTCTGAAGTTCCTTGACCACGGTGTTGGGAAACCACCGCAGCGTTCCCCTACCTGTTTTGGCTGCGTCCTGGAGCATTGCCAGGGCAATCTCATGACCATCGCGGGGTAAAAAACAAACCTGACTCACCCAACAGCGGCCCGGATTCAAGGTTCCGTAGCGCTGGGCGATCCGCTGGCGCAGTTCTAGGTATCCCTGGGGAAAGAACAGTCGCTCCCGTTGCGTCCGGCGCTCATCTAAAGCGGCTGTTCCTTGGGTAGAAATTTGTCCTCCCAGCCAGTCGGTGATCTCGGTTAGACAGACGGTTCGTCCAGCTTTAAGGGCTTCATAGGCTGTAGCAACCCCAGCCAGTCCGCCACCAACCACGAGAATGTCACAGGAGACTGTAGATTCTACGGGTTGAGCTAGAGCAGCTCCAACTGGATACATTGTTGCTGCGCTCCATACCCAGAACCCAAGAAAAGTCAACCAGCGGGGATGTTTCATGGTCAAATTCTCTATCTTTGTTGAACTAGCCACCTAAGTAGAGTAATGTAATTCATCGTTGACAGCTTTCATCCTCTGAGTTTCTCTGCCGGTTTTGATCGCTTAGAATTGGCAACCCAGAAAACTGATTTTAGTCGAAAAGTGTTGCAAAGGATACTTTCGACGGGGGATAGTTTTTCAGCCGTTGACCTGTTTTGCCAAACCCAAGCTGGGGTTTGCCCTTGCCAGCTTAATCTCTAGGTGCAGCTAATTTTGCGAACCCTGAGCAGGATGGGGTTGCCCGGCGATCGCGGGCAACATTTTTTGAAATGCCGCGTCGCGATCGCCCAGGGTTTCGTAGTAAAAGAAGGATACCCCGGCAAACCCCCGCGCTCGTGCCGCCCGGACTTGCTGCTGAATTAGTTCAATCGGCACTGAGTGGTGCTTAAGCCCAATTAAAATTCCCACACTGACCGGAATGTAGCGACGGGCCATTTGGACTTCTGGGCGCTTCAGTTCTGCCTCGAAGTTTTTCAAGCTGTCCCGGTAGACCTGCAGCACGACTGCTTCGACCAGCCCTCGCTGGACCCAGGCCCGCCAGTCCAGCAAATAGTCGCTGTAGGACTGGCTCTGGGGATTGGGCGCGACTGTTACTTGGCAGTCGGGTCTGCGGGCTTTAACCGTCTGGAAAACTTGGGCGATTAAGCCTGTAATTCTCTCTGCCCGCCAGCTGACCCATTCCGGGTCGCGGGGGTTATCAGGCGGAGGCTGGCCGCGATGGTCTTGCTGGTAAAGGTTGACGGTAAAGGCGTCGTAGCCCAACTCAACCGGCAGTCCGAAGTGATCGTCTACCTGAATGCCGTCTACCGCGTAGGTCGTGACAATTTCAGCCATCAAGTCCATCATGAACTGCTGCACCTGGGGGTGAAAGGGGTTGAGCCAGACCCGGTTGTGCGACCCTTCCTTGACGATCTGAGTTCCGTTCCGGCGTTGGGTGATCCAGTCTGGATGACGACGAACTAGCTCTGAGTCGGCAGGAGCCATGAGGCCAAATTCGAACCAGGGGACAACCTTTAAGCCCTGGCGGTGTCCCTGCTCTACAATCTCCGCCAGCACATCTCGGTTCTGAAGTCCGGCGGTTGGGTCTAGCGATCGCCCGATAATTCGCCCGGCAGTGGGACTGGGATAAAGGGTGTAGCCCCAATTCCAGACCGTTGGGTAGACGGTGTTGAAGTGGAGTCCCACCAGTCGCTGCAAGGCACCAGTAAGACGTTGACGCTCAAACAAGACATCGCTGTCAATGTTGGTCAGCCAGATTCCTCGTAATTCAGTCGGGCGGATTTGAGGGGTTGGTGCAGGTTGTCGATCCGCAACCAGGGGTAAGGGTCCGGCTAGGAACACCGCCAGTCCCAGACCCAGTAGACCGATAAACCAGGCCCAGCGCTTAATCTTCACAGTTCTCCGGCTGACTCAAAGCCGTTGCAGCAAGTTTGTACCGTGGGTGTCAGTGCCACAGGTGTGCAACAGATCATAGCGGTTTGCCAACTCTTGAACTAGTGAGGTCTGCTCCGGACTGGGTTGCCACACCGCGGGATTCGTGTAGCAATAGTAGGTTTCGATGCCATCAATCCCTAGGTCGGCCACGGCGGGAATCAGCTCCTGGGGCGATCGCGAGTAACGGGCCGGATGGGCCAGGACGGCTAAGCCTTCGGCTTGGTGAATCGCCGCAATCACTCGACCGGCATGATTGTCAGGACCTTTTGGTGCCTGTGCTTGCAGGTAGGGGCGCAGGGCGCTGTGGTCAGGGTCAAAGGCATAGGCCAGAATATGCACCTCCGTACCCCGCAGCTCAGCGGTAATTTCCGCGCCTGTCCAAAAGGCAGGAGCAATCTGGCTTGTTGGGGAATGAGCTTGCCATTGCTCTAACCAGGCCCAAGCTAGTTGTGAGCCGCGCACTGAGTGATGATCGGTGATCGCTAACCCCTTCAGGCCCAGGGCGATCGCCTGTTGGATCAGGGCCTCAGGCTGAAACTTTCCATCTGAGTAAACCGTGTGCATGTGAAAGTTAAAAGACCTGGGACAGCTACCCGCATCAATGGTTCGGAAAACTGCCTCCAGGGCAGATCGAGCCTCCTGTCGAACAGGGTTGACAACCATAACTGCCTCAAGAATTGCTAAGGGGCACGGGTCTACTATACCGAAAAATTTAGCTTGCCCCTTCCCTTAGTATTTTCACCAAAAGCACCTACACCTAGTCCGATCAGTGGCAGCAGCATAGCTTCCATACCGAAGAGCAAGCAATTTGGCAGAGGAAGCCTGTTCCAAGGGTGGGAGATGGTCGTTGGGGTCAATCGCTTTAGGAAGGTTTGAAGTAGATATTTCCCTTCGTTAACTCACATATCCGTGTAACTCTGTCTTATCGCTGAGCTGAAACCCATAAACTCTCCTAAATGCACCTAAGATTGCCTAAATAATGTGTCTAGGTAAACGCGGGCGGCCCGGCGATCGCATGTTCCATTTTGGAGTAAGAATAGTGACAGCGCTGCCGAAAAAACCCGGTCTTGGTCCCAGTCTGGATGCGTCTCCAGATACCCTTTTAGGGTTTCATGCAGATCTTCTGGAATTTCAGCCAGAATGCTAACAGTTGCGTTCATTGCAGACTCCCCTCGGCAGATAATTGATAAATTTTCCCAATGCGTTCTGATAGGTCAACAGCAAAAACTGGCACTCTCTGAAGCTGAGACTCCCCTCAATGTCTCTCAGAAAGTGGGTGACTTATCGGACTCAACCTGAGCGCACTTTGTTTAAGTGGGTCGCATCATTGTGCGCTATGGGGGGGTAGGGTTGTCAATGGATGGTTTCTTTACAATCTGTTACAGTCCGCCACTGGAAAAATCATGTTTATGAAAAAGCAGCCCTTTCAGCTTGGTTTGCTTTATATAACTTTGCATAAACGGGACTTTTATGAGAAAAGTTCTCGCAAGTCTGAAAAATCCCCAAAAAGAGATCAAAAGCCGATGCAGACGTTTCTACCTGTGGAAAACACTCCCCTCCCTGTGGAAAAACTCGGACAGGTCTGGGGAAAGTCTAGGGAATTCTGTGGAAAACTCTTACCTTAAGATAAAAATTGTGCAAGTTCAAAAAAAGTCAGCAATCTTTGATTTTCTTCGTTCTAGAGAAAATCAGGGTTGACCTTTAAAACTAACCAAACTTTTTTCAGGGTCTTGAATATTAGTACCCAGAGTAGGCAGCCCAAATATCACTTCCAGCTTCTTTTTACTGTTGCTGAGGCGACGTAAGCTTACCAGGCTCATTCAGGGACTTAAGCGCAACCTAGCTATAGGAGAGGTATTTTGGTACTAACTGCTCTCTGATCGAGTTAACACTTCGTGCCTCAACAAGCTATGGATATTGATAAATTTCTACGGCAGTATGCTGCAGAAGAGAGGGACTTTCGCAAAGTAAGCCTGCGGGGAGCAGACCTGCGCGAGATAGACCTACGGGGGGCCGACCTGCGGGGGGCCGACCTGCGGGGGGCAAACTTGATCGAGGCAAACCTACTCGGAGCATCCCTAGATGGAGTTGATCTGAGTGAAGCGCACTTGAGCGGTGCATTGCTAAGTGGAGTCGGCTTAAGCAGAGCCATCCTCAAAGGAGCAGACATTACCAAAGCAGATCTGGCAAAGACAAATCTCCGCGGAACAAACTTGTGTAAGGCAGATCTGAGTGGGGCAGACCTTAGTAGCGCGGACTTAAGTGGAGCAGATCTGAGTGGGGCAGACCTGACTGAAGCGGTCTTAAGCCAGGCAAACCTGTACCAGGCATACCTGGTTGGAGCAAACTTGACCAGGGCAATCTTGAATCAGGTCAACTTAAGTCAGGCGGACCTGAGCGGAGCTAGCCTAAAACACGCAACCCTAAGTGGGGCAAACTTTTCTCTGGCACTCCTAGTAAAGACTAATCTGAGTCGGGCAGATCTGAGTGGGGCTAACCTAGACCATGCGAATCTCAGTCAAGCTTACTTGTTTCAAGCAAACCTGGCTAAGGTAGATTTAACAAATACAAACCTGAGCCAAGCAGAGCTGGGTAAAGTGATTATGCCTGACGGCACCATCTATGACTAGAGGCGCTCAACTCTCGAAACTACGGTAATTTCTCCTTACATCTACCCCACTGTGCCAAAGTATCCTACTTCAGCCGTGGATTTTTACTCGGCAGATCTCTGCTGTTGATCGCCGTCTAACTCCGCTGGGGCCGAGGCCAGGGAATTGTTGAATTTAATCAATTTCTGAGGGATGCCAATGGAAATTTCTGCTTGCTCAAAGGCAAGCTTTAACCGACAACGGAACTCTCGGGCGACATTCCATTGCTGGAGCGGTTGGGTTTTAATCCAGACCCGAATCATTACACCCGCGTGCTGCAACTCATCCACTCCCAGAATTTCTGGAGGTTCAAGCATGCTTTTTCGCCAAACGATCTCCTGTCTCATCTCCAGCCCAACTTGTTCAATCACCTGGAACGCCTGCTGTAAATTTGTATCGTAGGCAACATAAATCTTGAGATCAACCCGCGACCAGTCCTTTGAGAGATTTTCTACAATCGTTACTTGGCTATTGGGAATCGTGATCAGCCGCCCCTCATCATTCCGCAGTTGGGTGATGCGGAGATTCATATTCTCGACGAATCCTCCCACCTTGCCGACGACAATCACATCTCCAACGGCGTACTGATCGTCTAGCAAGATGAAAAACCCGTTGATAATGTCTTTAATCAGATTCTGGGACGCGAAGGAGATGGCCAGACCGATAATCCCGGCTCCAGCTAGCAGAGGGCCAACATTTACCCCGATCGCAGACAGAGAAATCAGTGTTCCAATGCCGACAACGCCAATCGCGATCGTCCGTTTAAGTACCAGAGAAAATGTAGAGACCCGTAAAGCAAGCCGCTGAGAGGCTTTGGGTGAGAGAAACTCACCCTCTTGCAAAGCCTGAAAAAAGCGGTCTACCAGGACAGCACTCAGCCGCACCACGATAGAGGTCCCTAGGACAATTCCCAGCACGTTGAGCGGACCCCTCAGCCCTGACAAGACCAAGGGCTGAAGCCAGCGAGTATAGGGAAATAGCCCCAGAATTGCAAAGGTCCCTCCTGTCCAGATTGCCAACTGGCCTGCTTGGAGAAGCCGCTGCTGGATAGCATTTAGGTTGCGCTGTTGGCCCATTGTCATCTGTTCCTGCACGACAGCCATGTCAATAGAGCTGACATCCGGCGAATCTACAGTCAGCGGTGAGGTTGTTGAGTTTGCTGGGATCTGAGCCAGAATCCTTTCCCGACGAGCCTTCAGACCTTTCTGTCTCTGGGCAATCCCCCCACTGGCTGAAATCATCAGCAGCGTGATCCCGACAGCTAGCCAACCCTGCCGCTGCAAAAATCCCAGCTGGCGCTCCTGTTTGGCTCGGATCAAGGCAACTTCGATGATTCGGGTCAATGTCTCGGCCCGGCCTGTCGGTTCCCCACCCTGAATCCCAGCATCTAGACTAGTAACGGTCATGAGATATTGACCGTTGACCGAAATGACAGAAAGACCGCTGCTCCGATCAAGGTTTGAGACAACTTTCAGCCTTGCTGGATTAAAATCGCTGCGGGCAATTCGATTCAGACTCTCCTGAATATTTTTAATCCGCTCCTCGATTGGCGTCAGGGAGCTGCGTTGCTTACTTTCGTCATCAATGGCAGGGGCAGCGACCAGAAAGAGCCTACGGCCATCTAGTCTGACTACATCTGTGGCAATTTCCTCTGAGGAAGGTCTGGGAGTTAGGAAGCGCTCAAGCTGGCTCAAGTCTAGTGGCGCTTTTGGGGCCTGTCCCCAAGCTTGAGGGACCAAGGCAGGGGCAAAACCCAAGATGATAGCGCTGGCTACTCCGCAGGTTATCCTCTGCGATCGCCCCAGCCGGGGCAGGCGGGGTCTCCTGAGAGGAGTGTCAGCTCGCTGGGTCGATCTGCTGACCTTTGCTTTCCAATGAGAGATTTGCATACAAAACAAGTTAAACACTACAGGGATCAAGCAAACAAGTGGGATCGATGCACCTACCTGCCTGTTTTCCTTCCAACCTTTTTAATATATTTGCCGACAAATCTAGAATAATGGCAGCAATCTTGCTGCCAGAAACCGGATTGTCCAGCTAGAATTTACAAGATGTTACAAAAGTAGACCAGAAATTGCCCGTAATTTCCCTCCTGCTCTAAGCGGATCCAGGAGACTAAGATTGACCTGTGACTCAAGTTCTGGCCTTGGCTCTGCCCAAGTCTCTATGTATGAGTAAAAACATTCAAGTTTTTACCTTTGCACAAACTGCAAGCCGGCTAGAAGCCGGGCTGGGAATGGATAGAACTGATGTACAGGCTAATCTGGCACAAGAATTGACTAAAAAACGGGCTCAAGACGAACTAGCCTTGGGTCTGAGTTGGAACCAGTCAATTCTCTGGGAGGATTCAGTCTGGAACCGGGAACAATGAACCTGCCTTTGAGGACAGTTGTAACGGTGCAGACTGGTAAAAAACACTAGTAAAAACAACAGTGCTGCCAAAGATGGGCTTCAGCGACCCTGTTCTAGGCTAGGGCAAACAATAAGCACTTTTACAGCTCTTTGAATAATGCTTGACGGTGAACCTATGACTTCAACTGGCAATAAACAAGCTGTTCACTTGCTTGGTTTGTTAAGACCGATCCGCTCCTGGCTCGATAAAACTCAAGTTCACAGTCCTCGGATGGCACGGTTTTTGTGTAAAATCATTCCGGCTCACTGCCCCTTCGAGCGTGATATCAAGCTACTGGGTTGGAAAGTGGCTCACATCCCGCCCCTGTGTAAGCTAAATCCCCTCTATGAGCAGCTTGTCAGCCTTCGCTTTCGAGCTCTCTGCTACTTAGTGAATGAGTGTGGCGAGGATGTATCGGCTTACTGCTAAAGCGCTTAACCGGGGATCAAGCAACGCTCTAGGGTTGCCTGCACTGACGCTGCCAAACTAGGCAGATCGTAGCCGCCCTCTAGACCAAACATGACTTGGCGGGTCAATTGCAGACAGTGCTCTGTGAACAAGCCAAAGTCTTCTGGTTGCAGCGCGATCTCGGCTAAGGGATCATCCCGATTGGCATCATAGCCGGCGCTAACAATCAACACATCGGGTCGGAATTGGTAGAGAAAGGGCATGATCCGATCTTGGAATAGGGGTTCGTAGTTTTTGCAGGTACTGCCAGCCGCCACGGGCAAGTTTAAGACGTTCTCGTAGGCTCCCCGGTCAGCCGCTGCCCCAGTACCGGGGTAGAAATCTCCCTGGTGAATCGAACAATAGGCAATTTGAGGATGAGATTCCACGATCGCTTGAGTGCCATTGCCGTGATGCACATCCCAGTCGAGGATAGCAACACGCTCAACCCCAGGTTGCTCCAGCGCGTAATGGGCTGCGATCGCAGCGTTCGAGAACAGGCAAAATCCCATTCCGCTTTGGGGCAAGGCATGGTGACCGGGAGGACGGGCTAGGACAAAAGCTGGATTACCCGTTGCCAAAACTTGATCGATGCCATCCAACCAGGCACTGACAGCGAGGAGAGCCACGTCGTAACTCTGAACCGAAATTGGGGTATCTGCATCTACGTGCCCTCCACCCCGATCTGCCAGGTGCCGCAGAGCTTCAATGTATTGGGGAGCATGAACCCGTTGAAGTTGGCCTAGCTCTCGCTGAGAGACAGGGGTGGGCGATCGCCATGCCAAGGCCTCTGCCCAAGGCACACTCTTTAAAGATTGAACAATCGCCCGCAATCGCTCTGGTCGCTCAGGATGGTAAGGTCCTGTATCGTGCAACAGAAACTCATCGGAGTAGATAATTGGCAACATGACATCAACCACTAGAGCTAAGACTTGGATTAGTATTCACGTTACCGCTAAATTTATCCCCACGAAAGAAAATTTTGCTTGGATGGCGTCAGGAAGCTTCAAAAACTAAGTCCAGACTACCTTTCAGTAGTTCTTGATCGTATTGACTAAAACCCTTTCCAGGCTGAAAATATTTACAAGTTTTCCCTCAGAGCAAAGCCCTTGGAGCGCAAGCTAGACGAGGGCTAATGGCAGTTGAAGTGTGATAAAATCTTAGCTGTAGGACTACTATTTGGTAATCATTACAAGCCTATGGGTTCCTTGCAGAAATTTTAGGAACTCCATCTCCCAGAACTTCATTTTACTAGCCTTTTTTCCCTATGAGCCTATCTGAAGAGCGGATTATCCCGACGGATCTCCGCAGCGAGATGTCCCGGTCTTACCTGGAATACGCCATGAGCGTGATCGTTGGTCGGGCCCTGCCAGATGCCAGGGATGGTCTGAAGCCAGTGCATCGCCGCATCCTCTACGCTATGCACGAGTTGGGCTTGGGGCCAGATCGTCCGTTCCGTAAGTGTGCTCGTGTTGTGGGAGAGGTATTGGGTAAGTACCATCCCCATGGAGACACAGCGGTGTATGATGCCCTGGTCCGGATGGCCCAGAGTTTCTCCATGCGCTCTCCCTTGATCAATGGGCATGGCAACTTTGGCTCTGTTGACAACGATCCCCCAGCGGCAATGCGATACACAGAATGCCGCCTACAAACCTTGACTCGGGATGCCCTGCTGCAAGACATTGAGCAAGAAACAGTTGATTTTGGTGACAACTTCGACGGCTCTCAGCAGGAACCCTTGGTTTTGCCAGCCCGTATCCCTCAATTACTGCTCAATGGCTCCTCAGGCATTGCTGTGGGCATGGCAACCAATATTCCACCCCACAACTTGCGAGAACTGGTAGACGGGCTGGTGGCCTTGATCCAGAATCCTCAGTTGAGCGATATGGAATTGATGCAGTACATTCCCGGTCCAGACTTTCCCACAGGTGGGCACATTTTGGGCTCAACGGGAATTCGGGAAGCCTACAGCATCGGGCGAGGCTCGATCACGATGCGGGGGGTGGCGACGATTGAAACCCTGGAACAACCGGGTCGGCCTGATCGCGAAGCAATCATTGTGACTGAGTTGCCGTTTCAAACCAATAAGGCAGCTTTGATTGAGAAGATTGCCGAAATGGTGAATGAAAAGCGCCTGGAGGGAATCTCAGATATCCGGGATGAGAGCGATCGCGACGGCATGCGGATTGTGATCGAACTCAGGCGAGATGCCTATCCCCGCGTTGTCCTCAACAACCTGTTTAAGCAAACTCCCCTTCAGACAAACTTTGGGGCCAACATGCTGGCTCTGGTGAATGGGGAGCCCCAACTGCTGAGCCTGAAGCAGTTTTTGACTGTATTTCTAGATTTCCGCACAGAAGCGATCACGCGCCGGACTCGCTACGAACTTCGAAAAGCCCAAGAGCGGGATCACCTGCTCCAAGGTCTGCTAGTTGCCCTGGAGAACTTAGATACCGTGATTGAGCTGATCCGTCGGGCTGCGGATGCCACGAGTGCCCGCCAGGAGCTGATCGATTCCCTTGGCCTCTCCGAGGTGCAAGCAGATGGAATTTTGCAGATGCAATTACGGCGGCTAACGGCCCTGGAAGCGGAAAAGATTCATCAAGAGCACAATGATCTTCAGGAGCGGATTGCTGACTTAGAAGACATTCTGGCTCGGCACAGCCGCATTCTCACCATCATCGAAACGGAACTGGCCGAACTCCGGGCAGTGCATGCTACGCCCCGCCAGACTCTGATTGAACCGGCCGAAGGTGAGATTGGGGCGATTGACCTAATTGCCAACGAGAAAGCCGTTGTTCTGGTCACGGAGCAAGGCTACATTAAGCGCATGCCGATCAACACCTTTGAGGCCCAAAGTCGGGCAACGCGCGGCAAGTCTGGGACACGCATGAAAGAAGACGATGGCGTTGAGCATTTCTTTACCTGCTGTGACCACGACAGCCTTCTCTTCTTTAGCGATCGCGGTGTGGCCTACTGCCTCAGAGCTTACCAAGTTCCCACGGGCTCCCGCACTTCACGGGGGGTTCCCATCGTTCAACTGCTGCCGATCCCCCAGGCTGAAAAAATTACCTCTGTGATTCCGGTGACGGAGTTCAGCCAAGAGGTATACTTGGTCATGATGACCGCCAGTGGCTATATCAAAAAGACAGAACTGGCCGCCTTTAGTAACATTCGGGCTAACGGATTAATTGCCATTGCCCTGGAGGAAGGGGACCAGTTACGCTGGGTGCGTCGGGCCCAGGACGGGGATAGTCTGATCATTGGCTCCCGACAGGGCATGGCAATTCACTTCAAAATCGACCGCCAGCACCTGCGTCCTTCTGGCCGGACGGCTCGGGGTGTCAGAGCCATGAGTTTACGAAATGGGGATCAGCTAGTTGGCATAGACATCCTCCCGGCAGCGACCATTGCAGATCTAGCAGAGCTGCCAGAAGATGAGGATGGAGAAGAAACCCCTGACCTGACTCCGACCCAGCAGCAGGGACCCTTCGTTCTGGTGATCACCACTGGCGGATACGGCAAGCGGGTTCCAGTCTCTCAATTCCGGTTACAAAATCGGGCCGGGGTGGGCCTGGTTGCGATCAAGTTTCGCCAGCTTCAGGATCAACTTGCATCGCTGCAGGTTGTCAATGAAGCGGACGAGCTGATTATGGTGACCAGCCGGGGAATTGTTATTCGTCAAGTGGTAAATGCCATTTCTCCTCAGTCCCGGATGGCAACGGGTGTGAGAGTGCAGCGCCTGGACGAAGATGATTCCATTGTCGCGGTTGCCTTGGTGCCGCCTTCGACGGAGGCGATCATCCTAGAGGATGAGCCAGACTAACCGCTCCCTTTTGTTGAATAGACTTCAGGACCTCCACTGGGGTTTGATCCTCAGCTTTGGCAGTGGTCTGTGTATGGGACTGGCTGCCGCTCCGATTAGTGCTTGGCCGCTGGCCTGGGTTGCGCTGGTGCCGCTCTGGTTATTGACACCGCTTCATTCTCCTAAAACAGCAATCCTGCTGGGGGCTGCCTGGGGAGCTGGCTACCACGGCACGGCCTTGGCTTGGATTACTGGAGTACATCCAATGACCTGGCTGGGTGTTCCCTGGCTGGCAAGTTTGGCGATCGCCCTAGGTTGCTGGACCGCGATCACGCTCTGGGGAGCTACCCTGGTTACACTCTGGGCTGGACTGATGGCTAGGTTGACACCCCAGCAACCTGCTTGGCAGCGAATCCTCACAGGTGTCACACTCTGGTCGGGGCTAGAATGGCTCTGGAGCCAGTCACCGCTCTGGTGGACTTCCCTCGCCTATACCCAGAGTCCCAGTAATCTGGTAATTTTGCATCTTGGCCAGTTGTCTGGACCGTTGAGTGTAACCACAGCGATCGCCCTGGTCAATGGCCTGGTTGCCGAGGGGTTGTTGAGCCTACCTTGGCGCTGGCAACGTTTAGGGCTAGGGATGAGTTTGCTGGTTGGCCTGCACCTGCTTGGTTGGAGTTTCTACAGTCGTCCCCTGGTTCAACTGCCAGAAACTGCCTTGAGAGTCGGAATTATCCAGGGCAATATTCCTAACGAAATTAAGCTCTACTCGCAAGGCGGGCGGCGAGCTTTGGAAGGCTATACAACGGGCTACAGAACCCTAGCAGAGCAAGGCGTTGATGCCGTCCTAACCCCAGAAACCGCATTACCATTCCTCTGGACAAGCCCTGGAGGAACCTACAGCTCATTCAACCAGGCAATTTCAGACCAGGGTGTTGTCGCCTGGGTGGGTGCCTACGGCCAGCAAGACCAAAAACTGACAAACAGCCTATTTACCGTCACACCCGGCGGTCAAATTTTCAGTCGTTATAACAAAGTGAAGCTTGTCCCAGTCGGAGAATACATTCCCTTCCAGGGGTTCTTAGGCGGCTTTGTCGAACGGCTCTCCCCTTTGGATGCTCACTTGGTGCCCGGTTCCCCGGATCAAACCTTTGAAACTCCCTTTGGTCGAGCGATCGCCGGAATCTGCTATGATTCTGCCTTTTCAGCTCATTTTCAGCGCCAAGCAGCGGCTGGGGGAGAATTTATTCTATCCGCTTCTAACAATGCCCATTACAGCACCACAATGCCAGCTCAACACCACGCTCAGGATGTAATGCGGGCAATTGAAACCGACCGCTGGTCAGTACGAGCAACGAACACAGGCTACTCCGGGATTGTAGATCCCCACGGCAATACTCGCTGGCTGTCGGGCATCAATACCTACGAAACCCACGCTGCCACAATCTACCGTCGCCAAACTCAAACCCTTTATGTTCGCTGGAGTGACTGGATGACACCACTACTGGCTGTCTTAACCTTTATCACTTGGATTATAAATCGGAGTTCTTTCAATCAGCAACGGCGATTAAACTCAGCAAACTAACCCTGGAGCAGTGATTGCCCCCCATCAATCCAGACCTCTGTACCTGTGATGTGGCTGGAAGCATCCGATGCTAGGAATAGGACTAACTGGGCTACCTGTTCTGAAGTTCCTGATTTACCGTCCGTGAGTGGGATTTGGCCTTCAGGATACTGAACGGGTTCACGAATCTCCTCTAGATTTTGTTGTTGAGTGCTTTCACCAATGTCTGTTGCGATCGCCCCTGGGCAGATAACATTCACCCTGCTTAAGCTCCTCCTCAGTCCGCCCTAAGGCTGCAATTTTTGCCCCCGACTTTGCCAGTAACTGAGCTGATGCTTGACCAATTCCTGAGCCTGCACCCGTAATCAGGGCTACTTTACCTGCCAGTTGCACGGACCTCTCCATACCTAGAATTTTTAGGGCTGCAAGTCATTTAGTTCGAGCTAAAATGACTCTAGTAAGCTAATAGAAGCTGTCGTAACGCCAGCCAGGTAGTCATAAACCTTCACGGGCAAGCAGGGTACATGTATATTCTGCCGTTTCTAGTTACAGCATCATTTGCAGTGATAGGAGCAATTTGGTTTTGTGTTGACTTTTGGCGCAATCGCAATCATGTACGCGATCGCCATACTCCTTCTAGCTTTGGCTGCCCACCCGAAGATGTTGGCAGTTCTTGTCACGCTGGTCACACTGCTGGGGACCTGGGAAGCTGTGATGTAGGCGGTGGATGGGACTTCCACTTTTGACGAGTTCCTTTTTGTTACTCCAGTTCTAAACCCCAGGGTAATCAAGTTAGTGAAACCTGTAAGTTGGCAGGTTTTCCTGAATTTCCCTCCAAAGTAACGCCGGTGGAATTAGCCTGGAGATGGCGGAGAATTTTGTAGATTGTTTCAGTTTGATCACTAGCTCCAGCCTTCTCTGCTAGAGCTTGCAAATATAGAGGCGTTGCTTCCTGTCGCAGTACCTGCATAACCTGTTTCTTTAGCTGCAATGTGGCAGCAGCGGCTTTTTTTCCGGCTTCAACACCGGGTTGATGGTAGGCGTTGACATTAACCAGAACACCATACAGACTCACAGCTCTCTCGTAGAGGGCAATCAATGCACCAACAGTTCGCGGCGTCACTTTGGGAATGGTAATGGTGATAGAGTCTCGCCCTTTTTCGTACAGGGCTTGGCGGGTTCCCTCCAGGGAGCCAAACAGGTAGTCCCCGGATGAAACTCCAGATTCGACATCAACGGAGGGACCTTCACGGTCTTGGAGCACCTCAATCAAGGTGGCAAAGAAATTGGGTACCCCATCTCGCAACTGTTGGACGTAGGCGTGCTGATCGGTAGTGCCCTTGTTGCCGTAGACGGCAATGCCTTGGTTCACAACCTGACCGCTTAAATCTTTTTCTTTACCCAGCGACTCCATGACTAATTGCTGGAGGTAGCGACTAAACAGAAGCAAGCTGTCTTTGTAGGGCAGCACCACCATGTCTTTCTCGCCCCGCCCATTCCCGGCAAAGTACCAAGATAGAGCCAGCAGAGCCGCCGGATTTCCTTTAATGTCAGCTACCCGCGTAGCAGCATCCATCTCTTTAGCACCAGCTAGCATCTCCCGGATTGGAATTCCTTGCAGGGCCGCCGGGACCAATCCAACTGCAGACATCTCAGAGGTGCGTCCGCCCACCCAGTCCTCCATCGGAAAGGTTGCCAGCCAACCCTCAGCTTCAGCCTGTTGAGCTAATTTGCTGCCATGACCCGTGATGGCGACAGCGTGTTGGGCAAAGTCAAGACCGACCTTGACAAACCACTGCTTCACCTCCAGCATGCCATTGCGGGGTTCGGGCGTGCCGCCAGACTTGGAAATGACCAGGACTACAGTGGTAGCTAAGTGGTCTTGCAACTTCGTCAAAGTCCGATCAATGCCTTCTGGATCGGTATTGTCGATAAAGGAAATTGCTAGGGGGGCAAAATCTGGCGCTAAAGCCTGGGCCACAAACTGCGGCCCCAGCGCAGAACCCCCAATCCCAATCGAGAGAATATCGGTGAATTTGTCCGCTCGGGCAGGGCGGATTTCGCCACTGTGGACTTTTTGCACAAATGCTTCAATCTGCTCCAGGGTGTCGACAATCTCTTTCTGTAGCTCTGGCGTTGGGGCTAAGTTTGGGTCGCGTAGCCAGTAGTGCCCAACCCTGCGGTTTTCATCGGGGTTGGCGATCGCCCCGGCTTCTAGGGCAGCCACGTCCTTAAAGGCTTGCTCAAACTTCGGTCTTAAACTGTCCACAAAGGCATGATCAAACCCCATCCGACTCACATCGAGATAAAAGTCTAGCCCCTCGTGGTAGTAGAGCCAGTCCTGGTAGCGTTGCCAGAGTGCAGCAGTATCCATCACAACTTTCAACTCCTTTGTCACGACACCGTGTTGGCTGAACGTAGCTTCCACTGAACAATCCTAGACGATCTTGACCAGGGAATTGGTATCGAGAAAATCCAGTAGAATTCCTTGAGTTGGGGGTGCGATCGGGCGCACTTGAGCGGCTCGCGGGGAATAGCGATCGCCCCGCCTCACCGCTGCTGGGGTCCACAGGCCCAGATCCCAACCTTCGTAGAGGACTAGATCCGTGACGGCAATCTGTAAAGGAGCGGAGAAAACGTGGCGCACTACCCTTGAATCCCGATAGCAGCCAAACGCGGTTAGAACGGTCGGCACATAGCCAATTTCCTCCAGAAGTTCCCGTCTCAGTCCTGTCTCCGGGGCTTCACCCGGCTCAAGGTGACCCCCAAAAAAGCCCCAGTAGCCGGGATAGACAATGCCTGGAATATCATCTCGCAGTTGGAGCAGGAACTGACCTTGCTGGTAGAGGATGGCAAGCGCCACGGCAATGGGGGCGTCAATCGTCATCAAAAGCCTGCCGATGGCAGAGGGAACGTTTACATTTATCTCAATTTCTTAACATTGCTCCCAGCGAGGGAGTCAGTCAAGTTGCGATCGCCCAGAATGAGCTGCTACTCAGCCGTCTTGTCGGGCTGCCGATTAAAATTTCTATAATTATCAGAAGTCTATGCAGAGGCCAAAGTCTCTAAACTTTAACTGGAAGAGTTTCCCCTCCGAGACTGTTTAGTTTTAGACTTGAGAGGAGAAGGTCAAAGGCTTAGCAAGAATTGCTGAAGCGGAACTTTACCGACGCCATAGGATTGACCTTTCAAGGGTTCAGGCTAGAGTTGTCTGATTGACTACTCCTTGAAAGATGCAGTGGTTGATAAAGTAAAAACTTTATAGGGCCACCGTAGAACAGCTTGTCTTCAAGAGAGGCTGTTATTTTCCAACCTAAACGGTGTTGAACTCTAGTAGATCAAAGTCCATCCCAGCGTTGTCAGGAAGTTTAAATGGGCCATCCTATGGGTACGAGCTTGAACAAACAGGTCAGTCAAAGCCGAGCGGCTGGATTTTCGGGCCAGCGCTGGTTGGTAGAGGAACGAGACGCTTGCGGAGTTGGCTTTATTGCCGATCAGCAAAGTCGGGCCAGTCACGCAATTGTCAGCAAGGCTTTGAGCGCATTGAGCTGTTTGGAGCATCGCGGTGCCTGTAGTGCCGATCAAGACTCTGGGGATGGGGCTGGTTTGATGACGGCCATTCCTTGGCAACTGTTCCACTCCTGGTTCAAGGAGCAAGGGATTCAGGTTCCGGCTAGGGAGAAAACCGGGGTTGGGGTAATATTTTTGCCCAATCAACCAGAAGCGGCAGCGGTTGCCCGTCAAATTGTGGAGCAAACCTTAGCAGAGGAAGGGCTGAAGCTGCTGGGCTGGCGAAATGTTCCTGTGCGGCCCGATCTGCTTGGAATTCAGGCCCGGGAAAACCAGCCGCAGATCGAACAGGTGTTTGTTTGGGCCGAGGGGTTAGAGGGTGATGCCCTAGAGCGACAGCTTTACCTGGTCCGGAAGCAGGTTGAAATCAAAGTTGCGGCCCAAGACGAGGTCTGGGCTGAGGAGTTTTATATCTGCTCGTTTTCTAGCCGCACAATTGTCTACAAGGGCATGGTGCGCGCCGCCGTTTTAGGAACCTTCTACTTAGATCTACAAGCGACTGAGTACCAGAGTTCCTTTGCGGTCTATCATCGCCGCTTTAGTACCAACACGATGCCGAAGTGGCCTCTGGCTCAACCGATGCGGTTTTTGGGACATAACGGCGAGATCAACACCCTCCTGGGCAATGTCAACTGGATGATGGCGCGAGAGGCTGCCCTCACCCATGCCAATTGGAGCGATCGCCTGGATGACCTGAAACCGATTGTGATTCCTGAGAACAGTGACTCTGCCACCCTGGACAACGTGATGGAGCTGCTGGTGCAGACGGGTCGTAGCCCCCTGGAAGCACTAATGATCATGGTGCCGGAGGCCTATCAAAACCTGCCGGAGCTGGCCCAGTACCCGGAGATTGTAGATTTTTATGAATACTACAGCGGTATTCAGGAAGCTTGGGACGGCCCAGCTTTACTCGTTTTCAGCGATGGTAAAAAGGTCGGGGCAACCCTAGATCGCAATGGCCTGCGCCCGGCTCGCTATTGCCTGATGCAAGACGGTACGGTGATTGTGAGTTCAGAAGCAGGGGTAATTGAGGTTCCGGAGGCAGAGGTGGTGGAAAAGGGGCGCTTGGGGCCGGGGCAAATCATTGCAGTTGACCTGGAAACCCATCAGGTTCTGAAGAACTGGCAAATCAAGCAGGAGATTGCTCAACTTAACCCCTACGGCGAGTGGCTGGGAGCCAATCGTCAGCAGCTTGAGGCCCAGCCTTTTGCCGAAGCGGTACAGATGGAAAGCTCGGCGTTTCTGCGCCAACAAACGGCTTTTGGCTACGGCACGGAAGATGTGGAGATGATCATTGAAGCTATGGCGCAGGAAGGTAAGGAACCTACCTTCTGTATGGGAGATGATATCCCGTTGGCAATCTTGTCCGACAAGCCCCACGTCCTCTACGACTACTTTAAGCAACGCTTTGCCCAAGTTACCAATCCGCCGATTGACCCCCTGCGCGAAAAACTGGTCATGTCTCTGGCAATTCAACTCGGCAGGCGAGGAAATTTACTCGAAGCCAAACCAGAGTATGCGCGACGGCTAAAGCTGGATTCTCCAGTTCTGAACGATGGAGAGCTGGAGCAGGTGCGGCAGTCTGGGTTTAAGACCACGGATCTTTCCACCCTGTTTGTGATCGCCGCTGGTCCAGATGGACTTGAACAGGCCGTGACTCGCTTGTGTCAGCAGGCGGCGGAGGCCGTCCGGAGCGGTAGTGAAATTTTGGTTCTCAGTGACCGGATCAGTCCCACCAGTGGACCGACCCTCTTAGATCAGGCCGATACCTATATTCCCCCCCTCCTAGCTGTAGGTGCTGTCCACCACCACCTGATCCGCGAAGGTCTGCGGATCAAAGCCTCGATTGTGATCGATACAGCCCAGTGCTGGAGTACCCATCACTTTGCCTGTTTGGTTGGCTATGGGGGTGCGGCAATTTGTCCTTACCTGGCCTTCGAAACCGTGCGCCAGTGGTGGTTGGACCCCAAAACTCAGAAAATGATGCAGCGGGGCAAGCTGGAGAACTGCACCATGGCTGAGGCGCAATCTAATTACCGCAAAGCGCTTGAGGCAGGCTTGCTGAAGATTCTCTCCAAGATGGGAATATCCCTACTTTCTAGCTATCAAGGGGCGCAAATTTTTGAAGCAATTGGGATTGGTCCCGACTTACTCGACCTCGGCTTTGCCGGCACGACGTCTCGGATTGGTGGCTTGAGCCTGGAGGACCTAGCTCAAGAAGTGATTCACTTCCACCGTCATGCCTTCCCAGAACTCAACCGCAAGAAGCTAGAGAATTTTGGCTTCATTAACGCTCGGCCCAAGGGGGAATATCATGTCAACAACCCTGAACTAGCAAAAGCCCTACACAAGGCTGTCAGCGGCAAGAGCTACGATCACTACGAGATCTACAAGCAGCAGCTAGAGAACAGCCCAGTCACAGTTCTACGAGATTTGTTGGATTTTAACAGCGATCGCCCCGCCATTGACCTAGAAGAGGTGGAGTCAGTGGCGGAAATTGTGCAGCGATTCTGTACCGGAGCCATGTCCCTTGGCTCTCTATCGCGGGAGGCTCACGAGACCTTAGCCGTGGCGATGAATCGGCTGGGCGGCAAGTCCAACTCCGGGGAGGGCGGGGAAGATCCGGTTCGGTTTGTGGTGCTAGATGACGTGGATGAAAGCGGCCACTCACCCTTGCTGCCTCACCTGAAAGGACTCCGCAACGGCGACACGGCCAGTTCTGCGATTAAGCAGGTGGCCTCGGCTCGCTTCGGGGTTACCCCTGAGTACCTGATGAGTGCCAAGCAGCTCGATATCAAGATTGCCCAGGGCGCCAAGCCTGGGGAAGGGGGCCAGTTACCCGGCAAAAAAGTCAGCCCCTACATTGCGATGCTGCGGCGCTCTAAACCGGGGGTGACGCTAATCTCGCCGCCGCCTCACCATGATATTTACTCAATTGAAGACCTGGCCCAGCTCATCTTTGATCTGCACCAGATCAACCCCCAGGCTAAGGTGGCCGTGAAGCTAGTGGCCTCGATCGGCATTGGCACGATCGCCGCCGGAGTCGCCAAGGCCAACGCAGATACGATTCAAATTTCTGGTCACGAGGGCGGCACGGGAGCCTCTCCCTTGAGTTCAATCAAGCATGCCGGGAGTCCCTGGGAGTTGGGCCTGACGGAGGTGCATCGGGTGCTGATGGAGAATTGCCTCCGCGATCGCGTCACCCTGCGGGTGGATGGTGGCCTCAAAGCGGGTTGGGATGTGATTATGGCCGCCCTGATGGGGGCGGAAGAATACGGCTTTGGCTCCATCGCCATGATTGCGGAGGGCTGCATTATGGCGCGGATTTGCCACACCAACGGCTGTCCGGTGGGCGTAGCCACCCAGCGGGAAGACCTGCGGCAGCGGTTCACGGGGATGCCAGAACACGTGGTCAACTTCCTCTGCTTTGTGGCCGAGGAAGTCCGCTCGCTGCTAGCAAAACTGGGCTACCGTTCCCTGGGTGAGATTATTGGCCGGGCCGACTTGCTCCAGGTCCGCGCCGGAGTCAAGCTGAGCAAAACAGCGGCACTGAACCTGGATTGCCTCACCCAACTTCCCGATACCCGCACGGAGCGGAGCTGGTTAAACCACGAGGAGGTCCACAGTAATGGGCCGGTTCTGGATGACAAGTTACTGGCTGACCCGGATATTCAGGCGGCGATTCGAGACCAAACCAGCTTGGAGCAGACCCTTAAAGTCGTCAACACCGATCGCACAGTGGCGACTCGCCTGGCGGGGGCGATCGCCAAGCGGTACGGCAATACTGGCTTTAGCGGTCACATTACCCTTAACTTCAAGGGCAGTGCAGGACAAAGCTTTGGCGCCTTCAATCTCCCTGGCATGTTCCTCAACCTGGTCGGGGAAGCGAACGACTATGTTGGCAAAGGGATGCACGGGGGTGAAATTGTGATCCAGCCTGCGGCTGAGGCGACCTACGATCCAGCTCTAAATGTGATTGCCGGCAATACGTGTCTCTACGGAGCCACCGGGGGCACCCTGTTCGCCAGAGGGCTAGTCGGCGAACGCTTTGCCGTGCGGAACTCCAGTGCCCAAGCTGTGATTGAGGGGGCGGGGGACCACTGCTGCGAATACATGACCGGTGGGGTCGTTGTTGTTCTGGGTAAAGTGGGCCGCAACGTCGGTGCGGGTATGACAGGTGGCCTAGCCTACTTCCTGGATGAAGATGGCAGCTTCCCGGCTAAAGTCAACCCGGAGATTGTCCAGATTCAACGGGTAAGTACCGACGCAGGCAAACATCAACTCTACGAGCTGATTAAAGCCCACGCGGAGCGCACAGGGAGCACAAAAGCTCAGCTCCTGCTCGAGCACTGGCCGGCGTCTCTGGACAAGTTCTGGCAGGTTGTGCCACCCTCTGAGGCCAACAGCCCGGAAGCAGATCCAGAAATATCAGAAGAAAAAGTACTTACACCCGTCCAATAGAACGTTAGAACTTCAGACCTTACCCCTCTCAAAAGCCTGTTGCTCAAATTCTGAGGCAATTTTAATCCTTTTATCAGGGGTAGTTCAGAATAAACAGGCAGGCTAGGGGTTGGGCTGGTTAATCCTGACAGAGCTGAGGGGGCTGGTTAGTTGACAATCAAATCATCGTTCACAAATAAACGAACACTCTTAAAGGCTGGTGTAGCAATGGTTGGAATCGCCTGGTTATCCCGCTATCTACCTTGGCGGTCAGAAGACGAGGTGGCGACAAGTGAGTTTGAAATTACTAAAACTGAGGCTGAGTGGCGCAAAACTTTGACGCCAGGACAGTTTTATGTGCTGCGTCAACACGGGACTGAACGGGCTCACACCAGCCCCCTGGACAAGCAATACGCCAAGGGCACTTACACCTGTGCGGCCTGTGATCTGCCACTTTTCTCCTCGGAAGCCAAGTTTGACAGCGGCACTGGCTGGCCTAGCTTTTTTGCTCCGATTCCAGGGGGGATCGCCACTTCCACAGACAGGTCACTGCTGATGACCAGAGTTGAAGTGCACTGTCATCGCTGTGGTGGGCATCTGGGTCATGTGTTTGACGACGGTCCTCCACCGACTGGGGAGCGCTACTGTATGAACGGCGTCGCCCTTGAATTTACGCCAAGCTGATGGGCTTGCTCCAAAGAAGTAGACAGTTGACTTAAGCGGCTGAGTTCAGTGTAAGGGCATTGAGATAGTGTTGCTCAAATTGCACAGGGGAGAGAAAACCGATTGTGGAATGACGCCGCTGGCGATTGTAGAAGACATCAA
>JBGTDT010000149.1:0-20246 GCA_041748155.1 Thermosynechococcaceae cyanobacterium | reverse complement strand
TCCTCTATTGACCAAGAAAACTCAGCCAACTGTAATCGCCGTAACTCAGACAGGTTCAGGTCATTAGTTGCCCAGTAGTCAATGTCAGCGTCTGGGGCGACAATCTTGAATACTTTGATCAGGCCGTAACCCTTAAGATGCACTACTGTTCCGGTCGCTGCAATCTTAGCCTCGGTCAGCGGACGATTGCCAATATTGTCAGGATTGACGTGGCGATTGCGTTTGAGGCGAGTCAACCAAATCCAACCGTAGCTACGAATCAACTTGAGATTGTCCAGACTGCTGTACCAGCTATCAAACACCACACACTCAGGTGTAAATCCTCGCTCCCTTGCTGTCTGAAGCATGGCGCGAAAATGGTCGTTCTTGGTTGCTTTATCCACCGACTTCTCATAAAACCGGTAGTCCAAGGGAATGTGACGGTCACCTTCGGTCCACAGCAGGCTAATTAGGTTGATGCCTTGCACCACCCTCTTATGCTTGCCTGACCAATGCCGGGTCACCAACTCCATCTTCTTGGCATAAAACTTGTCGAGGGTGGAATCATCAATGACCAAGATGCCACTCCCTAAACTTACATGCTTTTGTGCTTCATTCCAGAGTGCCTCTGGCGATGGTTCTAGGCGATGCAGCAACCGGGTGATTGCATCATGAGCCGGGGGGTCTACTTGGGCTGGCTGAACACGCTCAGCTTCTAAGCCACTGTATGCTTTCTGCGTTGCAATCAGAAAATTGATGTAGTCGTACTCGTTGAACTTTGGTGGGTTCATTCTCTCCTTTTACCCTACCTTTGGCGCAACTGCGTAACTCCTGTTGGTATTGACCACATTGCTTTTGAACCGAGACAAACCATTGAGCGTCTTAAACACGCTCTTCGTGTCTTTGGTAGCTTGAACTACACTGTTCCTGGCTGGAATTGCGAACATCTTGGTCGGTTAATCGCAACTGATAAACCTAGGTGCTATCAGAGCAGACCTATCTGGTGGCTCTGCAGTCTGACTCCAAAGGGGGATCACAAAACTGCACGTCAAATTTTGTCGGATTACCTAGAAAAGGCTGATCCTAGTCTCAATTCTTAATCCTTATCTCCCTCGCATCGTCGAGTTGTACATTTAGAGTTTTCTGCAAGTCAGTTCCCAGAAGGGTTGGAGTGGCATGGCTCGTAGCCCGAATAGCAAGTTATCTCACCAGACCTGCTACAGATGTGTGTCTCTAGGCGCTATGGCAAAAGAAGCAATTTTCCAAGGATCAATCTGGCTGGTTTCTGCATCTAGCTTCGATATTGGACGCTCAAGTAAGTCAACAGGCTGGCGAATGACTAGGTTGAGATCGCTCTGAAGGTCCAATTGGGCAGTTTCTCCACAACATTCGTAGCAGCGCAAAATCCATGCTTGGGAGTCTGCTTCTGCCTGTTTGAGCGCCATTAAGATTAAGTTGCTAGATTGCAAGTTGAGAAACTGCCCGACCGCTGGCAGTTGCCCTGCTGGGGAGTGCTTAGAGAGGGAATGCAAGCAGACTTGCAGCGGTTGATTCAGCTCATAACCCCGCTGGGGAGTCTGGGCTGCTTGCCAGCTTCCACTGTGAGGATAGAGAGCGTAAGTAAATTGATGGAAGCCGCGATCGCTGTTAGGGTCCGGCCAACTTGGACTACGCAGCAAAGTGAGGCGAAGCTGATCGGGCTGAGCGTCATAGCCATACTTGCAATCATTCAGTAAACTCGCGCCAGATTTCCCAGCCGGACTACTGAGATCGGCCCACTGTAGGGCCGGAACTTCCCATTTAGCCGCTTCGCTTGGCTCTAAAGATTGAGGATTGGGAAGCGTAGGACGCTGGATCGCCCCACAGGAGATCTCATAGGTGGCGTAGTTGGCTTGAACGGTGAGGGGAAAGGCAGCTTTGACTAGAACCTGACGGTCTTGCCAGTTTACAGTTGTGGAAATCTTCAGGACAGCCGAGCCAGCCTCTAAGATGTAATCCTGGCAAAATTGGGATTGACCAAACTGGCGTAGGACTCGCAACCGGGTCTGTAATGGTCCCCAAGTCAGCCACTCAATCCTTTTAAGCTGGGCAGCCGGGAGAGGGTGCTTAGCATACTCAGGATCAATATTCCAGGCATCCCAGTATTGGCCGCTGTCTTGGAAAAACTGAAGTTGGTTACCTGGCCCATTCAGAATCTGCCGCTGCTGCACCTTGTCAAAAATACTGGATAAATTTCCGCTGTCAGGATCAACGACGACTCGCAGCCGATCATTTTCTAAAACGTAGTTCTCTGGCTCGGTTGGAGGAAATGGAACTACTCCTGAAGTTTGACCTAGCCAGAAAACCCGGTATCCAACTGACGGAATGTTCGGAGCCTGAAAGAGTAGTGCTGGCTGATCTGACCAGGTTAAGACTTGGGTTGGAACAAGGTTGCCATCGAAATCATAGATTTGCCACTGCTGGTTTGGATCTGAGTCTGAGGGTAGCGGCAGGCTGACCACTTCCGATCGCGCCCAGTTAAGGGAATTAAACACAACAATCGGTCGGCTGTTTGATTGGGGGGGCGGTGGCAGGGCAATTTCTCTGGCGATCGCCGCCTGGGAATCTCTTAAAATCTGCGTTCCCGCCTGCTCGACCTCAGCCCACTCCCGGTTAGCATCTGCAAAGACTTCGGGAATCGCTGAACCGGGCAGAATGTCGTGAAACTGGTTAAACAAAACCTGCTTCCACGCGCTCTCCAGCTCTGCTTTTGGGTAGGTGGCTCCGGTGAGGAGCGATCGCACTGCGGCAAAGAGTTCTGCCTGGTACAACAGTTGCTCACAGCGGCGATTCCACCATTTTTGGTCGGCGTGGGTGGTGTAGCACCCCCGGTGGAATTCTAGGTAAAGTTCATCGGTCCAGATCGGAACTGCCTGGTCTCTGCACTGGGCTTCCAGATCCCGCAAAAACTTCTCTGCCGTCGTCGATTCTAGGCGGGGAAATAAGCTAGAGTGCTGCCAGCGCTGGGCCACCTCCAGCATCTCACGGGTGGGACCGCCGCCGTGATCGCCCACCCCCGGTAACCAGAGGGCATCTTTGATTTGGGTTCGGGCTTCCCAGGTTTGAGCATACTCAGCCATTTTGACGGGCTCAATCGCTTCCCCAATTAGAGCCGACATCAGGCTGAAAATTTGGCTACCATCGGGAGATCGCCACCAAAACACTTCATGTGGGAACTGAGTGGTGTCGTTCCAGCGAAGTTTTTGGGTGACAAAGTATTCCACTCCCCCTTGCTGCAAAATCTGGGGCAGTTGCCAGCAAAAGCCAAAACTATCCGGCAACCAGGCGACGCAACTGAGCGCTCCAAACTTTTCCAGCCCGTAAAGCTGGCCGTATAGCACCTGCCGCACCAGAGATTCGCCACTGACAAGATTGAGTTCTGGTTCGATCCATAATCCAGCCACCACTTCCCAGCGTCCAGCCGCAACCTGCTGCTGAATCGCGGCAAACAAATCAGGTTTGTGCTCTTCGATCCAGGCATACAGCGCTGGAGAAGAGTGGCAAAAAATCCAGTCTGGAAATTCTTGCTGCAAATTTAATGCTGATTGGAACGTGCGTTCTGCAACTTCCCAGGTCTCACTGACGGGCCAGAGCCAGGCTAGATCAAGGTGGGCATGACCTAGCAGTAAAATTCGCCGTTGCTTTAGCCAGCTTGCCAAGGGTTGCAGTTTTTGCCGCAGCATCGTCAACGAGTCTGCAAAGGAGACGCTACGCGATCGCTCAAACTGGCTTAAATCCTCTACTGCTGGCCAATTGATTAACGCCACAGCCCGCACCAGGTCATCCAACTTTTCAGGCTGGAACTTTTCTAAGTAGCCCCGCAAGACAGCTAACTCATCGGCGACAAAGCCTGGATCAGGAGTGGTGACATCCGACTCAAACACCAGGTAGGAGTAGACCAGAGCTCCGGCATCATGCCCTGGGCTGACCAATTCTAGCCTGAGCGTGAATGTTTCTCCTGGTATTGCCTTTGAGCTGAGGAGAAGCCGCACTGAGGAATCAAATATATCCCCCGCTTGCACCAACTGGTCGTTGACAAAAATCTCTGCCTTTTTTGCCCACCACCTCAGGCATAAGCGCACCGTTTTCCCTAGGAGAGGACAGCCTTTAAGCGCTACAGGAATTGTCAATTTCTGCTCTAGCCAAAGCAGTTGTTCTCCAGCCTGCCAAGCAATGTGACCGCGAGGGTTCAAATTGACAGAAGACCCGCTTCCGGGCTCAGCTTGCCAAGGTAGGTCGATACCAGACCAACACTGCCAATCTGACTGGACGTTAACCTGAGTCAGTTGGCGCAGTTGTTCAATCGACAGGTTAATTTGGCGAATCTGAGCTTGAGTGTGAGGGTCACTGACTGCACCCCTGTCTCCAGTACTGCTATTGCTAGACAGCTCAAGTTCTGTAAGGTGGGCGGTCAAATCGTCACTCATGAGCAGGTACAATCAGAGCATTTACTGGCTTGAGCATGATCTGTGCCATTGCACTGTACAACAAGCTGTCTGACTTAATCCATAATCAAGGTTTAAAACTGCTGGACCCACGAATTTATGACTTCTCCATCGGGTCGTTATCAAAGCAAACTGTTTAACCTATTTTCCCGGTCCTTGAGTCAGCTTACAAAGCTGCAACCTCACCTGCGGCAGATGAAAGTGAGAGCAGTTTGGGGGGCTCAAGTTCTCTTCCATCTGGCCTATGGTTTGATTCAGAACGGACTTAGGCAGAAGCAGGAATCCCGCCAACTGGCAGCAGATGTAGACGCAAACGGGGAGGGTGCGATCGCAACCAGCCAGTCAGACTTCGCTATTTCTGCTGACAGGTCTATTCAGAGAACTTTAGAGGTTGTAGAAATCTGTTTATCCCCTCACAAGACAGATGCTATTGCAACGTCTAATCACACGACGCCTGCTATCCAGGGTGTTGCCACTCAACTGATCACACGAACCCTGGTGCTCGTGACTCCTGAAAACGAAGTTTTGGACCTGCTAACTCCCCAGCAGCAAAAGCAGCTCCACCAGCGAATTATTTGGGAGATCATCCGCTATGGTCGCGATACACGCCTAGCACAGGCAGCTCGACTGCTCAGACAAATTCAAGTGTTCCAGGCATTGACTTCATTTGGACCAAAAGTCCTCAGCTTCTGTCGTCAGCGGGTTGGACAAGTCCGGCTTTCTCCTGGTTTCTCCCTGGCGGCACACCGCTTCCTGGGGATTTCCCCTGCAAGACGGCCTGACTCTGAGGAGTTAGGGAAACCTATCCAGCAAAAGCCTTGGGCAGGTATTGTCTTCCGCACAGGTAACTCATTCAAAGTTGGGCAGGGTCTTGGCTGGAATAACCTTTCCTGGGTTCAGGGCAGGTTGAAGCCGGAATCCAGAGCCACTCCAGACATTCCAGATCAAGGGGCGGCAACCACCGATGAGCTAACCATTCGAGCTTTGATTCGAGCCGCGTTGGCCTACTTTTTTGGCCGGACCCGGCGACTGGGGTCCCAATCTGCCTCAGGGCAATTAGATTCAAGTGATCCTACTTTTAGGCTCTCCGCCGATTCTCAACAGCAATTGCAGGACCCTTCTAACCCTGAAACTCCCAGACTTAAAAAGCCCCGCTCACAGCCACGAACAGAACCATGGCTGACCTGGACAGATCTGTTTGGGGGTGACTCGACCTTAGAACTTGCAGGCTCCGGAGAGGGAACTTCTATCGGCAGGATCAAACCCATAAAAGATCTCAGCCAAACCCAGGCATTATCGAAGTCCACCAGTCCGGTTGTCAACCAAAACTGGATTGACATCGAGATTGAAGCAATTTTGATCGGATACGCCAAGCATCCCCTAGAGCAGTTACTGGATTGGCTTGACCGCAGCATCGCTTGGCTAGAAAGAATACTAGCTAGACTACAGACCTATTTACGCTCCTTCGTCGTAACTCTGGTACATCTGATTCAAAAACGCGAGTTGCCTTGATCTAGCTAATCAGGTTGCTAGTTCGGCCTTGCCGTGATACTGGAGAAAATATTGTCTCTAGGCTCGACTAATAGAGGCAAATTCAAGCTGAAAACGCAGAACTTTGAGAAAACAAGTCAACATATGGATATGATAATAAAGCTATTCATCAGTAATTAATTAGCCTTTAAAGCTCTGGAGCACTCAGCATGGTAACCCTCAAGATCGTTGTAAATATCGTTGTTCTATCATTCATTGCCCTGTTTGTTTTTGGCTTCTTATCCAACGATCCTTCCCGTAATCCCAAGCGTAAAGAGTTCGAATAAACAAGTACTAATTCATTCCTCAGGTTAGATTTGAGGGCAGGCGTTTGGGCTGTCCATCGGTTACTTCTTGCTAGCTATGCCCTACCTGCTACCCCCATTCCAGACACCTCCTATTGTCTACACTCTATTGCCTGAGGAAAAGATACTTTTTAATCCTGTTTTGCCTGTTGGGGCAGCATTGAAAGCTGGGTTTACGGCAGCTTCGCCTAACCCTGCACCTACTGACGCAGCCCTACTGAGTTCACCCATTTCCCTTTCAGCCTCACTGGTGCTACCAGGCGTGACAGCTTCCAGTGACGCTACAGAGCGTGACACTCAAAAACTGACCTCGCTCAGTACTGGTTGGCTTACCAGTGAGGTGCGTCAAGTCCTAACTGATGTCGGCAGCATTCTAGTTTCCTCTGGCCTAACTTCTCCAGCTTTAGGATCAAGTCCCTTTACCCCCTGGTCTACCTCCGCCCTGACTTCAGTCGTGGTGCAAAATGCTCCGCCAGGTAAGAATCTCCCCCCAGAAGCAGCAGGAGAACCGATTGACTTAAAGGCAGATCGGCAAGAATACAACCAGGAGCTACAAACGTTCACAGCTAGTGGCAATGTCTTGTTGCGATTTCGAGGGGCTGTACTGAGAGCAGACCAGCTTCGGGTAGATCTGCGCAGCCGGGTTGCCACCGCAGAGGGGAATATTATCCTTACGCGAGGAGACCAGGTCTTGCAAGGTGAGCGGCTGGAATACCGTCTTACCCAGGACCAAGGTACTTTTCTGGGCGCTAGAGGCACGATTTACTTGCCTACCGCAGAAACTGACTTCTCACCCACCCGACCCATTGATGCCAGTACGGATATCAGTGCTGATGCTGAAGCCTTCAGTGAGGAGCTTCGAAACAACCAACCGCTTCAGGCCAGAGAAACGCCATCAATCCAGCAATTACGATTTGAGGCAGAACGAATTGAGTTTGATTCTAGAGGATGGCGGGCTAGGGCTATTCGAATTACCAATGACCCGTTTTCGCCTCCAGAGTTAGAGGTCAGGGCAGCCCAGGCTGAACTGGTTCGCGTTTCACCCCTAGAAGATCAAGTTACCACGAGCCGGCCACGCTTGGTGTTTGATCAAGGTCTTTCGCTGCCCATCTTGAAGTCGAAGACGACGATTGATCGCCAGGAACGAGACCCAACCTCTGTCCCACGGCTCGGTTTTGATCAGAATGATCGAGGGGGAGTCTTTTTAGGACAAGACTTTGAGTTTGGTGCCGGGCAGACAAGCTTACGCGTAACACCGCAGTTCTTTGTCGAACGTGCCTTTGAAGACGGTTCCAACCTTGTAGACCCCGACGCCTACGGGGTGACCGTAAAGCTCAGAAGCGACCTAGGTCCTCGCAGCTTACTGAGTGGGTTTACGTCTTTGACCAGTCTCGATCCAAGTGAGATATCTGACAATTTGCGGGCCCGCTTAAGTCTGCGCCAGGGCGTTGGGTCCCATACCCTTACCTTGGAATCTTCCTACCGCGATCGCTTGTTCAATGGTTCTTTAGGGGAACAAACTGTCGAAAGTAATTTCGGCGGGGTATTTTCCTCCCCGCTGATTCAGCTTGGCAATACGGGGATTGACCTCACCTACCAGGTGGGAGCCCAGTATACGACCGCCGAAAGTGATGGCCCCGATTTAGGAGATCAGGCCAGTTTGGGTCGTTTTCAAGCCAGTGCCGGCTTAAGTCGTAGCTTTTACCTTTGGCGAGGAGAGGCACTACCGCCGACAGCCACAGGCGGTTTGCGATACACTCCTAACCCGGTGGTGCCCTACCTGCAACTTTTAACTGGTGTCACAGGTGTCCTGAACACTTACACGAATGGAGACACCCAGCAAACCCTAATTGGAACCGTCGGTTTCCAAGGCCAGTTGGGTCACTTCTCTCGCCAATTTTTTGACTACACGGGCTTTAATATCAGCTACTCCCAGGTGGGACAGAACGGCCTATCACCTTTTTTGTTTGATCGCGTCATTGACTTCAAGGTGCTTTCGGCGGGAGTGCTTCAGCAAGTTTATGGCCCACTTCGGGTTGGTGTTCAGTCTTCCTTCAACTTAGATACGGGTGAGCAGTTTGATACCGACATTATTTTGGACTACAGCCGGCGCACCTATGGCCTAACCTTTCGCTATAGCCCGTCTCGTGAAGTTGCTTCGGTAAACTTCCGCCTGAATGGCTTTAACTGGAACGGTAATCCAGGGCCTTTTTCTGAACCGGAGATTCGCTCGGTTGAAGGCGGTATTCAACAAACAGACGAATAAGCTGAGTTGGAAATATTGCTCCAGGAATCTTCTACGAAAAAACGGCGTACCGCCCGTGGACAATCCACTCAAGCACGCCGTTCATTTGGTTTATCTGGATCAGGTATACTGAGCGATACCCTCTTGGTCGCAACTTCTAACGCTCTAGAGTACTCCTTAGCATCCAGGCAGTCTTCTCATGTACCCTGAGTCGATCAGTTAAGAGGTCCTGAGTAGACTGATCGTCAGCCCGCTCGGCAGCCGGGAAAACAGAGCGAGCAGTCCGGGCTACGGCTTCATTTCCTTCTACCATGAGACGGACCATCTCTTCGGCTGAGGGAACGCCACGAGTCTCAGCGATTGAACTCAGCTCAGCAAAGTCACTATAGGAACCAGGAGCCGGGAAGCCAAGGGTTCTAACCCGCTCAGCCACCACGTCGACAGCCTCGGCTAACTCTGTATACTGTTCCATGAACATTGCATGCAAGGAATGGAACAGCGGACCCGTTACATTCCAGTGAAAGTTATGGGTTTTGAGATAGAGCGAGTAGGTATCTGCTAGTAGGCGCGAGAGGCCATCGGCGATTTCTTTGCGATCCTGTTCTTTAATACCAATATCGACAGGGGCAGTTTGACCATGAGTTTGCATAAATTTCTCCTTTAATTGAACTTGGGTTGGTGAACTAGAAGTTAGTAAAGGGTGTAATCATACACCTTTGTTGTAGCAGGAAGCAGTAGAGTTTGAAAAAATGCTGCTAAGCAGGGAGGCTCAGGAGTAGCCGTCACAGTTCCGCTCAGGCAAGATGCATTTGTAAGACCGAACGGGGAGCCCGACGGACTCGGCAGCGGATGGTTTCATGGCCGAGGCGATCGCAGGCTTCGTAGCGATGGCAGCCAGAAAATCCGTAGTACTGTCCTTCAACTTCCAGGACATCAATCGGCTCTTGCAGGCCAATCACTTGGATAGATTCCATCAACGCCGTAACTTTGGCCTGATCATTTTGGCGAAATAGGGGCCGCCGGATTTGGTGGATCGGAATCTCCTGGGTTCTAGCCATGTTGAGTCTACTTTGTTGCTCCTTGTTAAATCATACTCATTACGAGTACGATTTGCAAGTTTGCCGGAATTTTTTCTCAGGCAAAAGTTGCTGTGATCGCCTCTGGTGCTAGATAAACTAGAGGCGATCACAGCAGCTCTGGTTAGGTCAAAATAAAGCAGGGAGCTAGGGATTTAGGGCTGGGCAAACGGGCCTCAACTAGGTTTTAGAGCGCCACACTTGCCGAGACTGGCTGAGGCGTGACAACCGCTTCCTGGCTGTACATCTGAGTGATGTAGTCTGCCACCATCCGGTCTGTATTAAACAGGGGCGAGTTAGTTTTAATCGAAGCCTTCATCATTTGAATCCAGCCATGGGGAACACCATCGGCGTCCTGGTTGTAATACAAGGGAATAATCTCTTGTTCGAGCAATCGGTAGAGGGATTCTGAATCAATCTTGTCCTGCAATTCCTGATTGCTGGTTTGAATATCCTCACCAATCGCCCAGCCATTTAGCCCTTTGCCGTTGGAACCCGTTTGGTACCCCTCACACCACCAACCATCCAGCACACTACAGTTAAGCCCACCATTGAAGCAGACTTTCTGGCCGCTGGTGCCAGAGGCCTCTAAAGGCCGACGCGGATTATTTAACCAGACGTCTACTCCTTGAACCAGCTTCCGGGCCGTGTACATATCGTAGTTTTCAACGAAGGCAATCCGGTGCATGACGGCTGGGTGTTTACACCATTCAATCAGTCGTTGGATGATCCGCTTGCCTTCTTCATCGGCGGGATGTGCTTTACCGGCAAAAATAATTTGCACGGGGCGGTCCGGGCTGCTAAAGATCCGCATAACCCGCTCTAGGTTGTGCAACAGTAAGTTGCCCCGTTTGTAGGAACTAAAGCGGCGGGCAAAGCCAATCGTCAGGGCTTTGGCATCAAGCATTTGCTCAGCAGCTTGAATGGAACCTGGATCTTCGCCGCGATCCTGCCGGGCTTGCTTGAGTTCGGAACGAGTATGGGCAATCAGACGCTCTTTCAGGGTTTGGTGCCGCCACCAAAGCTCTTCGTCAGGAATTTGATCTGCCTTGGCCCAGATTTGCGGATCAGCCAGATGGGCTGACCAATCTTCACCCAGGTACTTAGTATAAAGATCGCCCATCAGGGGAGCAGTCCAAGTGCGGGCATGAACGCCATTGGTGATGTGACTAATCGGCACTTGGTCTACCTCCCGCTGCGGATAGAGAATACTCCACATTTTTCGGGAAACTTCACCATGAAGCTGGCTAACCCCATTGGCGGCCCGGCACAACCGTAGCGCCACCACGGTCATACTAAATGGTTCCCAGGGATCACCAACCCGGCGGGCCCCAATCGCTAGGAACTGATCGCGGGACAGGCCCATCTGGGGCCAGTAGTAGGCAAAGTTACTGTCCATCAGGTCTGGAGAAAAGGCATCGTGCCCGGCTGGGACGGGCGTATGGGTCGTGAAAACGCAGCGATCGCGCACACTAGCCTCAATGTCATAGAAAGGTTTGCCGGTCCGCTGGACTTCCAAACGGGCCAGCTCTAGTAGAGCAAAGGCAGCATGACCTTCGTTCAGGTGGTAGACGCTGGGGTTGAATCCCAGGGCCTCTAGGACTCGTACCCCGCCAATCCCGAGCAAAACTTCCTGGGCAATCCGAGTGTCTTGATTGCCGCCGTACAGGTGACCTGTGAGCCAGCGGTCAATTGGGTCGTTGTCCTCCCGGTTGCTATCGAGCAAGTAAAGGTTGACCCGGCCAACACAGACCCGCCAGATCTGGGCTCGAACAATGCGCTGGCGAATTTCAACCTCAACTGTAATTAGCTCACCCTCTGCGTTCTTGAGCAACTCCAGCGGCATCTGCTCAAAGGGACTGTCCACATAGTAGTCTTCTTGCCAACCACTGCGATTTAGCCGTTGACGGAAATATCCTTGTCGGTAGAGTAACCCCACACCAACCATTGGCAGCCCCAAGTCAGAAGCAGACTTGAGGTGATCCCCAGCCAAAATTCCCAGGCCACCAGAGTAAATCGGCAGAGATTCGTGCAACCCAAACTCTGCACAGAAATAGGCAACGGGCTGCTCGGCAGAAATGTGTGGCACAACTTGGCTGGCCCAGGTATCTTGCTCTGTCATGTAGCGATCAAACTGCCCGGCCAGGGTTTGCACCCGCTGAATGTACTCTGGATTGGTTGCCAGTTGAGACAAGCGATCGTAGGAAGCAGACTCGAGAATACTGACTGGATTATGATTGCAGCGATTCCATTCATCCTGGTTGATATCTCGAAACAGAGACAACCGACTATCTGCCCAGCACCACCAGTAGTTGTGAGCCAGATCTGCCAACCGCTTCAGAGGATGAGGTAACTTCTGCTTCAGCCGATCAGCAGCAGGCGTGGAGAGGAAATTTGTCATAGGTTAATCCGCTTTAGTTGTCTTAGTTGTCTGAGTTCCCACTTCCCTCAACGATGTTGCAAGGCCAGACTTTTATCGAAGCTTCAGGAAGAGGCGCTTAGGTCAGAGGTGATTTAAGAGAATTGAATACACCTACGGGTCTAGTCTAGCTTGAAGATTTTCTAATCAAGCTTGACTCTGAATCAGACTCTGAAAACTTGAGGGAAGGTCACGGGGTTGCTTGGGTTCACCCTTCGTTTCAACACGCTACTTTTATTATCCCTAGAAACCTAGCTTATCGATACACTGCTCAGTATAGGAACTCAGGCTTTGTAAGGCTTCTCAAGATATGCAGTTTATTGATCAAGCAGAAATTCAAGTGCGGGCCGGTGGGGGCGGGGATGGCATTGTCGCCTTTCGACGCGAAAAGTATGTTCCTGCTGGCGGCCCAGCCGGGGGTAATGGTGGTCAGGGGGGATCAGTGATTCTGCGGACGGTGTCACAGCTACAGACACTGCTGGACTTCAAGTATGCTCGCCTGTTTGCGGCAGAGGATGGAGAGCGGGGAGGCCCTAAGAATTTGACGGGAGCCTCAGGAGGCGATCGCGTGATTGAGCTTCCCTGCGGCACTGTTGTGTATGACGCCGATAGCGGAGAAATGCTGGGGGATTTAACCCAACTGGACCAGACCCTGTGTGTGGCCAAAGGCGGCAAAGGAGGGTTGGGGAATAAGCACTTTCTCAGCAATCGTAACCGGGCTCCAGAATACGCCTTACCCGGACTACCCGGAGAAGCGCGATCGCTGCGCTTAGAACTGAAGCTGTTAGCGGAAGTCGGGATCATTGGCTTGCCCAACGCTGGTAAATCAACCCTGATCTCGGTCCTATCGGCAGCGCGACCTAAGATTGCCGACTATCCTTTCACAACCCTGGTGCCCAACCTGGGGGTAGTGCGGCGACCTAGCGGGGATGGAACCGTGTTTGCCGACATCCCCGGACTAGTGGCCGGAGCGCATGCAGGGATTGGTCTGGGTCACGACTTCTTACGCCATGTAGAGCGGACGCGCCTACTCTTACATTTGATCGATGCTACGGCTGCGGACCCGATTGCTGATTACCAGGTGATCCAGCAGGAATTAAAAGCCTATGGACACGGCCTAGCGGAGCGGCCACAGATTTTAGCCCTGAATAAGATCGATGCCCTGGAGCAAGGGCAGCCAGAAGCGATTACAAATCAACTTCAGCAGATCAGCGATCAACCTGTCTTTACAATTTCGGCGGCGACTCGCGCCAACCTTGAATCCTTACTGAATCAAATTTGGGAATCTTTGGATCAACTGAATCAGTTAACGCCCGCAAGTTTACGGAGCAGTGGATAGGTTGGGGCCAAACCTGATTTAGTCAGGACTTGCACCAGTCGAGTTATCTACAGACAAGCCAGCCGGGCCAGTCAAGCAATTGGGGTTGAGTTAGGGTAAGCCTGCACTAAACCACTACAGCTATGGATGAATCAGAACGGTTTCAACGATGTCTGCTAGGGCTTGCGGCTGGTGATGCCGTTGGCACAAGTGTTGAGTTTCGGCCTCGCGGTTCGTTTACGCCCGTGACGGATATGGTTGGCAGAGGTCCCTTTGACCTCAGACCAGGTGAATGGACTGACGATACCTCAATGGCCTTGTGTCTCGCCACCAGCCTTGTCACAGTGGGTAGCTTCGATGCCTCCGATCAAATGAATCACTACTGTAACTGGTACGAGCACGGCTATCTGAGCAGTACGGGAGAGTGCTTCGACATTGGTAACACGGTGAGTCAAGCCTTACAGGACTATAAAGTGTCTGGCAACCCGTTCAGTGGCTCTACCTCGCCCAGGTCTGCGGGGAATGGCTGCATAATGCGGCTTGCACCTGTACCCATGTTTTACTTTCCAGACCGCGATCGCGGTCTGCACTTCTCGGGTGAAAGTTCTCGCACAACCCATGGTGCCGCGGAATGTATTGATGCCTGTCGTTTGTTCGCAGATGTGCTGTTTCAGGCACTGGCGGGGGCTAGCAAGGCCGAGCTTCTCTTTGCTAGCGATCCAGAGCTAGTTCGATCCGCCTCGATCCAAGCCATTGCCCGGGGAGAGTATCGTCGCAAAAATACTAATGATATTCGCGGCACAGGCTATGTAGTGAACAGCCTTGAGGCAGCCCTGTGGTGCTTCTGGACAACACAAACCTACGCAGAAGCCATCCTTGCTGCGACTAACCTTGGTGATGATGCCGATACAACCGCTGCTATTTGTGGTCAGGTTGCCGGGGCCCACTATGGAGCAGCCAATATCCCGACTGACTGGCTTCAGCAACTGGCTATGGGTGACGAGATTAGCGAACTTGCTGAGCAGCTACAGGTCGCTAATTCTGGGCTGGGGGAGCAGGATTAATTTTGGGAGCTATGGCTGGGCTGGAGACTGGGACCTGGGGATTACCTAAGGGTTGATTCAAGTGGTTGTAGACCAGGCGGGAAGTTTGCCGGATTAATTCTTTAGCTTGCGGATCGTTATGGGGGCGTTTGACCATGACGGTGGCGACGTAGCGCTGGCCGTTGGGCAGATCAATTAGCCCTGTATCGCCCACCATAGAGCCAATGTCGCCCGTTTTGTGAGCAATGGTGGCACCTTCACCTAAACCTTTCGGCAGTAGGGTATTAGTAACAGTCTGCCGCATGATGTCGAGCATGCGATCGCGACTGCGCGGAGAGACCAAATCGCCCTGACTCACCAAGGTCATCAACCTGCTCAAATCCTCAGGACTGGTGGTGTTAGTTCCTGACAAGTCTGCCAAGAGATTGTGGATTACGGTTGTACTCAGCCCCCAAGAGCGGAACCGCTGGTTTAAGGCGGTTGGCCCGCCGAGGCGATCAATCAGCAGATTTGTGGCTGTGTTGTCGCTGATCACAATCATCTTGGTCGCAGTTTCCAGAGCGCTAAATTGGCTGCCAGGGGGTTTGTACTGCATCTCACCCGACCCGGCCGCAATCAGGTCAGGGCGCATAATTAACTGCTCGTCCAGGCGGAGCTTGCCAGCATCCACAGCTTCAAAAAAGGCAACCAGGACCGGCACTTTGATCAGGCTGGCTGCTGCTAAGGGCTCTGTCCCAGCCAAGTCAAGATAGGCTCCGGTGTCAAGGTTGAGGAAAAACATCCCCGGCTTCAGCTTTGGCTGGGCAGCTACCAGCACTTGAATCTGCGGCTTGAGCAAAGACATTTCCCGGTTGCGTTGTAGCGCCGCATCAAACGGGTTGGTTGGGCTAGGCGTCGCAGGTGAACTCGGTGTTGATGCTGTTTTCTTGGCGGGAGAATTTGTAGAATCTGATTTATCCGTCAGACCCCAAAGTGCAAATCCAGTTCCTGCGATCGCCCCTACCCCAATGCCAACAATTAACAGGCGAAGCATAGAGAGTAGCAGCATAGAACCTAGCTGAAACGGTCGAGGGGCAATCTGGTCCTGACCTGGGATTTTAGCGGTGGAGCCTAGACTGGTTGATTTAAGTTTTTCCGGTTTGACTGCTGAGAGAGATTGAGGACGACGCTTGATTTGAGCCGGACGAACCACCCCAGAGGAAGCTCCAGGATGCAGGCTGGCGCGATTCGAGGTCTGTGCTTGTCTAGGATTGGAATTGCCAGGAAGTGATCGCCCCTTAGATTTGCTTGGTACTGAGGCTGGGCCTGAGCGACGGACCTGTCTTCGCTGAGACTGCTGTCGACGCCGCCGTCGGCCTGGATGCTCAGATCTTCGCGTCAAAATAACCTCCCCTCACCATCAATCTTCTAAATTTACCTGGAGTGCCCATGCTACTTGAGACAGAATACCTCGCAACATGGCAACTTCAGCCCTGGAGAGTTGAGTCCGGTTAAAGATCCGCCTAAACTTCTCCATCCGGCTAGTTGTCGTGTGGGGGTAAAGGTAACCAATCTTTAATAACATAGTCTCTAGCTGTTGATAGTACCCTTCTAAGACCTCTAAAGGAGCACTAGGGCTGGATTCAATCTGCAGATTAAGCAGATCAGTCCTCCCCAGCCGTGGAGGGGAACTGAAGGGAACTGCTTCATGCTCTGTTGAGGAACCATCGCAAAGTACCTGGGCGCTTTGATAAAGTTCATAGCAGCAGATTGCCACAGCTTGGGCCAGATTTAAAGCAGGATAAACGGCGCTGGATGGAATCCGAATAAATCGCTGGGCGTAGTTCAGCTCGGTGTTACTCAATCCGCGATCTTCAGGGCCAAAAATCAAAGCAGACTGAAGTTGAGCTGCTGGCTGGAGTAACCAGGGCAGACTGGTTCTGGGAGGTTCTAACGCGGTCTCTATTGTTCGAGCCCGGGCTGTAGTCGCCATTACCCGTTGGCACCCCCGCAGGGCTGCGGGTAAGGTTGAGGCTTGCTCAGCCGCTTCTAAGAGGTCCCCGGCGTGCACGGCCATCTGCCGAGCGGCGACGCTTAGGGGATCACAGCGAGGATTCACCAGTACTAACCGGTGTAGCCCCATATTTTTCATCACCCGTGCGATCGCCCCGACATTCAGGGCACCTGCCGGTTCTACTAGGACAATTCGCACGTTGGCTAATACTTTGGCTAATACTGTCTCAACCATAACTTCCTGGAACTCAGATGCCTCAGAGTGCGGACTGGCAACATGGCATCAGGCTAGCACTGCCCACATTTTGATTGAACAGCAATAGGAGTTGGGGTGATCGGTGCACTGGAATTTTGAGGGTGACAAACCCATCAAGTTAGGGTGATGATTTCAAGCTACTGTAACGCAGTTCAACAAAAGCAAATAGAATTAAAAGCCACAAAGCACTCATGTCAACTCGAATACATTTGTTGCTGATTAGACTCACAGAAGGCGAGTGATGAGTTCATCTAAGCAAACTAAGCGAATATCTCTAACCCAGGTGCTGAAGCTGGTCAATCAGGGAGCTGGTAGATTAATTATTTCCGGTGTTCTGCTCGTGCTGGTTGCCACACTCTCGCCGTTTGAATTTTCTCTCGATTTGTCTGCTAAAGAGTTTGCCAATAGGTTCAACCACCGTTCTGATGCACAGGACCTGATCAGCAATATTTTGTTATTCCTTCCCCTGGGCTTCGGGTTAACCTGGCTAACAGAGAAAAGCAAGCTGAGGGGCACACTCCTCTTGGTTCTAGCTACCAGTTCTGCCCTATCGCTGGCGGTTGAAGGGCTACAGATATTTTTACCCTCGCGATCGCCCTCCCCTGTCGATCTGCTAACCAACAGTCTAGGAGGCTTGTTAGGCTTTCTCAGCTTCCGTCTAGGGGGCGCTAGAGTTCTAGCTAGGACTGCAACTTTCATTGAAACAAACAAGAAGTACTTTTCGCTCAGGGTCTTGACCGTCGGTTTTATTACATACACGGCACTAGCCGTTCTAGTCTCAATCCCCTTGCAAGCTGGGACGAACCTGAGTAACTGGGATCCAAGTTTTTCGCTGCTGCTTGGCAATGAGCAAACCGGAGATCGGCCTTGGCGAGGACAAGTTTCTGGAGTAGCGATCGCCGATAGAGCGCTCTCAAAGGCAGAGGTCGCACACGCCTTTTCAGCAAAAATCTCATCTGTTGGCCAGGATTCTCTTTTGGCTGTCTATGAGTTAGCAGGAAGGGGCAGCTACCCCGACCAGAGGTCACACCTACCCGACTTGGCCTGGCACAGGAACCCTGCAGATCCTCAGGCCAGGGCTGGTGTTTCTCTGGGTCCTAGTCATTGGTTGGAAACAACTACCCCTGCAACCTTTGCGACAGAAAGAATTTCGAAAACCTCTCAATTTAGCTTGAGTGCAACTGTCGCCTCTGCCGATAAGCGGCAGAGTGGTCCGGCCCGGATCATTTCCCTTTCAAGAGATCCCTACCAGCGAAACTTTACCCTGGGCCAGGAAAATACTGACTTGAGCTTTCGACTGCGAACACCTGTAACTGGCCCAAATGGAACGTCCCCAGAACTGACAGTCACCGATGTTTTTGTCGATACTAATCTTCATCACCTCATCATTACCTATGATGGGGCAACCCTCTTGATCTACGTAGACGGGATAGAACACTTACACACTTTCGAACTGACTCCAGGCTTGAGGCTGTTCGGGACTCTAATTTCTGATGATGCCCGCAATCTAGACAGTTTTAAGCTTCTCTACTATGGACTTGTTTTTATCCCTCTGGGTGCTGTTTTGGCCCTAACGATTACAAGTTCTAGGCAACGTTTCTGGCGTCGTGTTTCAATTGCAGGTCAAGCAATTCTACTCGCCTCTTTAGTGTTAGAACTTGTCCTAGTCAGGGTGAGTGGGAAGGTTGTTAGCCTGGAGAATCTCTTACTCGGTATGGTGTTGGCAGCTAGTGGCATGCTACTTGTCGAGGGACAACCCGCTGCTATGATGCAAGGGGATAAGGTGAAATGAGCGACCAACCAGGCTCAAGCTCGCAACTTAATCAGCAGGTAACCTGTAGATGAATGATACCGTTACGAAAGCTACCAAAAGAACTTGAAACTGCTAGTCTTTTCGGAACAACCCGCTTCGTTTCCAGTCTCTTTGTAATGTCACAAAGATCCGTCAATTGCGCGGATGGCGCAGAGTTTTCTTTGAGGCCCGCACTCGCATTCTGGTCTGGTACCTTGTGCTGATGGTTTGTTCGGAAGTAGTGTCTGTTCTGGTCATTCGTCAAGTCCTTTTTGACCGGCTTGAAGAGCGGGTTGAAGAGTTTCTGCTCCAAGAGATCGATGAGTTCCGACGCTTGGTCAAGGGGCGAGACCCTGCTACAGGCGAACCCTTCGGAAACAACGTGTCGGCCATCTTCGACACATTTCTCAGGCGCAACATTCCCGAAGACGATGAGTTTCTGCTAGCGCTGTTAGATGGTCAATTCTACAAGCACAGTCCTAGTGCTCTTCCAGACCCGCTGCAGCCGGGTTCAGATCTGGTTAATCGCTGGGCTCACCTGACCCAGCCAGCGCGAGGTGAGGAGGTAATTCCAGGCGGCACCATTCTCTATCTAGCCGAGCCGGTCAAGATTTCCTATCGAGCTGAACCCGTGAGGATCACGGAGGAAATTCAAGGGGTGTTTGTGGTGGTTCATTTCGCCCACAGTCGTCGCTCTGAGGGAACTGGTTTAGGACTGGCGATTGTGCAAGCGATCGCTGAGGCCCACGAAGAGTCGCGATCGTGGTCGGGTAGAACTCCTCAGCCAACCTGGTGTGGGGTCTACATTTACCCTTATTCTTCCATTGGAGCCCTCCCAAGAGGTGTAGTCTGATGCAGCGGATTCTAATCGCCGAAGATGAACCCCGGATTGTGTCATTTCTAGAGAAAGGGTTGCGGGCTGAGGGATTTACCACCGCTGTCGCTGTAGATGCTGATGCAGCACTCTTTATGGCTTTGAGCCAAGGATTTGACCTGCTGATTCTCGATCTGGGCCTGCCAGGCCAAGATGGTTTGCTGGTGTTGAGAGAGTTACGCGGCCAGGGGGAGCAATTGCCGGTGATTATTTTAACGGCCCGCGATGATCTGAGCGATAAAGTTACAGGGCTGGAGAGTGGTGCCGACGACTATGTAACCAAGCCTTTTCGCTTTGAGGAGCTGCTGGCGCGGGTACGAGTGCGGCTGCGAAGTTCGTCTGGCCCCAGAGGCCGAGCTGAAATGATTCTTCAAGCGGGTAGCCTGATCCTGGACTTACGGACGCGGCGGGTTAGGGTCGGCGATCGCGCCATAGAGCTGGCAGCACGAGAGTTTACCCTATTGGAAACCTTTCTGCGCCACCCAGGACAAGTGTTGAGTCGGGAGCAGCTACTCGATCACGTCTGGGGCTACGACTACGATCCGGGTTCCAACATTGTCGATGTCTATGTTGGTTACTTGCGTAAGAAGCTGGGTGGAGACTGGATTGAGACCCTTAGAGGCATGGGTTACCGGTTGCGAACGTGAGAAAGGTCTCATGCAAGTTGGATGATGAATTTACTAGGATAGGCCGTAATGTTCAGGCGTAGTGCTGACATAGGTAGCCGATACCACTTTTTGCTCAGAACAGTAAGTTTGGCAAAATCTTGTCAGCTTCTTGACATTTAATCTTTATTAGACCTCTTGCAGGAGTCATAGAGACAGAGCAAGCTCGTAGTTGTAGAGTGCTGCAATCAGGTTAAAGCGCAATCCAAAGCGCCTTCTGCGATTTCTGTAGCGCTCCGCTAAGATCCTAAAGACCTTGAGCTTACCA
>JBGTDT010000148.1:0-30831 GCA_041748155.1 Thermosynechococcaceae cyanobacterium | reverse complement strand
AGGACCCGGAGTTTGAGACGTTTTACACCAAGAACATCCTGCTGAACGAGGGCCTGCGAGCCTGGCTAGCACCCCAAGACCAGCCCCATGAACACTTTGTCTTTCCTGAAGAGGTACTACCACGTGGAAACGCCCTTTAATCCGGTTTGGAGGTGACTCTTGACGCCCCTGCAACTTAGCAGGGGCATTTTTTTGGGATGTGTGCTAACTTAGGTCAAGTGCTACGCACAAATGTTCTCCTCTAGAATTAGACCGTTTAGGGATAAGGAGGTGGTGCCCATGCAAGATAGTAGTAAATGCCTGGGTCATCAGATTGGAGTTAGCCGGCTGTGTGCCGGGGCTGTTCTCTAACAGCCAGCTTTACTAACCAAGCTGGCCTCGGAGTTCCTTCCGGCAGTCTGGTTTCAATCTGGAGACCCGCTACACCGCTCCTAGCTCAACAGGCTTAAACTGCTTGTCCTTGCTAGGAGCGGATAGTTTTTTGAGGCGTGCTTCAGTCTTCCTGATATCTCGTGATTTAGCTATGCTTCGTTTAACCCAGTTGATAGCATCACAATCCCATCTCCTAAAGTCTACAATCTCCACTGGAGAACCGGAGTATACTGTAGATAGGTGATCAGCAGAGTATCTCTCTGTTTCTAGGCTGTTTGTGGAACTTTCGTGTAAAAGTGAATATGCATTGCTATCCCTGTTAGAGTTGGCAGCTCACCGCAGTAATGGTGAACCTGTGCAAATCCGACAGATTGCTCTTCGCCAAAATATTCCTGACCGATATCTTGAGCAACTACTAGCTAATTTGCGTCGCCATGGTTTAGTTCGTAGCCAGAGAGGGGCCAAGGGAGGCTATCTACTGGCACGAGAACCTTGGAGAATTACCTTGTTGGAGATTGTAGATTGTATAGAGGGACTGAGCCCTCAGCCTCCTGGGTCTACTCAAAAGGTAGAAACAATTGAGCGGGCAGTTATTTATGAGGCTTGGCAGGAAGCTAATCAAGCGGCCAGAGCCATCCTGAAAAACTATACGCTTCAAGATCTGTACGAGCGACGAGAGTCTCAGCAACAGCTAGATATTATGTATTACATCTAGATTCAAAGGACTTAGGCAAAAACAGAGAAACCTTGAACTAGCTGTTCTTAAAGTGATTGCCTAGTCGGTCTTAGTTTTATTCGATTGAGTCCCTAAGCTATGCGAATTGCTCACGATATCACGGAACTAATTGGTCGTACTCCTCTAGTTCAGCTTAACCGAATTCCTCAAGCAGAGGGCTGCAGAGCGCAAGTCGTCGTAAAACTTGAGAGCATGAACCCTGCTGCTTCAGTTAAGGATCGAATTGGGATCAGTATGGTCATTGCTGCTGAGCGTGCAGGTCTGATTAGACCAGGTAAAACTACTTTAGTAGAGCCGACCTCTGGCAACACAGGAATTGCGCTGGCCATGGTCGCAGCAGCTAAAGGTTACTATCTGGTCTTGACCATGCCAGAGACGATGAGTGCAGAGCGGCGAGCTATGTTACGCGCCTATGGCGCAGAGCTGGAACTTACGCCTGGGGTAGAGGGAATGAGTGGTTGTATCCGGCGAGCCCAGCAAATTGTAGAGACCATTCCTGATGCTTATATGTTGCAGCAGTTTGGCAATCCAGCCAACCCTCAAATTCATCGAGACACGACTGCAGAGGAAATTTGGGCTGATACAGATGGTCAGGTCGATATACTAGTAGCAGGAATTGGTACGGGAGGAACGCTGACAGGTGTAGCTGAGGCCTTGAAGTCTCGAAGGCCAGACTTCAAGGCGATCGCTGTCGAGCCTGGTACAAGTTCTGTTCTGTCTGGGGGACGACCTGGCCCGCACAAAATCCAAGGCATTGGTGCCGGGTTTATCCCATCAGTTTTAAGAGTGAGCTTAATTGACGAAGTAATCACGGTTACCGATGACCAAGCGATCGCCTACGGTCGTCGTTTGGCCCGCGAGGAAGGGCTACTCTCAGGTATTTCGACGGGTGCAGCGCTGTACGCTGCCATTGAGGTCGGTAAGCGCCCAGAAAATCAAGGAAAGCTGATCGTGATGGTGCAACCCAGTTTTGGTGAACGCTATCTCAGTACACCCCTATTCCAAGATCCAGAGCCAGCTGTCTCAACGCTCTGAAAAACTAAGGTTTGGTCGGAACTACCTTTTCTTTCTGAGCTTGACCCAGACTGATAGGGAAGCGTCGCACAACGGAAGTATGCAAGGTCTCACAGGTGAATCTATTAGAAGTAGCATTGCCGCCTTCGCTGGTTTTACCGTGAAGGTGAGACTTGGTGTGACCGCAGAACGGACATTCCACTGGCATGTGAAGGACTTAGTTACTTCTAAGTTTACCAATCCCACATTTCTTTTTGGCATTATTCTGATAGCTTAAGCCAACTAGACAAAATTACAAGAGTAGCCAAACCCTAGATTTAGTTAGATTAGAAGTACAGTCTCTTGTTGATTGAAGAGACTGATTGAGTTGAGAGCAGAATCCCTATGAAACTACCGGCTGGCCCCCAGACTTCACCCTTCCTGCAACTGCTCCACTGGATTTCTCGTCCCCTAGACTTTTTAGAGTCCTCGGCCCGGCGTTATGGCGATCCCTTCAGCGCGTGCTTTGGTAGGCCTCATCCGCTGGTGTTTATTAGTGATCCAGCGGCAATCCGAGAAATTTTTACGGCTGACCCCAACCAGTTTGACCCTGGTCAGGGAAATAGAATTCTACAACCACTCCTAGGGGACAATTCCCTAATTTTATTGGATGGCGATCGCCACCAACGCCAGCGTCAGTTATTGATGCCGCCCTTTCACGGCGATCGCATGCGGGCTTACGGTCAGCTCATTTGCGATATCACAGAGCAGGTGATTAGCCAGTGGACGGTAGGGAAACCCTTTTCCGTCCGTGCATCCATGCAAGAGATCACCTTACGAGTAATTTTACGGGCCGTGTTTGGCCTCAGTGAGGGACCGCGTTACGAAAAACTGCGGCAATTGCTCGGCACCATGCTTGATTCAATTAGCTCTCGCTTAAGCTCTAGTTTGCTCTTCTTCCAAACGCTCCAAAAAGATTTAGGGGCTTGGAGTCCCTGGGGTCGCTTTTTGCGCCAAAGACAACAAGTTGATCAACTTATCTATGCCGAAATTCAAGCCCGTCGAGCCCAGCCCGACCCCTCCCGCACAGATATCCTTAGCTTGCTGATGACGGCTCGTGATGAAGCAGGCCAGCCGATGACGGATGTAGAGCTGCGCGATGAGTTGATGACCCTGCTGCTGGCAGGTCACGAAACCACTGCTTCCGCCCTGACCTGGGCAATTTACTGGGTTCACTCCCTGCCGGAAGTTCAAGCTAAGCTACGCTCAGAGCTGGAGACCCTGGGGTACGACTTAGGGAGTTCCGCCAGCATTGCCCGACTTCCCTACCTTACGGCAGTCTGCCAGGAGACGTTGCGGATTTATCCTGTAGCAATGCTGGCCTTTCCCCGTACTGTCAAATCGCCCTTTCAACTAATGGGGTACGAGTACGGTCCGGGCAGCTTGCTGGCTCCCTGTATTTACCTAACCCACCACCAGGAAGATCTCTACCCCGAACCTAAGCGTTTCCGGCCAGAGCGGTTTTTGGAGCGACAATTCTCCGCCTACGAGTACCTGCCCTTTGGCGGCGGCGATCGCCGCTGTATTGGCCTGGCCTTTGCTCAGTTTGAGATGAAATTGGTTCTGGCAACGGTTTTATCTCGCTACCAATTAACCCTGGTGCAGAATCACCCAGTTCGACCAATCCGCCGAGGTATCACCCTAGCCCCCTCTGGCGGTAGCTGGCTGGTTGCAACTCACCAGCGCCAACCCCAACCGGCTGTCCCTGTCTAGCGGTCAAATACATTCGCTCTCACCCTCACGAGCCTGGAAACACCCGATCTAGCTCAAGTGGGTCAGGATGACCAGGAATCGTAACTGTTTCACTCCGTAGGGCAATCTGCTTCAGGCGATAACCAAAGGTTCCTTGAGGGTTTTGATAGGGCTGGCTGTATCGTTCTAGTTGAGCCACAACCAAGTTAACAATCCAGTAATCCTGAATTTGGTTTTCTGCGTAGAGGCTTAGCTTTACGGTTTGGTCATACTCCAAGGTTGAGTCTGAGACTTCGATGACTAGGAGAATGTCGTTTGGGTAAGGATGATTCGATAAGTAATCGTCTGGCTGTCCTTTGGCAATTACGACGTCGGGTTCTGGTTCACTGTCGCTAGACAGGATGACTGGCTCCTGCCCACGGACCGTCGTGTGATCGCCAACTAACCTATCCAATGCTCGCACTAACTTGGTCGTGCAAACCGAGTGGAGTGTGCCCTTAGCCGCCATTTCTACCAGCTCTCCCCGAATCAACTCCACCCGGTCAGCTTCGGTGAGGAAGCCTAATTCGATCAGGCGATGATACTCAGCCAGTGTGAAGTGCTTGGTTGTAACCTGGGTCATAACTCTGTAGAAACCAACCCCTTCATTGTCTCGCAAGTTAGGAGTGCTGGAGGCGCTCAATTTCGGCTCGACTGGCCAAACTGGGCTGGGCTCCTGGACGGGTGACGGCGATCGCTCCGGCAGCATTGGCAAACTGGAGTGCTTCCTCTAAAGCCATACCCTGGGCCAGACAAGCAGCAAAGGCCCCACAAAAGGCATCGCCTGCTGCTGTCGTATCCACAACCTCCACCGGGTAGGCAGGTAAATGACCTGTACTGGTGGGGCTGGCCCAGACCACGCCTGCATCTCCCAGAGTGGCGATCGCGGTCTGTACTCCCCGCTGGCGCAGCTTTTGAGCCGCTGCTATGGCCTCTTTGGCAGACGCGATCGCCTGCTGGCTCAGGCAGGCAGCCTCCCCGCAGTTGACAATCAGGTAGTCAACCTGAAGCAGCTTATCCGGTAAAGGCTGTACAGGGGACGGGTTGAGAATTACAGGCACACCGTTATCAGAGCAGGCTTCAACCACAAACTGAACAGTCTCCAGGGGAATTTCGAGCTGTAGAAGTACAACTGCCGCCGGACTTAGTGCCTCTGGGAGCAAGCGATCTGGAGTCAAGCAGCCGTTAGCTCCCGAACTGACGACAATGATATTTTGGCCTTGGCTATCAACGGTAACCAGGGCAATCCCACTCGGTCCTGGGACTTCACCGAGACAAGAGATATCCACGCTCTCAGCCTCAAGCGTTGATCGTAACTGGGCCGCAAAGACATCCTTCCCGGTTAGCCCCAGTAACTTGACCTCACCGCCAGCTCGTGCCGCAGCCACAGCCTGGTTTGCTCCCTTTCCTCCAGGGTAGGTGGCGTAGGGGCTGCCCAAAATTGTCTCACCCGCAGCAGGGTGACGGGGGACCCTTACCACTAGGTCCATATTTAGGCTGCCCACGACCACAATTGTTTGGTTCATCGTTAGGACTATCCCCAGCTAGTTTGTCTAGCTGACAAAATCAGTCTATCTCCCGCAGATGTGCCCACTGGGGTATCTCAGCAACATTTAAGGACCTCTACGGCAACCTGCACAACCTGATTCAACCCCATCTAAACAGCTAACAAGCTACCTAGCGCCATTCCCAGTTGGTAACTTCCTCCGGGTCTTTGCCGTTCTGGCGGATATAGTCTTGATGATCAACCAGGACATACTCGTAGTGGTGCACCTTCTCACTGGCAAGGGCAGCTACGCGCGGATTGTAGGCAGCTCCCAGGCGGATAGCCTGCATGATCAGGTGGTAGCGATCGGTGCGATTGCGAACCTGCATGTCAAAGGGAGTAGTGGTACTTCCCTCTTCACGGTAGCCATTGATCTGAAATCGCTGCGGGTTGGGACGGCCAAACAATAGCTGCTTTACCGCCGAAGGATAGCCGTGGAAGTTGATAATCACAGGCCGATCCGGGCTAAACAGAGCAGCGAACATCTCAGCATCCAGACCGTGAGGATGTTCTGAATCTTCCTCCAGCACCAGCAAGTCGGTGACATTGATCACCCGTACCCGCAGTTCCGGCACCTCAGCCCGGAGAATGTGGGCCGCTGCCATCACTTCTAGGGTGGGATCGTCGCCAATTCCGACAAAGACTACATCCGGGTTAACGCCGTTCTCGGTGCTGGCCCAGGGCCAGATGGAAGCTCCAGCGCGGCAGTGGGCGATCGCCTCCGGCATCGAGAGCCACTGGGGCATCACTTGCTTAGTGGCAATCACCAGGTTGACCTTGCCTCTGCTTTCTAAACAGTGGTTTAGGGTGCAGACCAGGCAGTTGGCATCCGCAGGCAGGTAAACCCGTGCCACTTCCGCTCGTTGATTCAAGACACTGTTGATAAAGCTGGGGTTTTGGTGAGAAAACCCGTTATGTTCCTGCCGCCAGAGGTGGGAAGTCTCCAGGTAGTTCAGCGAGGCAAAGGGAAGCCGCCAGGGAAAATCTTTGGAGAACTTGAGAAACTTGGCGTACTGGGCCATCATGCTGACGATGATGTTCAAAAAAGCCTCGTAGGAGGGGAACAGGCCGTGCCGACCCGTCATCAGGTAGCCCTGGAGCCAAGCCTGACAGGTGTGTTCACTCAGAATTTCTAGAACCTGGCCATTCTGAGGACCGATGTGAGTGTCGTGGGGCTGGAGGGGCCACTCATAGACCCGCTGGGTCACCTCAAACACGGCATCTAGCTTGTTGGACTCCAGCTCATCGGGGCAGACAATCCGAAAGGTTTGGGGATTGCGCTCGATCACCGCCCGCAGGTACTGGCCAACTTGCTTGACATTGCTGATAAAGCTCTTGGTTTGCTGGTGGTCCGGGTGGGTTTCCACTCGCTGGATGGGTACGGCAAACTCGTTGATATCCGGTAAATCCAGGGGGCGATGAATCCGACCGCCAAAGGTGTGGGGATTCATGCCCATGCGGCGACTGCCTTGGGGACATTGTTCCAGAATTTCCGGCAGCAGACACCCTTGGGAATCAAACAGCTCCTCTGGATGGTAGGAGCGCAGCCAGGCTTCTAACAACTGCAAGCGCTCTGGATTCGTCTTCGCCTCCTTGACTGGGATTTGGTGCGCCCGGTAGGTTCCCTCAATCGGGGTACCATCGATTTCCTTGACCGTCGTCCAGCCTTTGAGCGATCGCAAAATCAACAAGGGCCAGCGGGGTTGAGGGATCGACTGGCCGGAACGAGCCGCCTGTTGAATCCGGCAGATCTCCTGGTAGGCCCAGTCCATCGAGCCGTAGAGGTCGGCATCCAGATCGGCAGCTTCGACAATCCGCACCTGGTAACCAAAGCCCGTAAATAGGTGCTGTAGTTCGGCATCGCTCATGGTGCCGTAGATCGTCGGGCTGGAGATTTTATAGCCGTTGAGGTGCAAGACAGGTAGGACTGCGCCGGACTCAACTGGGTCAAGGTACTTGTAGCCGTGCCAAGCTGTCGCCGTGGGACCCGTCTCTGCTTCGCCATCGCCAACAATGCAGGCAACCACTAAATCAGGATTGTCCATCACCGCGCCAAACGCTGTTGCCAGGGCATAGCCGAGTTCGCCGCCTTCATGGATCGTTCCGGGGATGCCTGGGTACAGATGACTAGGAAACCCACCGGGCCAAGAAAAGCGGTGAATTAGCTCCTCCAAGCCAGCCTGATTGAGGCTGAGTTCGGGATAAAACTCTGCTAATGAGCCTTCCAGGTAGAGGTTTGCCAGATTGGCTGGGGCTCCGTGACCTGGACCTGTGATCAAAAACATATTGACGTCGTAGCGCCGGATCAAGCGATTCAGGTGGGCGTAGACCAGATTAATACCAGGACAGGTGCCCCAGTGCCCCAATAGCCGATCTTTAATGTGTTCCGATTGTAGAGGTTCTTGCAGCAGCGCATTGTCTTTCAAGTAGACCTGAGCTGCGGCGATGTAATTGGTACAGGCGCGATAACGCGCGATCGCCGCTAGTTCTACATCGTGAGCCTGCCGCACTTGGTCAACAGATTCAGGTCCTGCGAGAGAGAGCAGTGGTGTTGAAGTCATCGGTATTCACGCCAATATAACTGAGATATTTAACAAAGCAGCCTCTGCCAAAAGAATCCACCCACCTCTTCCATAGCATTAATTCAGGTTTGGGAACTGCAGCGATCGCCACAAGCTATTGCCGCTTTCAATCCCCTTAATCCTATACAGAAGCACCCTATTGAGACCGCTGTAGGCACGTGCCATTATCACCGAGATATTTTGATTGCTAGGTGCAACTCAAAGTCATTACGAGTATGATTTAGAAAAGGGTCCACGAGAGAAAGGAACCTGATATGAACAGACTCCAAGGAAAGTTTGCCCTGATTACAGGCGCATCCCAGGGACTAGGCCGCCAGCTAGCGATCGCCTTTGCCCAGGAAGGGGCAGCCGGAATTTCCCTAGTGGCCCGGCATGGGGACGCCTTGAGCGAGGTGCGTGATCAGATCCGCCAAGTTGCACCCAAAACCAGTGTTGTCGTCGTCACCGCCGATCTGACCCGACCCGGCGAGATCGAGCGCGTCACGAACCAAGTGCGCGACACCTTGCTTCAGAATGCCCTCCGCAAGCGCATCGAGCAAGTTGAGCCTAACACCAGCGTCCTTACCATTGCCGCCGATTTAACCCAACCAGAAGACATCGAGCGCCTGGTTGCCACAACCTTAAACGAATTTAACGGTCAGCTCGATATCCTAGTCAATAATGCTTCGACCATTGGCCCTGCCCCCATGCCCTACCTACTCGACTACCCCCTAGAAGCGCTCCATAACGTCATCAACACCAACCTGATCGCCCCATTTCTCCTGATCAAGAAAGTCTTGCCCGCCATGATTGAGCAGGGGGGTTCCATCATCAATGTCACCAGTGATGCTGGAATTACTGGGTATCCTGGCTGGGGAGCCTACGGTATTTCTAAATTCGGCCTGGAAGGAATGTCAAAAACCTGGGCAGCGGAACTGGAGGACAGTGGGGTACGGCTGAACTGGGTTGACCCAGGGGACATGAATACCGCTATGCACCGGGCGGCAGAGCCCCATGAAGATCCAACTCAATGGGCCAACCCAGCTGATGTCACCGAAGTTTTCCTCTATCTAGCCTCAGACGAATCTCAGAACGTCCACGGGCAGAGATTCCAGGCCCAGGAAGAAAACTGGGGTCAACCAGCAGAGATAGATTTACAGACCGAATCCCAATCACTCCTTCAGCTTAGGCAAAAAGGGTAATCAGCCAACCTTTTGCTGACTGATTTGCCACAGCTCCTTCTGGGGGAGGTCTGGAGGGCGTAGCCGCCCTTCAGCAGGGGGTTTGGGGGGCTAGCCCCCCATTCTTAGTTCCCCTCTTTCGACTTCTAAGCAAAATCTCTATGGTGAACTACCATAAACCTCTCTGAACCCAAAGCCCAGGGAGCAAAAATTAAATGATCATTACTGAGACACCTCGCCTGATCCTGAGACACCTAGCGGAGGATGATGTGGACGACCTAGCCAAAATTTACGCCGATCCTATTGTGACGAAGTTCTTCGGCAACACATATACACCTAAAAGAACGAAGCAGTGGGTAGAGGAAATCGTTAGTTGCTACCAGCAGCATGGCTGGGGTTTGTGGGCAACCGTTCACAAAGTTGATAACAAGTTGATTGGTCGGTGTGGGCTTGCTCCTCAGCGGGTTGACAGGCAGCCAGAAGTCGAGATTGGCTATCTGCTTGCCAAGGAATACTGGGGTCAAGGTCTGGCAACCGAAGCAGCTACCGCAAGCCGGGATTATGGCTTTGAGCAACTTGGCTTGAATCGCTTGATATCTCTAATTGACCCTGGCAATATTGCCTCGCAAAAGGTAGCGACGAAGGTCGGATTGACCTACGAAAAAAACACAACAATGTGGGAAAAGACCCTCCGCGTCTATGCAATTGAAAGATAAAAGACGACAAGAACATGTCCACCCCTTTTACCTTCACACTTCCCCTAGAACTTTCAGCTAAAGAACCCCCCGAACGCCGGGGTATTGCCCGTGATCAGGTGCGGTTGATGGTGATTGACCGGACAACCCATCAAGTTCAACACTCGCGGTTTGATCACCTGGGTGAGTTTCTGCGTCCCCGTGATTTGCTGGTCTTCAACAGCAGTCGCACCTTGCCCGCTGCCCTAGACGGTTGTGCAGTTACCGGACCCTGTATGGAAATTCGCCTGGCGCAGCACCTGCCAGACGACTCCTGGCTGGCCCTGTTGCTGTGCCAGAAAGGGAGCCCCTTTGCCTGTGGTTTGCACGGTGGAATGGAGATTGATTTTGGCCAAGGACTGGTCGGCACTGTGGGCGATCGCGACCAGCACATTCCCCGTCTCTGGCGAATCTACTTCTCAAAATCGGGCAGTGAACTAATCGATCTGCTCTACCGTCTGGGACAACCCATTCGCTACGAGTACGTTTCGGCCCCCTGGGATCTGGACTATTATCAGACTGTTTATGCCAGGGAACCAGGCTCAGCCGAGATGCCCTCCGCCGGACGTGCCTTTACCTGGCAATTGCTTTTTAACTTGAAGCGACGAGGTGTGGAAACTGCTTATATTACCCTCCACACTGGTCTCTCCTCTTACCTGGATGATGCCCTAGATGCCCAACACCCTGCCTCTGAGGAAGAATACGTGATCAGCGAGGCAGCCGCCAGGCAGATTAACCAGACTCACCAGCAAGGGGGCCGGGTGATTGCCGTGGGCACGACAGTTGTACGAGCATTAGAATCCGCAGCCGCCCCGACTGGGAAAGTTAAGTCAGAGCAGGGCTATACCCGATTACACATTACAGCAGCTCACCCCCTCAGGGTTGTAGACGGCTTGTTAACTGGCTTGCATGAGCCGGAGGCCAGTCACCTTGACCTGCTCACCGCCTTCTTGAGCGCCAAGCAAATTCAGATAGCATACAAGGAAGCGGTGCTGCACCGTTACCTGTGGCATGAGTTTGGGGACCTAAATCTCATCCTCTAACTAGGGTGATTGGTGACTTTCAACGTTCCTCTAGTTCTTGAGCAGCTTATACTGCTTGGATCACGCAGCCTAATACTCTGTTAGAGCAGAGGAATGAAAAATCTGGGTATTGCTAAGGATATTTGCCGCCGCAGTCAAACCACACCTATCGGCCCTGATTAGCGACTTGAATCCACGTCTAAAATTTAATGTTGAGTAAAACTATGACTCAAGAAGTTGCTCAAGAATTTTGGCAGGGTGTAGAGCAGTTTAACCAAGGTAAATTTTATGCCTGCCACGACACCCTAGAAGCCCTTTGGATTGAAGCAGCCGAGCCGCTGAGAAATTTTTACCAAGGAATTTTACAGATTGCAGTTGCCTGTCATCACTTAGAAAATCACAACTGGCGGGGGGCTGTGATTTTACTGGGCGAGGGGCTGAGCCGATTACGGAATTATCTCCCGGCCTACGCCAGTATTGATGTAGCTCAACTCACCGCTCAAACTGCCCACCTGCTAGCAGAATTGCAGCAAGCCGGACCTGAGCGGGTTGCTGAGTTTGCCCAAGGGCTGAGGGTTGAAGTGCCAGCCAACCCTGTTGATGCTGCTGATGTTACGCAAGGTCGCAGTCGCGATGCCAGCGTGTCTATTCCTAATCCACCGAAGCGACCCCTGCTGAAAGTTCTTCCCCATGAAACTTCTCAACACAGGCAAGCGTCCTATAGTTAAGGTGTGCCTATTATAATTCTGGGCCAGTCTTTATGGTTTCCTCTAGGTTGGATTTGTTTGTGCGCCGGGTTGGTCCGGCTTTTGTTCTGCCCGCCGCGATCGCGGTCGTAACTTTAGCGGCTTCAACCGTTGACTCTGCCAGCGCCCAGAGCAATAGCAAGCGAGCCTTAACCCTGCGCGCCGATATCCAGCAGGCAAACGCTAACACCGGGGTTGTCACAGCCAAGGGCAACGTCCAGATGAGCTATCCGGCCCGGCAAATTCAAGCAACCGCCGCTCAAGCTCAGTATTTTAGCCGCGAACGCCGGGTAATTTTAAGTGGTAATGTCTATGTCTTGCAACAGGGCAACAGTCTTCGGGCCGAAACCATTACCTACTTGATTGATGAAGGCCGATTTGTCGCCGTGCCCCAGACCAGGCAGCAAGTGGAGTCAATTTTTCTGGTTCCCGATACCAATGTCTCGACTCAGTCGGATACCGCTGCGCCAAGCTTTTAATTCTATGCCTGTTTTAGCTACCAACCTCAAGGGTCAGCGAACTCGATACTTTCGTAGAGATCGGAGATTTGAACTTGAAACTCAAAAGCGCTGAAGGCCAGTGTAACCTCTGGACTCTCGTATTCGGAGAGGAGCCACTGGTTAGCCGCCGTTTTGATGTAGTGCTCTACATGAATGCTGTACTGATCAATCAGTAGATATTCTCGAAAGCCATCAATGCTACGGTAAGCCACAAACTTTTCGCCGTGATCATAATTTTGGGTTGACTTCGACAAAACTTCAGCAATAAAGCAAGGATCAACTACTGTATCCGTGCGATCTGCTTGAAGTTGCAGAGGCTTTTCTACAACCATGACGTCGGGATAAGTGTACAGGTTGCGATTGGGAATCCAAAGCCGCTGATCAGTATGGAAAGTTCGATAAGCTTTTCCTTTGAGTGCGAGTTTTAGAAGAATGTAGAGGTTACCAGCAATATCGTTATGGTTAGGTGTTCCTCCGGTTATGAGCCTAATTTCTCCATCAGCATACTCATGTCGCTCATCGGAGTTCAGTTCCAGATATTCTTCAGTCGTGTAAGTTTTTTGCTCGACTTGAGTAATCACGATAGGTTTACTTCCAATGCTTTAAGTTGCTGGTTTATCAAAGCGATCTCGCACTCCGTTGCTCCCGCAGTAGTAGGTCAACTAGCTAGGGCAGGCTGTCATAGAATTGGAGTCGCCCAAAGCCGAGAAACTGTCCGTAGGCTTTTTCACCTTGAGGAAAAGCAGTCACACCAAACAAGTAAACGCCAGCAGCGTCAGGATTACGACGGGGACGCAAACGAATGGTGACGCTCTTGCCAGGCTGAACGGGTGGGTCAAAGATCACCGAGATAGTCTGTGTCTCTTCATCCTCTGCCACCGCACCTAGGGGAAGTCTTGCCTCTCGATCCTGGTCTGCAAAAGCCTGAGTTTTCTCCAAACTAAATCGAACCTCATCCGGTGCTTCTCGCTGGGCGATCGTTACCTGTTGCAGGGGTTCTCCAGCATCTGCTGCTAGGCTGAGCCTGAAGTAGTACTTTGCCCCCATAGCCCGGATGCCTTTCTCCGTTGTTCGAGCATCCAGCAGTCGGGGGGGATGATTAAAATAAACCGTGCCGTCTGCTAGTTGAACCGCCTGAGTAGGCTGGTTGCTAACTGCCCAAGCACCAACGCAGATTGCCAGGCTAGTGCCAACTATTCCCCAACTCACTAATTTTCTCACTTGTGTAAAGCTCTGCATCATCGTGTTCTTATCTAATCACCCGCTTGAGAAATTCCTACCCTTAGGCTCAATTGCCTAGGAATCTGCATAAGCTTTGCTGGTAACCTGACACAACATCCAATCACCTCTACCAGCATCTGCGTCAATAATCGCCTCTACTGTTTGGATCACAAGCATACCTCTAGTCTTAATTCTCTGAAGAATCTCTACAAAGAGCAATCGCCTAACAATTGATTAGACTGAAAAAGTTAGCATCACTCCCTCTATGCAAGTGGCGGGATTAACAAACCCAATGAGCTTTTTATCTCTCCCATAGCGCCAAGACAGTCAAGGAGGTACAGCCACTGAGCTGATCCGACGTCCATCTGAAAGGGTACGAGGAAAAAGTTCTAGTTCAACAGGATTTGGATCTTCAAGCAAAATAGGCTTAAGTTCTTAGGGAATCACTAAGTTAGGAGAGTTGTTTGAGAATTTGGCTAGAGGATATCTATAAGTCCTACGGGCAGCGAACAATTGTCAACTGTGTCAGCCTCTCCGTCAAGCAAGGAGAGATAGTTGGACTGCTAGGCCCGAACGGGGCCGGTAAAACGACGACCTTCTATATTGCGACAGGGTTAGAAAAACCGGACCAGGGAAGCGTTTGGTTAGATAGTCAAAACATTACCAGCCTGCCCATGCACAAAAGAGCCCGACTGGGGATTGGCTATTTAGCCCAAGAGCCCAGTATTTTCCGTCGCCTCAGTGTGCGGGAAAATATTTTATTGGTGATGGAGCAGACTCACGTCCCTCAGCATCAGTGGCCTAAGCGCCTGGAGAGTTTATTGAAGGACTTTCGCCTCCAAAAGGTTGCTTCAACCCTGGGTATACGTGTTTCTGGGGGTGAGCGGCGACGGACTGAATTAGCTAGAGCCCTGGCCGCTGGGCCTCAAGGGCCTCAGTTTTTGCTATTAGATGAGCCCTTTGCGGGGATTGATCCGATCGCGGTTGCAGATATTCAAGCGATTGTGGCCCGGCTACGCGATCGCAATATGGGTATCTTGGTTACAGATCACAATGTGCGCGAAACCCTAGAGATCACTGATCGCGCCTATATTATGCGAGATGGCCGCATCCTTGCTTCAGGTAGTGCGGAAGAACTCTACGACAATCCCCTTGTCCGACAGTACTACTTAGGAGACAAATTCCAGCGGTAGCAGGCTAGCGACAGTAGCCAACCCAAGGCCAGTCTAGTCCTCTATTTTTCCTCCACCTCTATGACTCCAGGCCCTAATCAATCCTTCTGGTTGAAATTACCAGGACGGCTGCCGATCTTAGATCGCTACATTGCGACAGAGTTAGTCATGCCCTTTCTCTTCGGCGTTGGAGCCTTTTCCTCAATTGGCATAGCTGTGGGTGCCCTGTTTGAGCTGGTGCGAGAGGTATCTGAATCAGCCATTCCACTCCCAGTTGCCCTGAAAATCTTTTTCTGGCAGGTTCCCTACTTTGTCGGCCTTTCCTTGCCCATGGCGACCTTACTGGCAACGCTGATTGCCTACAGTCGATTGGCTAAAGATAGGGAAATCGCGGCCCTGCAGGGGTGTGGTGTCAGCGTCTACCGCCTGGTTCTACCAGCAGTTGTTTTGAGCCTGTTGGTGACGGGGATTACCTTTGCCTGGAATGAGGGTCTCGTCCCCACGGCGAAGTACCAAGCCTCCACAATGCTCGATCAAGTCTTGCAGCAAAAGTCGGTCTTAGACGAAACAAACATTTTCTACCCAGAGTTCAAGGATGTGAAGGGCCGGAACGGAGCAATTGACCAGGAACTCGTCCGTTTGTTCTATGCCCACCAGTTTGATGGTCAACGCATGCAGGGACTGACCATTCTTGACTTTTCCCAACCCAATCTAAGCCAGGTTGTAACGGCTAAGTCGGCGACTTGGAATCCAGCCCAAAATGCCTGGAACTTCTTGGATGGCACGATTTATCTGGTCGCCTCCGATGGCTCCTCTCGTAACACTTTGAGATTTGAGCAGCAGCAATTACAGATTCCCCGTGATCCGCTCGACTTGGCCGAACCAAGTCGCCACTCTACAGAAATGAACCTGGTTGAGGCAGAGGCATATCTGCAACAACTGCGCCGGGGCGGAGATGGCAAGAGAATCCGTAAGCTGGCGGTTCGGATTCAGCAGCGATATGCCTTCCCGTCGATGTGTGTGGTTTACGGGCTGATCGGGGCTACCTTGGGGACATGGCCGCAACGGACCACTAATACGACTGGTTTTGGCATTAGTGTCCTAATTATCTTCAGCCAATATTTATTGTCGTTTTTGACAGGGGTAACGGGGCAGGCCGGGTTACTCTCCCCAGTTCTGTCGGCTTGGTTACCCACCGGGTTCGGCTTGGTCGCCGGAGGCTGGCTTTTGGTCCGAGTTGCCCGGTAAAGCCTTTGAATTTTAGATTTGAGGTCCCCTCTAGGGCAACCAATTTTGGGTTAATCCAAAATTGCCTGATCACACCTGGACTGCCGACTTCAAGGAAGATAGTAAATCCCGTTACGGTTGCACCAGTCTTCCAGCATCACCTCAATGTTGGCCTCAATCTTTTTAGCGGAATACAGCCCCTGGGCATACTCAGTGTGAATTTCTCGCCGGAGTTGCCGTCGCTGGTGAGGGCTTTGGATGTTGTGGGTATCATACCAGCGTTTCATCCAAGCAGGGGTTTGAGGGTCAGCAAAAAATCGTCGATACAGCCAGAGGCGATATTCCCGGCCCAGACACCGTGAGATTGTGGGTTGGCTGACGTATAGCTGCCGGGCAATTTCTGCTTGGGTTCGCCGCTTTTCACACCAATCTTGCACCCAAGGGGGGGTTCCAGCGTCGTTGAGAAACTCAGCAATACAGTCCAATCCTTGCAGGGTTGGACTTGATAGGGTGCGGCTATCCGGGTAGTTATCAATCCACTCTTGATTACTGTCTGCTGAGGTGATGTTCAGCGATCGCGTCGATTGGACATAGCGACTGAGGATGCGCCGGGTTTGCTGGTGAATCTCGCGGGTTTGCTCAATTGACCAGAGCAGGACTTGGGAGACTCGCTGCCGCAGGCGACTAGTGGTTGCGCGAATGCGCGGATCGGTAATCTGAGTCTGCACGACCTCAATAAACTTCAGACAGGCAGACAGGTCGATCTCGGCCTGAGCAACGGCAGGTAGAGCACTATAACGATCTTGAAAGATTTTGACGGCTCGCGGCTCATAGAAGAGCAGTTCATCGGCTTCTCGCTTTAGGAGTTTGCGCTGTTCGTCGGCTAGCTTGTTACTGACAACCGTACGCACCCAGGCTTCGAAAGTCGGACGCCCATGACCAGCAGCACCAAAAGCTTTTAGGGGATCAAAGGACTTCATTGCCTCCCACAACCAACCAATTAAATTGTTTTGACAGACCTCCGGTTCGTTGGCAGCCAGGCAAGCACTGCGGATCAAGTCCCGGTACTCCACCGCAAAGCGATCACTCAGTAGCACGGCTGCACCTAGCTGCTGTCGCAAGCACTGGAGAAACAGAGCCAATAGGCACTCCGCCTCAGTCAATATCGGCAAGGACTCAGGATCGCTGATCACCAGCGCAGGGCGACTGAACCGAAATACTAACTGTTTAAGTGGCTGATTGTAGCGGTTACGATTGAGCCGACTAGATTCTTCTTCAATCACCGACTGAGGCATTTGCACCAGCCGCTGAACCGTTTGATGCAGTGATTCCTTTAGGAGGCGTTGCTCATTGCGATCAATGAGACAACCCGGAAACAAACGGTAGTAAGCCTCAATAGACTGAAGCAGGTAAGAAACCCTGCCTCTTTGCATGTCTTCAAGTTCAACTGGACGGTCTAAAATGGCTCTAAGCGTATTCGTTAATTCAGCTTGGCTGGCTGGATCTAACTGCCGGGAAGCATTGAACAGTTTTGGCAGTAGTTCGACCTGTAGATCTTTAGTCCTGTCTGTTGAACTGTAAATATTGCCAAGAGAAGCTTCAGAAGCAAAGGAAAAAGTTAGCACCTAAAAATCCCCCCATAGGTACCGATTGCAAATCTTGATTGAAATCAGAATACAGCCACAACGCAAACTTGCATAGTAGGCTTCGACACATTCCACCTCTAAACTGAAGAGAAATTTTCTAGAAAAACGCTCTATTTTGAAAGATTTTAGTGATGAACTGGAAATAGAATTTCTAAAGATTTTGTCTCGAAGTAACTAGATTAGTCATAACTTGACGCCAAACCGGATTTTTTTGATCTGATACAATTGTCCATGTTCACCTGGCTAAACTAGGTGATCTCTCAAAGCCGAAGTTTCAGGTTAATCTCGGCAGCGCCTACCCTGGCAGAGAAACCTATTTTCCGACCTCAGCCGTGATTCAGCGGGTGTAAGCGCCAAAGTCCGGTCCGATCTGACAAAGCTTGGTGTTAACCTAGGAAACTGATTCATTGGGTCAGAAAATCTAGGAAAAGCTCTAGATGAGTCAATTCAGCAGTGGTTTCACCCTCTTCTTAAGTTTGTTAGTCGAAGCAATTCCCTTTTTACTCCTCGGCGTTTTGCTGTCTGGGTTATTGCTATTGTTTGTAGATGAGCGCGAACTGATTAAGGTCCTACCTCAAAATCCGCTCCTGGGAGCTTTAGTTGGGAGTACCATTGGTTTTCTGTTTCCAGTCTGTGAGTGCGGTAATGTTCCTGTCGCCCGTCGGCTCTTAATCCAGGGCGCTTCTGCTCCCGTTGCCATCGGTTTTTTGCTAGCCGCTCCGACGATTAATCCAATTGTCCTCTGGGCAACTTGGACAGCTTTCCGGGATCAACCGGAAATTGTCGGGCTCCGGGTCCTTTTCTCTTTGGTCATTGCGACCTTGGTTGGTTGGGTATTCAGTACTCAAGCAGACCTACGCCCGCTTCTCCAGCCTGCCGTTGCTAGCTCTATCCCCCAGCCACAACCCCCCCACTCACAACCCATAGTGAACTCCCAGATTCAGACGACCAATCTGCTCCAATCTGGTACTTTCTTATTGGCTCAGCCCGGTAAGCCAATCCGCATGGATGCTTCAGAATTACAGGCAAGCTTAGCTGCCAGCTCTACCACAGCTAAGCCGATCAGCGATCGCCTCTGGCTGTTGTTAGAAAACACGATTCAAGAGTTGCGGGAGCTGGGAGGTGTTTTGGTCCTGGGTAGTCTAGTCGCTGCCATCATTCAAGTTGCCGTTCCCCGTGAAGCTATCCTTGGCCTAGGCCAAGGTCCGGTGACCTCGATTGTCGCCATGATGGTCCTGGGAGGCGTGGTCTCGATCTGCTCGACTGTTGACGCGTTCTTTGCCCTCTCGTTTGCCTCTACCTTTACCAGTGGTTCCCTACTGGCTTTCCTTGTCTTCGGTCCGATGATTGACCTGAAGGGCTTGGGGCTGATGTTAACGATTTTTCGGGGCCGGGCTGTGGTTTATCTATTTGTCTTAGTAGCTCAGTTAACCTTTTTATTTACGCTGTTTGTCAACTTGCAGATCAGTTGACCCGTTTTAACCTCAGGTGCTAACAAGTCGCACTTCACGCTTGGCAAAACGCTATGGCCCAGAGATTCTCTCAACGTCGTAATTTCTCCCGTGCTTTGGACTGGCTAGACCTGCTGGCTATTTCTGCTTGGGGGGTATTGCTGCTGAACTACTGGCTCACCGGTAAGCTGGGATTGCTGATTCACCCCAGGTACTTCTGGCTAAGCATTACCGCCGGGTTTGGCTTATTGCTGATCAGTGCTCTGGGGGTTTGGCAGTTGCGTCAGCCTGGCTCAAAGGTCCGACACTTTACCCTATTTCCCCCAGGCTGGATGAGCGGCCTGCTTTTAGCAGCGGCCTGTTTGGGTTTACTGGTGACGCCCCGGCCTTTTGCCAGTCAAACTGCCTTGCAGCGAGGCGTGACAGAGTCTTTAGCATTATCTCGCGCCCAGCCTCAAACCTTTCGGGCTTCAACTCGGCCAGAGGCGCGATCGCTAATTGACTGGGTACGAACGCTGGCAGTCTATCCAGAACCCGATGCTTATACTGGTCAAAAGGTGAAAGTCCAGGGGTTTGTGATTCACTCACCAGAACTGCCAGACCAGTATTTAACCCTTTCCCGCTTTGCGATTACCTGTTGTGCCGCGGACGCCTACCCAGTCGGGCTACCTGTTAAATTAACCCAAAGCCGCATCACCTACCCACCGGATACCTGGCTAGAGATTGAAGGTCAAATGATTACTGACAATTTGGCCGGGAAGCGTCAACTGACAATTCAAGCCAGCGCTCTCAAACCGATTCCAGAACCAAAGAATCCCTACGCTTACTAGCCGGAATCAGTCAGGCCCAAGTCAGTCACGATCAATGCCGACCTCCCTCGTTGCTGCCCTTCACAAGTGGTTCTCCCAACCTTTGGATCGGGTGGCAATTTCACTCATGCTGGGGCTGAGTCTCCTGATTGGACTGTTGTTGTGGACTGGGGACCGCACGGCTGCACAAGTGCGAGACTTTAGCTGGCAAGATAAACAAATTGGAGCGCAAGATAGTGCCTTCACCTTGACCTTTAACCGCCCCATGGATCAGGCGAGTGTGCAGGGCAACTTACGCATCGAGCCATCCTTGGCTGGGAAAATCAGTTGGGCCGGACGGCGGATGGCCTACACCCTAACTGAACCTGCTCCCTACGGCACGACCTTTCAGGTGCGATTAGAGGGGGCGAGAGACCAATTTTCCCTAACAGAGTCAAACCGGCCTCTAGTTAAGCCTTTTCTAGGTCGCTTCACAACTCGCGATCGCGCCTTGATTTACTTGGGTGTAGAGGGAACTGATACTGGTCGTTTAATCCTCTACAACCTGACCCGACAAGAAAAAGTGGCGCTGACCCCCTCAGGCTTGATGATTGATCAGTACGAACCCTACCCCGCAGGCGATCGCATTCTATTTTCGGCGACAAGCCAGGCAGATCAAAACGGTCTATTTCAGGAGTTTGATCCGAAACTTTACACCGTATCGACCGGCCTGCACTTCAACTCACCCGGCCAGCAGCGGCATAACCAGGACCCTGCCGGTCAAATTAAACTAGTATTGGACAACACAGACTATAAAAATTACAAGTTTGATCTCTCGCCGGATGGTCGAGCAATCGTTATAGAGCGCCTGAGCAAACAGCAGTCCGCTCCGTCCAGTCTGTGGATACTGAAGCCAGACTCACCCCCTGAACGGTTGGATGTCCGACCAGCAGAAGACTTTACGATCACACCAGATAGCACTGCCTTGGTGGTTGATTTAGGTCGAGGACTGACAGTTTCTCCCCTGGAACCTGAAACGGTTTCCAAACCTGTATTTTTGCCAGAATTCGGTCGGGTCCTTAGCTTTGCCTGGGATGGATCGGCTGCTGCAATGGTGAAAGCTAACAGCGATAACTCACTATCGCTGGTTCAAGTTGCCACTCAAGGCACTCAGAAAGAACTTCTGAGAACAACGGGGTCCATCTACAGCGCTCACTTTAGCCCTGACAAACAGACACTCTACTGCCTCCTAACCCAAACTCCATCGGGAATAAACTATCAAGAAGAACATCCTTACTTACTAGCCATTGAGCTACGGACTGGCAGGCTAAAGCCTCTGGCAGCCCTGCCAAAGCTGGCAGCAATTGAGCTAGAGACAGGAAAGCTGACCAATTCAATTAACTTGAGTAGCCGCCAAGACTGGCAAATCAGCCTCGCCCCGGATGGTGCATCCCTTGTATATGCTCAAGCAAACTACGCAAGCCAACCCGTAGGGAGGAGGGAGAGTAGCTCAAATAATCTGCGGCTGCTTCCAGTTTTACCTGCCCATAAACCTGTGGGTCGCGACCCGGCTAGGCTACAACCTGAATTGCTGCCTTTGTCTGGCTTTCATCCCGTCTGGCTTCCCTAACCGAGAATCCGTGTTCTACGTTGTCTACCAGAGGATAATCAGCAGCGTCTTCTAATCTGTGCGGGTAAACCTTCCAGAGCACTGCTGTGTCACAGTTTATGAATAAACTCGTGACAGGAATAAATTCCAACTTATAGTTATTCAAGCGTTGATTTTGTCGAAGCTATGACAACCGTAACCCAGATGAAATGTGCCTTGTGAACCTTGCCTGTGTATTGTTTCACGGGAGGAAGCAGTACAGAAAGGCAGCAAGTACTACTGTAGTGATGCCTGTGCTAACGCTCATCCCGCCGGGCAGGGCTGTGGTCATACGGATTGTGAATGCCACTAGGGGGATTCCTGGTTTCTTCTCGGCCATCTAGCTGAGCCAGCCCCAGTTGCCGTGACGTAGAGAGGCAGTCGGGCTGGAGCTTGGGACCCGAAGCAGCTTTGACTGGGTAGAATTCACCTGTGGATTGGCCTCTGCTTCTCCCATTTCAAACAACACTTCAACAATCCGGTCAGAGTTTGGGGCTGCCATAACGCGTTCCGATAAGGTATTCAATCCCTGATCGATGATCGCTTCCGCTTTGGCATCGTCTTTGACCCCTGCCAATCTTGCTTGTAAAGACTTGAGTTCCTGCCGTAACAGATGGGCATCTGAAGAACTGGGGAGTTGCTTGAGCATCTTGGCGATCGCAACGCGGGTCTCTTCGGCCACGGGCATAGACTTAACCTGGCTCGCCTGCACGTTAGAAATACTGGCTGGCGTCCCAGTCGCAGGTTGAGGTGCTTCTGTAACTGGCGAGAAAATTGTCAAAGCAGAGAAAGCAAGACAGGTAACGCACATAATGTTGCTCCCAAAAGTTTGGTCACTAGTGTAGCGCTTGAAGTTAGGCACTAATATACCCTGCCCAGCAGCGTGTTGCCAAGACAAAGCTTAGCCCTCAGCGGCAACGCAAAGCAGACTTCAGCGTTTGTAGGTTTGCTTTCATGGCTGTGAAGGAATAGTGAGGTCTGGGAACCAGCTTTCAACCAGTCTAAGGGATGGAACATCAAGCAGTAGAATATCTACGACCCCGAACCGGACTGATCTCTCCTAGCGCTGATGCAAACTTACCGACCGACAACCCTTCAGAAGTGGTTTTCCCAACCTTTGGATCGGGTGGCAATTTCACTCATGCTGGGGCTGAGTGTCCTGATAGGGCTGTTGCTGTGGAGTGGAGACCGCACAGCTCCGCGAGTGCGAGACTTTAGCTGGCAGGACAAACAGATTGGCGCGCAAGATAGTGCCTTCATCTTGACCTTTAACCGCCCCATGAATCAGGCAAGTGTGCAGGGCAACTTACGCATTGAGCCGCCTCTACCCGGCAAAGTGAGTTGGGCCGGACGGCGGATGGCCTACACCCTGACTGAACCTGCCCCCTACGGCAGGACCTTCCAGGTCAGCTTAAGCAAAGCACGGGATCGCTTCTCCGGCCAGGAGTCGGATTCAACCGTGATCCAGCCCTTTCTGGGGCGCTTCACGACCCGCGATCGCGCCTTTATTTGTTTGGGAGTTGAAGGGGCAGATGCCGGTCGGTTGATTCTCTACAACCTGACCCAACAGCAGAAAACCGTGCTGACACCGCCAAATCTGGCTGTGGCAGAGTTTGAACCCTACCCTCAAGGCGATCTCATCCTATTTTCGGCCACGGAGCGGGGGAATCAAAGGCAAGGTTCCTTTGACCCGAAACTATACACTGTTTCCACGGGGCTTCACTTTAGTTCACACGATCAGCAAAAGATTGACCGATCACCACCTGGTAATGTCAAGCTAGTCTTGGATAATAGCGATGCCCAAATTCTCAAGTTTGATCTCTCGCCCAACGGTGAAACAATTGTGGTGCAGCGGGCCGATCGCCGCAACCTGGCCCAGTCGGGGTTGTGGCTCTTGCCTCAGGATGCCTCCCCGCAACTGCTCAACAACCAACCCGGCGGGAACTTTCTGATTGCGCCGGATAGCCACTCCTTGGTGATTGCCCAGGGTCAAGGACTGGCAATTCTGCCATTGGATTCCCAAGGGGCATCTCAGCCTCTCGACTTCCTGCCCAAGTTCGGCACTGTGCTGAGTTTTGCCCCAGATGGTTCGGCGGCGGCAATGGTGAAGTTTAACACCGACTACACGCGATCGCTATTTCTCGTCAGCAATCAAGGAAGCCAGAAAGAACTGCTGAGAACGACCGGATCTATTCTCAGTGCTCAATTTGAGCCGCTCAAACAGACTCTTTACTGCCTGCTGACCCAGCTCTTACCTGGGTCAGACTATAGAGAGCGACCCTACATTGCCGCAATTGATCTTCAGACCAGTCAGTTGAAGCCGCTTGTCATCCTACCGATTCAGCGCGACTTGCAAATTAGTCTTGCCCCAGACGGTACAGCCCTCCTGTTTGACCAAGCTGCCAGCACCAGCCAATCTGCCAGTCCTGGACAGGCACCAGAGGCCACTGTCGTAACCAGTCAACTCTGGCTGCTCTCTATCCAGCCATCATTTGATGAATCTCCCCAGACAAAGGGAGCCCCAATACCTCGCGATCGCGCAGCGTCTCCAGAGGAGAAACAAGGTGCTTCAGGTGAATCCCCACCCCAGCCTGAAGCCCTTCCTTTGTCTGGATTTCATCCCCGTTGGCTGCCCTAGCATTGCTACACTGCTCGCTGCGGGTTTGATTTATCCAACTGACTCAAGCAAGTAGCAAAGCGCTATGATGCAGCTAGGGTTCTGCTTGCAAGCTTCAGGAGTTTTACAGGACGAGAAGAAAGCAGGCGACACTCGGGGGAAAAGCGAGACATCTTAGAGCATTCTCTAGGACATTCTGAAGCGCTCTTTACTCTGAGGTAGAACATGCTTAAGCCATCACACCAGCTACGTCGTTTAGGTAGAACGATTCTTGTTACTGTCTCAGCATCGCTGGCGGCAGGCGTGACTGTCTTTTCTAGTTGGGCTGCTCCGGCCCGCGCTGGCTTTCCGGTAACCGGCGGGTATATTCATGTCACCGGAGTCCAGCAAGCCCCGTCTTCTGTAATCTATGGCAGCCCGATTCCAGCACCCGTACCTCTGAACCGAGTCACGGGTTCCACCACCTCAACCACTTACTACGGCGTGACTCCTGGAACCTACACAACAAGGGGAAGAGCCGTGGATTCAACTTTAATCTACCCAACTGTAGTGAACTCACCCATCTACAACTCAACCCAGGTTAATCCAACCGTTGTGGATTCGTTTGGGTATCCCAGGGCAATTGGAGTTCCTTCCTATCCTGGAGTGATTGGGGTTCCTGCGTACCCGTATCCCAGAACTATCATTAGAGGCTCCTTTGGTATTTCCTATTAAGAGCTGCCTAGCCTGATGTAAGCCCCTTAGCGCTAACTCGATAAAACCTGAGCCAGTGCTTCCAGCAGCCGCTGATTGTCAACCTGGGAGCGTACAGCGACTCGAAAGTAGCGATCGCCCAGTTCTGGAAAGCTGAGGCAGTCCCGGATCAAAATTTGATCGGATTTCAGCAATTGTCTCTGTAGCTCGGAGCTGGACTGGTGTGATGCTACCAGTAGGAAGTTAGCCGCACTCCAGTAGGGTTGTAAACCCGGTAACTGGCTCAGACCTTGCCAAAGCTGGAGGCGGGCTTCCCCTAACCAGTCCCAGGTTTTTTGTTGGAAGGGGCGATCGCTCAAAACTGCCCGGGCGGCGGCAACGGCCAAGCTGTTGACAGGCCAGGGGTCGCGCCACTGCTGCCAGCGCCGGAGCCGCTCAGGGTGGGCAATAGCATAGCCCAGGCGTAAGCCCGGTAAGCTGTAAAACTTAGTCAGCGATCGCAGAATGACTAAATTGGAGTAGTCCTGTATCACGGGTAGCAAGCTTTGCTGCTGCTCTGGCGGCAGAAAGTCCATGAATGCTTCATCCACCACAACTAGAGCAAACTGCTTTAGGAGGGGTAGGAGGGTCTGCTGCAAAAAAAGTTGACCTGTAGGGTTGTGGGGATTGTTGAGGAGTAACCCCGTCGGAGCAGAGGTTCCCTGAGCTGAGAGGCCAAGAGCCTGGGTGAGCTGATGAGTTTCTGTTTCTGACCCCTGCACCTCAGACCTAGGAGTTTGAGACAGCATAGACATCAGCGGACAGGTAACCACCCGCGCCCCAAAGGCACCTAGAGCTCGCCAGTAATCGCCAAAGGCTGGGGTGACTAAAGTTGTGGTTGTCAGGGCAGCCAGATCCCGGCCAGCCCAGGTCAGCAGTTCGGCAGAGCCATTGCCGGGCAAAATCCAATCGGGTGAAATTTGATGAAACTGGCTCAGGGCTTGCCGTAGTGCTTGGTATTGGGGATCGGGATAGGCCCGCAGCTCACCCAGATGGGCCTGAATCGCGGCGATCGCACTGTTGGGCGGACCCCAGGGATTGATACTGGCAGAGAAATCTAGAATTTGAGAAAGGGGGCAACCTGCAAGGTCTGCAGCCCAAACGAGATTACCCCCATGCAGCGGTCTGGCCAAGGTTCAGGCCCGCCTTTGTATAGCTACTTCTTTTTAGTTGTTTTTGGAGGTGGTGCAACTTTCTCCTTAAAAAACTTGCCAGCCGAAAAGGCCGGAACTCTCGTGGCTGGGATGTCCATTTTGTTGCCTGTTTTTGGATTGCGCCCCTCGCGGGCTTTGCGATCGCGGGATTCAAATGAGCCAAAGCCCACCAGCGTCACCTTATCGCCCTTGGAAACTACTTCAACAATCGTATCAATAGCAGCACTGAGGACTGCATCAGCTTGTTTTTTAGTCACGCTAGCCCTTCCGGCAACTGCGTCGACTAATTCACCTTTATTCATCCATTTTGCTCCTAGTCAGTTTGTACACCCGTTTTTAAGTTGATAACATCGACTTTACAGCCGTGCATCCCAACAGCTAGGAACGGTACTAAACCTAGAGTTGAACTGAGTGGACGTTGCTCCAACACGTTTTAGAGCCTTGGATTCTCGAACACCTGAGGGGGATTTTAGCCCAAAATCGCTGAAAGTCCCACAGTCTCGAAACTTCAATGCTTTATTCTAAAGTGTGCTGATCCAATATGGATCCTTGAAACCTTTAAGATATATGGATTTCAGCATTTTTTATGCAGTAGCCATTAAAAGTTCAGTATTTCTACTTAGAAAACTCCTCAACTTTTCAGGTTATTGCAGGGCTGAAGGCAAAACCAAGGGCGAAAAATGGTAGGACTAGCAAAAATGCTCTATCCACTCCAAGTTAGTGCTTCACTACTAGCACTGCTTCTGGGTGGCACAGGTCTATTTCTGAGTCTCTGGATTGTGATTCCAGCGCCAACAGGTTTTTGGCTGGTACTGGGAATCGGTGCACCTGAGGTCAGCCCCTGGCTCCTGGTGCTTAACTTAGTCGCAGGTCTACTGGCACTTGTGGGTGTCCGTTCCAGCCAGTGGCAACGTCTAGCTTTAACGGCTAGTTTGGCCGGACTCTTGCTGAGTGCTTTGCCCCTAGTGCAACTGCCTCAGACAGAGCAGGAACTGGCAGCGGCCATGCAGACCGGGCTGGGAATAGATTACCAGGCCCAAATTTCAAGTCCTGCAAAGGCACAGATGCGACCCCAGCCGTTTGTCCTAGCCGATGGGTTTAGTGGAATCAAGCTTGGGCAGGTACGCTGCACCACTGGTATCCCTTTTGCGACTCCAGATAACCTGCGATTAACCCTGAATGTTTACCAGCCACCAGACAGTCCTTTCCACCGAGGAAGGGCAAGTCCGGCGATTGTGGTGCTCTACAGTGGAGCTTGGCAGAGTGGCAGTCCAGCTCAGAACAGTGAGTTTAACCGCTACATGGCGGCGCGAGGCTACACTGTTTTTGCAATTAGCTACCGGCACGCCCCCCGCTACCGCTTTCCATCCCAGTTGGAGGATGTGCAGGCAGCTCTGGTCTTCATCCGCCAGTACGCTAGTCAATACGGTGCTGATCCAGACCGGATCGCGCTGTTGGGACGGTCGGCTGGAGCTCATCTGGCGATGCTGGCGGCCTACCAACCTGGTGCATCGCCGGTGCGGGCAGTTGTGAACTACTACGGACCAGTGGATTTAGCGGCGGGCTATGCCGATCCACCTCGTCCCGATCCGCTGAATGTGCGGGCTCTCCTGGAGGCTTTCCTAGGTGGCCCCCCAGAGAAACTGATGGCCCGCTATCAGGCTGCTTCCCCGATTAACTTTGTGACTCAGCCGCTCCCGCCAACCTTACTGGTGTACGGTAGCCGCGATCATGTAGTGCAATCAAAATATGGACGACGCCTTTACAATCGCCTGCGTAGCGTCAGAAGCACGGCTGTTCTGCTAGAAATTCCCTGGGCGGAACACGCCTTTGATACTGTCTTCAATGGTCCCAGTAACCAATTAGCACTTTACTATACCGAGCGCTTTTTAGCCTGGGCACTGCGCTGAGTTGTAAGATTCCTAACTATAACTGTGCCTACCTCAGGAGGCTTGCATGACAACTTCTCCTTTAATTTCGGCCACTTTCTTTGAGGGGGCAAACGCGATCGCAACCCGGCTAGCGAACCAAAAGCACACCTGGGTTCAGCTTGCCATCCCTGATCGAGTCACCTATCTGCGTCGTTGTATCGATGGAGTCATGGCTGTGGCCGAGTCCTGGGCTGAAGCAGCCTGCCGTGCTAAAGGCATTGCTCCGAACTCACCCCTGGCAGGCGAAGAATGGTTTGTGGGACCTGTGGCAACTATTCGTAACCTCCGGCTCCTGATCCAGGCTTTAGCCGCCGACGGGCACCCTCAACCGGTGCTGTCTACCCGCCCCAGTGGACAAGTAGTGGCTCAGGTTTTTCCCGATAATTGGATGGACAGGTTGCTGTGGTTTGGCTTTAGGGGCGAAGTCTGGATTCAGCCAGGTCAATTGCCCAGCCAAGGGGCAACCTATCGGCAGCAGCGGCAAGGGAGAGTTGCTCTGGTCCTGGGAGCCGGAAATATTTCCTCAATTGGTCCCATGGACGCCCTATACAAGCTGTTCGTTGAAGACCAGGTGGTGATGCTGAAGCTAAATCCGGTGAATGACTACCTGGGTCCGCTGCTGGAGCAAGCATTTCAATCGCTCCGCGAGGCTGGCTTTTTCGAAGTAGTTTATGGCGGTGCGGAGTTAGGTCGTTATCTTTGTCATCACCCCGCTGTTGACACCATTCACATTACTGGCTCTCAACATACCCATGATGCTATTGTCTGGGGAAGTACACCGCAGGAGCAGACAAAGCGCAAGGCTGCGAAGGAGCTACTCCTGAGCAAACCAATTACCTCAGAGCTAGGCTGTGTTACCCCGGTGCTGGTGGTCCCCGGTTCGTGGTCTGAAACCGATATTGCCTTTCAAGCTCGACATGTCGCCAGTATGGTGGCCCACAATGCCAGCTTCAATTGTGCCGCTGCCCAAGTAGTTGTGACTGCCCAAGGGTGGCAGCAACGGCAGGTATTTCTGGATCGCCTCCAGAGAGAATTAGCTGCTATTCCTTCCCGCCAAGCTTACTATCCAGGGGCACAACAACGTTACCAGACATTTCTAGATCACTATCCCCAAGCCCAAGCGTTAGGGTCCAGAACCGAACAGATTGTCCCCTGGACCGTGATTCCTGATCTGCCACCTAGACCAGGGGAGTATGCCCTTACCCAGGAAGCTTTCTGTGGGGTGCTAGCAGAGGTTAGTCTTGAAGCCGTCGATGCCAGAGAGTTTCTATCCCAAGCGGTTGAGTTTACCAACCATCAGGTCTGGGGCACGCTCTCCTGTACGCTCTTAGTTGACCCTGTGACTGAACAAGCTGTGGCTACCGAGTTAGACCAGGCGATCGCGGATCTACGCTACGGCGCAATTGGTGTGAATGTCTGGACAGGAGTCATTTACTCCCTCGGCTCAACCACCTGGGGGGCTTTCCCCGGACACCCCCTAGCAGACATTAGATCAGGTCGCGGCGTTGTGCATAATACCTACCTGTTCGACCACCCACAAAAGTCAGTCGTCCGTGCCCCCTTTCGGATCAGGCCCACCCCTGCGTGGTTTGCCAATCATAAAAATCTACGGCAGTTGGCAGAACAACTCCTCTACTTCGAGGCAGCGCCTGCTGCTCGTAAACTTCCCGGTCTAGTTTGGGCCGCACTACAAGGGTAAATTTAAGGCAAGAAACCGCAATTAGTCCTGTCCAATAAGTTCACACTATTCTACTTAGCTCTAACAATGAACTTTACAACCTACTTAAGACTGTGAAGCGCATTGGAAATCTCATCTGAATCAAATAAAGGATAAGCAGTGATGCTGATCTGAGTTCAGCTAGGGTGAGCTTATACCCCACTGAAAGCTGGTGGATAGATAACCTTTCCTCTATAACGTTCGTCGTAGTTCTTGAGGGGTTTGAGCATAAAAACCTCCTTTGGCACCGGAAAGGGCGACTCGATGCCATAATCAACCGCAGGCTTGAAGCCAAAACGTGAGTAGAACTGAGGATGCCCCAGTACGATGACCATCAATTCATCCCTTGCGGTTGCCGCTTCTAACCCTGCTCGAACTAGCGCGCTGCCAATACCTTGCCTTTGCAGGGCTGGTTGCACGGCCATAGGAGCCAGACCCAGTATCTTCTGAGTTTCTTGCCCTACTAGGTCAATGTAGCTGAGTAAAATGTGACCGGCTACAATACCGTCTAGCTCAGCAACCAGCGAGAGGTCTGGAATATAGCGGTCAGAATTACGAATGGACTCCACCAGCTTGGCCTCATTCTCCCGCCCAAAGGCCAGTTGATTGAGCTTGGTGATGGCTAAATAGTCTAAGCGGTTCTCACAGCGGATGTTCATCTTAGAACTTGATGTCTGTCAGTTGCAACGAGAGTTACACCAGCTCAATGGCGCTTCAATTCTTTACTCAAATACCAAGTTAATTCTAAAGAATATGCCTCACCCCTATCTCAAGAGGCAACCCACCAGAAGATTAAACAAGAGACATTTACTGACCTGCTACGGCCAACACAAAGTACAAAAAACGGTTGTCAGAACTTGCCCAAAATCTCATTGACCTGAAAGACATGCAGTTGCAGGGCCAATCAAAGGTAGACCCTTAGGCTTTTGCTCAGAGCTTGTTGAAGTCGCGCTCTAACTCTAGCAGTAACCACAGCCCGATTCAGCGGGCATCAGGCTTCCACCATTGATCGACTAAGCTTGTGAGAATATGATCCTGCCAGAGGCCATTGATCATTAGATAGTCGCGGGCATAACCTTCGACGACAAAGCCTAGTCGCTTAAGCAGCATGCCACTCCGTTGGTTGTGAGGCAGATAGTTTGCCATAATTCGGTGCAGGTTTAATTCCGTACACGACTTGGAAGGTTATGAAGGGTAAAAAATCTGGTAGTCCAGAATAGGTAAGGATAGAGGTCAAAGCTTTACTGTTAACTATGCTAGAAAACCTCATCACTTGTACCAACTGTTGCTCGCGGCAGGTGGTTAAGAACGGCAAAATCCACAATGGCAAGCAAAACTTTAAGTG
>JBGTDT010000147.1:0-6185 GCA_041748155.1 Thermosynechococcaceae cyanobacterium | reverse complement strand
AGACGCTCAGCTTCGTAATCAGGCAGCGGTGAAACGCCACTTCTGCTTAAGTTGCGTGGCGCAGTCTGTGCTTCAGCACGCTCGTTGCAGTGGACAAAAATCTGAGCGGTTTAACTTTGCTGATAATCATGAGCAAACCATTGGCCAACGCCTCTACTCCCTTGCACGCGAAGCCGTGCAGCAGGTGGTTGAGTTTACCCAGTCCTTAGACTTCTTGCATAAGTCGGTTTAAGATACGTAATCTCAATACTCTCAGCCCCTGTTTGGGCATTTATGCAAGAAGTCTCTTGATGAATCAAGGTAAGTCCGTAGATCAAATCATGGAGCTGTTGATGTCTGCCTAGAAATAACACCTGTTTTGTTTTTTACCCTTCATAACCTTCCAAGTCGTGGAATAGAGGTAAAGCAGCTTGCTAGTATAGTGCTTCAGTAACTCTAGAACATGAATACTAAATCTGTCGGTTAATGAGTGTTGCTCTAAACTGTGCGAGCCCAGTAGTCAAAATTGACAGAGAGACTTGATGCATTAATTTCTACAGTCCCAGGCTTTAACTGTCCGTTGTAGTGGCCTCCACTGACTCCCCATGGATTAAAGAGCTTTAATTTTCGAGTGGAAGAGTTGTAATCAACTACTATGTATTCGTGACCTGGGACAAGGTTTGAAGCCTGACTAAACGCCTTTGTGCCTACAGTCACTGATTTTCCATCTTTAAAGGCATTCACCATTGCCGTGAAGTTAGAGCTACCAAGGCCGCTAGGAGTGTAGCCGTAAGTGGTACTGCGACCTGTAATATGACGCATTGCGTAGTAGCCCAAGCCACTTTCAATTCCTCTATAAGAGTTGTTGTTGTCTTGGCCAATCCAGCCGGACTGGTTCAGTTGGGCATAGGCTTTCTCTGCTAGGGCAACCCATAGCTCATTTCTAGAACTACTTGAGGAATTACCGTAGCTTGCGTAGACGAAGCGTTTTGAAGCATCAGTGGGTAAGTATTTGTCTACGGTGACGTAGTCAGCAACACCATTGTTGTAGAAGCGGACGGTGTAGGTGTTGTCACCGTTGTCGACAAACATATTTTGGATAGTGCTAGCTGTGCGGCGTGCAACTGCACCCAAACTAGCTAAAAAATAACAATCGCCAACGAGTCCTTGTTCAATATCTTTGTAGCTAACGCCATTCCGAAATAGAGAGCCGCTAGCCTGTCGGTGGGTGTAGCCTGGGCCTGTCGTCGGACGATCCTTACCCAGGAACCATTTCCCAATCAGTTTGTCCAGATGAGTGCTACTACTGTCAGCAGACAAATTGCCTAAACGGCCACCCTGATAGGTCTGGTTAGCTACATTACCGTTGACGACCTTGTTCGACAAGACGCGAATGTAGTTTTTCACAGTGAAGCGGCTGGTATTGCTGACGATGATCTGGAGATCTTTTAACTCCCCACCATTCACTGAACCGCCATCACGGGAGGTACGTAGAATTGCAAGCATGTCCTTGCGATTCAGTTGACCGTCCCTAGTCAAACTACGCGTTAGATCCGTAATTCCTGAGTCACGCAGGTTTCGGCTGAACCAGTCTCCTGTTGTGGTTGAAGCTTTACTCAAACTCAAGCTACGACTGACTGCTGAGCGAGGAGCGATCGTTGAAGTACCACTGCTGCCAGACAACTTGTGACTGCGCGGGAGTGAGTCGGCCAGCCCTGGTAAAACTCCTAAGGACTGGAGTGAAGATGACCTCAGCTCCAGTAGAGCAGACCTAGTTCCACCCAGAGGGGCAAGACGTTCTGAGGATCTCGTTGTGCTTGTCATTAACTTTCTTCCCTAACTGGTAGTACGAAGTGCTAAGAAGTTCACATCCCTCCTGTTCAAGCGTACTGTTGTAGTCTCCCGTAGGTGCTTGAACAGAAAAGTAAAATTGGATGCAGCGCTGAACCTAGAGCAGGTTCTGAGTAAGTTGTCTAAGAAACTTGTCCGATCTGGCTTTGGTCTCAGCGATGGAACTTTCACCCAGGGTCATAGAGTTGTTTAGAAATTATTGAGATACCAATTCAGACCTAAAGTTTTACCACTTTTGTTGATCGGACTTCTGACCCAGCCAACTAATATCAGTATGTCCTTCAGACAGGTGGATAGGTTTGGTAGTGCCACCGAACTTTGAAACTCAGCGTTTACTGCCACTGGGTAATAGTACGGTGCTTAGGCAACTGCACTACTGCTTGGTGTAGTCTGGCGTCACTTATGCAGCAGCTTGCTGACGTTGATATAAAGCCCAGTAAACTCCTTTTTTTTGTAAGAGTTCATCGTTGGTCCCTTGCTCGGCGACGATGCCCTTTTCCATCACCAGAATCTTATGAGCGTGTTTGAGTAGGGAAAAGCGGTGGGCAATCAGGAAGACAGTCCGGTTTTGGGCAACTCGCTGCAGGTTTTGTAAAACCCGCTGTTCATTTTCGCTATCCAGAGCGCTGGTTGCTTCATCCAAGATCAAGATTGGGGCTTGAGACAGGAACAGACGGGCCAGAGCAATGCGCTGGCGCTGTCCTCCTGAAAGCCCCATTCCTCGCTCCCCCACCTTAGTCTCGTAGCCTTGGGGAAGTTCGCTAATAAATTCGTGAGCGACTGCTAATTGGGCTGCTTCCACCACTTGTTCAGCAGTGATATCTGAGTTGCCAAAGGTAATGTTCTCCAAGATAGAACCATTGAACAGCAGATCGTCCTGGAGTACTACGCCAATCTGCTGCCGCAAGGAGGCTAGATCTGCACTTTTGACATCAAAGCCATCAATGAGAATGCGGCCTGACTCAGGTTGGTAGAGGTGTTGTAGTAGCTTGGAGAGCGTACTTTTGCCGGAACCACTCCGACCGACAATTCCCAGCACGGTCCCTGGTTGAGTACTGAAGGAAATTCCTTTCAGAATGGGCTCTTGGTTTGGGTGGTAGCGAAAAAAGATTTGGTCAAACGTTACTTGACCTTTCAGCACTGGTAGAACCAGACCAGATCCTGGTTCCGCTTCTGGGGCTGCATTGAGAATGTCTCCAACGCGATCTACAGACAGCAGGACTTCCTGTAAGTTCTGCCAAAGTTGAACCAGGCGCAGCAACGGCTCTGTTGCCTTAGCAGAGAGCATTTGAAAGGCCACTAATTGACCAATCGTGAGCTGGTGATTGATCACTAGCTTGGCTCCAAACCAGAGAACTAGCAAGCTTGACAAGTTAGTGAGGAAGTCACCAATGTGGCTGCTGATATTCGAAGTGGTTGAGGCTTTAAAGCCGGTGCGGATATAGCGGGCAAACAGACCCTCCCAGCGATCGCGGCAGGCTTGCTCGGCTACGTGGGCTTTGACTGCGTGAACTCCAGTCACAGTCTCAACCAAAAAAGACTGGCTGTCGGCACTGCGGTTAAAGGACTCGTTGAGCCAATCCCGCAGGATCGGTGTTGAAATCAGGACCAGGATAGCAAACAGCGGCAGCACGGCCAAGGCAATCCAGGTGAGGGAGACATCGTAATAAAACATCAGAACCAGGTAGACCACGCCAAAGATGCTATCTAGGACAACGGTCAGAGCGGTCCCTGTGAGAAACTGCCGGATATTCTCTAGCTCCTGGACACGGGCAACCGTGTCGCCGACCCGCCGCGCCTCAAAGTAAGCCAGAGGCAACCGCAGCAGATGACGGAACAATTGGGCTGACAAGCTGAGGTCAAGCCGCCGGGTGGTGTGGGTAAAGATAAACAGCCGCGCGACTCCCAGAACCCCCTCAAATAACGCTACCCCCAGCAAGGCGATCGCGATCACATCCAAGGTAGACAGGCTTTCTTGAACCATCACTTTGTCGATGATTACCTGGGTCAGGACAGGGGTTGCCAATCCCAATAGTTGCAGGGTTAACGAGGCCAGCAGCACCTGCCCCAATAACCCCTGGTAGCGGCGGACAGCAGGCAAAAACCAACTGAGGTTGAACCGCTCCTGTTTCTGGACTAGCTCAACCTGCCAAAGTTGTCCATCCCAGGCCGCCTCAACCAGAGATCGGGGCACAGTTTCACAGGTCTTTCGGGGATTGAGGGGATTGGCAATGATCAGGCGATCGCCCCTAAGGCCATACACTACAACCCAGTGATCGCCTTGCCAGTGCAGTAAAGCTGGAAAGGATAGCTGCGGCAGATCGTTCCAGGTTGTTTGCAATCGTCGTAGGTGTAACCCTAGTTTTTCTGCCGTCTCCACTACCTGTTTAGGACGCTGCCCCCGGATCTGGCGTTGTACCCACGCCAGTTGAGTCGGGTTTTCTAGAGCTTGGGCAACCATTGTCAAACAGGCCGCCGCACTATTGAGACCTGAGATAAAGGGATACCCGGAGATTGGCTGAGGAGCCTGCGGGTTTTGGGGTGGGTCCAGGGTCAGTGAACCCTGCATGTAGGTGTTACAGGCTTGTTGCCAGAGTTGGTCAACTTCTGGCGATACATGCCTCCACAGGGCTGCATCCCAGCAAATCACGACAGCCTCTTTACTCGCGGTTACGGCTTTGAACTGCCCCGGCAGGGCGAGTAGGTCTCCGAACCACTCTCCCACAGTCAATATTGCTAGTAGCTTTGCCGTTTCTGCCTCCCGCAGGCGCACCTTGCCCGCGACAATCAGAAACTGGTTGCCTGGGGTTTCGGTGGACCAGATTTTTTCCCCCAAGCTATAGCGGCGCACCTCTGCTTGATCTTTAACTTGAATTTGTGCTTCGGGACTCAGCAAGCGCAGGGGCAAGGTCTCCCAGGCCAGGTCCATATACTCATGACTAATCAGCATGGATCAGCTCACATGCAGCTTAACGGTCATTTTCTCCATCTTCTCTGCCAACCATTGCTCAAATAGTTGATTTTGCAGCTCTTGCTTCACTTGACTATCCAGAGATGCCGGCAGAAATTGTTCAACCCGAAGTAAACAATACTGCCCTTCTACTTCTACAGGTCCAACTAACTCGCCAGGATTCGCCAGATCGACTAAAGCTCTGATAGTATCTGGCAGCTCTCCCCGGCTCACAGGTCCCATCATGCCATTGAAGCTGCGGTCATCGGTTAAAGAATATTCCTGGGCTAGGGGCTCAAATCTGTCTCCCTCCTCAATCTGGCTGTAGAGCTCGTCAGCCACTTCTTTGTCAGCAACCACAATTCGAGACAGCACGACTTGATCCAGGAAAATCTTGCGCTCAATGAAATACTCTTGTAGTTTTGGCGCTGTAATTTGATCTCTAAGCTTTTCTAGCTTGAAGTCAGCAGCAATTCGACGATGAAAACTGGCGTAGTCGATGCCGTTACTGGCAAGCCACGCTTGAAACTTTGCCGGGTCGCTAAGCTGACGCTCTAAGCGAAAATCAATCACCGCTTGCTCGGTGAGGGCGGAATTAATCTCAAGATCGTCTCTGGCTTTTAGCTCTTGGTCTAAGATGTACTGCTGTAGAATTTCAGCTAAAAAAGGCTGTAGCTTTCCAGGCAGTTGAAGGTATTCTAGGGCTTGCGCTAGGGAGATAGACTGGTCGTTGACAGTCAAGAACGTACTAGATTCCATATCAACCCCATCCTGCTCCAAGAGACAAGCATTCCTAAGGTTCCCTTTTTCGAGACTACAGCTAACATCCTTGGGGTCTGCTCTTGGTTGGTCTTGTGCTTATCCTGGCAAGCCAACCAGCAATTCTGCTGGCAAAGGGTTATTTGAGTCCCATCATCGGCGCAGCACTTGCCCTTCAAACCTGATTGCCTTGAAGATTTAATAGGTGGCTTTCAAGACGTTAGGAATTTTCGCCCCTTTGTTTTTGCTGCTTTAGGCGAGTGAGCTGAGCTTGGTGATTGTGGCTGTCGAACATCAAACACAGGCCGAAGTTAAACGCCATGAGGCTAAGGGTGCCAATCCAGAACCATCCTTCGTCATTAATTTTTCGGCTCAAGGCTTCTCCAAAAACACTCAGGCCGAAGCCGATGCAGAGCAAGCCAGCAATTCCTTTAATCAACCACAGGTTTTTTCCCGCTGCATGATTCACCCTCCTGAGTAGAAACATAGGGGATGTTGTACCCCCTACTATAGCAATCGAAGGGATAGTTAGGACAAAGCATTAAAGGGGTTATCGACAGCATCCCAAATACTCAGGAACTGATTTAAGGTCTTGCGCAGATAGTGCTTGAGCCGTGCCCAAAACTTTTCAATCTTGTTCAAGTCA
>JBGTDT010000146.1:0-23044 GCA_041748155.1 Thermosynechococcaceae cyanobacterium | reverse complement strand
ATTTGCAGCGGTTGATCTGACTCAAGGCGTCGACGCATAGGACTTTTCCCCTTTTTCATACTGACGGCTATAGAGCAGCTCCAAACGAGCGCCATACTCCTGAATCAGCCCGATCTGGCGCTGATAAAACCCCCGAAACGTGTTGGCAAATACCAGTGTCACCAGGGCCACGACTAAGCCAGATGCCGTTGCAACTAAGGCTTCACTAATCCCAGCCGTAACCCCGACCGTCTGGCTGCCCCCTACTTGCCCAATGTTCAGTGAGGCAAAGGAGCGGATCAAGCCCAGGATAGTCCCCAGTAGTCCCAGTAGGGGCGAAAGGCTAACAATTGTCTCAAAGATGGTGTTAAATCGTTTGAGCAAAGGTAACTCAGCCTCCATCTCCCCTTCTAAGGCTAAGCGGAACTGTTCTGGCGTCGGGTCTTCCAACTCTAAAGCGGCTAGAAAAATTCGTGCCATCGGTAAATCCACATTTTGTTGCAATCGATTCAAAGCCTCGGCGACATTGTTCTGCCGGTAAAGAGATATAACGCCGCTAATCACGCCTTGTTGCCGTCGATTAATCCGAAACCAAAAAACACAGCGCTCTAGTATGAGGGCGATCGCCAGAATGGAAAACCCAAACAGCGGCCACATCACCACGCCGCCTGCGATGAAAAGGTTATTAATTTCTTGCATGTAGGTTTTCTAGAGTAATTGCAATATCGGAATAGCCTACTGGCTCATTAAACCAGAAAAAGCAGAATTTTTCTCAATAAAAATTTGGATTAAAGGAAAAAGATATCAAGCACGAGCATCTACCAGGCTACCAAAAACTTCTTCGGCTAGCTTTCCAGGAAATGTGCCTATGGCCAAAGCAACTGCCTGAGCTGGATTTACAACTTTCTTGAGCTACAGCAACAGCAAGAATGATTTCCATCTTTCCGTTAAACGATTTTTCTGGTAGGTTTGCTTTATGCAATTGAATATCAATAACATCTAGCAAAAAATACTTTTATCCAGCAGGCAATGCTGTGAGGTATTGCCGCTACGAACCCATCCTACCTAAAGTGAGGAGCCTTAAAGCTCAAGATGATTACGCAACTAAACTCAAAGTTCCGCTACTGTTGGTTTCTTCCAGTCCTATGGGAGGCGCGTAGCGTATGACCTTTGCAACTATTCCGGTAGAACAGCGCCAAAAAGAAGCGAAAGCGCTCAGGTCTTCTCTAGTGCTTTGCCTCGTCGGTTCAGTGGTGCTGCACGTTGGGGCAGTGATCATCGGTCTGAATGCTCCTTGGGATAGCGCCCTTGTTCCTGAAAATGAGCCGATTGAGTTCACCGTGGTTGAGCCTCCTGAGGTTCAACCACCTGAGCCAGAAGAGAAGACACAAGCGGTTGCCCCTTCCCCACAGCCTACGACTCCTTTGAAGGAACCTGATCCACTTGAAACTCCAACTGCACAAGAACCTGAACCGACTAAGACAGCACCGATACCTAAGAGTGTTGAACAGCCAGAACAGCCTGAAGTAGCAAAGCCGGTTAGTCCACTATCACCTGCCCCGTTTAAGGCTGTGGAGACCAACAAAGGGCAGCCCTCCAATCAGGTTGGAGCAGGTGCAGCACAGTCCCCTGCTATCGGTAATAGCCAAGGGTCAATTGGAGGCGATCGCTCTGTATCTGGCTTTGGCTCTGGCGGTGGAGCCGGAGGGGGAGGTGGCTCTGGAGTAGGACAAGGAGCAGGCGAGGGAATAGGTCTGGGGACAGGCAGTGAAACTGGTCAAGGAACCGGAACTGGCTCTGGAACTGGCTCTGGACAGGGAAGTGGTCAAGGAACCGGAACTGGTTCTGAAACTGGTTCTGGACAGGGAAGTGATCAAGGAACCGGAACTGGTTCTTCGGGAAGTTCAGGAGGTGGCGGTAGAGCGGGTGCAAGCATTGATGACAACGTCAGTCTTGAGGGCATGAAGCAAGAGGTTACAGCCGTTGTTAAAGATGGCAAGGTAGTGGATTTTAAGTTCCAATCTACGGGTGACCCAGAACTTGATAAACAGGTTAAACGACAGCTCGACAAATTTAAGAAGAAAGTTAGGTTGCCTTCAAACGCTAGAAAGGATGGCGAGATTCGAGCCAATGTCAACTTTGGGGAAAGTAAGAGCTTAAAGCGATCGCGTCAAGCTCAAGAGTATATTGAGCGCCAAGCTCGTGAACCTCAAACGCAAGAAGCTGGGAGGCAACCAGTTCGCCCAACAACGCCTTCTGTGATCCAACAAGGTGTTGATGTACCTACTGCATCCAGCACCTCAAGGCCAACGAACAAAACTAGCACTCCCTCAACCACCCAAAGGTCATCGCCCAAGCGGTCTACTCCACCAACGTCTACGCAAACACCCCGAACTTCAACCCCTGCACGGAGACCTGTACAGAGAACTCCCTCAACCTCGACGCCCGTACGCAGGGCTCCTGTGCAAAGAACTCCCTCGACCTATACACAGCCCGTGCAGAGAACTCCCTCACGAACTTCAACTCCCGTACGGAAAACGCCTGTACGAAGAATTCCATCGACTTCAACTCCTGTGCAAAGAACTCCCTCAACCTATACACAGCCTGAGCAGAGGGCTCCTTCAACAAGCACGCCTGCTAATCCTGCTCCCACTAGCGAGAGTGAGTAGCCCCATCAACCTAAAACCATTCCATCCTTAAAACTGGGATGAGGTACTTGCATATAAGGTGGGAAGTTTTATTGAGAATTCTATAAAATCTGTCCCCTTCGTGGGGAGGGAGTGTTGCCTTTGCTTTCAATTAGTTTTCACGTCTATGTCTTGCGATCACTAACATTTGTTAATTAAGAGTCTAGAAGTCTTGACAGAGTTTCCTTGCTAACTGAGAATTAATCTCATTTGAATTATTGAGAATACTTCCTATTTGGTTCTGAAAGAGGTTGCCGATTTTTTTAGACTCAACCTCTCGAAACCTGGCAATTATCTAGATCACTATCAATTCCTTGTGTGAGGAGACTTTGAAACAATCGCCATTCTTAGGTGGCTTTGCGATGGTCAGAGACCTGCCTTTGGCAATCGCAGCGATCGCATCAGTGCTAACCGCTCAGCCTGCCTGGGCTCAATTGGCTCAGCCTATTGCAGATATTCCGCGTCTCAATCAGATCAAGCCGCCGTTCACCACTGCCGAGGAGCTGCTCGTTCAGCAACCAGCCCCCACCCCAGCCCAAGCTCAAGTCACAGGTGTTCAGCTCAAGCCCATCGACAAGGGTCTGGAAGTCATCTTAGAGACGGCTGGCACCTTTGATGAAGTCTTGACTTCAAGCTCTGACAATAGCTTGATTACAGATATTCCTAATGCTCAGCTTCGCTTACCTAAAGGTGAAGCATTTCGGCAGGATAATCCGACTCAAGACATTGCGTCTGTGGAAGTGACTAATCTGGATGCTAAGACGATTCGAGTCACGGTCACAGGCAAGGCAGGTGTCCCAACTGCTGAGGTGAGTCAAAGTGAGCGTGCTTTGGTTCTAAGTGTCGCTCCTCCTCCTGCCCCTGCTCCTCAGCCCACGCCGACACCTACACCGCCGCCAGCAACTCCCGCACCAACAGAACCACCCCCAGCAGAGGCGCAACCAGAGGCTCAGACCGAGGAAGAGGAGCTGCTTGAGTTAGAGGTGACGGCTGAGCAAGAAGTAGGAGGATATCGAGTTCCAGACTCAACGACTGCAACAAAGACAGATACGCCGCTACGCGATATTCCAGCATCAATTCAGGTGGTACCCCGGCAGCTGCTTGAAGACCGACAGATCACACGAGTGCAGCAAGTTGCCGAGGATGTTCCGGGTGTACAGGTAGATGTCACTCAGGGGGGGCTTCCAGCCACAGAATTTTTCATTCGGGGCTTCAACAGCTTCCTTACTACCTACCGGGACGGCTTCAGGAGTGCCGCTTTCGGGAGTTTGTTTAATGTTGCCAATATTGAGCAGGTTGAAGTTCTCAAAGGTCCGGCATCTGTCCTCTATGGACAAAATGAACCGGGAGGCATAGTAAATATCGTTAGCAAGCAGCCGCTAACCCAACCCTTCTACTCCCCCTCGCTGACAATTGGTAGCTTTGACTTTTACCGTCCCACCCTGGATATTTCCGGTCTGCTGAATTCTCAGGAAACCGTGGCATATCGCCTTAATCTGGCTTATGAAAACGCGGGTAGTTTTCGGGATTTTGTGAATTCAGAAAACATCTTTGTTGCCCCGGTGCTCTCATGGCAAATTGGCGAGGACACCAAGCTAACATTCAATTTCGAGTATCAAAAATTCGATTTCACCTATGACCGAGGGTTTGGACCAGCAGGTCCCGAAATCTTCCAGGTACCTATCAGCCGTAACTTGGGTGAACCAGATTTTGGTGATGGCGATGCTGAGACTGGACGTACCAGCTATGTGTTGGAGCACCAGTTCAGCAAAAATTGGAAACTACGGAACGGATTTGCTGCTGTAATCAGTAGCTTTGATAAGTCCGAAGTTACTCCACTCTTTCTACAGGAAGACCGTCGCACAATTGATCGCACAGCGGCCAAAGAGAATCAGTCCTCGCAGGATTTCACACTGCAAAATGAGGTTGTGGGTACGTTCCAAACTGGCTCTGTCGCGCATCAAGTATTACTGGGAGTGGAACTTTATCGGCAACGGTCAACGGTTGAGAGTTTGGGAGCAGAAATTGCACCTATCGATTTGTTTGATCCAGTTTATGGGGCTAAACCAGGACTTTTTAGCCCTGACCAGGATGATGAGTCTATTTCGAATACTCTGGGTATTTATTTTCAAGATCAGATTGCGCTGTTGAGCAATCTCAAACTTCTGCTAGGAGGACGGTTTGATCTGATCCGCTCCTTGGACAACGACCTTTTAAACGACCAAGAAACTGATCAGACCGATTTTGCCTTTAGTCCCCGCACTGGTATCGTCTACCAGCCCATTGAGCCAGTTTCCCTCTACTTCAGCTACGCGACCTCGTTTAATCCTGCCCTTGGATTCAGTGCTGCTGGTGAATCTTTTCAGCCAGAACGCGGGGAACAGTTTGAAGCTGGCGTCAAAGCAGACTTGCTGCCAGAGCAACTGTTCGCTACCCTGGCTGGTTATCAAATTACTAAGCAAAACGTTCTTGTCACCGATCCAGATGATCCCGACTTCAGTATTCAGACGGGAGAGCAGAAAAGCCGGGGAATGGAACTCAGCTTGGTGGGTCGTCCCCTACCTGGCTTGGATATCACACTTGGCTATGCCTACACTGATGCTTTTGTGAGCGAGGATGAAGATCCTGCATTTGTTGGAGGCAGACTGACAAGTATTCCCAGGCATCAGATTGGTCTGTGGAGTAGCTACGAGTTTCAAATAGGAGCCCTTAGAGGATTTGGAGCTGGCCTGGGGCTTTATTACGTCAGTGGCGATCGCGAAGCCCTCCTCCCCAACACTGACTTAAGGCTGCCTGGCTACTTCCGCGTCGATACTAGTGTCTTTTACAGGCGGGATAACTGGAAGGTGCAGCTCAACGTGAACAATTTGACGAACATTGACTACTACAACAGCAATGGATTCTTTGTTGTGCCCCAGCCACCGCTGACGGTTCTGGGTTCAGTTTCAGTAGAGTTTTGATTGCCTGCTTCATTGCCTGCTTCAGAGATATTCAACATGTCCACTAACTTCCTTTGGTGTCAACACCTGATGAATCAGGATCAAATAATGACGAATGATGTCCTCGCGCGATCGCTTCATTCCTGGTGCCCCATTTACCGTGCTAGGGACAGTTTCGGTAGAGTTTTGACCTGCTTTGGATTCAAGTCTATGGGGATATGTCAACTATTGGAGCGGTGAATCCCGATCAACTTGCCACTTAATGTCTCTTCGACAGAAATTGCCTCATGAATTCTGGTAGCCAGCCTTTCCCAATTCAAATCTTCACTGCAAACAATGATGCCAGTATGGGCAGGTTGGGACCGATGCAGCCGCACAAAGTGACGACGATTCAGAGTCAAAATGGCGCGGTTGTTCTTGATTGCAAACGCCAGCACCGCTTCATCAGGAATCTCCTGATTGCCTTTGCCAGCTTCTTGAGCCGTCAAAATGTTGTGGCCCAAGATTCTCAGACACTTCACAACTGGCAACGGAAACTGCTCGTCTGCATACAATCTTGCCATCGCTCAGATAGCTTCATTATCCCGGATGGCGATTTCAATTTCATCAGGAAACGCTTCAGCATAGGCCCAGGCATCCCGCAAGTTGTCAGCCGTAAGTTGGGGAAAAGCTTGCAGAATCTCAGCATTGCTAGCGCCCAGGCGACGGTAGTTCACCAGTCCCCAAACAGGAATGCGCGTTCCGGCAATACAGGCATCACCGCCAACAACCCCAAGAGTCTTTTTAATCCCGCGCCAGGTGTTGCTGAGGCTCTGGGCCAGAAATTGAATGGCCTGAGCCTTCTCCGCTGGAGTGAGGGCCAGCAGCTCTGGTTCCAGGTCTTTAAGCGTCATCGACTACCTGCGAGGGAAAGCAAATTGTTTCAAGCTTATCCTAGCCATTTTCAGTCTCAACAGCTCAGGAGCACCCACTATGAACTATAAAAAACTCCGGGACCTTATATTTCCCTTGCACCGATATATTGGTTTAGTCGTGGGACTAATTGTGATTGTGATCGGCTTGACAGGGAGCCTGCTGGTTTTCTACGACGAAATGGATCACTTCCTGATTGGTTTCCAGACTGGACGTATCGTTCCCCAGGAGAACCAGGTATCAATAGAATCCGTACTAGATACCGTCCGAGCTGCTTATGCCAATCGCCCAGAGCTAAAGCTCAATGGCATTGATCTAAGACCAGGAGCACCCTATGCTGTAGGGCTTTCATCAGCAGCAGATGAGGATTATTGGCTGGATATCTTCGTCAACCCCTACACGGGTGCCATTCTGGGTTCACGCGAGTGGGAAAGCAGCTTCTTCGGTTTTGTGTTTAATTTACACTACAAACTCCTGGCGGGCGGAGCTGGGGAGGTCATTGCTGGAATTGCGGCGCTGCTGCTGCTGATTCTCTGCCTCACAGGTTTGATTTTATGGCCGGGCTGGAGAAAGCTAATCCAAGGCTTCAAGATCAAATCGCAAGCCCATACCAAGCGAGTCAACTTCGACGTTCATAAAGTTGTCGGAATCGTTGCAACTGTGTTTCTGGCGATGACTGCCTTCACAGGGTTTTGTTGGAATTTTTGGGATTACGCTGAACCTGCTATTTATGCCGCAGCATTCAGCCCAAAACCTGTTGACCCGGTTTCTCAGCCGACTGAGGGCAAATTACCTGTAGGACTTGCAGAAATCTTACAAGAAGCCGACGCCGCTTTGCCTGGGGCTATAAGTACCTGGATTTCCGTGCCTACGGAAAAGGATGCAACATTTCAGATTTATAAAAAATCACCCCAGGACAGAGGAGATTACGATAATTCTATCTATCTCGATCAGTATAGCGGTGAGGTCTTGAGAGTTGACAAGGGCCTTGAACCAAAATCCCTAGGCGATCGCGTTGTGAACTCTTTTGACGAGATGCACTACGGCACGTTTTGGGGGTTACCCTCGCGCATTCTTTATGTCTTTATTGGCCTGACACCCACCATTTTGTCTATCACGGGCTTTGTGATGTGGAAATATCGCTATCGGGGCAAGGCTCAGCTTGAGGATACGCGACTACGAGAACGAATTGAACAAAAGCTTTAATCAGCGACTGATTTCCAATCGCCAAATTTCCTGAATCGCTTCTGGCCTGTATATAAGGCTCGTAGCGCGTTTCGTCGCAGGCTGCATGAAAGGCGTAGCCTCTCCAAATGAGAATCGCTCCAGTTTCCCGCTGTTACTTCAAGATTCAGTCTTGAGAGCTTTAGGAGAGATTGTACAGTCCGTAATTCAAATTAATTTTAGTGTGAGGAACTACAACCACGATGAGACCATGGCAAATATTTCCCGATCTTGCGATCGCAGGAGTCGTATCCGTGCTAGTCGCTCGGCCTGCTTGGGCTCAAGTTACCCAGCCTGTTACAGACATGCCACGTCTTAATGAGATCAAACAGCCGCTCACTAGTGTTGAGGAACTGCTCGTTCAGAAGCCCCCCCAAACTCAAGTTGCTCAAGTCACTGCTGTCCAGCTCAAGCCCACGGACAAGGGTCTGGAGGTGATCTTAGAGACGGCTGGCACCTTTGCCGAAGTCTTGACCTCCAGTTCTGAGAATAGCTTGATCACAGACATTCCCAATGCTCAGCTTTACTTACCTGGAGGCAGGACCTTTCGTCAGGACAATCCCACTCAGAATATTGCCTCTGTAACTATCACTGCCCTAGATGCCAAAACTATTCGAGTCACTGTGACCGGCAAAGAGGGAGTTCCTAAAGGAGAGGTCTTGCAAAGTCCTCAGGGTTTGATTCTGAGTCTGACCGCTCCCCCCACCCCAGCTCCTCAGCCCACACCCACACCTACACCGTTACCAGCAACGCCTGCACCAGCACCACTACCAGCAGAGCAGGAACCAGAGGCTCAAACTGGAGAAGAGCCACTGGAGTTGACGGTGACCGCTGAGCGGGAAGCAGCAGAATATCGCGTTCCCAATGTTACAACCGGAACAAGAACGGACACGCCGCTGCGCGATATACCGCTATCAATTCAGGTAGTACCGCAAGCAGTAATTGAAGACCGTAGTGTTACCGAACTAGGAGATGCTTTAGAAACGGTAGGAGGTGTCGTTTCAGCAGGTGGAAGGGGAACCAGTGCGTTTGGACCAAACTTTTTAATCAGAGGCTTTGATGTCGCTGATAGCATTTTTCGAGATGGCATACCCTACTTCTCGTTAGCACCTTTGAGTACCAACGACATCGAACGGATCGAGGTGCTAAAAGGTCCTGCTTCAGTGCTATTTGGTCAAGGAGAGCCCGGCGGGATTATCAACCTGATCTCCAAAAAAACATTGGATAAGCCTTTCTATTCTGCATCATTTACAGCAGGAAGTTTTGATACCTACCGGGGTGATTTAGATTTTTCTGGACCTCTGAATGAATCAAAGACCGTTAAGTATCGTTTAAATGCCTCCTATGAAAACTATGGCAGCTTCCGAGATTTTGTAGATGGAGAAAGCCTAGTTGTTTCTCCCACGCTGACCTGGGATATTAGTCCGAATACCTCGATTAATTTTTACGGACAATATACCAGCGATCGCGAAACAATTGATGAAGGGCTAGTAGCATTTGGAGAGGGCGTTGTGGATGTTCCTCGCGATCGCTTTTTAAACGAACCATTTGGTGAGTTTGAGCAAGATCAGTTCAATGTTGGTTATACACTGAATCATCAATTTAGCGAAGATTGGTCAGTTAGACAGGCACTACAATATACACAATACAAACCCACAAGATTCGGTCCACTGTTTGATTCTTTTGATGAAGAAACGGGCGAACTCTCTCGACTTGAGTACTATGCTGACGGTACTTACAACAGATTTTTCACGAATGCTGAGGTGGTAGGTAAATTCAATACTGGTTCGATTCAACACCAAATTCTGTTTGGGACCGAATATCGTCGTAATACGGAAGATCCGCGCTTCCAGTTTAGTAACCTCTACACACCTATTAATTTCTTTGACCCGATTTATACGAGAGTACCTTACGAAATTGCGCCAGATTTTTTCCGAGATGACAACGTTGACACGATAGGCGTTTATCTTCAAGACCAAATCGATCTCTTACCCAATCTGAAAGTATTGGCAGGAATCCGCTACGACTACGCCGATCAATTCCGTACCACCCAAAACTTGGGCGAACCTAGAGAGGAGTTCGAGCAAACAGATAGTGCTTTCTCTCCTCGATTTGGCGTCGTCTATCAACCGATTCAACCATTATCACTTTATGCGTCTTATACAAGCTCGTTTAATCCATCTTTTGCCGCCAGTCTAAATGCTGATAATTCGACCTTCGACCCAGAAACAGGAAGACAGTTTGAAGTCGGCGTTAAAGCTAATTTGTTGGATCAACTCAGCCTGACTTTCGCTGCTTTCGACATTCGCAGGCAAAATGTATCGACACCCGATCCAGAAAATCCTCTTTTTTCCGTGCAAACAGGAGAAGTCGCCAGTCGCGGCATCGAACTCAATTTAGGCGGAGAAATATTACCGGGTTGGAATGTCGCCGCATCTTACGCTTACCTGGATGCCTTTGTCAGCGAAGATACTACAGACATTGTGGGCAACAACCTTGCTAATGTGCCTGAGAATCAGATTAGCCTCTGGACAACCTACGAAATTCAGCACGGCAATCTCGAAGGATTGGGGCTTGGCTTGGGACTCTTTTATCTCGGCGATCGCCAAGGAGACTTGGATAATACGTTTGAGTTGCCGAGCTATTTCCGTACTGACGCTGCTCTATTTTATAAGCGCAACAACTGGCGCGCTCAGTTGAATATTGAAAACCTGTTTAACATTGAGTACTTCTCCTCGGCGAGCTATGGTTCCCGGCTGGGAGTTAATCCTGGTGCGCCTACCAGGATTCTAGGGACGCTTTCAGTAGAGTTTTAGATTTTGACAACCATGCTAAAAAGAAAACTACGCCAACCTGCCTTAATCTTGCATCGCTACGCAGGTGTATTAGCAGGAATCCTACTAGTCATCATTGGCTTAACTGGAAGCGTGCTGGTTTTTTCAGAAGAACTCGACCACTTATTGAATCCCCAGCTACTTCAGGTTGTCCCTCAGGATAGGCGGGTACCCCTGGAAACAGTGCTGAATACTGTTCGAGAGACTCATCCAGATCTGAAGGCTCATCGCATCATTGTTCCTCAAGAGCCAAATGAGATCTACACCGTAATGATGGAGTCACCGAGCGAGAAGTATACTGACGTTTACGTTAACCCCTACAGTGGCACTATCCTAGGTTCACGCCCTTGGAAACAAACGCTTGGAGGATTTCTGATCGAGCTACATGTAAACCTCTTTGCAGGGGATTTTGGCGAGAAGGTTGTTGGAGTCTCTGGTTTGCTCCTGTTACTCCTAAGCATCACTGGACTGATCCTATGGCCTGGTTGGAAACGGCTGGCACCAGGTGTCAACATCCGCTGGAAAGCACCGAGTCGGCTAGTCAACTACGACATCCACAAGGTTGTAGGCATCTCGTCCCTGGCATTTCTTGCCATCCTAGCTTTCACAGGGGCAGCACTGACTTTTTATGAAATGGTAGACCCAGTTATTAATGGGCTCACACGCATACCGCCATCGCCTGATCCGCCCACCTCTCAGATTGTTGTTGGCAAGACCCCAATGGCAATTGATCAGGTCTTACGTAATGCTGACACTGCCCTGCCAGGAGCAGAAACGACTAAGATCTTTCCAGCAAAAACCCCTGAAGCGGCAGTTAATGTGTGGAAAAAATTTCCTCAGGATGCTCACCCATACGGTAGCAGCTACGTCGATCTTGACCAGTACAGTGGGTCAGTTTTGCGAGTAGAGAACAGCCTCAAAGCGCCGCTAAATACCCAGATTTGGGACCAAATTTACCTCCTCCATATTGGTACTTTTGGTGGGCTAGCAACGCGTGTCCTTTATGTAGTTATTGGGCTGACACCCGTTGCCTTGTTTATCACTGGCCTAGTATTGTGGTGGCATCGCCAGTGGGACAAAGCCCGCCGCCATGAGGCAGTTCGACAAGCTAAGCAACAGCGAGCCTGAAAGTCTTTTGATGCTGGTCATACCGGTTGATATGAGCAATCCTCTCTGAACACGCTACGATTAGCTCAAATCCCCTTTTGAGAGGGCTGATGTCTGAAGCAGTTGGCGAACTTTTGACAGGCTTAAGTCTAGACGAGTTGAAAGCTCTAGCAGATAGTATGCTGGCTCCGACGGCGTTGTCAAATTAACTGGAATCAAGCACCTCAATCCGCTTCATTAAATTGCAACACCTCTAGGCAGGCATTGGGAAGATACACGTCACCTGTTGCCAACTCTTAAACCGTTGGTACATCACTTGACGATACTCAGCAGCCGTGAGTTGGTGTTGCTTGGGATGAAAGTGTTGGCGAATCACCTCAAAGGACGCAAGAAAGTGCTGGGCCTGTCCCCAAGACTTGAATCGACCCATCCGTCGTTCTCGGGTTCGAGTCGGTTGATGGGAATTCTCTGCCCGATTGTTCAAGCCTTTGTGCTGTCGGTGGTCTGTGTTCGGCAACAGCTCTCGCTTGGCTGCTCCATAACTTTTCAGTTTGTCTGTTACTAGCACTCGTGGCCCAACACCCTGCTGCTTGAGGAGTTTACGGAAGAATTTCTTCGCTGCCTGCTTATCTCGACGGCCCTGCATGAGAATATCGAGGACGTTGCCTTCCTGGTCTACTGCTCGCCACAGATAGTGCTGCCCTCCGTTGATAGTAACCACCATCTCATCCAGATGCCATTTGTCCCCAACCCGACGACGGTGTCGGCGGATCTCGTTAGCAAAGCGCTGCCCAAACTTCTGACACCAAGCTCGAATCGTCTCATAGCTAACCTCAATGCCTCGATACAGCATTATCTTCTCAATATCTCGGTAGCTGAGGGGGAAATTGAAATACAGCCAAACACAGTAGCTGATGATCTCGGTCGGATAACGATGGCGGTAGTACATGGACATTGAAGAAGCTGAGCCTCATGACTATCCCAAATCACGCTACCCCTTGTCATTCCAGTTAACCTGACAATGCCCTACGAGCAGCTATCAAGTAAAAAGTGAAAAGAAGGACGATGCAAAGCCAAGGTATTGAAGCCGAGGTTTTATGTTTCTGCGGAGAGTGCGCTCCCGAACAAACTTTTCGCTGTGAAGAGTGCATGCGTCAAGTTCCCTGGTGTTTCGGCGCTGATGATGAGTTTTTCGAACTTTGTGATGATTGTGCGGTCAAGCGTATGGCAGCAAACGAGGCAGGAGATTGGACAAGTGGGCCTCTTGCAGTTTGTGAAAACGACTCTGGAGAAACAACCTCAAGAGGTTTAACTATGAGACATATCAGCCGAACTGTAACTCCCCGCATGGGCGATCCCTTTGAGGTGTTCCCCACGCTTGATTTACTGGATTGGAATAAGCAAGAGGTGATCGAAAGGATTGACTACCCTTCTGACCCGTGATCGTACCTCGAAATTCGCCGTTGGCCTGATGGACAAACAAGGGAACTGCTGCGCCAGTACAAATAGTTACTCCCTAGCGATCGCACTTATCTCGATGATCGCCTATTCAGTTGTGAAGAAGACTAAAATCCCTTCGGTACTAGCAGCATCCATACCAAGGGGGTTAGGTCTGCTAATTTGCGTCTTACCCTTTCGGAGTAAGTTGCCGTTTCGAGGATCTGTAGGGCTTCTGCGGGGGGATTCATTAGCCCATGAACATAGAATAGACTCTCTGTTCTAGCTTGGCAGTGGGAAAAGGTTAGAAAAAGTCGTGCGTTTGCCCCTTGGCTTCGGCGGTTTCTATCAATCGTAGACTCCTTCTATCAGAAATAGGTATTGCTGATGTCCACTATCAGCAAGTTTCTGTGCTGTGGAAAAGCTGTGAAATTTTACCACTCCTTATCTTTCCACAAATAGCGTATACTGCGAATTGCTGAACTACAATCACAGCAGTGCATTTGAGGAGTTGAAGAGGATTTTATGAACAAGGGGGAATTGATAGATGCGATGGTCTCCGACCGGCCATAGGCCATCGCATCCAAAGCCCAAGTCACGAAGAAAGAGGCCGATGCCACGTTGACTGCTGCCCTGGAAGCAATTGTTGAAACCGTTGCTGCCGGGGACAAAGTATCTCTAGTTGGCTTTGGCTCTTTTGAGCCACGCGAACTGACAAGTCAGCGCAAGCTATCGCCAACCCCGCGAGGGACGCAACCCCAAAAGTGGGGAGATGATGCAGATTCCTGCTACCACAGTTCCAGCTTTCGCACCCGGCAAGCTGTTCAAGGAAAAAGCTGCCCCCAAGTAGTAAAGCCTTTCAGATATCAAGTTTCTAGAAGTACACCAATAGGACCAGGGAAATGCCTAGGAATTCCAGAAGCGTCGCAAAATAGATACTTTGATGCTCATTCGGAGCAAAATCTGACATAATCATTGACAACAATAAACCCCTTACCAGTAGTGCAAACCAAAGACATTGACCTCCCTTCGGACCCCACCCTTGCTAAGCTCCTCGAAGTCGATTCAGACTTAGCAGCCCAAGAATCACATATTTTGAGCGAACTCCAGGAGATTCAACAGAAACGCAACAGTCTCCAAACTGTGGTTGGTCTGTTCACTCCAGAGGAAACGCTTGTCTCACCAGCTAGTCAGCCAGTAGAACCCCTACTCAGCGTTGAATCAGCTACTGAGGAGATGGACCCTCTTCCAGAGGATACAGCAACCTCAGCACTGAGCACTGAGGATGAGATACAACAGACAACCCAACCACCCACAACTAGGAGAGCACGAGCCACTGGTAGACGGACCAGGGGGAAAACAAGAGTTGCTTCTGGCTCCGGTAGAGGTGAGAGTTGGCGTCCCTATGTTCGAGATGAATTTCCAGCATCTGCTGTACTCCCCGAGCTGGTTGCTACAGTTCTGCAACGCTCTCCTGGGCAGGTGTTTGAAGTTCCTGAGATCATGAGAGCTATCTTTATCGAGGACATTTCTAAAGAGGCATACAAAGTAGCCCGTGGCCGTCTTCTGTCTGTGCTCTCTTTAGGCGTGAAGCAGAATAAGTGGCAGCGCGGTGAAAAGGGGCAGTACAACAGTTCTGCTGGATAATCAAGACGGCTAACAAAGTGCGATCGCTCCTCTTCTGTAAACACCAAGCATGCCGAAGTTCCAGATCAAGGAAGCATCCCCCGGCACGAAAGTCGTATCACTGGTCAAGGCTCTCCGGCTTGTCGCAAACCTTGGACTTCTAGAAGCCAAGAAAATATCAGATTACTTACACGACAACTCTCCGTGCGTCCTGGTTGCAGGTGTGGACCGCAAGGTGGCTGACCATACCGCCGTGCTTCTCCATCAGTCTGGGGCGGAAGTGGTGGTTGAGGAGTCCAGCATCGAAGTCCCGATGCTGCTCTGTCCAGAAGCTAACCAACGATTCCAGTCGAGTTGGCTTGGTCGTCGAAAATTCATGTGAATGAGTCCCTTCTCTAGGACCCCAGCCCCATTCATTTAAGGTTTTCTTCTCTATTCTTTCTGTGAGTGATTACTCCCTAACTATCAACCTGTCCTTCAATTCCTCAAGAGGAATAACCCTAAAGCTACTTCCCTCGCAAGTAGCTAAAGTGTGCCCCTGGCTAAGCTCCTCCACAAAAATGTTGAGAGTCAGGGAGAGTAAACCTGCCTCCTGTCATATAGTTTGTCACAGAGTAGATCTTGCCTCGGTCATCCCCTAGTGGGCAGTCTTGGGGAAGGGAATCTATACACAACTTGACTTTGTGCCCTGGCTTTGAAGCCTCTGCTGCCACAACTGTGTCGTAGGAAACTAGGTAGATGCCGTTGGTAAGAACAATGGATGTACCAGAGCCTGGAGCAGGCAGGTTGTTCTCATCGACCAGCCTGGTTGCTACTCTGGCAACAAAGGTGTTGGAGCATTGCCCGACTTTCGTTGGCGGTTTTGCTGCCTGGGTACTACCATGCATTAAGGCTAAGGCAATCACAACAGATACTGCTGATACTTGTTTGAGAGCGCTAGACAACATGAGTGATTGTAGGTAAAGCTGTTGTTGTTAAAAATGATGCTGACGACTAGCGATAAAAAAATTGTAGGGCCGCGATCGCCAGCAATTGAAGTTTCATGCTTCTAATGTTCGCATCTCAAGGAAGTGACTCACAAGCTTCGCCGTCCTTGTTACCATCTAACCCTGAGGGATCTGAAGGATCAGCATTCAGGATAGCTTGTGCCTCAGCTTGACTGGCGAAATCCGAACAGTTGTAGTCTCCACCAGCAGAGTTACCTTGAGGAGAAGCGCCACTAGCCGCTTCACTGCTAGAGCTACTGCTACTTGGAGAAGAAGGGCTAGATTCGCTCCCACTTCTTTGCCCTCTTCGGAAGTCCCAAGGCATGACTAGGTTATCCTGAGCCCACATCCCCAGTCGCTGCTGCTTGGCCTGAGTTTCGGCCTCCAAATATTGGTCTTTCGTTTCACTGCATCCATCTAGATACTGCCTATAGACAGCAGCAGCTCCATCTTTGATCATTTGCAGATTTACAGAGTTTCCGGCCTTAAACACCTCAGCTACTGTGCGGCCATACTTGTCGATATCAACAACTCGTAGCTCGACTCTCTGACCAACTGGCAGCAGTTCTTTAAGGTGCTGAGCCGCTGTTTTGCCGTAGAGCTGGGCTGTCTCTTCGGCATCGATGCAGGTCATCCTGATGGTTATGCGATCGCTTCCCTGCTGGACTCGAATCGTATCCCCATCCCCGACTGATACTACTTGAGCTGAGTTTGCAGGAGTTTCGGTCTGGGCAGTAGAAGTGCTGCTCAGTGCAGTCCTGGTCGGAGATGATGTTGAACTTGATTTGGTTGGCTCTGGTGAAGAAGGTAGATTTGCCTGAGAAACTCCTGGACTTGTGCATCCAGCAGAAATGAGCAAAAACGAGAGAGCTAGGCCACAGCTCGTGATTGGTTTTTGAATTTTACTGGGGTTGATGTTTGCCATAGCGATCGCTCTGTTGAGCCCTTCTTTCCCAGTAGCTTGCTAGGTGAACCACTTGCAGCAGAGCCAGCTCTTGCTATTCCTGCCTGCACTGTAGCAAAGCTGTCTTCCTAGTCTTCCCCACGTCTTTAAAGAGATCAACAGCGATCGCTGTCCTTTTTGCCTCAGTGAGTTGTCAGTGGTCGGCCACCGCTTTGAGGCTCAAGGGGCCACAGCATCTTTGGAAGCTGCCTGCAACCATTGTGATCTCCAATAGTTTTAGGCTTACAGCAAATGAAAGCCCACGGTCATAAGAAAAGCAATTTTCATATAAATCGCTAAACCTCCCTAGGGCAAGCATTTTTCATGAACCAATAGCTTATAATATTGCTAGTTCATCCGTACTAGCCAATGCCCGGATTCTAGAGGCTGGTTCCTAGGCCCTCAAGGGCGGATCATGGTCATCCCTTCCTCATCTATGACTGCTACAGTCAACTGCATTACCCGTTAACCCGGTTTGCCAAACTTGCGACAGCCAGAGATTCCAGAGATAGAGTTTTGAGAGGTGTAAGCCCATTAAGGGTGACTAGAAGACTCGAAACGGGATTTATTGTGGGTCCAGCGTGAACTGACTGTAAAGGGGGAAACATGGGGGTTGGAGAAGATTTTGAGAACTTCTGCTCAAACATCACTGTAGATAACAGAGAAATTATTGGACAACGTTACCGACGGATTACTAGGCAACTGAATCAAGACTTTTGGGAGTCTGACTCAGAGAACAGGCACAGTCTCTATGTTGGGTCGTATGGACGTGGAACCGCAAGAAGGGGCTTTAGCGACCTCGACATGATTTTTGAGCTTCCTTATAAGTATTACAGAAGGTACAACGAATACATCGCAAATGGTCAATCAGCCCTGTTACAGACTGTAAAACGCTCTTTACAGAAAACATATTCGAGTACAGATATTGGCGGGGATGGTCAAGTCGTTGCCATTTCGTTTAGTGATGGAATGAGATTTGAGGTAGTACCAGTTTTTGAGAGTCAAGATAGTAGCTATACCTATCCCGATGCGAACGACCAAGGTAAATGGAAGGTGACAAATCCGAGACCAGAAATTGCCGCGATAGCGTCAATGGATGCTGTGTGCAACGGCAACCTGAAATGGCTTTGTCGTATGGCGCGGTCCTGGAAAAATGAGTGGAGTGCTCCAATGGGGGGGTTGCTGATTGATACCTTAGCCCACCGTTTTCTTAAAGACTGGGAGTACAACAATAAATCATTTATTTACTACGACTGGATGAGCAAAGATTTCTTTAATTACTTGGCTAATGAGCCAGAGCGAGACTACTGGTTGGCAGTGGGTAGTGGGCAGTATATCTGGCCTAAAGGTAAATTTCAGTACAAAGCAAAGCAATGTCATAAGCTGGCACTAGAGGCGATTGACTATACGTTGCGGAACATGCCTTGGTCAGCATCACAGAAGTGGAGGGAGGTTTATGGGACTGCCTACCTCTGAACCTAATTCAGACACCTTTGAAGGGTTAGAAGCTTTGGAGGCACAACTGAGAGAGTGCTATGGACGGGTTGCGTACTCCCACAAGACTCATGAGAAGTGTGCAGACATCTATCAAGATCGTTTGAAAACCTTTAAAAATATACAAATAACACTGTCCGTTATCACAACAGGTGGACTGATTGTGTCTTTGTTCGGTCAAAACCCGGTGTCAACCAAGTTGGCGGCTATTACATCGACTATTCTCCTTGGTGTAACTGCATATTCTAAGGAAAATGACCTTGGGCAACTTGCACAAAAGCATACCCAAGTAGCTGGAGACCTCTGGAATATCCGAGAGTCTTACCTATCCCTTCTAACTGATATTGCAGATAAGAACGTGAGTATCACAAAGATTCGTGAGAAAAGAGATCAACTCCAAGTTGATCTAAAAAAGGTGTATGAAGTTGCTCCAAGAACTATGAAAAAGGCTTATGAACAAGCTCAAGAAGCCTTAAAGCTCAATGAAGAGTTAACTTTCTCGGACGAAGAGATTGATAACATGCTCCCTTCAAGCTTACGAAGCAAGAAGAGCCGATAATTCTATTTTGAATCAGTAATCCTGTTCCAGCCAAAAGGTTTAGAAGACTACAGATGAGGTTCAGGCCAAGCATTCTTCAGACCTATAGAGTTTAGTGAAAGTCCTACTACATAGGGGTTTTGGTAATTTAGCTTAAGATGACAAGTCGCTAAGCAGTTATGGGGTCAGCCTCAATTCCTAGTAGAAGTACAGTCATGTGGTGGAAAGGGAAGATATGAAAACCCGTTGTTCCACGGTTTCTTGCTTTAATAGCAGCCACTATGCTCAATGAAGATTCAATCAACCACAATGCTACGAAATACCTACTTCTGGGTTCTGCTTAACTTGCTGGTCTATGTCAACATTCGACGGAAAGCAATTTTTAAAATCGCTTTATTCAGCCTCCTAAGTGCTTTCTTCCCGGGGGTGCTTTTATTTACAGTCTATGCTTCTGAGCATACTGGACCGCTTAGCCCAATCCATCAAGAGCAACGTCATTGATTTTATAAACACACCTTGAGAGCATAATCATGATTACTCTGAACCTCGAAAAACAAGATGTAAGCCATGCTTGTATGACTGCTCTTAATATGTTCAAGTGGTTTCGTCCACTATATATCGACATGTATCGTGCTGTTATTGAAGACGGGTTCTCTAACCCAAGAGGAAAATTTAGCTACCAAGAAGAGTTAAATAACGGGAATCCCGACCTTTTGAGGGCTGAGCTAATTATCTATCACTGCTTCATGAAGGCCGCTCGTCAAGGTTTCCTAACCTATGATGGTCTACCAATTCATTTCAAAATGGACAGCTACCTCGCCCGTTACAACCACTATTATGAGATGTGTGTTGAGGCTCTGCAAATGTTGGCAAGAGTAGAAGAGGAAAACCAGGAGAAAGGTATGAGCTTCGATAAGCTCCGTGTCTATCCTGCCATTGTCAACAAAGCCAAGCTCAAAGGTACGCAAGCTATCTATACGAAATACTCAGCCGAAATTAAAAACATCGTTCAAGAGTGGTTTCAGAAGGCTAATTTGCTCTTACCCCCTACATCAACCAACTATGACTGCCTAGACCCTCAGCATGTTGAAGGGTGGCTGGAAGCTATCTGTACACTGAATAACCTCGATAATGCTCTACTATTGAAGTCTATACGAGAGCATACTCGACTGAGCTATATTGATTCCTTCCTCCTACAACAGTGGGTCAATCAGGTCATGCTGGCTGAGACCAAACAGCACCTTGATAACCTCCTCTGTCAGGTTAGAAGGCAGCGGCTTACGGTTACAGTTCCTGTCAGGGTATAAAGCATCTTTGATGATAGAGTCTGATTCATTTCCTTAATGGTCTGCTTTCCTCGCAAGGTTTGGTGATGCTTCAATTATCTCAGGGGGCATAGCCACGACTAGCCACATCAATGTTCTTCTTGCCGCGATCGCAGTCCCCTCGCTCATGCCTTAATGACCATCACCTCGTCCCATCTGGTTGTCCATCGATTTGACCGAAATTGAGCGCGGGTCTGCCAGCGCTGCTCAAGGCCCATCACGGCGAAGCGTACCCAGTCCCTACCATAGCGAGAGTTTAGATCATCGATCGCTAGCATCAACTGCTTAGGCTTACTGTCCATAGAGGCATAGTCCTCGAACAAGCTCAACTGGATTACTCCTTCTTGAGTGATGTGGGTCAGCAAGACTCCTGCCTTCTTGAACTCCACGCCCTCCCGCCAGATCTGCTCTACTAGAGGCATCGCATACTTCAGCAGTGTGGGAGTATAGTTACTGGCAAGCCAAAACTGGCACTTTGCCGAATTCTTGTAGTAGTTTTGCTTGAAGCGGCTGGAGTGGGCAAAGACCGTCATCATCCCTGCCGCTAATTGCTCCCGGCGCAACTTGAGAGCAGCCTTTGCCGTGAAGGTGGCGATCGCTTCCTTCAGCTCATCCAAACTCCGAACGGGTTGCCCAAAGGAACGGGACACCATCATTGACTTCCGAGTTGGAGCTTTAAGTTCTAGATGCAGGCAACTGTAGCCCCGCAACTCCAGACAAGTGCGAAGCCCCACAACGGTCAACTTCTGCCGGACCCATGCATCCCGTGCATTTCTCAACTTGAGGGCCGTATCAATCCCCTCAGCCGTTAGGAACCTGCCCCAGCGTTGCCCGATGCCCCAGACATCCGCGATCGCTAAACTAGCCAGCAACTCCTCCTGTTGGGGAGAACCTGTGATATCTAGAACTCCTTCGAGGTCTGGTGAGAGCTTGGTGAAGTGCTGTGCTACCTTTGCTAAGGTCTTTGTCTCACCAATCCCGATGCGAGTCGGAATGCCAACGTGCTTCAGAATAGTGGCACGAATCTTGCGGGCATAGTCATCCCTGCTCTGAGCTGAGACATGTGCAAGCGATATGAAAGCTTCATCAATGCTATAATGCTCCACTGACGGGCTCAACCGCTCCAGATTCTCCATCACTCTTAAACTCAAATCGTTATATAGAGCGTAGTTACTGCTACGGACCTGTAGGTTGGCTGAGTGTATCAGGTGGCGAAACTTGAAGAACGGCTCAAACTTCTTGACCCCTATCTCTTTAGCTGCATCGTTTAGTGCTACGATTGCCCCGTCATTGTTGGAGAGCACAGCAAGCGGGGTTTTCCATAACCGTGGTTCAAAGACAGCCTCGCAACTGCAATAAAAACTCTGGCAATCTACCAGAGCAAACACTGATTCCTTCATCGCTTAGACTGGATGGTACACAGCGACAACAACCCCCCAGACGCGGAAATCCATGTACTCTGTAATCTCTAAACGCGGATAGTCTGGGTTATCCGGTACCAGAAACAGGCGATCGCCTTTCTTTTTGAGTCGCTTGACGAGCATATCGCCATCAACCACAGCTAGGACAACCCGCCCGTCGGCTTGCTCAAGCGCAGTACTGACAACGGCGATGTCTCCGTGGAAAATTCCCGCAGGCTGCATTGAATCTCCTGAAATGCGGGCAAAGTAAGTTTCTGTTGGATGCTCGATCAGGTCATTGAGGTCCAGCCTTTGCTCGATAGCGTCATCACCTGGTAACGGGAACCCGGCTGAGACGGCACACAGGTACAGTGGGAGTTTGTACCGAATTGAGACGTGGGGCTTATAGAGGGTAACAACTCTGGTAGGAGACTGAGGCTTTGGAAGCATTGGCAGCAGTTGAAGGAAAACTAGAACAAATGTACTATAAAATTAAAAGTATTTTACCCCAAAGCTCGCATTCTCATGTCATTAGCACCGGATCAACTCCCCAAAATCGACAAAATTGGCCGCAAACAGGTCGAGGTTGTTTGCCTTGCCGCTACCAATGCCCTCATTGGTGAGCCAAGCTACCGTTTTTTAGTCGAGTGCGGCGATCGCAATGATTTAGGGGCGCGTTTGATTGTGGACTTTACGGTTAACACTCCTCGCTTGGAGTCTGTCAGCCTGGCTGTTCAAAATGCTTTGGGCGATGCTTGGGAGTGTACTCAAGTCTGGCTGCCAACTCAAGATTGGCTCAGCACAGGAGCACTTTTGTGCTAGAGATTATTTCGGAAGAAACCATTTGGAAGCCCGTTTATGGAAACTGGAAACCAGAACCTTCAAGGTGCAGGACTTAGCGGCAAAAAAACAACATCAAGGTCATGATCGCCTAATCTTCATTGCTTGTCTATCGCTTGTGTTTTCTACCTTTGGACTCCTTGTAAGTGGTTTTTTGGCTTACCAGTTCTTTGAGTTACAAGAGGAACAGGACTTACGCAAGGACATCAATCGAGACTCAGCAACAGCCCTTAAACTTGAGGCATGACTTTCACGAAACTTGACTACTGCCAATATCTGCTTAGCAGTCCCATCAACTATACGGTGACGAACTTGGCTGACCACCTCGACGGCTAAGTCCTTCGGACAGGCTTCGCCAACAGTCATGACCAGATCAACCGCTATCTGCGTGGTGAGAAGTTGACTCCTCGACTATTGTGGGACAACGTGAAGAGTCTGCTGCAACCGTCAGAGAGTGCCTATGTGCTGTTTGATGATACGGTGTTGGACAAATGCTACTCGACATCGATTGAACTGACCCGACGACAGTACAGTGGCAATGAACATCGAGTCATCCGAGGCATTGGGTTAATCAGTTGTGTGTACGTCAATGTCAAAACAGGGCAGTTTTGGGTGGTTGACTACCGCCTCTACGACCCGGATGGGGATGGGCACAGCAAGTTGGAGCAGGTTGCCGAGATGCTCAATGGCGTGGTCTACAGCAAGCAGCTACCGTTTACAACTGTGTTGATGGATAGCTGGTATGCCTCTCAAAAGTTGATGGCACAAATTGA
>JBGTDT010000145.1:0-47890 GCA_041748155.1 Thermosynechococcaceae cyanobacterium | reverse complement strand
GCGTAGGAGTATCCTTGCTGACGCATTTGAACGACCATAGCACGCTTGAGTTCGCGGGCATCGGTTGTGGTTTCGATAAACTGATTGAGCGAATCCATTGCTATCTAAACAGTTGACGAGAGATTGTCTTAGCCTACAGTATATTATCTGTCCTTGCTACCTATTTAGGATCGCTATAGGAAAACCAATGAACTCCCGCTCCTTTAAGATTATTGCGAAAACTGGTGACTTAGGTCTGAATACTATAGAAAACAGCCCATCGATTAATGATGCTGGTACAGTCGCTTTTGTAGGCACGACAAGTAGCACAAGCACAACTGATATTTTCGCTGGCAATGCCTTACAGACTCTTAAGGACGTCACAGGATCGACTAATTCAGCACCAAATTCAACTAGAGCTCTTCAGCTCAATAATGTGAACAGCATTGTGACTCATGATTTCAGGTTAGCTGCAAATTTTTCAGTAGTTAGTGGAATTAGGGTCAGGGATACTAACAATCCAGGGACTTTCACAAATACTGCAACGACACCTGGAAGTTCTTACGAATTGATCTTTAGCCAGCCAAGTATCAATAATAAGGGCGATGTAGTTTTCTCGGCGAAGCAAAGTACAACAACTTTTCTAGCAACACGCTTAAACAGTACCCCTGTCAAAGGACCTGTGCGTCCCATGATTGCAGACAGTGGTGATGTTGTTGTGCGGTTTATAAATCCAACAGACTCAACCCAGCAATCAATCAGGTTATATAACCAAACTTTGCAGCAATTCTCAGACGTTGCCACAACTAGTATGGGGTTTACAGCTTTAGGTTTGAGTCCTGGAATTAGTGATGAGGGAAAAATCTTAACTTTTTATGGAGAACTGAGCAGTACAAATGCCTTGGAACTCCCTGCTGGACCAGGTATTTTCGCAAGTATTAAGACGACAGGTGGCAAGAAGCTTGTACGTATTGCTGGAGTTACTAATGTACAAACAGCAGGCAACGGATTTATCGATCCTGGTGAAAGTTGGAACGATACTAATAATAATGGCAAGGTTGAGAATGGAGAAGATATCGGTTTTGCTAGCTTTCAAAACGCTATAAGTGGTGATAGCAATACCCGTATTGGTGTTAGTTCTGGATTAACAACTACTTATTTTGCAGTTGATCAATCTGGAAATGAAGGCATTTACACTAGCCGAATTACATGGAGTGACATAAACAATAACAATAAGTTAGATGTCACTGAAGAAATAATTGTAAGCTCTCCAACTCTGGTTTCTAAAGCCGGAAGCACCCTGCCTGGATTGACTGGTAATACAACAGATCTAGAGTTCTACGATCCTATCAATAACTCTGACCAAGTTGCGTTTTGGGTACAGACTAATAGCGGTCAACAAGCTATTGTACGCGCAGATACAACTAAGCAACCTCTACTATTTACTGATAAAAGCTTACTAAATAAACTCCTTGGAAAAGTTGGGATAGGAAATACACAGATCCAGGCATACTCACCTCATCTTGTAAAAGTCATGCAGAAGTTTGGCATCACCTCTGCACAGCGAATACAAGCCTTTATTGCACAAACAGCCCATGAATCTCTCCGGTTCACAAGGATAGAAGAAATAGCTTCTGGAGCTCAGTACGAGGGACGTATAGATTTGGGGAATACCAAACCTGGTGATGGAATACGCTTCAAAGGGCGAGGTCTAATACAAATCACTGGGCGTACTAACTATACGCGAGCTGAAGCAGGCATCAATAGTGCTTACTCGCAGAACTACGACTTAACACCTGATCCTGGAGAAAGTAATCAAGATTCAGAGCAAGTTGCAACTGACCCTTTCTTAGCTACCGCTGTTTCTGGCTGGTTTTGGGATCAAGGGCCAAGAACGAGGACAGGCACAGTTATAAGCCTCAATCCTCTTGCTGATGTAAATAACCTCAGGGAAATCACAAGACTTATCAACGGAGGCTATAACGGCTACGAAGATCGTCTACAGAATTACAGCAAGGCTAAGAACGCAGTTCCACTTCTGGATTTTTACAATAGTCCTGTTGCCGATTCTAACTCCACTACGAATACCAGCCTTCTGGGTACGGGCACTTCAGGGTATGATGACCTCTTTGGAGGTGCTGGTGGGGATACCTTGAGGGGAGATCAGGGCGATGATTACCTCAATGGTGGGCTTGATAATGACTCTCTTATTGGTGGGCTTGGCCATGATGACCTCTTTGGTTCTTCTGGAAACGATACTCTTAGAGGTGAGCTAGGTAATGATTACCTTGATGGTGGCTCTGAAAATGACTCTCTTATTGGTGAGGATGGTGCTGACCTCCTCTTTGGTCAAGATGGTACTGATGACCTCGACGGCGGTAACGGCAACGACGATCTAGTTGGTGGTAGAGGGAATGACACTCTCATTGGTGGGCTAAACGACGACTACCTTTTTGGCCAGGATGGTATTGATAATCTCAATGGTGGCACTGGCACTGACTTTCTTGCAGGTGGACGTAGCAACGATATCCTTACAGGTGGGGTTGACAGTGTCAGAGATAAGTTTGTCTATGACACTGCAGCTACCTTCACTACAGCTAGTGTAGGTGTGGACACTATCAACAACTTTGGTCTAGGTTCAGACAAAATTGTCTTAGACAAGCAGACTTTTCGAGCCCTTACCAGCAATCCTGGCACTGGTTTCAGTGTAGCCAGAGAGTTCGCGGTAGTTGCTACAGATTTAGCTGCCGCAACAAGCATTGCTGACATTGTTTATAGCAGTGTTAGTGATAACTTGTTCTATAACCAGAATGGAGCAGTATCAGGCTTTGGCACAGGTGCTCAGTTTGCCACGGTGACTGGTATTACCTCCCTAGCCGCGATGGACTTCCTCATTCAGGCATAGCGACGGCGCTCAAACTCAGCGAACTAAGCGATAACAGGACTAGCAAATCTCTTGCTCTACTTCTTTCATGTTGTCTTAAGTTTTGAAGTCCCCACCTGTAAGGCGGGTAAACTGCTATAAAAATTGTGCTTTTTTCTGCCATCCCAGATATATAAAAGCCAAAACCCTGATATATAAAAGCCAAAACCCTTGTCTAGTGAACATTTTAGCTTCTAGGCTTGCCACGAAATTGACTGAACTATGATGGGTACAGTTAGAATTTATTAGTAGCAACTCATACAGCAAGCTTTAAATTTGCAAAGTAAATATATCTTGTAACGCTTAGTACACATATTTCCTTAGCAGTTGACCTTGACCCTGCAATCTTCTTATTTATTAGTTACCCATGGCAGTCGTGACCCCCGACCCCAGGCAGCTCTAGAGAAGCTAGCTCAACAGTTGTATGAGCGTTTGCTTACGCGGGTACAGCCTGCTTACATGGCTCACTTACCGCTGGTCGGAACTGCTACCCTGGAGTTTGGACCTGCCCCTTTAGACGAGCAGATTCAACAGTTTGCCAGGCAGACGCTGGCGAGGGGGTTAACTCAAGTTCAGGTACTGCCGCTGTTTTTGCTTCCCGGCGTACACGTGATGGAAGATATTCCAGAGGCGGTTCGTAGTGCTCAGGCATCTCCAGGTGGGGCGTTACTGGTTGAGCAGCGATCGCATCTGGGAACCCATCCCGGCTTAACCCGTTTAATCGCAAACCAGATGGCGGAATTACCTATCGAAACTTGGATTTTGCTGGCCCACGGTAGCCGTCGCCAAGAGGGTAATCAGCCGATTGAGGCAATGGCAGCTCAGCTTGAAGCGCTAGCCGCCTACTGGTCCGTTCCTCCCAGCTTAGAAACCCGTGTGGAAGAACTAGCGGCGGCTGGCTATCGACAGGTTGGAGTACTGCCCTATTTTCTGTTTGCAGGGAGTACCACAGATGCGATCGCCCAAGCTGTAATCGGCCTCAGCAGCAAATTTCTACAAGTTAAGCTTGAGTTGACAACTCCCTTGCAACCCAGTACCGAGTTGGTCGATTTAATCCTGGACCTGCTTCAACTTCCGGCTGGTCTGGACTCAGCCTATTCGCTGCGATAGGTCCGTCACCAACCTGACAGATTTCTAAGCCTTTCGGTTTCCCCCTCCCAGCCAACCCTCTATGGTCGCTGATGTCACTCACCACAACACACGTCCAGGCAAAGTTTACTTAGTCGGGGCTGGACCTGGAGATCCAGGGTTGATCACCCTCAAGGGTAAAACTCTGCTAGAACATGCTGATGTCGTCATCTACGATGCCCTGGTCAGTCCTCCCATCCTGGCTATGATTGGTCCCCAGGCAGAACAGATTAATGCCGGCAAGCGGCGAGGTCAGCATTCTCTTCTCCAGTCAGAAACGACTCAACTTCTGGTCCAAAAAGCCCAGGACCGTGCGGTTGTGGTCCGGCTCAAAGGCGGTGACCCCTTCATCTTTGGCCGGGGGGGTGAAGAAATGGCAGAGCTAATTCAGGCAGGCATCTCGGTGGAAGTCGTCCCCGGTATTACGTCTGGGATTGCTGCCCCTGCCTATGCAGGTATTCCCCTAACCCATCGGGATCACAGTTCCTCAGTTGTGTTTGTCACCGGGCACGAGTCGGCGGGTAAGTACCGGCCCCAGGTGAACTGGCAGGCGATCGCCCACAGTGCCGAAACGATTGTGGTGTATATGGGCATCCAGAACTTGCCGAACATTCTAGAACAGCTAGAAATAGCAGGGCTCAGTCCCGCGACTTCCATTGCTCTAATTCGCTGGGGCACCCGGCCCGATCAGGAACAATTGATCGGTACGCTAGCTACCATCCTGGCTCAAGTTGCAGCAACCGGGTTTGAAGCACCTGCGATCGTGGTGATTGGTTCTGTGGTCAACTTGCACGAACAGTTATCTCACTACCGTAGACCAACCTGTACTAGTGAATATTAGTTCCCACTCCAGCATCATTTCTCTAAGTGTTAATGCTTAAAGGAAAGCATAGTTACTACTGGATAAATTAGAAGCATACAGGTTTCCACAGGATTCAGTAGTCAAGACTTGCAGCCTAGGTATTAAGTTTGATTTTATTCAAAACTTAATTTTTGATATTGGATTCATTTGAGATTAAGATTCTATAGCTTAATCTTGGTTAGCTACTCAAGTGAGAATGAACTGGCAATGAATACTTATCGAACCAATAAAACTTACGTCAACCTTGTTAAAATCTCTACCCTAGCTGTAGGTGTAGCTGCCGGAATTCTATCAGTCACTTATTCCAGGTTTGAGCTTGAATCAAAACGGGCGGTGGCCCAAACTACATCTAGGCAGCCCAATATAGTAGTCATTATGACCGACGACATGTCAACGCGTGAGCTATTTGCTGCGGGTGAAAAAGGCTGGATGCCTAACTTAGAGACTCACATAAAAAATCGCGGCACAAATTTTATCCGGTCTTTTGTCACTCTCTCATGGTGTTGTCCCTCTCGAGCAACCTTTTTGACAGGTCAGTACCCTCATAATCATCGCGTGCTGGATCTCGACCCTCCGGATGGGGGTGTAACTAGATTGAAGGACAGTTCCACCCTCGCCACTTGGTTGAAGCGAGCGGGGTATCGAACCTCTCTGGCGGGCAAGTATCTGAACGGATATGGTGAAGACCAGGTTGCAGGGGATCCATCTGATAACCCAACCTATGTCCCACCAGGCTGGGACGATTGGCAGGCAATTGCTAAGCAGGGTAATTTCAGCTACACCATTAACGATAATGGAACTCTGGTCAGATATGGTACTGCCCCAAAGGAATATCAGACCGACGTCCTGGCAGAGCGCTCTAGCAATTTTATCAATGAGTCAGAGGCGATCAGTGATAGAAAGCCATTCTTCCTGGTCATCACACCTTTTGCTCCCCACTTCAAGGCAACACCTGCGCCACGTCATTCAGGTACCGCCAGTACCATTCGACTTCCCAGGTTACCTTCCTTTAATGAGCAGGATATCAGTGATAAACCAGCTTGGCTTCAGCGGAGGAAGCCACAGCAGCTCAGTTCTGAAAAAATTGCTGACATCCAGAGGAACTATCAAAACAAGCTTGAGTCTCTGCGTGCCGTCGATGACCTGATAGGCAAGGTAGTCTCTACGCTAAAACGAAACGGGGAGTTAGAGAACACTGTACTCATGTTCACATCAGACAACGGGTTTATGTTTGGTGAACACCGCCTCACCCAGAAGACTCATATATACGAACAGTCCATCCGGGTACCCCTGCTTATCCGCGCTCCAGGGTTTCCTAAGCAGTCAACTTCTCACTTTGTGCTCAATAACGATCTGGCTCCCACGATCGCAGATTTTGCTGGTGCAACCCCTAACATTCCGGTAGATGGCCGTTCACTCATTCCCTTACTTAGAGAGCCGAATCGAGCAAACTGGCGCAAGCGTTTTCTGGTGGAACTATACAAGGGAGTGGGTACTACAGGTAATCCAGGCTACTTTGCTATCAGAACTAGCCCCAGAGACACGGCAACGCCTACCCAGGTCTATGTGAAGTATTCAGCAGGAGATGAAGAGTTTTACGATCTCGCACGCGACCCTTATCAACTCCAAAGCTTGCATAAGGCGAGAGGTAGGCATCAGCAGCAAATGCAGATTTTGCAAAATCGGCTGGCAGACCTTAAGGAATGCAGGGGAAAGACCTGTCGAATCTTAGAGAGCAATTAGTCAATTAACTGAACGCATTTTCAATCCGGCTAGGTCTGCTTGAAGGGTAAATCTTGGTTAATTAGATCAATTTCCTGCTGCTCCATATCGTTAATCTCACCAATGTAGGCATGCAGCACTTGGGCAAGACGGCGATTGTAAAATCGGTGCAGGCTGTAGTTAGGGGTAGCAGGAAAGCCTCGGCGTTTTTTGTGGCGTCCCCCCGCCCCCGGATCAAAGGTTTGAATCCCGTGGGCGATCGCCCAATCAATCGGGGTGTAGTAGCAGGCATCAAAGTGCAAACAGTCAATTTCCTGAAAGCAGCCCCAGTAGCGTCCGTAGAGTTGCTCGCCCTTAGTTAAGCAAAAAGACATCCCCATGGGTTGATGACTATTTTGCTCGTCATAGGCGGCAATGAAGACAACTCGATGGCGGTAGTGAGGCTGAAGCTGCTGGAAAAATTGCCGGGTCAGGTACTTACTGCCCCAATAAAATTTTTCACAAGTATCACTATAAAAGTCGTGCATCAAGGGGAATAAAGCAGTCGGGATTTCATCTGCTGTGAAGGTTTGCAGTCGCAGGCCCGCTTTTTCCACAGCTTTGCGTTCCCGCCTGATGTTGCGGCGCTGGTTGGCATTAAATGCATTTAAGTAGTCTTCAAAGGTGTGATAACCCTGGCTTTGCCAGACGTAGCTGTGGTGTAGCCAAGGGGTGAAGCCGTGGCGTTCTATAATCAGCTGCCAGGCTGGATCGACAAATAGAAAGTTGCAGCCAGAAATGCGATTGCGATCGCAAAACTGATCAATGGCTGCCACCATCAAAGCAGTTAGCTCATCTTCATCTTCTCCGGGAGCAATTAAAAATCGATAGCCAACCGCCGGGGTAAAGGGTGACATGCCCAGCAGCTTTGGATAGTACCTTACGCCCAATCGGTGAGCTACATCGGCCCACTGGTGGTCGAAGACGAATTCTCCGTAGCTATGGCCTTTGACGTAGAGCGGGGCCGCAGCAATTAATGTCCGATCTCGCCACACCGTCAGGTGATTGGGTAGCCAACCTGTTTCAGCCGTCGCACTACCGGAAGTTTCTAGGTTGTTCAACCACTCCCATTCCAAAAAGGGAGTTTTCAGCGGTAGGGCTAGGGCATCCCATTCGCCTTGAGGGATCTCGGCTATCTGATTCGTCCAGGTGAGGGAAAGGCGAGGCTTGAGTTGTTTCACCATAGCCAGCACAATACAAAACTTTATCTAAGCTTTATCTAAGGTAATCCAATCCACCTGAGATGGGTGCTTCATCGCCTGGGGTCCAAAGTTTTGACAGGCCAAGCTGGAAGTCCTTTGGCAGAAAGTGAGTTTGTATCTCTATGAGCTCACCCTCCATTAATTACACTAAGCTTCTCCAGATATACGGTTATGACCCTATGTGAGCTGACTTTGCGTTTCTAAATAGGAAAGTCCGTGAGACAAGTTATTATTTACCCTGGTGAAGACGGCTACTGGGTAGCAGAATGCCCAGGTTTACAGGGCTGCATCAGTCAGGGAGAAACAAAAGAAGAAGCCACTACCAATATCAAGGAAGCAATTCAACTTTACATTGATGTTCTGAAGGAAAAGGGTCAGCCTGTTCCAGAAGATCGCTTTGAAGTTCTTCTAGTGGCAGTATGAGTAAGCTGCCCCAGATTTCTGGGCGAGAATGCGTCAAAGCACTGGAGAAAGTAGGTTTCTATTTTGTACGACAGCGAGGAAGCCACATCGGCAAAAACAATGACTCCAACTTCCCGCCTCTATAATGGGCCGCAGGATTATCTGAAGTCAATGTCGGACCGTCTGGAGCGATGGGCGGCATCTCCAAACGCTGTGTCGGATGATGGTAGGCATCATCCAAAGCCAGAATGTCCATCTCAAAGGATTCTCAGAAACTCATTGTTCCGTCTCAAAGCTTAAGCTTATATATTTATTCAGGCGGATTAAATCGATAGCCTCTACCATAAACCGTGTGAATCAGCGGAGCTTCCGGTGCTATTTCGATCTTGCGACGTAATAGTCGGACTTGTGCTGCTAAGACATTGCTGCTCGGCCCCTCAGCAATCGGCCAGAGATGGTGATAGATCTCATCATGGAGTAATAGCTGACCTGGATGGCGCATCATGTATTCCAGCAACTGACTTTCTTTTTCAGAGAGATCAATGGCGCGTCCGCATCGGTAGGCAACCTGGTTCGCTAGGTCTAACTCCAGATCGGCAATTTGCAACCGCTGGGTTGAGCCTACCTCAAGGTCAGCTTCCAAGGTTGGTGGGCGGCGTAGCAGTGCTCTAACCCGCGCCAAAAGTTCTCGCAGCTCGAACGGTTTAATTAGGTAATCGTCCGCTCCAGCATCTAGGCCCTGGACGCGATCATCAATGGTGTCTTTTGCCGTTAGAAACAGCACAGGTGTTCTGCCACCCAGTGATCGCAGGTGCTGGCAAATCTCTAAACCCGTTCGTTTCGGCAGGAGCCAGTCCAGAATCAACAGATCATAGCTACTGCCTTGACGGCTACATTCTTTCACTGCACTCAAAGCACTCTCACCATCGTAGGTGACGTCAACCTGGTATCCTTCACGACGCAGGCAGCGGCTCAGGGGGTCGGTAAGCTCGGCTTCATCATCAACCAGAAGAATCCGCATCCAGTTTGTCTATACTGCTCTACAACCATTTTAGATATTGTCAAGTTTGTTCTCCTGGCTAAGCTGGCCTATAGTCATCAACAGGTGCTCTCCACTATGAAAGATTTCAAGAACCCTCTAGATACAGAGGTCGGAATAACGCTCAAGGTCCTAGTCCTTTCTATCCTGCTCTCAGTTGTGATTAAGTTTGCTGGGCCAGCCCTGTCGATTCCACCAACTACCCCTGTTGCCCTGGCTATGGTGCTCCTGCCTGCCTTACTACTGGGGCTTGCCCTAGCCTGGCGAGGCTGGCAACAACGCCTCTAAAGTCGAAACTGACTCAGGTGTAGTCACACGCTGGGGGGCCTCTGGGTGGTCCGCCCCTGCTCGCCTCAGCCAAAAGGCCTTTAAACCTGCTTGCTTCGCCCCTTGAAAATCTTCAGCCAGGCTATCGCCGATGTGCCAAGCAGCGGTGGCAGTGCAATCGTGTTTCTCAAGGCCCGCAGCAAAGATTTGCGGATCTGGCTTGGCAGAACCGACCTCGGTCGAAATCGTGACTGAGGTAAAAAACCGGGCTAAGTCTAGGGCTTTTAAGACTCGGTACAGACGCTGGTCAAAATTTGAGAGAATGCCTAACTGAACTCCTGTCCTTTGCCAATACTCCAGGGCAACGCCGACATCCGGGTAGACAAACCAGGGCTTAGCTGTGGCAAAGTGAGCATAGAGTTCAGCAAAAAAACTAGGGAAGTCAGAAAACTGCTGCAAGACTCCCACCCGCTCAAAGCTTTGAGTTGCGATCGCCTGCCACCAGCGAAACTCGTGCTCAGGAATTTTTGCTACGGGTACTCCGGGAAATATTGCTTTTGGAGCCGCCTTAAAACTTTGGATAAATGTTTGGTTCAGTAAAACAGCTTCTACTTCAACTCCAGCTTGACGGGCCAGCTTCCCGTAAACCTCGCCGACACTGCCACGGACCCCAAAAAGGGTGCCGACGGCATCTAAAAAAATCACCTTAGGTTGCAGCATACTAACCAATACCGCTAATTAGCCAAGTAAGATAAGCTTCGTTCTCACAGTACTTGATTCCGAAGGTGTAATGTTTCCCAGTTTTTTGCCAGCCGCAGTTGCAGACTTGAGAGAGCCTGTCTCAATTAGTCTTGCCCAAAGCATCAAGCGTCAAAGAGTTGTGATTCCCGTCAGCAAAGCCCTACCTGCGGCCAGATCGGGAGCTATACCTATCTCAACTGCCTATACTGACCGGGGTACTGGCGGAACCCCTACACTTTTGCTCCACGGCTTTGATAGCTCTGTGCTGGAGTTCCGTCGTCTTTTGCCGTTGCTGGCGGCCCAAACTGAAACCTGGGCGGTCGATCTGGTAGGCTTTGGTTTTACAGAACGAGTTTCAGGTCTCCCCTTCGGCCCATCTCTGATCAAAACCCATCTCTACTGCTTTTGGAAAACTTTAATTGATCGACCTGTAATCTTAGTAGGTGCTTCCATGGGCGGCGCAGCCGCAATCGACTTTACTTTAACCTATCCTCAGGCTGTTGAAAAACTTGTTTTAATCAACAGTGTCGGCTATTCCGGTAGCTTCCCAGTGGGCCGATTACTATTTTTCCCTCTGGACTTCCTGGCAGTGGAATGGTGGCACCAGCGTAAAATTCAGCCATTGTTTCTAGGTAGTAGGTTGGGTGACTGGGACCCTGCCTTGATGGACCGCCTCCGGTGTGCAACCTTGCACCTAGAAATGCCAGGCTGGCATGAAGCCATCAGCACCTTTACGAAAAGTGGCGGCTACGACCTATCCGAGAAAATTACCCAAGTGGACAAACCAACTCTAATTTTGTGGGGAGAGGCTGATGGTGTCTTGGGGGCTGGTGATGCGGCTAAATTTAGGCGAGATATTGTCGATAGTAGGCTGATCTGGATCCGAAGTGGTCACGCTCCCCAACTTGAGCAACCCCACGCGATCGCTCACCATATTCTTGCCTTTTGATAAGTTAAACAGAAACCAAGGTGACCATGCTGCTCCAACTTAAATGGTTTGGATCAATCATCACTACCTTCTTCGTGTTGGATGACCAAAACCGAGCAGGGGGCATGATGGACAACGTAATTGCTAACACTTCCCTCAAAAAACTCTGATAGGCCCTTGAGCCCTCTGCGGCCCAAAATCACTAAATCGGCACCCCAATTCCGAGCTGTGTCACAAATCTCCGAACCTGGGTTGCCCATCCTGTAGTCGAGTTCTGTGGAGATTCCCAAAGCTGTTGCTTGCTGATAGTGGCCCTGCAACCATGCTTGGACCTGCTCAACCTGCTCCTGCATTGTTTCTAGTTGAAGTTCTTGCTGGAGTGGCTGCCAGCTCCCAATACCCAGTGGGTCTAAACCTATTTCTGGACTAGCAGGAGGCATTGGCTCTCCGATAAACTCCTCACTAATACAGTGGAACACCAAGAGTCTAGCTGACTCTTTTTGGGCTAAGTCTAAAGCTTGCTCAAACACCCCTAGCTTTAAAGGTGGGCGGTCAATCGCAACCAGAATTTTGGCAAAACTCATGGTTTTTTCTCCTGCATTCTTAGTCCTCGACTTTACTCTCAAGTTACCCCTTATGGGCATTGCCCCGTAGGGCTACTAGCACCAAGTTCCAGAACACTGAGATAAGAGCTGAGACCAGGATAATCACCATCAACCCAGCCAAGGCTGAAAAAGGAGCAATTAGGGCCAATACTAAAAAAACTAGCAACACCAGCACTACAAGTGGGTTTCGCATTTACAACTCTTCCTTACCCATTGTTTCTACTCACCAGTCTATAGTTCCCAGGCAGAGGCGTTGCTTCATGGGTACTCTACCACCGCTCACGTTCTTCATCCAGTAGCTCCAGGAGCCGCAAAACAACCAAACTGGTTGAAACAATTCCTAAAGTCAATGCCAGTAAAATAATCATAAGAAAAAAAAGAGCCAGATAGGAAATAAGCTGGCTCTGTTGGGAGAACTATGCTGTTATCTCTTGAGGTTAGGCTAACAGTTCTGTTTCGCCAGTGGGAAAAAGTCAGAGATTGTCAGAACTTTGACCTGATAAGTAGGTAGACATAAGTATGCAAGCCGGGGATTTGGGAACTTTGCCGCTTCATCCCAAAAATCATCTTCAGTTTAATTACGTTCAGCTACTTAGAAGACAATTTCAGTGAAGTGCCACTCCCTAAAGTGTCAGCGGTGCTCTGGTAGTTGCTACTGAAAGGGTTCAAACTAGAAGCACGACTGAATTCCAGCTAGTCTAACTTGGTTGGAGAGGAGTGTGTATATGAAACCAGGCATCCTAGCTACTGCGGCGGTATGGACCATAACAATTATCTTGACCGCTCCAGCAGGCAGCGTTTTTAGAGAAAGTGTCAGTTTAAGGGTTGCCAGCCTAGATGCGTCTAATCTGAGTCCTCTTAGTAAAGACTTAAACAGGGCAGGCAGAGGAAATGTATCGATACCATGACCCAGGTTTTGAATGGCTGAGGTTGTGCACTCGTCTAAAAATAAAAATTGAGAATCATGACCTGGTGTAAATGAGGAAACAGTGATGCTTAAGTTCAGCAGCGCCGAGTTGATGATGCGGACCAACCAGAAGTTAAATAAGGGGTTGAATCAGCTCTACCTCCGCTACCTTCGCGGTGAGATTTGCGATCGCCAATTCTCTCACCTTGTGGATGACTTGATTGTCCGCTACCGATACTCTTAGCTGAGGAATGCTGCAAACATTTTAGGCACGATTTCAACTTATTTTTTTCCTTGAGCTGCCAGGGTCAGCGTATTCAGCTATTTGCGATCGCCCTAGATTTTAGCCCAGCGCTGCCAAAGAATTTGCAGGCCCAAAGCTAGTAGACCCAGGGCGGCAATTCCAAAGACTGCGGTTGCCAGGGTACTCATCCCGGCCACAAGGGTACGGACAGCAGCAGAGATATTTAGAGCTGTCGGGTTGTGGGAGTGAATGGGATGGGCGGCAAAACTAAGCGAGATAGCGGTTGTTAAGCGATAGAGCCCAAAAGCAAGCGCTCCAGCAACGAGGGAGCCAATAGCACATTGCCAGGGACTAGGCTGAGCTAGGTTGGCTGAGAGGGAGTTCGGTCGGGTGGGAGCGGGATCAGGCATTGGACAATACCTTCAAACTACAAAACGTAAATACTGGTAGTCGTTAACTGAGCAATCCAGAGATCTAGGTCGGGGCTGGCGATCGCCCCTCGAACTACTTCTTGGACCTGCTCGGCCTGAGAGCGAGACTCAACTAGGGCAAAAACCGTTGGACCCGATCCAGACATCATTGCTCCGAGAGTGCCAGCGTGCTGAAATTGCTGTTTGAGCCGTAAAACTTCTGGATATTCTGGCAAGACAACCTGCTCTAGATCATTGCGAAGTAACTGACCAATTTCAGCTCCATGTCGCTGGGCGATCGCGCTCACCATCCCGCCGGCATGGACTCTTTTTCTACGGCTCTCTAGAGTTTGCTGGTCACGAGCATAGGAATGACCAAATTTCTGGCGAAATCTTTGGTAAGCCCAAGGGGTGGGCACAGAGAGGCTGCGATACTTTCCCAAAACTACATAGAGATGCTCCAAGGTGGGTAGGGAGGAAAGCAGGTCTCCCCGGCCAACCCCGAGGCAGGTGCCCCCGGCAACACAGAAGGGCACATCTGCGCCTAACTCGCTGCCAAGGTCCTGAAGCTCTGATTGGGTCAGTCCCAGTTGCCACATCAAGTCTAGCCCGACTAAAACCGCCGCGGCATTGACTGAACCCCCGGCCAGACCAGCTCCGACCGGAATTTGCTTGTCTATGGTGATTTCTACGCCGCTCAAGCCAGGAAACTTCTGCATCATCAGCTCCGCTGCCCGGTAAGCCAAATTGGTTGGTCCCTGGGGAACTTGGGGATGGGGACAACGTACCTGGATGAAATTGCGAACTGTTGGACGCAGGTCAACCCGGTCAGCCAGATTGACGCTCTGAAGCACCAGCGCCAGCTCGTGATAACCATCGGGCCGATCACCCAGGATCTCCAAGTACAAATTGATTTTGGCGGAGGCAGTTATTGAGTAGGAACGCATGCCGGATCAGTGAGATTACTCAGGGCTATCCAGTCAGAGACACTTAAGTTTTCAGCCCGCACTTGGGTATCTATTCCCAATTGTTCCAGCAAGGAGGTCAAGCGATCACGATCAAGAGCAGATTTCAAGTTATTTCGCAACATTTTTCGCCGAGTAGCAAACCCAAGTTTAACAAGGGTATTCAAGTGCTGAGGGTTACGAGCTGTGGGTCTAGCTTCCAGCATACCTGATCCTAGCGGGTGAGGTCGCAGGCGCACCACCGCAGAATCCACCTGGGGAGGTGGGTAAAACGCCCTGGCTGGGACTGTGCAGATCCATTCACAGCGTGCCAAGTACTGAACTCGTACCGATAGAGCACCATAGGCTTTAGAACCGGGCTGGGCAACCAGTCGCTCTGCCACTTCCTTTTGTAGCAGCAGGACAATCAACTCAAAGGGGGGTGTGACTGGCTTAGCAATCGTCCCCAGCAGTTTCTCTAGGATTGGGCCTGTGATGTTGTAGGGAATATTGGCGACCACTTTGTTAGGAGCTTGAAAGGCCGGAAACGGCACTAACGATGCCCCTAGATCAAGGGTGAGGATGTCTCCTTGCAACAGCAGAAAATTGTTAACCTGCCCAAGTTTTTGGGCTAAAAGTTCACACAAATCCCGATCAATCTCAACTGCCACAACTGCTTGAGCGGAAGATAGAAGCAAACGAGATAAATTCCCCGTACCTGGACCAATTTCCAGAATCCGATCTGCCGCTGACAATTCTGCTGCACAGGTGATTCGCTCCAGTGCCTTGTCACTTCGCAGCCAGTGCTGACCGAATCGCTTCCGGGGATGAGCCATTGCTGATTATTCTCTCAAAATTAGGGTTTTTGGCAAAAATGATTCGGTCAACAGACTCTGGGGCATCCTGGGAATATTCTGGATTTTATAACTACTGAGGGTGGGGGATGATGACGTGAAGTATAAGATCCGGCATAAACCGGCCTTGGCCACTATCTTTGCCACCCTAGAGCCCGGAGAGAGTTTGACTGCTGAAGCTGGGGCAATGACCAGTATGGCAGCTCAGATTTCCATGAAAACTCAATTTTCGGGGGGCTGATTCCAGGATTACTCAAAAAGTTTTTGGGGGGAGAATCCTTTTTTGTCAATATATTTTTCAACACAACCCAGCAACCCCTAGAGCTCGTTTTGAGCCAATCTACTATTGGTATTGGTATTGGCGACATTGGCTGTCTTGATCTGCAAAACCGGGAGATTTGCTTTCAACCCGGTGCTTATATTGCCCATACCCCAGGCGTGAAAATGAGTCTGCAGTGGGCTGGATTTGCCAGTTGGCTGGCCGGAGAAGGGCTGTTCAAGCTGAAGCTGCGGGGTCAGGGATTGGTTTTCTTTGAGGGTCTGACTCAGAAGCAAGTCAAGGATGAATTTAGCGTGGATATGGGGCATTTGGTCGCCTATGACCCGGCTATTGGGATAAAAATTCGCTTAGCTGGCGGCCTCGTAGGTTCCGTCACCTCTGGGGAGGGGTTAGTGAATCAGCTCTCCGGTCAGGGTGAGATTTATTTGCAGTCCCGCAGTGTTGGCGGTTTGGTCAAGTTTTTAGGCCCAAAAGTTCGTTAGTTGTGCAACCGAAAGCAGGAGTTTAAGGGCAGTGAAGGTAGAAGTTTTGCATCGACCTGATAGCGCGATCTCCCGGATTGACATGGCTCCTCAGGAAGAACTAGTGGCAGAAGCCGGAGCTATGGTTGCCATGAGCGGTTAGATCAATGCCAGTACTACGCTTCGTAAAGGCAAGGGCGGCGGCATTTTAGGTGGCATGAAGCGGATGTTGGCGGGCGAGTCTCTATTTTTGAGCACCTTCCGCTCTGGAGGTGGTCAAGGGGAAGTGTACCTCGCTCCTAAGCTCATGGGCGATATTTTGCCCTACCAACTGACGAGTACTGGGCTTGTGGTGCAATCTACCAGTTACCTTGCCAGTACCCCCAGTGTTGATGTTGATTTAGGATTTCAAGGGTTAAAGTCTTTCTTTTCTGGCGAATCGATTTTTTGGCTAAACCTGAGTGGTAGTGGCCTGGTACTGCTTAGTTCGTTTGGGGCCATCTATGATGTTGCGGTGAACGGTGAGTACATTGTCGATACGGGAGATATTGTGGCGTTTGAAAAGAGCCTGAGTTTTTCGATTACTAAAGCTGGTTCCAGTTGGTTAGGGGCATTCCTCGGCAGTGAAGGCTTAGTCTATCGGTTTAAAGGACAAGGCCAGATTTTTTGCCAAACTCATAATCCTGGAGCTTTTGGTTCTCTGGTTGGAGGTCAACTACCCCCGAAGTAGGATTCTTTGACTGTTTGGACAAGCAGCTTAATCTGCATTTATGCCAGGAGCGGAAAGTGATCACCAATGGGTTAGCCTACAAAATTGAGCATTCCCCTGCCTATGCTTTGTTACGACTCCAACTAGCGGCAAACCAAACTGTCTTACTTGAGTCCTCAGCCATGGCCGCTATGGACGCCTGGATCAAGATGAAATCTAAGGTGAAGGGAGGAGGTATGGCCGGGATTGGCCGGATGTTGAGTGGGGAATCCCTGTTCGTGAGTGAATTCACAGCCGCTGGCAAGCCAAGGGAACTATTCATCTCGCCCGGTACTCCAGGGGAGGTGCAGCATTATCTCCTCAAGGGGGATGCTTTGATGATGCAGTCTTCTGGGTTCGTCGCCTCCGGCCCGGAGGTCAGATTGACAGTAAATTTCAAGGATTCAAGGGCTTCTTCAGCGGTGAGTCCTTATTTTTACTCCGGGCAACGGGGCACGGCGATCTCTGGTTCAGTTCTTTTGGGGCGATTTTGGAAATCCCGGTTTCCGGTGTCTACCACGTAGACACCGGCTACGTGGTTGCCTTTGAAGAATCTTTGAATTACAAAGTTGAGATGCTAGGGGGGTTGTCCTTCAAGGGCCTAAGAGCCGGGGTTCTCGGCGGTGAAGGTTTAGTTTGTCGCTTTTGGGGGCAAGGGCGGCTGTGGATTCAGTCTCGCAATCTCTATCCCTTCATTAACTTCTTGAATCCCTTCCGATCCTCCAGAAATTAAACTCACCCTAGAACTAGGATTACTCCTATGGGCTTTGAACTATCCCCTGGAATGGCGTCCCCCAGCGATCGCGATCTACCCCCAAATAACCGCCAGTTGCTCACGGTTTTAGGACTGGCGATTGGGGTTGTGCTGGGTATCTTTTGGTTGATCGGCATGGTGCTCAATGGGCTAGTCTGGTTGGTGCCAGCAAACGTAGAACGACAGCTTGGAGCGCTAGTCGTTCCGGCGTTTGAGCGAATCGCTCAGCCCTCACCAGCCCAAGACAGCCTGAATCAACTCCTAGATCGTTTAGAAGCGAAGCTACCAACCGAGCAACGAACACGTGATTACCGGGTGCTATACGTGCCAGAGGCCACAGTCAATGCCTTGGCCCTCCCCGGCGATCGCCTGGTAGTTTACGCAGGCTTGCTGGATCATGTGGAGTCTGAAAATGAACTAACGATGGTTCTGGGCCATGAGCTAGGCCATTTTGCCCACCGCGATCACCTCCGCAGTTTGGGACAGGGGCTACTTTGGCGACTGGCGATCGCAACTTTTCTAGGTGGCGATCCGGGGGCGCTACAATCCATCGCCGCTGCCGGAATTAATGCCTTGAGTCAGGCGCAATTTTCCCAGGGCCAAGAGCGAGCTGCCGATGACTTTGGGCTGAACTTGTTACAGCAAACCTACGGGCACATTGGAGGCGCTAGAGATTTTTTTGCCCGACTCAGCCGCGAACGTGGAACAAGCTTGACAGCATTTATAGAAACCCATCCGGCTCCCCGGCGTCGCGTTACCGAGTTGCAGCGCCAGATCAAGGCTCAGAACTATCCCTTAGGTGCGCGATCGCCCCTGCCTCAACCCCTCAGGTGACTCTCCTGAAGGTAGAGCCAACGGCAGATTGGAGCCAACTGGACAGCCAAAGTTAGGGGTACCATCTGTATTCCAGCTAAACCGTTGCGATCGCGCTTTGCGATTTTTCCAGCCATCTCTTGGGCTGTCCGTAGCATGATAGATAATCCAGTCTTCTGTACCGTCTGGCGACTTGACAAAGCTGCAATGTCCTGGGCCAAAAGTCTTGTCGGTTTTAGCGAATACAGGGCTATGAGATTTTTTCCATACATCTGGGTTCAAAACATCCCCATCTGTATTCACTAACATCCCCAGGCAGTGATTAGGCGTCCAACTACTATTTGCCGCATAAATAATAAAGAGCTTGCCATTGCGCTTGAGTACTGCTGGACCTTCGTTGATCCATCCCTCCCACGGCTGGTCGGGTCTAGAAATCATCACTCTGGTGTCGCTAATCGTCCAGGGATTGCTCATCCCAGCAATATACAAGTTTTGCTTTCCATCCGTGTTGCCCGGCCATCCCGACCAGATGAAGTATAGAGAACCATGCTCTTGCAGGACAGTGCCATCAATGGCCCACGTGTCAGTCTCTGAGTCATAAATCTTTCCCTTATCTCTGTAGGGACCCTGTGGGTCAGCAGTAGTGGCTTCCAGCACATACATTCGATGGTTGGCATTCTCGCCATCGTCAGCAGCGTAGTAGATGTACCACTGGTTATGAATGAAATGTAGTTCAGGGGCCCAAAGGTTTTGACTTTTTGGCCCAAAGGCTGGGGGTGTCCACACTGTTACTTTTGTTGCCCAATTAATACCCGTAATCGTGGCAGCTTTCCAGACCTCGATATTTCTGCCCATTGTTGCCGTGAAATAGTAGTAACCCTCCCTGGCGATCATCCAGGGATCAGGCGCATCTTTGCAGGAAATGAAGGGATTCACAAATTTTCCCGGCTGAGAGCATCTGGAGCAAAGCTGTATTGGGTTCATGGCCTACCGCTAAACCGAGTATGACTGAAGTATTGATCATCAGTGGCGCAGCTAACAATTTATTCAGAGTCAGGGCTCGCTTGAGGAATCTTAACTGAGTTTTGGGCATGCTCTAATCAGAGTCAACTTGATCAGCAATGACAAATTCCTCCTCCCAGCGACGGGCCCTGGTTGTACGGCAAAGCTTTTCCCCCTTTAGCAATAAGCTGATTCAGTCTGGCTATATCAATCATGAGCAGATGCAGCAGGTATCCCTGGAGAGTCGCAAATCAGGCCGTTCCCTCACAGAAGTGCTTGAGGGGATTACCGGCAAGTCACTTCCCCCAGACCTGGCGCGTCAGTATAAGCGCCAGCAATTGTTTGAGCTGAAAATTCTTTACGGGGTAGAGTCCCTAGACCCGGAACTCCATCAAGTTCCGACTCAGCAGATTAGTCAGTTGATCAATACCCTGATTCCGATTGATACTTGTCGCCGCTACCAGTTAATTCCCCTCTCTCGGACTGAAAATTCTGACAGGAAGACTGCCGGTGAAGCTAACGCCACTGCCTCTGTACTGGTTGCCATGGTGGACCCGGAAAACTTAGGGGCACTGGATGACTTAGGACGAATTCTTCGGCCTCAGGACTTGAGCTTGCAGCGGATGGTTATTACGTTGCAAGACTACCAACAACTGATTGCCAAGTACCTAGACGAGCAAGTTAAGAAGCAAGATCACGTTGATATTCCAGCCATTGACCTGGGTGATCTGGGTGACTTGCAGGACGCTCCAGGAGAAGTGGAAGATGACTTGGCGACTTCGCTTCAGGACGCCGAGGCTGCTCCAGTGATTTCCTTGGTCAATAAGGTTCTCGCTAAAGCGCTCCAAGAAGATGCCTCTGATATTCATGTTGAGCCCCAGGAAGAAAATCTGCGGATTCGCTTTCGCAAGGATGGTGTGCTGCGCCAGGCTTTTGACCCCTTGCCTAAAAAGATCATTCCGGCAGTCATTTCCCGGTTCAAAATTATTGCTGAACTGGATATTGCCGAACGGCGTTTACCGCAAGACGGTCGGATTCGGCGACTGTTTCAAGGTCGCAAGGTAGATTTCCGGGTCAACACCTTGCCCAGTCGCTACGGGGAGAAAATTGTTCTGCGAATTCTAGACAACTCCTCAACCCAACTGGGCTTGGATAAGCTAATTACCGATCCGGACAGCTTGGAAATTGTTCGGGAGATGACCAGCCGCCCCTTTGGCCTGATATTAGTCACTGGGCCTACTGGTTCAGGTAAAACAACGACCCTTTACTCCGCGTTGGCTGAGTGTAATAATCCTGGCGTCAATATCAGTACGGCAGAGGATCCAATTGAATACACCTTACCCGGACTTACCCAGGTGCAGGTGATTCGGGAAAAAGGGATGGATTTTGCTTCAATCCTACGGGCCTTTTTACGGCAGGACCCAGATGTAATTCTGGTGGGTGAGACGCGGGACAAAGAAACGGCCAAGACTGCGATTGAAGCAGCCCTGACCGGGCACTTGGTGTTAACCACGCTCCACACAAACGATGCTGCCAGTGCGATCGCCCGCTTAGGTGAAATGGAAGTTGAACCATTTATGGTTTCCGCTTCTCTAATTGGGGTGGTTGCCCAGCGACTGATGCGCCGTGTCTGTAGTGAGTGCCGGGTTCCCTATACCCCCAGTGCAGAAGAACTAGCTCGCTTTGGCCTGTCGGCTTCTCGGGGAACGGAGGTTACTTTCTATAAACCAAACGAATTACAACCGGAAGAAATTCAAGCTGCGAAAGAATGTCACCAACCCATTTGCGAGAAATGCAACGGAATTGGCTACAAAGGCCGCTGTGGTGTCTACGAAATCATGCGGATCACTGAGCGGCTCCAGAGCTTGATTACCGAAGGCGCACCCACAGAGCGGATTAAAGAAGTCGCGGTCGAGGAGGGAATGCTCACCCTTTTGGCCTATAGCTTGAATCTTGTCAAGCAGGGCAGCACAACCTTAGAAGAGGTAGAACGGGTCACGTTCACCGATACAGGTCTAGAAGCAGAACTCAAAGCCAAGCGCAAGACTTCTCTAACCTGCCGCGTCTGTAGCGCGGCAGCACAACCGGACTGGCTGGACTGTCCCTACTGCACAACGCCACGTTTTGCGACCGAGGAGCCACCCCGTGAGGAGTAGCCCTGCTTTCCCAGAGTGAGTACAAGAACCAGTTAATTCAACTTGTGAGAGGACTTTATGGACTTAATGATTGAAGACTTAATGGAGCAAGTTGTTGAGAGTGGTGGCTCCGATCTACATCTGTCTGCTGGGCTGCCTCCCTACATTCGCATTAGTGGTCACTTAACACCGACAGAGTACGAACCTCTCACTCCTGAGCAGTGCCAGCGGTTGATCTTCATGATGCTGAACAACACTCAACGGAAGCAACTAGAGCAAAACTGGGAGCTGGACTGTTCCTATGGCGTGCGAGGATTGGCTCGCTTCCGAGTCAATGTTTATAAAGACCGGGGGACCTACGCAGCTTGCCTGCGAGCGCTAAGTTCTAAGATTCCCAGCGTTGACACTCTGGGCTTGCCGAACATTGTCCGGGAGATGGCAGAAAAACCGAAAGGGTTGCTCCTCGTTACAGGTCCGACCGGTTCGGGCAAGTCAACGACCCTGGCAGCCATGATCAATAACATCAACCTGACCCGGGCAGAGCACATCCTAACCGTGGAAGACCCAATTGAATTTGTTTACGAGCCTCAAAGAAGCCTGATTCACCAGCGCCAGGTAGGAGAGGATACCAAAAGCTTTGCCAACGCACTGCGGGCTGCACTACGGGAAGACCCCGATGTCATCTTGGTGGGAGAAATGCGGGACCTTGAAACGATTCAGCTCGCTATCTCAGCGGCAGAAACGGGTCACTTGGTGTTTGGGACCCTTCACACCAGTTCAGCCGCTCAAACCGTAGACCGGATGGTAGATGTGTTTCCCCCAGCGCAGCAGACTCAGGTCAGAGTGCAACTATCCAACTCCCTCATCGCAGTTTTCAGCCAGACCCTGGTGCCGAAGAAAAACCCGAAACCGGGCGAGTACGGTCGAGTCATGGCCCAGGAGATTATGGTGGTCACCCCAGCGATCGCTAATTTGATTCGTGAAGGAAAAACCTCCCAAATTTATTCCGCTATTCAGACCGGGGGAAAGTTGTCAATGATAACCCTGGAGAAGGTTTTAGCAGACCACTATCAAGCTGGCACAATTTCCTTTGAAACAGCAATGTCAAAAACCTCCCGGCCCGATGAACTCCAGCGCCTAATTGGGGGTGCCCCCGGTAGTGCCCCGGTCAAATCTTCTTCCTACTCTGGCAGATGATCTAGGGTGTCTTCTGATCAAAGCTTGACGTTTTTTACCTCAATCTAGCCAATCCGTTATGCCTACCTATGTTGCTCGGGCCCGAAATGCTCAAGGAAAACCCAAGACGCAGAAGATTGTGGCAAACTCTACCAGTGAGGCCCGATCTGCCCTGCGGGAACAGGGGCTCTTTACCCTAGACATCAAGGAAGCTGAAGCCTTCAGTCTTAAAGGCGATATTGATTTAAGCTTTCTTAGCAAGATTACCGTCAAGGATAAGGCTATCTTCTCTCGCCAGTTTGCTGCTCTGGTTAATGCTGGGGTGGCGCTAGTGCGGGGCTTAGGCGTACTGGCGGAGCAATGCACAAATAAAAAGCTCAAAAAGGCGTTGATGGATATTAACGCCGACGTACAGCAGGGCTCTAACCTCTCCGACGCCATGCGGATGCACCCCGAAGCCTTTGACAACCTCTATGTCAGTATGGTGCAGGCAGGAGAAGCAGGCGGTGTCCTCGATGAGGTTCTGAATCGATTGTCAAAACTGCTGGAGGACCAGGCTCGCTTGGCTAACCAGATCAAATCGGCCCTGTCCTATCCGGTCGTGGTCTCCTTTATTGCCGTCGCCATCTTCTTTGGTATGGTTATTTTTATCATCCCAATCTTTGGTGGTATTTTTGAGCAGTTAGGGGGCGAGCTACCAGCTTTCACCCAAGCCCTGGTCAACCTCAGCGAACTTCTGCGCAGTCCAAGTGCCTTTATCATTCCACCCATTATCGCAGGTCTGGTATTTGGCTTGAAGCAGTATTACAAAACGCCTCATGGCCGGGTCACCCTTGATGGCCTACAGCTAAAGCTGCCGTTGTTTGGCGACCTGGTTCAAAAAACGGCTGTGGCACGCTTCTGCCGCACCTTTGGCTCACTATCTCGCTCTGGTGTGCCAGTTTTGAGTTCCCTTGAAATTGTTCGCGACACCTCTGGCAATCAAGTCATTGCCAACGCCCTAGAAGAAGCTCGTCGGGAAATCCAAGGAGGAGGGATGATCAGCCTAGCCTTGCAGAAGGAGAAAGTCTTCCCACTGTTAGCCGTTCAAATGATCAGTGTGGGAGAGGAAACTGGAGAACTGGACAAAATGCTGATGAAAGTTGCTGATTTCTATGAAGATGAGGTAGAACAGGCTGTTAAGTCACTGACTAGCATCATGGAACCGATCATGATTGCAGTGTTGGGCGGCATGGTTGGTTCGATCCTGGTTGCGATGTACCTACCTATGTTCAAGATATTTGACTTGGTCAAATAGAAGACATTGACTTGGTGCCAGCGTTGGCTTGCTTAAAGTTAGGCAAGATAAGCTTTTGATTCCCTTCCCTGTCTACCTGGACCCTAAACTTCAGGTCATCCCTGTGGCCTGTGACCCCTAGCTGAGGAAAGCGCATAAGCTTCCTGCACACCCGGTTAGAATATCAAAGGTAGGCAAGGGGAATTAGCGTGACTCAGGATGGGACAGCCCCAAAACGTGATCCAAGTCGCAGCACTCCTGTAGGGGTTGGCTTGGCTGCTACCCATTACGCGCTGCTAGGGTTAGCGCCATCGGCATCTATAGTAGAGATCCGTCGTGCCTATCGGGAGCTGAGTAAGCGCTTTCATCCCGATATCACTGATTTACCTGCAGCGATCGCCTTAGAAAAATTCCAGCAACTCAATGAAGCTTACGCCACCCTCAGTAGCCCGGAGCGTCGCCTGATCTACGATCAAAAAATTAGGTCACGGCTGCACGTGATGCACTCATCTCAGCCATTCAACGTTACCCCCTCTCCAACTCCAACAGCCAGAGCATCTTCTGCCTATTTTGATCCCCATGATGGCCGCAGGCCGGTCGGAGACCATCGCCCTCTCTCTGCGGGTGAACTGTTTGCCCTCTTCCTCCTTGGCGTCACCCTGCTTGCCTGCCTCGTTTTGGCGATTGCGATTGGCTTAACCCAAGGTGAGACGGCCTTCCGGTCTTCAGAGTTATTGCCCTCTAGGGGAGAATCGACGCTTCAAAGCGTGGGAATGTCGCGTCCAGATAAAGCTCTCAGCAATCACTTCGCACCCAATCCGGTAGAAGTGAGAACTCCGGTTCCAGGGGCAGCCCTCCAACAGGGTTGATTGTACTTCTATATTGGAATTAGCTTATGACTGAATTCTCCCTTCCTCCCGGCAATACTCCCCTGTACAGTCATCCCCTTCCCAATATTGAGCAGTGGTTGCAGGCCCAGGGGTGTACTCAGGACAAAGCAGATTTACATCACTGGCAGGTGGAGAAAGCAACTTGGAAAGCAGACATTTGGCTAGAGGTTGAGGAGTTGACGATTCGCTATTTGGGCGCTGGTGAAAATGGCCGGGATATTCAGCGCGCTTTTAAGTATTCTCTTAGCCGTCAAGATGTTGAAGATGCAGTCTTTTGCGGTCCTTGACCGGCACTATCGACTTAGATGCCGCCAAAGCGGCGGTGGCGCTGTTGATAGTCATGCAGGGCCCGGTGAAACTCTTCGCGGTCAAATTCAGGCCAGAGCGTTTCAGTCACATAAAGCTCTGTATAAGCCATTTGCCAGAGGAGGAAGTTGCTGACTCGCATTTCTCCGCTGGTGCGAATCAAGAGGTCGGGGTCACGAATTCCGGCGGTATAGAGATGCTGCTCGAAGTAAGCTTCGGTAATGTCCTCTGGCCTGAGCAGACCTTGCTTTATCTGGATTGCGATCGCTCGACAAGCCTGGAGGATTTCTCCGCGACCGCCATAGTTGGTTGCCACAATAAACTGAATCCGCTGATTCTGGCGTGTTGCCGTAACTGCCCGCTCAATTTCATTTCGGAGGGAAGTTGGCAGGGCAGTTAAATCTCCGACAAAATGAATCTGCACCTCTTCTTCGATCATTTCCTGAAGCTCTCGACTGAGAATGCGCTCAAATAGCGTCATCAGAAATTCAACTTCTGCCAGGGGGCGGCCCCAGTTCTCTGTAGAAAAAGCATAAGCCGTTAGGACTTGAACGCCCCAGTCCTTACAGCAACGCAACAATTCCTTCAGCGCATCTACGCCGCGGCGATGACCCATAATCCGAGGGAGTCCCCGGTTCTTAGCCCAGCGCCCATTCCCGTCCATGATCACTGCTACATGCTTAGGCAGCCGTTGGGCATCAAGATCAGTAGGTAGTTGTAACAGGTTTGGTTTTAGCATCATTTCTTCTTTTGAGAGCCAGGGAGAGCAGCGGGGAATAAACGGGACAGAGCAGCAAGACCTTTGTCCTTCATCTGACGACCTAGACTCCGCAGATTAGGCGCTACTGCTTCTCGATCCACCGACCAAGATAACCGAGCCTCCAGCAACTCCCTCAATTTACTGCTCGTCAGAGGCCGATTCAGGTTCCCCCTCTCCGCCAGGGAGATAGAACCCGTTTCCTCAGAAACCACAATCACCACACAATTCTCTACTTGCTCCGTAATGCCCATTGCAGCCCGGTGGCGAGTTCCCAACTGCCGGGATGCTGTCCGTTCAGAAATGGGCAAGATGACCCCTGCTGCTAGAATTCGCGAGCCTCGGACCAGCATAGCGCCGTCGTGCAGTAGGGTTGTGGTCTGAAAAATAGTCTGGATCAGCTCCTTAGAAATTTCAGCATTAAGCCTTACCCCTGGAACCGAAAAATCATGTTCATCAATTGGGTTTCCAGTCTCGACAATCAATAAAGCTCCCGTGCGATTTTGCGATAGCTCTCTGACAGCATCAACAATTTCATCAACAACAGTATTTGCTCTGGGAACACTTCTGGGAGTATGCCGCAGGAGTGGCAGAATTTCGCCTTGACCTAACTGCTCTAGAAACCGGCGAACTTCTGATTGGAGAATCACGGCCATGGCAACCGCAGAGCCAATCACCAGATTATTGAGGACAAAACTCAGCAGAGTGAGGCGCAGAAAAGAGCTGACTGCTGAAGCCAGAATCAGAATGATAAACCCCCGGACCATCCACAGGGTTCGACGCTCAGCAATCACCAGAAGCACGACGTAAGTCAAACCTAAAACCAGACTGACATCGATCAGGAAAAGCAAGGACTGAGTCCAGTTGTAGTTTGTCAGCCATTGCTTCCACCCTTCCATTAGTTTTAAGTTGACTTTTCTTTTAACTGAACAAAAATTTGTGGGATGTAGGGCTTGGGGCTAAAGAGACTCTACTATTTCCTTTCTGGTAACATCCAAGTAACAAGCTGAAAAGGCGATCGCAACCGAGTCACTATCTGCACTGGATTAAGCTCGATCTGAAGGCAGCTTCCTAGTCAATCTAGCCGGAAGGCAGTCTTGACGAATCAAGTCCTGATAAGTTTCTCGCTTTACAATCACATTGACGTCTGTGGCTTTGACCAAAACCGCTGCTGGACGAGGCAAGCGATTGTAGTTAGAAGCCATGCTGTAATTGTAGGCTCCTGTTCCCAGAACCACCAGAATATCTCCCGGCTGAGTTTGGGGAAGTTGAACGTCTTTGAGGAGAATATCCCCAGACTCACAGTGCTTACCGGCGATGGTGACCGTTTCTGTTGCTGGAGCGGACATCCGATTTGCTACGACAGCTTCGTAGGTTGACTGGTAGGTAATAGGACGCGGGTTATCTGACATGCCTCCATCAACTGCGAGATAGGTGCGTAGCTGGGGAATCACTTTTTGACTGCCCAGGGTGTAGGCCGTAACACAAGCAGGACCAACAATTGAGCGACCTGGCTCACAGAGTAGTTTAGGTAACGGTATTGCCTGGGTCTGGCAAGCGGCAACAACTCCTTCACTGACGGCTTTGACCCAAGCTTCAATACTGGGAGGGTTGTCAGAGTCAACGTAGCGGATTCCGAGTCCACCGCCCACATTGAGTTCTCTGAGCTGTAGACCTAACTTGGCGGCTTTGATCAACCACTCGACCATCATCGTCGCTAAATCCCGGTGGGGCTGCAATTCAAAAATCTGAGAGCCAATGTGGGCATGTAGGCCAATCAACTCTAAGGATGGGTGCTGGCAGACGAAGGCAAACACTTCATCTAACTGGCGAGGATCAAACCCAAATTTGCTGTCTAAGTGGCCGGTACGGATATATTCGTGAGTATGGCATTCTATCCCTGGGGTGAGGCGCAGCATGACGCGGGGTTGCAGCTGCCCTTGAACCTCGGCCAGCCGCTGAAGCTCCAGCCAGTTGTCCGCCACAACTGTACAGCCAGAAGCTACGGCAGACTGAAGTTCTTGCGGAGATTTATTGTTGCCGTGAAAGTAGATCTGATCCGGAGTGACTCCAGCTTGCAGGGCAGTATAGAGTTCCCCGGCAGACATGACATCAAGGCCACATCCTTCACTGGCCGCGATCGCACAGACGGCTAAACAACTCCAAGCTTTAGAAGCGTACAAAACTTGGAACTCTCCCGGATAGTAACGCTTGAACGCATGATGGTACTGACTACAAGCCACGCGGAACGTCTCCTCATCCAAAATGTAGAGGGGAGAACCAAATTTTTGTACCAGTTCGGTTACCTCAATCCCGCCGATTTCTAGATAGCCTCGCTGGTTGATTTGAGCCGTTAGGGGCAGGAGTTGCTGGTTTGGTGAGCCAATATCGAGAACTGAGGCAGGAGAAAGGGAATCAGGGACTGAATCTGTTGTGTAAGTTGGTGTCATAGAGGCCATCTTTAACTAGATCGCAGAGGTACAGAAGAGAAGATATCTCACCCAGTGTACAATTTAGCCATTGAGGATTTAGAGACAAAGTCTGAATCAACGCCCTTGGTTTTGCTTAAACTCAAACCGCTAGAGGCGGAGCTATTACCCAATGCACTGGAGTTAGACCTGATCTGTCTGGGTGGACTCTGGACCATGGCAGGGTATCAACGGGAACTGGCCAGCCCCAATAGTCAGTTACTCGCTTTGAGCTGTTCTACACCTGGTACTCTCGATCCAAACAATCAATCAACTGAACCGGAGCAGACTACAGCAGAGCGCCTACTGGGCCTAGGCTGTCTGTGGTCTATCTTGGAGGAAGCTCACATCACGGTTCTGGCTGTTCACCCTGATTACCGCCGTCAAGGTTTTGGACAAGCTTTACTCTACAGTCTACTCAGGAGTGCTTGGCAGAAATCCTTGGAGCGGGCCACGCTGGAAGTTCGCATCTCTAACCGTTCCGCCCTATCGCTTTATCAAAAGTTTGGTTTTGAGGAAGCAGGTCGGCGACGGCATTACTACCCTGACACCGGTGAAGATGGACTAATACTCTGGCGAGGTGGGCTGCAGCGTACAGAATTTGAGCAAACATTAACCCAGTGGCTTCGGCAAATTGAATCTCGTCTTAGCCAAGGGGGGTGGTCTCTGCAATGTGATCGAGCTGAAACAACTAGAGACCCTTCCACTCAATCTTGTTAGCTTCAGTTGGCTTTGCTAAGTTGCCGAGCTTAAGCAACCTATTAAATAGCATCAAAAAAGCCTGTAAGTAGCTGGACGTAATTAAACTGAAGATGATTCTTGGGGTGAAGGGGTGAAACCCCTTTCTGGAGGGGAAGCCCCCAAACCCCCTTCTTACAATTATTTATGTCTACCTGCTTAGCTATCTTAGCGACCTCTAGATACCTATTCAGAAGGAACCACTCCCAGTAGACGCTATCGTTGTAGTATATTCTCCTGACTGGGCTAGTACTACAGATGCAGTGTTAGAATCGAGCAAATACCGTGGGGCACACGAGCGGCCCATTTATATCGCCCCAGCAGGGGTGAAAGGGTACGCCAGCTTGAGGAGTGAGTTGAAAGGCTCAGAAATGCTTTAGCTCTGTTTTTATAGATTAAGACCTGTGTAGTGCCAGGTACCTTTAACCGTAGACAGGCAAAGTCAGCCCAGGAATTCCAGTCTTTCAAACCAGACTGGGAGGTGTCAAGTTAAGATTAGCTTAACCAGCACGCAGCAGGTAATGGGTGTACGCCATGTTTGAACGCTTTACAGAAAAAGCCATTAAGGTGATCATGCTGGCCCAAGAGGAAGCACGCCGATTGGGCCACAACTTTGTGGGAACTGAGCAGATCCTCCTCGGTCTAATTGGAGAGGGGACGGGTGTTGCTGCCAAAGTGTTGAAGTCTATGGGCGTCAACCTCAAAGATGCTCGAATCGAGGTCGAAAAGATCATTGGTCGTGGTTCTGGATTTGTTGCAGTCGAGATCCCCTTTACGCCCAGGGCCAAGCGGGTTTTAGAGCTATCCCTAGAGGAAGCCCGTCAACTTGGACACAACTACATCGGCACTGAACATCTACTTCTAGGTCTGATTCGAGAGGGGGAAGGTGTTGCCGCACGAGTGCTTGAAAATCTAGGTGTTGATCTGTCCAAGGTCCGGACCCAAGTCATCCGCATGCTTGGTGAAACTGCAGAGGTTTCCGCTGGGAGTAGTCAAGGTCGTACGAAGACCCCCACTCTAGATGAGTTTGGCTCTAACCTGACCCAACTGGCCGCAGAGGGCAAGTTAGATCCGGTGGTTGGTCGCCAGAAAGAGATTGAACGAGTTATACAAATTTTGGGTCGCCGCACCAAGAATAACCCGGTATTGATTGGTGAGCCGGGTGTGGGCAAAACTGCGATCGCCGAGGGATTGGCCCAGCGAATTACCAATAGTGACGTGCCCGACATTCTGCAAGAAAAGCGGGTGGTAACGCTGGATATTGGTCTTCTAGTTGCTGGGACAAAATACCGGGGCGAGTTTGAAGAGCGGCTGAAAAAAATCATGGATGAAATTCGCCAGGCGGCAAATGTCGTTTTGGTAATTGATGAAGTCCACACTTTGATTGGTGCTGGTGCTGCTGAGGGAGCGATCGACGCAGCAAACATCCTTAAGCCAGCCCTGGCCCGGGGAGAACTTCAGTGTATTGGGGCAACAACCCTGGACGAGTACCGCAAGCATATTGAACGAGATGCCGCTTTAGAACGGCGTTTTCAGCCAATCATGGTTGGTGAACCTAGTGTTGTCGAAACGATTGAAATTCTCTATGGATTGCGGGACCGGTACGAAAAACATCACAAGCTCAAGATCTCGGATGCTGCGCTAGAAGCGGCGGCGAAGCTCTCCGATCGCTATATCTCTGATCGCTACCTGCCGGATAAAGCGATTGATTTAGTTGATGAAGCGGGTTCTCGCGTGCGATTGATTAACTCCCAGTTGCCACCAGCAGCTAAGGAGTTAGACAAGGAGCTCCGTCAGGTGCTCAAAGACAAAGATGACGCCGTTCGGGCTCAAGACTTTGATCGAGCTGGAGAGCTCCGTGATCGCGAAGTGGAAATCAAAGCCGAGATTCGGGCGATCGCCCAAAGCAAAAAAACTGAGGCTAGCAGTGACGAAGTTTCTCCGGTTGTGGATGAGGAAGACATTGCCCACATCGTAGCCTCCTGGACAGGGGTTCCGGTCAGCAAGTTGACAGAATCCGAATCTGAGAAGCTACTGCACATGGAAGATACGTTGCACCAGCGGCTAATTGGTCAAGAAGAGGCTGTGCGAGCAACCTCTCGGGCAATTCGGCGGGCTCGCGTCGGCCTTAAAAACCCGAATCGTCCCATTGCCAGCTTTATCTTCTCAGGTCCAACTGGAGTCGGTAAAACCGAGCTTACCAAAGCTCTAGCAACCTACTTCTTCGGCTCTGAAGAGGCCATGATTCGGTTGGACATGTCTGAGTACATGGAGCGCCATACCGTTTCCAAGCTGATTGGTTCTCCTCCAGGATATGTCGGGTACAACGAAGGAGGCCAACTGACAGAAGCTGTTCGGCGTCGCCCCTATACAGTAGTCCTGTTTGATGAAATTGAGAAGGCTCATCCAGACGTCTTCAACATGTTGCTCCAGATCTTAGAAGACGGTCGGCTTACAGATGCCAAGGGTCGGACGGTGGACTTCAAAAATACGTTGCTGATCATGACCTCCAACATTGGTTCTAAGGTGATCGAAAAAGGCGGTGGTGGCCTTGGTTTCGAGTTTGCTGGAGAAAGCAAGGAGGATGCTCTGTACACCCGTATCCGTTCCCTCGTCAATGAGGAACTTAAGCAGTACTTCCGCCCCGAGTTTCTCAACCGATTGGATGAGATCATTGTCTTCCGGCAACTCACTAAAGACGAAGTCAAAGAGATCGCTGAGATATTGCTTAAGGAAGTGTTCAACCGCTTAATGGAAAAAGGAATCAAGCTAGAAGTCACTGAGCGATTCAAAGATCGCCTGGTGGAAGATGGCTACAATCCCAGCTATGGGGCACGCCCTTTGCGTCGGGCAATCATGCGCTTGTTGGAAGACAGTCTGGCTGAGGAAATTTTAGCCGGTAAAGTTAGAGAGGGTGATACTGCTGTTGTCGATGTCGACGCAGACGGTCAAGTCAAGGTGCTGCCAGGCGAAAAGCGGGAGCTTTTACCGCAGGCGGCTGAGTAGCCTTGATCCAACGGGCCATTGCCCTGTGGCGTAACCTAGCTCTTGCTTCCTTGATACAGCCTGAAAATCTAGTTATTTAAAACGACAGGGTAACGGGTATACCCTGTCGTTTTAAATAGTTTTGGGCAAACAACGTTCGGTCCGTGTTTGTCAACAGCCATTGGCAGGGTGCCTGGAGAAAGATTTTTCCACGAGGCCACGGCTGCTGGCTATCACTCTGTAGGAGTTACTCCTGCTTTAGGATTGGCAGGAACTGACGCAGCAAGCCAATCGTGACAGCAGGTAGTTCAAGTTGAGGCGTGAGACCCACATCTTCGAGTTGGTGAAAGATCTGAATCGCTTCAGGGTTCATCTTGGCCAAGCGGCGACCAACTTCTGGACCTGTAAATTGTGACTTTTGACCCCAGATAATGGCTGTCGGTACGGTCAGTTGTTCAATGTAAAAAGAGAGATCAAAGCACAGATCGCCTCGGACAAATGAGAGCGCGGTATATTCCGCGTTTGGCTGCTGAGCAGACTCTAGGTAAGCCTCGACAATTTCCTCATAGACTCGACTTGGTTGGGCAAATTGTCGCTGTTCTAAGAAGCTACGGATTCCTCCCCTGGTTGCAACTGCCGTACTGTACAGAACACGGTCAAGAATTGGTGTGCTGACCAGTTGAGCAAAAAAGCTACGGGTGTAGTCTTCACCGAAGTCTGATAAACCTGCTGGAGTAGTTAAAATCAGACACTTGAACAGGTTTGGGCGATCAATTGCTACGCGGATGGCGAGAGCAGCCGTGAGGGCAGAAGCAATTACCGGAGTAGGGCCTTTACAAGTCTGCTCCAAAAACTCCGCAATGGTAGAAGTATAGTCAGTAATTTGATAATTCCGCTCAGGATGAGCAGAGCGTCCCCAACCAATTAAATCAGGGGCTAAAATCTGGTAGTCTGCTGCAAAAGCAGGATAGACCTTAGACCATTCATAGGCCGAGGAGCCACCGCCAAAGCCATGCAGAAAGACCAATGTTTCCAATTCTGGAGAGGATAGCTGAGCAGGGGCTGGCCCAACCTCTGCTGGCAACCAGGATGACCCTGCGGCTGTGTAATAAACCATGCGCCCAAGGCTAGTTATAATAGAGCGCTGTTCAAATCCTGGTGGCAGAAACATTGATTAAACCTCTAGATGATCAAAGGGATTGGTGTTACAGAAGCTTTGGATGTGTTCTGAATTCAGAGCAGGGAGCATACTTCTAGTGTGAAGCAAAATCTGGCAGATCAAGCTTGAGTTCTAAGGGGAACAGAAGGGCACCTGTCCTCGGCGACCCAAATGAGCTAGTTGCAGTTGGTTCCAGCGGCACAGCTCATAGGCAGGTACTACACTGTGAAGTGATATTGCCTCTGCCTCTGTTCTGCACTTGAAGGAAACAAACTTATGACTTTATCTGTTGGCACACCCGCCCCCCCATTTACGGCTAAAGATGCCGATGGCAACACTGTTTCACTGGCAGATTATGCGAGTAAAACCGTGATTCTGTACTTTTATCCCAAAGATGACACGCCTGGCTGCACTAAAGAAGCCTGTAGCTTTCGCGATAACTACACAGACTATCAGGACAAGAACATCGTCGTGTTAGGTGTAAGTGCTGACGATGAAGCCTCTCACCAAAAATTTACTCAAAAGTATAATCTCCCCTTTCCGCTGCTGGCTGATCGCGATCGCGCCATTATTAAAGCCTACGATGTAGACGGCGGCAGCTATGCCAAGCGGGTTACCTATATCATTGACGAAGCAGGAACGATCAGCCATGTTTATGACAGTGTCCAGACGGCTACCCATGCCACAGATGTTTTAGCTGAGCTGGCTGCTTGAGCGTTGTCTAAGCCTGCTGGTGGCAAAATTCTAAAGCAGTAGACAGGTCGCTGGTTTGTCTGGGGTAGAGCAATCTAGGACGAGTGATCACAATCAGGGGAACGCCTAATTCTGCGGCAACAGTACGCTTGGTATCCTCTCCTCCCGGCTGGCCGGATGCCTTGGTCACGGCTAGAGAGATCTGCCAGTGCTGCCAAAGTGCCCGCTCCAGCTCTAGGGGAACGGGTGGTCGTATGGCAAACAATCGTTTTGACTGGAACCCGGCTGCCAAAGCTGCTTCGAGTGCTGCACTCGAAGGGAGAATCCGGGCAAACAGGGTTGCTCGATTCTGCCAGGCTGCAAACTGCGCCAGGAACTTGTAGCCAATCGTCAATAACACCCGCTGGTTTTGGAGATAATCGCCTGTGAATAGCGCATCGAGGCTGTCTAAGCTGATGGTAGGGCAGCAGCTATACCGAGGTGATGACCCTACAGGGCGCTCAAAGCGGAGATAGGGAATCTGGAGTTGCCTGGCGGCAGCGATCGCCAACTGGGAAATTTCTACGGCATAGGGATGGGAGGCATCTAAAATCTTGACGATCCTATCGGCCTGTAAAAACTGCAATAGTTGGTCGAAGTTGAAGGTTCTGACTACAACTTGCAGTTCAGGTGCTGCTGGATAAAGGGCTGTCGCTGCGACCGTGGTGACTGAGATGGTGCAGGCCAGTTTAGCTTGGGCGATCGCAGTGGCAAGTTGAGCACTTTCAGAAGTCCCACCCACTAACCAAATGCGTCCAGTCTGTCCCCGGCTCAAAATTGAATTTTATAGAGCTGAAAGAGTTCACCCGGCAACCGCTTGATGATTTTTCCGCCTGCCGCCTGGATCAGCTTTTCCCAGTTCGTCAGGGGCTCTAACCAAACTTCAGCTCCAAAATAGGTTTCCAAGATGGCCCAGTTTTCCGCCATGGGTGCTTCCGGGTCAAGGACATCAAAGACAAACTGCCCGCCTGGTTTTAAGACCCGCTTCACGGCTGCCATGACTGCACTCCAGTAATCTAGGGGGTAGTAGCAGCTAAATCCGGTGGCGATCGCCCAGTCAAATTGAGCCAACTCATAATTCAAGGCATGAGCCGGTCCCAACTGTACCCCCTTAAATAGCTTAGAGTTAAGCTGAGGGCCACGACTGTTAAGCAGATCCTGCGCTACAGAGCTGATTTCTTGGCCGTAAAAAAACGCGTTCCACTCTGCCCAGGGATAAATTAAAAAACTAAGCCCGCAACCAATATCCAGGCAGCGCTGATTCTTTTGGGGTTGGGCGATCTGCCAAAAGGTCGAGGCAACCTTGGCCTGGAGCGTTCCCGCCGCCCGCTCTTGAAAAATAGGCATCGCCTCGACCGCCTCAGGTAGCTTAAAAGGCTCACCGCGATACTCCTGGTTAAAACGATTTGCCACTCCAGTAATCTGAGCTTGCCAAGGATTCGATTCAGCAGCAAACCAACTCGATGCTTTGTCGTTAGAATACACCATACGTTCGAGGGGCTTGTTTTGTCATCTCAACCCTGAGTGTGTCAGGCCCAGACTTCCTGTTAGAACTTACCAAGCTAAACTAATCAGCGCTTGGCAGTGAGGGATCGCCTACTTAAAGCAAAGAATACACACGTTAAGAAAGAGAAGTTGCACACCTCAGAGGGTTGAGGTGTGGCTACGGATAGAAATATTCTTTCTCCCAGCCTTTAAATGTGGGGGCACTAGAGACACGACTTGAGGAAAAACCGCAGTCGTAAGCAGGATAAGTACGAGTTTCTAGGCCGTAGAGATGTGCTTAGCCCTTCAACGCCTTGGTAAAATTCTGGCGATAGGACTTATTAAACAAGAAAGCTGGCCATAGTAGAGAGAGATAAAGGCGTCCTTGGCTAAAATTAGTTCGGTAAAATCCATTCCAGAACTTCCAGGCACCACCGATATAAACCACGATTAGAACAATGCTAACTAAACTACCCATTGCTTAGCTCCCAGGCAGGACAGGTGCACTCACCTTTAGTTTAGAGCAATTAGCCAACCAGATCTGAGCAGAATAATTCAGAAGCATGATAAGGAAGCTCAATCGTGACTCGTTTAGTCGTCGCCACTTCAAACCCAGGTAAGTTATTAGAAATTCAAGCGTACCTGAGCGGCATGGGTTGGGAACTTGAGCTCAAGCCGGAAGAACTTGAAATTGAGGAAACAGGCACAACATTTTCTGCCAATGCCTGTCTCAAAGCCTCTCAGGTAGCACAAGCTACCCAGAAATGGGCGATCGCAGATGACTCCGGATTGGAAGTCCAGTCCCTTGGCGGTGCACCGGGCATCTATTCAGCTCGCTACGGCCAGACTGACTCGGAGCGGATTAGCCGACTACTGAACGAACTGGGCAATCAGGCAAACCGAGAGGCGCAGTTTGTCTGTGCGATCGCCTTGGCTCGACCTGATGGCTCAATTGCCCTCCAAGCTAAAGGTCTCTGTAAAGGCCAGATCTTACCCATCCCCAAAGGTACGGGCGGATTCGGCTACGATCCGATTTTCTACGTCCCAGATCAAAAAATGACCTTTGCAGAAATGTCCCCGGAGTTAAAGCGCAGCCTTAGCCACCGGGGCCAAGCATTTCAAGCCCTTCTATTCCAGCTTCAAACCATAAAGTAAGCCAAGGCTTGGACTATCTAGGGCCAGGACAGCTAGTCATACACCCCACAATTATCTCTAAAGCTTTGCACTTGGCTCGATCCAGAATTTGAGACTGGATTGGTTTGCCTGCTTGTCTAGACTACTGAACCACATAGGTGCTCGAATAGCTTGGCTAGTCCCCCGACGGGAAAGATTCTCCAAAGCTTGACTCGTTATCAGCTTGTTGACTCAGGCGGCTTCAACCCCTAGCCTCCGGCTGTGAAAAATTAGCATTTCCAGGGAACTCTAGACCAAGTTGACTAAAACTTGTCCCTTAACTCGGAAACGCTTCGACTGTGTCCCAAGTTTGACACTTTTTACACCTAACCTCTGGGAGGTCATGAGAAGCAGTACTTTTACCTAGTGGAGTTACCCATGGAGAACTTAGGATTGTCTGTATCTGAGAATTCAATAGAGCTTGTTCCCCAGCCTGGTACAGTAGGGCGCGATAGCTTGACCGAAATGACGCTGCCAATCTCTACTCACTTCAGAGCAGTTGGTGTTTCTCAGACCGACGAGCTCCTCTTCACTCAACCCCTGAATCAGATAGATCTTTCTCAGGCCAGAGAAGCAGATTTAGGGCTACCCGATCAAGACCTGGATTTTGCCGCATCGACAGTTGGGGGCACTCTTCCAGTAGCCATTGATCCACTCACAGGGCAAACGATTGGTCAGGCTACTTTTGATCAAGCTGTTCAAGCCACGTACCACTCCCTTACTTCATTCACACAGGATGACTTTACAGCAAAATCAGCTCTAGCCTTTGGCAGTCACTTCAATCCTAAAGCGCTGGAGGATTTTCGTCAGCAGTGGGAAGCTGGCAACTTTGAGGGGCTTCCAACTATTGAGCTTCGCTCAAACGAAGAACTTGAAGGTGCCCAAGCTGCCTTTTCAATAGATACTGATACCGTCTATCTGTCTCAAGCGTACTTAAGACAAAATGCGTCTAATTCTCAGGCGATCGCCAGTGTTTTACTAGAAGAAATTGGACACTACGTAGACTCACGAATTAATTCATCAGATGCTGACGGAGATGAAGGAGCAATCTTCTCCGCACTGGCTCAAGGGGTTCAGCTAAGTCAACCCACGCTTCAGGCATTAAAAGTAGAAGACGATACAGCCACCATCACATTAGATGGCCAAGTGCTTCAGGTAGAGCAGGCAACCGGCTACACAATTAAGGACACCAACTACTCGGTACCTAGCAGGGCTTATTTTGTCTCTCCTGGCGGCAGAGATAGTAATCGCGGTACGCAAGCCTCCCCCTGGCGGACGATTGAAAAGGCGATCAACTCAGCTCCTGGCGGCTCGACAGTTGTGCTTCGTGGTGGCACTTACCGTGAAGGTAACCTGATAGTCGGCAAGAAACTAACTTTTCAGCCCTACCCTCATGAAAAAGTTTGGATAAAGGGAAGCTTAAATATTGAGGACTGGGATCGTGACGGTGCTCTCTGGCGCAAAGATAATTGGAATCATTGGTTTGAGAACATTACCGATCCTAGGAAAGTTGACCGTGCCCATCCACTGGCTGGCAGGCTAGACATGGTATTTATTAATGGCGGGTCGCTAACGCAGGTCGCCAGCAAAGCTCAAGTCGGATCAGGCGAGTTTTATGTTGATCACAGTAGCAAAAGGCTTTACATCGGCAGCAATCCTGGGGGCAAAACTGTGGAAGCTACAGCTTTTGAGCATGGAGTCCGCTTCAATCAGCCCTCCAGTCATTCAGTAGTACGAGGACTAGGGTTTGCCCACTATGCCGAAAATGCCATCGAAGTGAATGCACCCCGTGCAGTGCTTGATAAAAATACTGTTGTCTGGAACGGTTGGGAGGGTTCAATAATCAATGAGGAAGATGCCGTTGTGAGAGGCAACACCTTTAGCCGCAACGGTGCTAGAGGTCTCTTTTTGTCAAGTTCCCATCGAACCCTGGTTGAAAAAAATACTTTCAGTTACAACAATATCGAACGTTTTCGGGTTCAGTGGGGTGGTGCTGGGATCAAATTTGCAACAAGTAACTCTGTCATTCTCCGAAACAATATTGTTGAGCATAACTACAGCAATGGTTTATGGGGTGATATGTACTCTCATGATTCAACTATTGTCGGTAACATCGCTAGGCATAACCAGCATAGTAGTATTTATTCTGAACTATCCCAAAGAGCCATCATAGCCTCTAATTTGTCAGTTTATAACGGTAGTGGAATTACTCTCCTGGACTCTGCTAATGCTAGGATTTGGAATAACACGTTGTCAAAGAACGCGGTAAACATTGTTGTAAAAGACGGGGAGCGAAATCCTTGGGCGGTTACAAATAACATTATTATGAATAACATACTCTCAGGTGTTGCCGGTAGGCCATCTAATGGAGATATCCCCCTGCTTATATCTGCTACCAAATTTGTTGATATTCCAAGCACAAACCAGATGGTTACTGGGATGGACTACAACGCCTACTACCGTCCCTCCTCTAACAGTCCCTCTAATGTCATTAGAATGAGCTTGCCCCAGCGCGGCAATAAGGCCACGACGTATGAGACAGTTGCAGGCTTCACTTCAGCAACTAGGTTTGAGGACCACGCCCTGGCGATCAGAAATGTTGTAGTGAATCCGTTTTTCGTAAGTGAAGGTAGTGGCAACTATCGCCTCAAGCCAGGGAGTATTGCAATTGGACGGGGTCGATCGCTGCCAGATGACATAGCCAGGGCTGTTGGGGTGCGGGCTGGGGTGGGAGTCAACCTGGGGGCACTTCGTCTGCCTAATTGGTGACCAGGAATTATAAAGTTTTACTGAGACGCTTGTTATCCAACTTACTTGAGAAGCAGTAATCCACAAAAATGCACCCTGGGTTTCTACTTTGAGGAAATCAATTGAGGCATGGCTGAGACCCTTGAGCTCCACTTCTACTGACGTGGTAACATGCCTTAAAGCTGTTTCTAGGTATAGCTAAATCTGTAGGCTACCTACCGCTAGTCCCTAGTTGTTGGTGCTTTTGAGGTAGGCTATGTCTAAAGTTGTATTAAAGATACTTACCAAACGTTCTACAACTCTGGTAGTGTCTCTCATAAACTAAAGACCTTGAACTCGTGGTGTAGCCTGACTCCGCTAGCGTACAGTTAAATTTTTAACCAGTCGTAGCTAGAGTTCAGGTGGGGTGAAGTAGAATACTGTCTCACGATTCGTCTTCAGTGTCATCGGCTTAGAGCGTATACCCTTACAGAAAGCCACTCAAGGAACAACAATGGCTATTACTTTCCAGAATGTTACTAAAATTGCTGGGATTAGCTCAACTCGGGAGGAAACCTTTAGCGTCGCTTGGACAGATTTTAACAGTGACGGCAGACCTGATCTGTGGATTAGTCCCCATGGGTATGGTGGTAACTGTGCATGCAGTGCCTGTTGTCTAGGTCAAAACGGGAATCCGAGCCAGCAGGTGCAGTTACGGACTCCCAGACTCTACCTGAATCAAGGTGGAGGCAAGTTCAAGAATATTAGCTCACAGATTTGGCCGGAGGGCATTGAGGCAGACAGCCACGGAAGTTCTTGGGCTGATTTTGACAATGATGGGGACCCTGACCTGTTTGTCACAGTAGGAGCCAATAGAGGAAGAGGGGAGAATCCCAAGTTTTTGTTCGTCAACAACGGCGGACAATTGCAGGAGCAGGCTGTTGAACTGGGGTTAGATTATCCGCTGGGCCGAGGTCGGTCATCTCTCTGGTTTGATTTTAATCAGGATGGATTGCTCGACATTATCCTGTTGAATGCAGAACGGCCAGACGGACAGGCACCTACAGCCCTATTTCAGCAGACTGCAAATGGTTTCAAGGACGTCAGCGATCGCGTTGGCCTTCCAGCCGACCTCACTGCCCTCTTTGCTCAACTTGCTGACATTTCTGGTGACGGCAGTTTAGATTTAGTCATCGGTAAACCTGGATATCCTGATCGGGTGTACGACACTACAACCGTCCCCTTTCAAGACCTGACAAACAGCTTCCCAGAATACAGATTTACGCGTGATGTAGTGATTGCAGACTTTGATAACAACCTGCACTCAGACTTTTTTTTGGTTAGAAACAAGTTAAATAACTCAGGATCTAGTCTGTTTGAAGCAACAGATCGACTAGCGTTAGCCCAGCTAGCCACAGACAAAAGCGAAGTAGGAGTCCGTTTTAAGACCGCTGGAGACGTACTTTTTGACTTTCGTGAGGGAGCGCGCCTCACTAATGAAACAACACCAGACAGGCTTTCTCGTTCCGAAATCTTCATTGGTTCTGCGGGTCGCAACCCTGGAAAGATTGGATTTTCCTTATCTCCGGACGACCCAACTACATGGGGGATCAAAAACCATGCCCCTGGCTCTGACGAAGGTCTGTATATCGGTTATGACCTAGACAGCCAGACCTGGCGGGCACTTTTTTCCAGCCCAGAGCAAAAGCAGCTTGAGTTAATAATCAATCCCTCCAGCCCGCTCTCAAACGTGGCTCGCATTGGCTTTGGTGCACTTGATCTATCCCGGTATGACGGGCAGGATACCCTTCTACTGCATGACAATACAAGCAATCAATACGTGGACCGGACTCCTGGGTCTGGTTTGGGCAATCCTGTCTTGGGGCAATCCGCTGTTGCGGGAGACTTCGACAACGACATGGATGTGGACTTGTATATATCCCGTGGGTATAAGACTTTTAACTTGCCCAATGTTCTCTACGAGAACCAAGGCGATGGAACCTTTGTCAAAGTCCCCAATGCAGGGGGGGCGGCTGGTCGTAACCTAGGACCCCAGCAGAATATAGATTATGGGGTTGGCTCAAGAATGGCAGTGGCCGACTATGACGCGGATGGATTTTTGGACGTGTTTGTCAGCAATACCGTCTTCGAAGCAACCCAAAGTATTTACTTAGGATCACCTCATCAACTCTATAGGAACCAAGGAAATGGCAACCACTGGATCGAGCTCGATCTAGAGGGAGTGGTATCCAATCGGGATGGGGTTGGAGCCCGAATCTTGGCAACAGCGGGAGGTGTCACTCAGCTCCGGGAGCAGGGCGGGGGGATGCACTTGTTTGGTCAAAACCAGCAGCGGATTCACTTTGGATTGGGCAGTAACTCTCAGGTAGACCTGAAGATCCAGTGGCCATCCGGTATTATTCAAGAACTCTACAATGTTTCTGCTGACCAAGTGTTGCAGGTCGTCGAAACTGAATCTATCACTGGCACTTCTGGCAATGACTACCTAGAGGGTAGTAACGGCGATGATTTCATTATTGGCTTAGCTGGGGACGATAGGCTGAGGGGCTTAGCAGGGGATGACACTCTCAGTGGCCGTAAAGGCAATGATTTTATGACTAGCGGCAATGGGGATGACATCTTGATGGGCGGTAAGGGCGACGACATCTTGACGGGTTGGTCTGGTGCAGATCGCTTTGTCTTCAACTCCAAAGCGGAAGGGATTGACAGAATTACAGATTTCTCGCCTTCAGTGGTGGGTGAGACTATCAATGTCTCCAAAGCGGGCTTTGGGGGTGGGCTAACTGCAGGTGAACCAATCAAACCTGCTCAGTTTAAGCTGGGCTCAGCCGCAGGTGACGCTAGCGATCGCTTTGTTTATGATAAGTTTGGCAGCGGTGCTCTGTATTTTGATGCGGATGGTATCGGCTCGACTAGGCAAGTACAGTTTGCAACGCTCTCGACTGGCCTTGCTATGACAAGTGCTGATATTTTAGTTATCGCCTAGAACCAGCCAGAGGGCAAACCACGGTACCAGCACAAGCTGTTTAGAGGCACAAGTATGCAGTAATCTATGCCTCCTAGCCAGGGTATGAAAAACTGTGACGACCTCCGCTGAGATGCCAGCAGTTGTTCAGCGCCAGCTTCTAATCACTTCTCAAATAAATGACCAGGTTTGTTATAGCAGTGGTCAAGAAGCTTAGGACATTACTAATTCACGGGAGCTGCTGGTTGTAGGCATCTGTGGCTGACTCGTCCTAACCTATATGGCAACCGCTATAGCTGTAAAACTGTAACGCAAGGTAACCGTAAGACTACCCTCGCCTCCTCATCTCAGTGGGCGAAAGAAAGCGCGAATGTCTTGGACAAGCAAATCAGGTGCTTCCATTGCTGCAAAGTGTCCGCCGTCGGGCATCTCTGTCCAGCGCTGCACGTTGAAACTGCGCTCTGCGAATTCACGGGGAGGAAGCTCAATGTCTTTAGGATGTAGGGCCAATGCCGTTGGCACTTCAACCCGCTTGCCCACGTTTGAAGATGAAGGGTTATGTCGAGACTCGTAATAAATTCGCATCGCAGAGTTGATTGTCTGGGTTGCCCAATAAATTGTCAAGTTAGTCAGCAATTCATCTTTGGTGAAGCAACGTTCAACATCGCCGTCACAGTCACTCCAGGTGCGAAACTTCTCGACAATCCACGCGGCTAAACCTACTGGAGAATCATTCAAGCCATAAGCGAGGGTCTGCGGTTTAGTGGATTGGATCATGGCATAGGCACCTTCTTCCATGCCCCACTTTTCGGCTTTTGCCAGAAATTTACGCTCCGCTTCGGACAGATCGGCTGAAGGCGCGCCCGCTGCTTGGAGATAGTAGGGAACATCCGTCAGATGAATGCCGATCAATGAATCTGGATGCATCAGGCCAAGTTGTTGAATTACGCCGCCACCGATGTCGCCGCCGTGAGCCGCGAAACGGCTGTAGCCCAATTCTGCCGCCATCAGCCGCCCAAACAGATCAGCCATGCTGGAGACGGTCATTCCTTGCTCGCTGGGTCGATCTGAAAAGCCATATCCTGGTAAAGATGGAACAACAACATCAAAAGCATCCCCAGCCTCTCCACCGTAACTCTGCGGGTCAGTGAGCAGCGGGATAATCTTCAACATTTGAAAGAAAGAACTGGGCCAGCCATGAGTGATGATGATCGGTATTGGATTGGCACCTTTACCGCGCGCGTGAATGAAATGGATGCCGAAACCATCAATTTCGGCCCGAAAATGAGCAAAGCTGTTGATAGCTTTTTCCTGCGCCCGCCAGTCAAATTGGGTCTGCCAGTAGTTTATTAATGCTTTCATGTCTGCCAGGTTTGCCCCGTAGGCCCAACCTGCATCTTGAATCTGATCGGTCCAACGGGTGTTTGCTAGGCGATCGCGCAAATCGTCAAGGATTGCCTGCGGAATCTCCACTTTGAAAGGTTGCACACTCATTTCAGAATTTTCCTCCTGGAACTTTATTTTCTAATTGAGATAGCCACTAATTCTATCGACCTCACCAATGGCAGCGATCGCGCTACCATTTTCCCAGAGCTAACTGCACAGTGGAGATGACAACGAACCGTGGACATGGAAAAAGCCATATTTGGGGCAGGCTGTTTTTGGGGAGTGGAGGCAGCGTTTCGCAAAGTTGAAGGGGTAATCTCCACCTCTGTTGGCTATATGGGTGGACACTTTGAGAATCCGATTTATCTAGATGTCTGTGCCCGAATTACTGGACACGCAGAAGTGGTGCAGGTAGAGCATAACCCGGCCTTGGTGAGCTATGACGAGTTGCTAGATGTATTTTGGAACCTTCACAATCCGACAAGCTTGAATCGGCAGGGTCCAGACCGAGGGGAGCAGTACAGGTCGGTGATCTTCTACCATACCCTTGAGCAGGAAGCAGCAGCCAAACGCTCAAAAGAAAAGCTGCAACATGCTGGTCGCTTTGACAAAGATATTGTGACGCAGATTGAGCCTGCCTCAACCTACTGGTTAGCAGAGGACTACCATCAGCAGTATCTTGAAAAGAAAAAGCGGCACTAACCCCGCTAATCCTCGTAGTCTTTGCTCTGCCAGACTAAGTTGTAGATCCAGCAATGCTATGGAGATGACAGTTATTATCAGTTCTGCTTCAGCCGGAATAGAAGAAATTGGGTAGCCTGTTCAGGACTGAAGTTGTTATCACTCACTAAAAGTAAGCTTTGACTGCCATCTTTAAGCTGTGGACCTAACGCCATGCCTTCTAAGTTCTCTAGAGTGATACCGAGTTGACTCAGATCCAGCACAAGTCGCTTCTTTGCTGGTTCAATGTTTGGGAGCAAGCCCTTTAAACTAACAATCTTTGTGGTGTCAGTTGCGCCTCCAGTTGCAACTTGAAAGATCTGAGCCCCATAACCCCCAAATGGACTATAGGATCGCTCCAGGCCGACGAAGTGACCACCGCTGTCAATCGAGATTAGCTCCACCAGACCCTGCGCGATCGCCCCACTAGGTGCAGGACCTAAGGGATAAGCGTGTTCCGAAACGAGAAACGGCTCTGGTTCTCCGACCCAGTAATGGAGCAGGCGGCTTGCCAGGGGCTGCTCGGAAGCCATATCGACATCTTGAATCAGAGCAGATTCGGTTGCTGTAAACAGGCGATCGCCACCGGGATTTAGTGTCAAGGACTCAAACCCCAGGTTATTGGCAATCCCTTGGACCTGTTCGCCTTCTGTCTCATGCCTCAGATAGCGCTGTGGCACCGAGAAACTCCGCTGCCACAGGCCCGTCAGGTCAAACTCTTCCAGAAAGGGAGGGGCGTTTTGCTGGGTAACACCTTCGCTAGAGAGATAAATTGATCGATGGGTTGACAGGGCAATGCCCTCTGGGTCGATGGTGTCTGGCGGGTAAACCTGTCCCTGCTCATTTTTGAGCAAAGTGACTGCCTCCACCTCCACTTTGTCGAAGCCGACTTCACCTGCGGCTGCGGTGACCAGTTTGAGGGTGTAAAATCGCGCCGGGGCGTTGCGGCTGTGATCATCCGACAGGGCGTAGAAGCGATCGCGCGGGCGATCATAGGCCAAGGCGGACAGGCCGCCGATGGTAGTATCCCCTAGAGTCGTCTGTGGAAACCGATACTCTCCCAGAAAATCTAGGGAGAGATTGAGAAAAATGCGCTCTTCTGCCGTAACCTGGGGCAAGCTACAGGCACTCAACAGGACTAGGGCGGCGATCGCTATTGCAACCAACCCAGGCAGAAACCAATGTTTAGAATTCATTTGCCTCCCTGATCCGGTTGTGTAACTGCACAAGGATATTGTATTGGACCAGACAGCCTGCTGTAGTTTGTATTTCAAAAACTGACGCACGCAGTTGAGGATGATTCACTTAAAGGTTTCTATGAGGGTGAAAGTCCCTTAGCCGCTAACCACACCGGGTTGAAGAGTCGCGACTGGTAACGGGCTCCACTGTCGCACAAAATTGTCACAATTGTATGACCTGGCCCCATTTGCTTCGCTAGGTGAACCGCTGCTGCAACGTTAATTCCTGTGGAGCCGCCCATAAATAAGCCTTCTGCATGGAGGAGCTTATAAACGACTCGGACACACGCTTGATCGTTAATCTGGATGGCGTCATCTGCGGGGGCCCCTTCCATGTTGGCCGTGACTCGCCCGTTGCCAATCCCTTCAGTGATGGAGCTACCCTCAGTTTTGATCTCGCCAGTTTTGACGTAGCTGTAAAGGGCACTCCCTTTTGGATCGGCGACGACTGTTTTGATTGCCGGGTTTTTCTCTTTCAAGTACAGCGATACCCCGGCAAAGGTGCCGCCAGTTCCCGTAGAGTTAACCCAAGCATCGACCTTTCCCTCAGTCTGTCTCCAGATTTCTGGTCCCGTCGTTTCGTAGTGAGCCTGGCGGTTGGCTAGGTTATCAAACTGGTTAGCCCAGATCGCATTTTCCATCTCCTCGGCCAGCCTGCCGGAAACTTTGACATAATTTCCTGGATCGCGGTAAGGCACAGCAGGTACAGGGCGTACTTCTGCTCCCAAGGCCCTTAAAGCATCCATTTTTTCCTGGGATTGCGTGTCTGGGATGACAATGACGCATTTGTAGCCCTTAGCATTGCAGATATGTGCCAGTCCAATCCCTGTGTTTCCAGCTGTGCCCTCCACAACAGTTCCACCAGGTTTAAGAAGACCCTTTTGTTCAGCATCCTGAATGATGTATAAAGCTGCCCGGTCTTTGACAGAGCCACCCGGATTTAGGAATTCCGCCTTGCCCAGGATCTCACAGCCTGTTGCTTGGCTAAAGCTGGCTAACCGGATGAGAGGAGTGTTTCCAACTGTTCCAACAAATCCATCTTTGATGTCCATGTGACATTCCTAATTAGATTGCACGTCAAAGTCTGCATCCCGTCTCTTCACATTTTTACCTATGGCTGTCACCAATGTTCAGAGTTCCTGTTCGCTTGCTTGCTGAAGTAATATTTTTCACCCGTCTACCTAGGCAGGCGATCGCTCCTTTGCACCTCAAGTAAAAACTTGAACAGTAGGTAAAACAAAGTCTTTGCCACAGGCGTCGCCTTCAGAACTCCAACCGCCAAGCTCTAGGCTCTAACCGTTTAGCTAAAAACTTGGAACTTTAAGATCAGAACTCCAAGGGTGAACCTTAGAACTCGAAACTTCAATCCTAAAACTCCATTGTTTAAGCCTGGAACTCAAAACGTCAGGATAAAAGCTTGGAATGTTGAGCTAAAAACTCGAAGCTGCGAGATCTAAACTCCAACATTCAAGATCTATAGAAGGAGTGAGCTATACCCAGGAGCAGTTCGCTTACAAGGAACACTTTTTAAGTTTAAGGGGATAATCTTAGTAGCAAACACAGGTAGGCGCTTATGGTCGCAACAACTGAGCCGACCCTCTCCCTCGAAAACTTCCTCGCCCATCCCCCTGATGGGACGGAGTGGGTAGATGGGCAACTAGTTGAAAAAATTGACATGACCTTTAAGCACAGCCTAGCTCAGGCAAATTTTGCTCGTTATTGGGGAAATTACCTGACTTCCAGCAAACAGGGCGGAGCAATCGTCACAGAAGCACTTTGTCGCACCTCAAAACAGGTTCGCCGTCCAGATGTGGCCTATATCACCGCTGAATTGCTAGAACAGTTTGGTGAATTTACTACCCTACCGCAAAGCTTTCCGCTGATTGGCGAGATTGCCTCTCCTGAGGATAGTGCAGAAGCCCTGTTTGCTAAAACCAAGGAGTACCTGCAATCTGGCGCTCAAGAGGTCTGGCTAGTCTTTCCTGAAAGCCAGTGGATAATTGTTGTAACCCAACCGCAACAGCTCATATTTACTGTCAGTGAAGTGGTTAGGACTCAAGTTGTCCTGCAAGGATTTAGCCTGTCAGTTGCTGAATTGTTAGCTTGAGAAGTGACATCGGGCAGTCGTCCCTGTGCCAGGAAAGTGACATTAAAAATATGGTAGTCCAGAATAGGTAAGGATAGAGGTCAAAGCTTTACTGTTAACTATGCTAGAAAACCTCATCACTTGTACCAACTGTTGCTCGCGGCAGGTGGTTAAGAACGGCAAAATCCACAATGGCAAGCAAAACTTTAAGTG
>JBGTDT010000144.1:0-83202 GCA_041748155.1 Thermosynechococcaceae cyanobacterium | reverse complement strand
GCACGCTTGAGTTCGCGGGCATCGGTTGTGGTTTCGATAAACTGATTGAGCGAATCCATTGCTATCTAAACAGTTGACGAGAGATTGTCTTAGCCTACAGTATATTATCTGTCCTTGCTACCTATTTAGGATCGCTATAGTTGACTTGAGACCCCCTTGCTTCCGTTAAGATGAGAAGCCGGGGGCAATTTAAGTTAAGTACGTTTTGCTATGGAAGTACTAGAAATTAAACGAGAAGTTGAAACGTTGTCTGAGCGCCTGGGTAAAACCCAGGACTATCTTTGACGTTCCCGCTCTAGAGGCAAAAGTCTACGACCTGGAACAATTGGCGGCGCAGCCTGAGTTTTGGAATGACCAAGTTGCTGCCCAACAAACCTTGCAGGAATTGAATGACCTTAAGTCTCACTTGGAACAACTGGGTAAGTGGCAAAGTACACTCGAAGATGCCAAAACGGTTCTGGAGCTAGTGGAGCTAGAAACCGACCAGGCTTTGCTTCAGGAAGCGGAAAACAATTTGACTCGCCTGAATCAAGAGCTGGCCCAGTGGGAACTGCAACAACTGCTGTCGGGTCCCTACGACAAAAAGGGAGCGGTTGTGACTATTAATGCCGGAGCCGGGGGCACCGATGCCCAGGACTGGGCAGAAATCTTGCTCCGAATGTACACTCGTTGGGCGGAGCAGCACCGCTACAAGGTGCATCTGACCGAACTTTCGGAGGGGGATGAAGCGGGGCTAAAGTCTGCGACGATTGAGATTGAGGGTCGCTATGCCTACGGTTACCTCCACCCTGAGAAAGGCACTCACCGGCTGGTGCGGATTTCTCCATTTAACGCCAATGGCAAGCGCCAGACTAGCTTTGCGGGTGTGGAGGTGATGCCGCAGATCGATAGTTCCGTCCAGTTAGACATTCCAGAAAAAGATTTGGAGGTGACGACATCGCGGGCCGGAGGTAAGGGCGGGCAGAATGTCAACAAGGTTGAAACTGCGGTACGAATTGTCCATCTTCCCACGGGCATTGCTGTTCGCTGTACTCAGGAGCGATCGCAACTGCAAAACAAGGAAAAAGCCCTTGTTATCCTCAAGGCCAAACTCCTGATAATTGCCCAAGAGCAGCGAGCTAAAGAGATCGCCGATATTCGAGGAGATGTAGTAGAAGCCGCCTGGGGCAACCAAATTCGCAACTACGTCTTTCACCCCTACCAATTGGTCAAGGACCTACGAACTGGCGTGGAAACCACTGCGATCGAGGATGTGATCAACGGCGAACTGGATGCCTTTATCCAAGCTTCCCTGCGCCAAGAAAACCAACTAGTTGAGTCAGCATCATCTCCTAGTTTCTAGTCGGAAGATAGTCTGGATTCAGAATCTCCTCGATAGTAAAAGGGCAATCCCCAGGAAAGTTTTCAACAGTCATATTGGTCTCCCTAGCAGCCTTCCCCAAGGAATAGGCATAGGCGGAGTCGAGCACTACTTTGGGATAGTCCCTCAGACTAGGGGAGTCATCTATAACTAACTCTATACCTGTACGAGCCTCCCCGATTGAGGCTTTCCAGCTTCTTTCACTGCGATAGCCTTGCTGCTGATACTTCCACTTCAGCAGATGCAGAAGTAGAACGATCAGGCGGCTTTTGATTTCCCTTCTCTCACTTCTGCCCAAACTCTCTACCTCTTCCACCAGGGCTGCTAAGTCAATTTCTTCCCATTTGTGCTGTCTAATTAGCTCAGCCGTATGGTTAATCCAAGCAGCGAAGTCCTGTTCATAGAGAGTCATCGCTCTTTACCAACTTCTATTTAGGGTGATCCTAGGGTTTGGTTCGATAGAGAGGCTTCTATTGGGCTCAGGGGGCGAAGTTTAAGGTCTTGGTAAAACTCAGACTGACTGAGTTCTACTTTAGATTGAGCACAGAGGAACAGCAGTGCCCAGAAGATGCCCACCCGATCATCCCTAAATTCCAGCAGACGATCCAAGTCGAGCCAGTCCTGCCCTTGGGAAACCTGAGGCCAATGCTGGCTAAGAAACTGCTCGACTTCCGCCGCCACTTCTGAAAGATTCTCCTGGTGAGCTAGTTGAGCGATCGCTCGCAGGGAGCGCGATCGCGACATTCTGCTGGGACGCTGTGGGCGCACGCGATTGGTATTGCCCTCTACCACGGTGGTCATTAACTTGAGCTGAGCGATCAGTTCATTCAGGGTGATTCGACGGCGTTGTAGGGGCTGGGCTGCGGCCCGACGACGTAAGTGGCGCTCCAGATTTTGGGGTAACGGCTCGAAATCGGCTCTGTCTTGGGGTGCTTCCGCTGTCTCTGGCTCAGCTGGTTCTGCGGTCGTCAGACTGTCGGCTTTGAGTAAAACTAGGATAGAGGCGTAAAGAAAAGCTTGCCCTGAACCCGACAGGTCTCTCTGGTTGATTGCTGCTAGCTCTTTCAAAACGCGGTCAAACACATCCACAACCTGAACATCCCAAGGGTCAATTTCGCCCTGTTTTGCCAGCTCAATCAGGACAGCGATCGCATTTTGGCCAAAGGAAGTTGTCATAAAATCCTTGAATCTAGCTTAGGGCCAACTTGACAGTTTATTCAGCGGCAGACTCGGCACTAGGGAGCAGCAACCGCTGTTCTTCAACTTCCGCCTTGTAGCGTTCAATGTCTTGCTCAAGGGAGCGAATCTGGGTATCTCGCGCCTGAACTTCCCGGCGGGAGGCCAGCAAATGCTGCACTTGAGCCCAGACACTAAAAATCCAGGCTAGAACGGCGCCAATTCCCATTGCCACAATTAATTCAATCGCCAGAGGAGCTTGAAGTTCTAAGCCTTGCAAGACTCGGATACTTACAGGCTCTGTGTTTTGAATGCCAAACAATACCAGAGCTAGGCAAATTATGAAGATGATCACAAAATTAATTTGTCGCATGGGCTCCCTCCTAACTTTTCTGAGGTTTCAGGGTCTCGATTGAACCTGAGCCTCGTCAATCACAGCCTTTCAACCGTTTTAGACGGTAACGAACAAAGCTTAGCAGGTCCTAGCTGAATCTGGGATATTTGCGAGTCCCCCTCAGGGCTGGGAGGAATTCGTCGGCACTACCTCTGTATTGATAGTTGGGGGTTGATTCAAGGCCCGTAAAGCCTCAATCGAACTCTTGATGGTTCCGGCGATCGGGACTGATAAAACTACCCCTAACAACCCGGCGATTTGAGCCCCCGCCAGTAAAGCAATAAAGATCCAGATCGGATTAAGGCCAATAAATCCTCCCATCAGTCTTGGGGCAATCAGGTTGTCTTTGATCTGCTGCATAATGATTGCTGAGGTCGCGACCTGCACCGCCAAGCCGAAATTTTGCAACATAACCAAAAGTGTGACCAGACCAATTCCCAAGGTTGCACCCACGAAGGGAATTAGTTCTGAGGCCCCAATCAGGAGCGCAAACAGGAGACCAAAGTTGAGCTGCAAAAATAAAAAAATTGGCGTCAGTGCCACTACCATGAATAACCCCAGCAGAAGCTGGCTGGTGAAAAACTTTTGAAAGTTGATCCGCAAAGACTCGCTTAAAGCAATGCCAATCCGGGGCGGTACCAGGTTGAAGAGACCTTCCCAGAGGCGATCGCCGTAGAGCAGCATGTAAAACGCCAGCACGACAATCAAGATCGTATCTAGGAGTCGGCTCAGCGTCACAATTGCAAATCCGGGAAATTGACCTAAGAGGATCTGGACCTGGCTTTCAATCCGGGTGTTGATCTGATCTCCGAGCCGGGTTAGGTCTACGGGCAAACGGCGGGATTGGTTGAGTCGATCTAGCCATTCTAGGTGGCGACGACCTGACTCTAGCCAGCCAGGAATCCCCTGGAGAAGCTGCGTGATCTGCTGGACCACAATCGGGACCAAGGTGACGCCCAGAATTGCCAACAGGCTCAGTGCTACCAATAAAATAAGACCAACGGCCTGGACTCGGCTAAAATGGGCTCGTTCAAAGAATCGCACCCCGTAGTTTAATAGAAACGCCAGCATTGCCGCGATCGTCACAATCGTGAACAGGTGTTCGAAGTAATGGAATACTTGGGAGAGAATCCAGGCATTTAGAGCGATAACCGGACCGCTTAGACCCAGAATTAGAAATCGGCGAAAGTTGTCTAAGCGTCGCATTTACTCTCAGCAGCCTCTTCAAACTTTTTGCCAGGATCGTCCTCTAAATGTTCTACTCAGGGATTCGGCCGCGAAGGGCTAACAGGGGCTACTGGAAATAAACTGTACTTGAGATACCTGCCCCCAGCAACCACCAGGGCGATCGCTACAGCGCCAATCCCCAGGGGACTGGGAAACCAGAATACGGCTTCTAGATGGTTGAGCTGTCCGGGCTGAAGCCTCCAGACTAGTTGATGTCCAGTTTGTTGAACGACCGGGCTAGTACTGGCAGGATCGGCAGGCGACGAGACACTGCGAGCACCCCAGGGGGTATTTAAGCCAAATTCTAGTTTGACCAGGGGATCAGGACTCAGGAGTAAATCGCCTCCGATGGACTGTACTCCCAGCGATCGCAGGTCCAAATCATAGCTGAGACGGTTGTGAAGCAAGAGTAAGAAGTTTTGCTGACTCACACCCAAATCAGATCGAATCAAGGACGACTGTGCTTGCGAGTTGGCACTCGTGGGCTGAACTGCTTCAAATACATCTGATAGGAACTGATTTAGTTTGGCTTCGAGATCCGTGCTGTTGCCAAAGGGAATAGTCACTTCAATTTCTTGTCCAGACTGCCTGACTCGGCCCTGAAGCTGATGAGTCTGACGCTTGATTTTATCAAACCACTGCTGAGTGGTGGAGCGATTAAAGGCCGTGAATTGATCAGCTAGTTTAATATGCTGGACAATCTCGCCCCCACTCTGGCCTTTAAAGTTAATGCCCAGCTCAGCGTTGACACAACTAGAGAGGAATAAGCCAGCCAGCAATAAACCCAGCAATTTCCACAGGTGCAAACGAAAAAGCCAGAGCGGCCATTGCAGTAGCGAGATTCTAGCTCGGTTCACAGGTTGCATCTTCAGGCTGGCTCCTAGCGCTTATATCTCAATTCTTCACAAAAGTGGATCAAAAGCCAATCCCTGAGAATCTGAAGCGGTGAATTAGGAAGGGAAGCTCTTTCAGGCTCCAGCATTATGACGGTGATCTTTCAGCTTCCTGTGCTTGGCTCCCATTTCCCGTTTTTGCAACGTACCTGTATAAGCTGAAGGGGCGACTGCAAACATGTCTTTTGGCAGCGAGATAGCAGACTAAGGCATACCTTTCCTTCCTATCCTGCTTTTGCCACCCTTTGTGGGCTACCTGTTGGTTGGAAAGAATCAGGGTTCCGGCCTTGCCAAAAATAGAGACGGCTTGGTGATCGCTGTAGAAAAGCTTGATGTCCTCACTGGGCCTGTAGGTTGTCGGTTTGGACCAGATCAGCCGTATCTGGCCGTACAGGTAGTTGATGATCCGGCGCAGCAGATGACGGTGAGACCCTGGAATCATAGTGTAGGGACCATCCCCATAATCATCGACATCATTTAAGTAAATAAAGGCTTTGTACTGGGGAGGTGTAATGTTGTCAGTGTGCAACCCCCGCTTGGTTTGGCTGTCTAGGCCGTCAACTTTGATTGTGATGCTCTGAAGTCCCATACTTTCGCTGATCCGCTGCTCAAACATCGCTTCAAGCTGACCGGAGCAAAAGAGCTGCGACAGGTTGTCATCCACCTCTTGGGCGTTCATAATCTGTTGAACCTGAGTATCTGCGGCCTGGACCAGGAGGTCCTTGCGGCTTACCAAATAGCAGTTCCCATTGATGGAGTAACTGCGATCGCGCAGATAACGGTCTGCAACCTGGATCAGGCGATCGCATTCATCTTTGGTCAAAAAGTCTAGAATAACCTCGTACCCCTGATGGGTAAACTCATTCTGAGGCTGGCGGCGATAATCTCTACTGTCCCGGACCAAACCAAGTATTTCTTGCGGAGTGCGAACAAGCTTGTTCCATTTAGATTTAAGTGACACTTGTTCCTCCTGTTCCTGGTAGGTTAGAGAGCCGTGTAGAGAAGAGAAAGGTCTTAAAGCGCTGTACCTAACTGCTAATAATGTTAGTCTTATTGACTAATGCAGTTTGAAGTTGACGTTGTCTCCTAAACAGGTGCAATAAAGAAACGGGCAGAACCTAAAGTTCCCCCGTTTCTTTGAGCATTACAGTCAAGAACGTGCCAGAAAGCCATACGAAACCTTATATTCCTGCGCTGCTTGATAGGCTCATTCGTTTAAGGTCTTACGTTTTTTGTAATGCTAAGGCATTAATTCTATACTAAGTTGACTTGGGTAATTTATCCCCTGGCCCAAGACAGATATTTTCTATCAATTGATCTGAATCTTTGCTGAGGCAGTGCTTGGCAAAAAAATCTCTACCGAGTCCTAGGGCGAAATAATCCTGCGATAGCGTGCTTGAGCCAGCATGTAGATGCCGTAGGAGACAAGCCCAACCGCAACAATTCCCAAAATCCAGGGACCAAAGGGCTGTCGTGCCAGCTCTTGCAAAGCGCCATCTAGTCCTTGAACTCTGTTTGGGTTAGCCTGAAGTGCTGCTTGGATTAAGAAGATACCAATGATACTAAAGACAATGCCACGGGCAGAGAGTCCGAGTCTGCCAAGGCGCGTCATCCAGGTCCGTTCTGTATAACTCATCTCGGCCAGTTTAAACTTTTCCCTAAATTTGGCCTTGTAGGCTTGATAAAGTTGACTCAGACCCACACCGATCACGATCGCCCCGATAATTGCCACTAACCACTGACCAAAAGGTTGGGCCAGCAAGCGCGCGGTCCAGTCTTGCGACGTGTTACCACTACCGCTACTCCCCGAACCTAAAACGATCTGAACAGCCGCAAGAGCAAGACCAGCATAGGCTATACCGCTACCTGCGAAGCCAAGACGCTGGGAAATTCCTTTAATGTCCCGGCCTTTGCGCTCGGTATCCATGACGGCCTGAACGAAACACCACAGTACATAACCAAGCAGGCCAATCGCAACTAGACTGAGCATGAGGCTGCCAAACGGCTGCCTAGCGATCGTCTCAAGCGCACCCTGAGTATCTGTAGTTTTGCCACCAACGCCAAAGGCTGCTTGCGTCGCTAACACTCCGACAATCATATAAACGATTCCCTTGGAGCCATAGCCGAATCGTGCCAATCGCTCTACCCAGGGGCTAGCGCTCGCCTGTCTGGCTGTACGTCCTACCTGACGCTGGATGTTCTCGCCAGATGAATCGCGCCGTGCCATAGCTGTATCCTTTGTTGTGCAACTTCTCTGAGATCAACGATACAGCTATTCAGTGTCCTCCTCTTTCTCGGGCTTGAGTAGCGGAAAGGCAATCACATCCCGGATACTGGCAGCGCCGGTCAGCAGCATAACCAGGCGATCAATACCAATCCCCAAGCCGCCAGTTGGGGGCATACCATACTCCAAGGCCATGAGAAAATCCTCATCGACTTCCTGGGCTTCTAAGTCTCCTGCTGCCTTGCGAGCAGCCTGAGCTTCTAAACGCTGGCGTTGGTCAATCGGATCGGTAAGCTCCGAGAAACTGTTGGCAATCTCCCGGCCTCCGACAAATAGTTCAAACCGCTCAACCAGACCTGGTTTCTCCCGGTGGGGCTTAGCCAGGGGCGAGATTTCTACAGGAAAGTCTAAGACAAACGTGGGCTGAATTAATACAGGTTCCCCTTTTTGTTCAAACGCCTCGTTCAACACTTTGCCAATGGTTTGACAGTTTTCCAGCCCAGTAATACCAACCTGCTGGGCCGCTGACTTGGCTGCTTCCAGGGTTTGAAATTGATTGAAGTCGAGTCCGGTTTCTTGGTAGACCAGCTCGTGCATCGTCATCCGGCGCCAGGGTGGAGTCAAGTCAATCGTCTCCCCTTGATTGACCACTTTTAGCGTTCCTAATACAGACTGGGCAACGGTTGCGATCAAGTTTTCCGTCAACTTGAGCATGTCCTGGTAATCCGCATAGGCTTGATAGATCTCAATTGAGGTGAACTCCGGGTTGTGGCGCGTAGAAGTGCCCTCATTGCGGAAAATGCGCCCCAGTTCAAACACCTTTTCAAAGCCACCTACAATCAGCCGCTTCAAGTGCAACTCGGTGGCAATTCGCAGGTATAGATCCATCTCCAGGGTGTTGTGATAGGTGACGAAGGGTCGTGCATCCGCCCCACCTGCTTCCGTCATCAGGACTGGTGTTTCAATTTCAATAAAGCCCTGCTGGTCTAAGTAACGACGGATGGCGGCAGTGATTAGAGCGCGACGGCGAAAGGTTTCCCGGACTTCTGGGTTAACAATTAAATCGATGTAGCGCTGGCGGTAGCGCTTGGCTACGTCTGTCAGGCCATGCCACTTATCGGGCAGAGGCAACAGGGATTTAGTCAGGATGGCGTACTCGCTGGCATAGACCGAGAGTTCGCCTTTTTCAGTCCGTTTGACTGTACCCTTAACACCAAAAATATCGCCAATATCGGTTAACTGCTTCAGGTGCTGAAAAGCTTCCTGTCCCATGTTGGCTTGCAGCCGCTTTTGTTCTAGGTAAAGTTGAATCGTTCCCGTTTCGTCTTGGAGGCTGAAAAAGGCTAGCTTTCCCATCACCCGCCGGGCTGTGATCCGACCTGCGATCGCCACTTCAAAGGCTACTTCCTCGCCCCTGGGCAATTCAGCAAACTTCTCTTGCAATTGAGCCGCGTGATCGGTCGTCTCCCAACGGTAAAGATAGGGGTTGAACCCAGCCTGTTTTAACTGCTCTACCTTTTCTAAACGGGTTGCGCGAATTTCTGCTAAAGAGGAACGCTCTGGCCGAGACTGATCTACAGGCATAGTATTCTTGGGGCTTGGCTCTGGAGTACTGAACTTCCCAGCCCCTGGGGGCTGCTTCTAAATCCTTCTATAGATTATAAAGTGAAGTCCAAAGCCAGCCCCTCACTACCAGTCAAACCAGCCTCAGACTGGAGAAGCCCTTGCTGGTGCGTTAGACCTGGACCGGGAACCAAAACTTCTCTACCCCTTTACAGATTGCGCTGAAACTATTTGTAACCTAAGGTTACAAATAGTAAACATTTGTAACGTAGAAGGCAATAAGGCAATGGTATCTCAAAAAGCAGGATTGGGAGAGCAGGCAGTTAGTAAAGCTGCTGAAGCTGGTATAGCTAGCCAACTTGACCAAGTAGAAGCCTTAGATGTCAATGTCGATGCAAACCCAATCGAGGTTATGCAGGGAGAGATAGCCTCAGTCTCTATTGAGGGTAAAGGAATGGTGATGCAGAAAGACCTGCGCGTAGAAGAACTTAAGATGGAAACCAACAGCATTTCTATTGATCCGATGCGTGCTGCTTTCGGCAACATTGAACTAAAGCATCCTACAGATGCAGCAACTCGTGTGGTCCTCACCGAGCAGGACATTACGCGGGCATTCAACTCTGATTTTATTTACGACAAGCTGCAAAACCTGCAGGTTCAAGTTGACGGTCAACCAATGACAGTTGATACTCAGCAAGTAGACTTTCGCTTACCGGGTAGTGGCAAGATCGAATTAAGCACAGAAATTTTGCTCCAGGCAGGTGAGAAGAAACAGGTCACCTTCACGGCTGTACCCCAGATGAGTCAAGCAGGTGAGCGGATCGCCTTGGAAGACATTCAGTACACAGAAGGCAAGGAGTTGTCGCCAGAACTTACTCAGGCCTTGCTAGACAAAGCTGGCGAATTACTAGATTTACGAAATTTTGAATTGGAGGGGATGTCCCTGCGGCTCAAGGGACTAGATGTACAACAAGGTAAGATGACGCTTCAGGCTGAGACTCATATTGAGAAGATGCCTGCTGCCTAGGATCTCTACCCCAGGTGGTATGCTACCTGACTCGGGAACAGGGTTAACTATTCCTAAGTTCCCAACGTGCGACCAAAGTTCTTTGGCCCTTCCAACTTAGACACCGCTCCTGCGCTGGTTCGTGGGAGTTGCCACTAGGAGATAACCATGACCGAGACTCCAAACATACCGCTTGTTGTTGAAAGTGAAGAGAGCGATTATCGTGATAGCGGTATTCCCAGCACGGTTGCGATCGCAGGACACCCGCTGCATCCGCTAATTGTCACCTTTCCAATTGCGTTCCTGGTTGGGGCCGCAGGCAGTGACCTTGGTTACTGGTTGACAAAGAGTTCCTTTTGGGCCCAGGCTTCCCTTTGGTTAGTGGGTGTCGGCCTGGTTAGTGCAGTGGTAGCTGCCCTAACAGGCATGCTCGACTTTCTGCGGATTGGGCGAGTCCGAAAGCGCACTGCTGGCTGGGCCCATATGATTCTTAATGTTGCAGCTTTAGTGCTAACGACCGGAAACTTTCTCCTACGCCTGGGTGACCCAGCTAAAGCTGTATTGCCTATAGGGATTATAATCTCACTGATTGTTGCAACCTTACTGGGGCTCTCAGGCTGGTACGGAGCCGAGCTAATTTATCGCCATAAAGTCGCAGTAATTGGCTATAGCAGCCGGCAGTAATTTTAGTTTTCATCCCTCAATTCCATCAGCAGAAAGAGGCGATCGCATCGTCAAACCCTTATAATCGCACTAGTTTTAAAAGCTTGAGGAGCCTATCACTATGGCTGACACTGCAAAAGACGAGCAGAACCCCGTAACAAACCCTGGGGATAAAATTGATGAGTCCAAGTCAGATCAAGAGAAGTCCGAGCAGATTGCTGTAGATAGCCCTGATATTACAGGTGACCAAATTACAGTACCTACTTACTTCGAAGTCACTGAACCAGACGGTGAAAAGAAGGAGCTCCATCATGTAAAAGACGCCGAAGAAATTTCCGATGAAATTCGCAAGATGCGAATGGATGAAGATGGAAATCGAACCTGGCGCTAGTATTTCTTTTTCTGACCTCCTAGATTGATCTTCTCTTCGACTAATCCTGAGAATAATTACTGGAAAAATAGCTCCCTCAAAGCAAGTCTAAATCTGGTTGAGCTCGTTATATACAAAAAGGTTTCCTATTAACTTCTTAAGGGAGAACGTAGGAAACCTTTGTTGTTTAAGTTGTAACTTTGTTATGCTGCCTCAACCCTTGCTCATCTGAAAGCGCAGACTGGGGCTGAGTCTAACCGGCTATAGTTTTTAGAACTATTTTTTACTTTGGTTAAGCCGAAGCTTGCCTTTCAGAGATTAGGATTGACATCTTTTGCCATTGAGCGGTAGTCGTCGGGGTCGCCTGTTGACTTAGTTTCCTGTTTTGGCTCAGATCCAGGTGTGTTCTGCATAGTAGGTTCAGATCCACCACCAGTCTTGTCCACGCCGCTGACACTATATTTCTTTGACGCTTCGTAGTCAGATGAGACAGGGACTGATACTTTTGGCTCTTTCTCCTGATTTTTGGCAGCTTCTTCAACTTGTTGCTTTGCATCTTCAGGTTGGTAGTCAGCTTGGCTAGTACTTGATCCAGGCATATACGCCTCCATAAATCTTCTGGTCATAATGATTGATTTTAAGGGAGCAATCCCCACTCTTTTGCACCCCTGAAGATAGATTATCAAAGCTGAAAAATTACCCTGAAGCCATCTGATGCTTTCCTTACTACAAACCACCTAGTTTTGTAAATGCTTTGTTATAGTAGTTAGCATAAATTTACATAAGGTTACACACTCATGCGCTACACCGACAAAGAAGGGAATACCCTCAACATTAACGAGTGTATGACCGCCGATAGCTTCTTCATAGAGGCTGCTGACTACACCTACGAACCAACAGAGATGTACTTTAATCAACAGGGAGAGCTAAGAGCAGGGAAGAGACCGAAAAAAGCAGTAGCCCAATAATGATCGCAGGGAGCTCCTCCCTGCTAAGGTCCAAGTGCGTATTCTAAAAGGTTGGCAAAGCAGATCGGAGCTATCTCGTGCTTTACCTACCACCACGATAGGTCTTTACTTCTGTAAGACTATCCATTAGTTTATAAACTCTCTCTCTTGGACGGAGTTCTAAAACTGTAAACCTGGTAGTATCTCATACCGTTAAGTTCTATCGAATAAACTTATGCCTCAAACTCCTAATACCAGTCGCTCTGATTTTCTTCCAGAAGAAACTCAAAAAGTTGTTCAAGCCTTTGATGGTCTGAGTACCGATGAGAAACTCGCCTGGTTCTATTATGTCTATGAAAAAATGGGAGACTCCATAACCCCAGCCGCTCCCCAGGCAGCAGACCCAGAGCTTGCTCCAGTTCTTCTAGGAGACTTTTTTAGTCTCTCAAAGGATGAGCAGTTGACAGTCATGCGAGAGATTGTTGAATGTAAAGATACAGAGTACTCCCGCGACTATGGTGCCATTAAGGAGAATAATCAACTCCTCGTTTGGTACGCTTGGGCGCAGGCCATGGGGGATACGGTAGTTGGGATGCCTGGTAACTACCAAGCAAATCAAGCGATTCAGGATGTACTCCAGCACATTGAAGATCTTGATTTTGAGGAGCAAATATCGATGTTCCGCGAGATTGCCAGCAATATGGGCTACAGCGAAGTAACTCCCATTGCCACTCAGGCTGAGACGGGAAAAACGGCTAGTCTCTAGACTAATTTGATCCTCTTTAGCAAGTCTTAGTTCTCATCTTCGAGAATCAATAACTGAATACTTAAGCATTAAAGTAGGAGTGTTGGATCGAGCTTTACAGGCAGCCTGATCGAACTCTCCTCTTTTTTGTAGGCAGATCATTCTAGTGATAACTAAAGGGGCGATCGCAGCTCTACTTCCCAAACTTAGAGTAGGGTATTGGTGAAATTCTGCTACGGACTGAGGGAAAAAGGCGATCGCAGCGCTTTATGAAGCAAAGAACTCACGGTGTTATCGCTGCCGGGCATCAGAAAACAGCGGAAGCAGGAACAGAAATGTTTCGCTCAGGCGGGAATGCCTTTGATGCAGCAGCAGCAGCAATGCTAGCTTCCTTTGTAGTTGAACCCACCCTGACCTCTGCTGCTGGAGGGGGCTTTTTGTTAGCCCACACTGCCGATAAAAATGTTTTGTTCGATTTTTTTACGCAAACTCCAGCTCAGAAAAGATCCAGAGACGAGATTGATTTTTATCCTATTGCTGCTGACTTCGGTGATGCCATCCAAGAATTCCATATTGGCCTTGGCTCTATGGCTGTTCCCGGCAACCTGGCAGGGGTTTTTCATGTTCACAAAAAACTTGGTCGCTTGCCCTTCAAAGTTGTGGCTGAGCCTGCGATCGCTTACGCAAACAAGGGGATAGAGCTGAGCGATTTTCAGTCTTTCTGCTTAAATTTACTCAAACCCGTTCTGACTTCGTCTCCAGCCGGACGAGAGATATTTGCACCGGGGGGAGCACTGATCCAGCCTGGTGAGTGCTTGACCATGAAAGATTTTGGGGCAACATTAGCCCACCTAGCAGAAGCCGGACCGAGGGAGTTTTATGAGGGAGAAATTGCTCAGCAGTTAGTGAGAGACTGTCGGGACTACGGCGGTTATTTAACCTTAGAAGATCTGAAAAATTACCAGGTGATCGAGCGAGAGCCCCTGATTATCAATTACCGGGGCAACACGTTCTTAACCAATCCGCCACCGAGTTCTGGGGGAACGCTGATTGCTTTTGCTTTAGAACTTCTATCAAAGATAAATCTGGCTGAGATTGGCTTCGGCAGTGCCGGCCATTTGCAGATCTTAGTCGAGGTAATGCGCCTGACTAACGAAGCCAGAAAGGACGGTTATGACGCCAACCTTTACCAAAAAGATGTGACTGAGAAATTTTTAGCCCCCGAACATCTGGCTCAGTACAGACACCAGTTGCCTGACAGAGTGAATCAGTGGGGAAGCACCACCCATATCAGTGCAATCGATGGTGAGGGCAATGCCGCGAGTGTGACAACCACGAATGGGGAAGGGTCTTCGTATATCATTCCCGGAACCGGCATTATGGTTAATAACATCCTGGGCGAGGAAGATTTGAACCCCCAGGGATTTCACCAATGGCAACCGAATCGGCGAATTTCTTCCATGATGGCCCCAACAATTGTGCTCAAAGATAATCGGCCAGAAATTGCCCTAGGTTCTGGGGGATCTAACCGGATCAGGACTGCAATCCTACAGGTGATTTCTAATATTATTGACTTTCAAATGCCCGTTAACGCAGCCGTGAACAGTCCCCGCATTCACTGGGAGAAAAATGTTTTTAGTGTTGAACCCGGATTTAACCAGCAGGCAATTCGCAACGCTGTACTCCCATCTAATCACCAGCTAGTACTTTGGAAACAAAAGAACATGTTTTTTGGGGGGGTTCACACTGTCAAAGAAAGTTCGACAGGGTGGATTGAAGGTGCGGGTGACCTACGTCGAGATGGAACAGTCAGCAGGTACTGAGAGTCTATTGATGGCTGGGCTTTTGGAGCCGACCTAGGGTAGATAGTTTAGCCAGTAAGTGACATCCACAGCTAACTTCTCACCCAACCGCAACAGCCGACGGAGCTGCGACAGATCTAGAGGCTCTGATTCCGGACCTGGAGTAACTGTCAGAGAACACGAGTCTGCCTCAAAGGCTGGGTCTGTAGAAATCTGCAACTGCCGCGTCAGGCATCGGGGTCCAATCTGTTTGTGCAGGCAGTGGAAGTACACCTCTTGGGCTCGATCCCAGGCCAGGTCATGGTGAAGTTGTCGGCCCAGATTCAGCAGGTGCTCTAACCTGCACACACTCGTCTCAACAGTGGCCGAGTTAAAGTCATGCAGGAGTTGCCAGAGTATTCTGAGGATCAGGCGTTCCAAGACTTTTTTTGCTTCTGTGAGGTTGAGCGGGCACTCCAAATGACTGGCTTCAGTCGCGATCGCCTCAAGCTCACTCAAGTAGCTCGATCCCAGTTGGGTGTTTGCATTTGAAGGGTCACTACTTTCTTGTTCTAAGCCCTTCAAGCAGGTCATAAGGCGATGACTCAGCGCTACTCCGGCGGCAACTTGCAACTCTTGCGGCACACTCAGGCCATCGCGCTGAAAGGCCACCAGTATGCCGTAGTTGTCCCGGTAAACCTGGGTGTAAAGCTGATCCAAGCGAGTCAAGGTTTCCTGCGTCAACAAATGCATAATTCGGTGACGCTCTTGATCAAACAAGCTATCCAAACCGTAGGACTGGTCACCAAAAGCTTGGGCGATCGCCAGCATAGTTCGAGCCGCACTGGCCTGGTGCAGTGCCTGGAATAAATTTGCCTTCAGATCGCTGTAGTGACGCCGTCCTGAGAAAGGCTGGATACAGCAGTGAAAGTCCCACCCGCCTAGGTGCAGAACAGCAAAGACAAGCTGGGTTGTCTCTCGCGTTACCTCTGAAACCAGCTCAAGCTGTCCTACTGCCAGGGTAAGAGAGCCGATGCGCTGAAGTTGGTAATCCAGTTGATGGGCCAGGTAGCAATAGACGGGATGTTGCCGGGGATAGGCAGCGAAGAGTGAACTAATGGCATAGTGGGCGGCCACCTGGTGCAGGCCAATTTGAGCGGTCGCAACCAGTTGACGATAGATTTCAGCCCCATCCCGGAAATGGCCAATGTTACTAGGGGCTTGGCCAAGTCGTTGGATAAACGCTGGTTCCAATTGCACACCAGCAACCTCTCCGGCCAACTCTAGGGCTCGGGAGGCATAGCGAAGAATTTGCACCCCCTCAGGCCGCGAGATCTCTTCGAAAAACCAGCCACAACTGGTATACATCAACAAAGCATGACGCTGCATTTCTAAAAGGCGCAGGGCGTCAACCTGCTCAGCCGTACTCAGGGAATGGTTCTGGTGACGGGCTAAAAAGCGATCTGTGGTGTTGCCAGCTCCTACCTGGGGGTGTTCTAGGCTGGGTAAACTGCGGGTCCGGAGCACTTCAGTATAGTTATTCCGAGCCTGCCAGGGGTCCTGGAAAAGCTTCTCGCCGATTTCTACATAAATCTGGCTGAGTTGATCCCGCAACCAGTCTAGGGCCTGACGCAGTGGCCGCCGCCACTGCTGGTGCCAGAGACTACCTTCGCCGCCGCAGCCACAGTTGTCCTGCCAGCGATCAACGCCGTGAGCACAGCTCCAGGCAGTCACAGGTTTGAGTTCTACCTCCCAGGTTGGGGGACTGAGGCTGAGATAGTGGGCAAAGTTGGTCACAGTCCAGCCCCGCCGGGGAAATTCCTCGCTCAGGGCGTAAGCCAGGGCCTTTTCCGTCCCTTTTTTGTGATGACCAAAGGTTTCCCCATCGGTGGCGACGGCGATCAACTGGGCCGTTGCACGAACTGACAAGTCAGCACTCACACTATCGCCTCGGACAGCTTGACCCAAACGACCGGCAAAGTGTTGAGAACTGCTGAGGACTTCGTTGAAGCCGATATCCCGTGAGATCGGTCCGTCGTAGAAAAAGATATCAATGTAGTCGCAATTCCGGTTGCCATCAGGCAGAAAACACCGATAAGGCCGAGTGGGATCAATCTGACTGCCGCCGACTTCCTGCCAGGGCACCGACGGCTGGTCGGGTTGAGGCAGAGAGCGGCACCGTTGGGCTTGAGAGGGGGCGAGGATAATAAACTGGATACCCTCGGCCACCAGAATTTCCAGGGTTGCGTAGTCTACAGCGGCTTCGGCCAGCCACATGCCTTCGGGATCACGACTAAACCGGGAGCGAAAGTCTGCTTTGCCCCAACGAATTTGCGTGGTTTTGTCCCGCTGATTTGCCAGGGGCATGATCACATGGTTATAAACTTGAGCGATCGCATTGCCATGCCCATTCAGGCGATCGCAGCTCTTGCGGTCTGCCTCTAGAATCCGCTGGTAGACCTGGACATCGTGGCGCTCCAGCCAATTCAGCAGCGTCGGTCCCATGTTAAAGCTCAAAAACTCGTAATTGTTAACGATCCCGACGATCTCGCCGCGATCATTGAGCACTCTGGCAAAGGCATTGGGACGGTAGCATTCGGAATGAATTCGCTCATTCCAGTCGTGGAACGGGGCAGCACTAGGCTGTTGTTCAATTGAGTCGAGATAGGGATTTTCGCGCGGTGGCTGGTAAAAGTGACCATGCACCGTTATGTAAACCCCTGTAGGACAGGGCAATGGATGAGTTTGTTGCGGTGCGCTTTGATTCAGCTCCTCATGAGCGGCACTTGCAGGGGGCGCGATCGCAGCAGTATTGGAAGTTGGATCAAAATATGTCATACCAAAAGGTCCATGAAGTGACACAGTTTGAATTCACATTGACCAGCTTTGCAGCAGAAACCTTAATCAGCCCACCTCAGTTGGAAATAAACTTTGATACATTCATGTCATAGTCCCCAGTCTGTCGATCCTATCGCCAGTAATTCAACTGATCGTAGCAGTCGGGACAGCAGTTAAATAATCTGGCTTGGTCGGAGTCTTGAGTCCTGACTGGGCCAGTTTCTAGCCCAGATTCCTAGTGCCAGAAACCACAGGCTCTAGTGTTACATATTTAAACTGAGGTCTTTGGGAATAAACTTCAAGTCTGGACAAGTTTGGGACCAAACTCAGCCTGAAACCGTATCTGCTTGGCCGAACCTGCGTAAGTTTTGTCATCAACTCGTGATTAAAAGTGTCTTGATCACCCGCAAAATACTGAGTGAGCTGAGACTGGTTCGCAGGTCCTTATCCCCAATTAATCCTTAAAACTCAATCCTATGTCAGTCAAGAACCTGATCTTTTCAGTACTATTAGTATTCGTGCCCATTTCTGTTGCCGCTCATTTTTTTGAGTGGGGGGCGATCGCCATCTTCGTCACCTCTGCGATCGCAATTCTTCCCCTGGCAGCTTGGATGGGCAGCGCCACCGAAGAAATTGCCATCATCAGTAGCCCCTCGATCGGGGGTCTGCTAAATGCAACGTTTGGAAATGCGACGGAACTGATCATCGCCCTGATCGCCCTCAATGCTGGCTTAGTAGACGTTGTCAAGGCCAGTATCACCGGTTCCATCATCGGTAACTTACTACTGGTCATGGGCCTGGCCATGCTTCTGGGTGGTCTACGCCATAAAGAGCAGGAATTTCAATCCATTGTGGCGCGGGTCAACGCATCCTCGATGAACCTGGCCATCATTGCGATTCTGCTGCCCACGGCCATGAACTTTACCGCCGACGGAATTGATGAGGCTACCCTACAGCGTCTCTCTAGTGCCGTAGCTGTCGTGCTGATCCTGGTTTATGGGTTAACCCTGCTATTTTCAATGAAAACCCACGCTTACCTCTACGACCTTGGCGTAGCCGAGCGTTCCCCCGCTCAGCCAGCCGGGGACTCTCCCGCCAGCAACCCTGAGCATGAGGGCAACCTGTGGTTCTGGGTTGGGGTGCTCCTGGCCGCAACCCTGCTGGTTGCGATCGAGTCAGAATTCCTAGTGGAAACCCTAGAAGAAGCGACAGCCCAACTGGGTCTAACTTCTCTGTTTACCGGGGTGATCCTCCTGCCGATCATTGGTAACGCCGCAGAACACACAACCGCAGTCACGGTTGCCATAAAAAACAAGATGGATCTCTCTGTCTCCGTTGCGGTCGGGTCGAGTCTACAAATTGCCCTGTTTGTGGCACCTGTTTTAGTCCTGGCTGGCTGGGTCATGGGTCAGCCTATGGACCTGGACTTTAATCCGTTTGAACTTGTCGCGGTGGCGGTCTCAGTGTTGATCGCTAACTCAATTAGCTCTGACGGGCGATCAAACTGGCTAGAAGGGACATTACTCTTAGCCGCTTACGCAGTCCTAGGACTTGCTTTCTATTTTCACCCGGTGATTGAAGGGATTGGTTAGTTCAAGAGGTTGGAATATTTTTCTGACTAGCACTTCTTCAAAGGAAAATTCCTCAACAAGTTTATTTCCCTGACCACTCAACTAGAAGCAGTCTGATCTTTTCAGCCTTGAAGCAGAACGCTAGGAGCTAGGTTCGTAGTTGGATTCGGGGAAGTAATTACACCGGGACTCTCAATCTACCCAAAAAATTGTATACAGTGTAAGTTATGTGCATCCCGAACTAGTTCACGCTTTTGATCGTCATTTTTATTGAACTAGCTTATTCAGCTTAATAAGGAGAGGCGGATGGGTGTAGGACTACCTGAATTTGTAGAAAATCCTGAGAATCGTTGTCCGGTTGTGCTACTACTGGACACATCTGGCTCTATGGCGGGGGAGCCAATCAGGGCCCTAAACAGAGGACTAACTGTTTTCCAAGAGGCAGTCCAGGAGGATGAGCAAGCAGCGCTCAGGGTAGAGGTTGCGATTGTGGCTTTCGGTCCGGTTCGACTAGTTCAAGATTTTGTCACGATCGACCAGTTTGTTCCACCCGAGCTTGAGGCAAACGGTCTAACTCCAATGGGTGAAGCGGTCGACTATGCTTTAGATTTACTAGAGAGTCGCAAAGAGACTTATAGAACCAGCGGTATTCAGTACTATCGGCCCTGGGTTTTTCTAATCACAGATGGTGCACCTAATCTTAATTCACCCTGGCAGCGGGCCGCACAGCGAATTAAAGAAGCAGAGGGTAACCGAAAGCTAAGTTTCTTTGCTGTGGGTGTGCAGGGTGCAGATATTGACACTCTAAGGCAGATCGTGACCTTAGAACGCCCGCCCATGTTGCTGCATGGTCTAGACTTTAAGTCCATGTTTGTCTGGCTCAGTGACTCCATGAGGCGGGTGTCTAGTAGCACAGTGGGAGGAGAGATGGTGGCCCTTCCGCCCGTAGGGTGGGGTCAAATTACGACCTAAATTGTGGGTGAGGATAATATTGCATGGTCTGGAGGGCGATTGTCAGGTCCTCTGTAGGAACGAGTCATAAAAAGCGGCAGATGCCCTGTCAGGATTACGGGCAGTATTTCATCAGCAGTGATGACGTATTTGTAGGGGCAGTCTCAGATGGGGCTGGCAGTGCAAAGCATGCTGACGTTGGTGCTGAGTTAGCTGTTAAGACTGCGCTTTTCAATGCAGGAGACTGGCTAGAAAGACAAAGAATTTCCTTGGCATTTACTCAAACCCAAGCTGAAACAATTTTTAGCTGGGTTTTGGAAACTGTTGTAACTGCCCTTAAGCAAGAAGCGGCCAATACGGGCTATTCCCTTAACGATCTGGCCTGCACGTTATTGATTTTCATCGCTACCCCGGATTGGGTTGCTGCCATGCAGGTGGGTGACGGCTTCATTGTGGTAGGGTCGCACTCCCACGAGTATTACCTGCTTTTTCAGCCCAGTAAAGGAGAATTTATCAACGAAACAGCCTTTGTCACTGCACCCAATGCCCTAGATGAGATGCAGGTGTGTGTTCGCTCTGGTAAGCAAGAATTTATCTGTGCCGCAACCGATGGACTAGAGCGGGTTGCAATTCGGATGGATGAATGGCTGCCTTTTGCCAAGTTTTTCCAACCGCTGCAGGAATATATGTGGGCAACCAGTAGTCCTGAGCAGGAGGATGAATATATTCGCAATTTTTTGGACTCTGAGCGACTCAATGCCCGGACCGATGACGACAAAACCTTGCTGTTGTGTGTCTATGGCAGGTAATGAAATTGCATGAAAGTTTTCACTGCAAGTACGGACGAACCGATTCATCTAGGCAAACGGCTTGCCAGTAGCGGTGAAGGAACAGTTTGGCACACTGATCGCAGTGGTTACCTGGCAAAGCTTTATCACTCTCCAGATTTGAAGCGGGTCAAGAAATTGAAGGTGATGGTAGCTCATCCTCCGGTTGACCCAATGCAAAGCCGCAACCATATCTCCTTTGCCTGGCCTCACGATTTGCTCAAAGATAGTAGTGGAGCCTATGTAGGCTTCTTAATGCCGCAAATTCCTCAGGGTGTTGATCTCACCAGCGTTTATAACCCAAGGCTACGGAAGCAGAAAATTCCCCGGTTTAACTGGCGCTATCTGCACACGACTGCTGTGAACATTGCCTGGATTACCCAAGAGCTTCATGCCAAAGATCATGTGATTGGGGACATTAAACCGCAGAATATGCTGGTGAACGATCAGGCCCTTGTCTCTGTAATCGATACAGACTCCTTTCAAATCCGTGATCCGCAGACAAAAGAGATTTTTCACTGCACTGTCGGCTCTGAGGGCTTTACTCCAGTTGAGTTGCTGGGAAAGGAGTTAGCTAGCTTTGACCAAACTGAAGTGCATGATCGCTTCCGACTGGGGGTAATTATTCACCTGTTGCTATTTGGCGATCACCCCTTTAAGGGCAAGTGGGTTGGTCCTGGAGATTCCCCGGACCCAACTGAACTGATTCGCAAAGGCTACTGGCCTTACACTACAGGTAGCTTGATCCGTCCAGGCCCATACACTATTCCCTTAGAGGTAGTCCATCCAGAGGTGCAGCAATGTTTTCTCCGGTGTTTTAACAATGGACATCTGGTGCCAAACCTGCGCCCGACAGCCGCAGAGTGGTGTGATGCACTGCGACTGGCGATCGCTGAACTCACGGTCTGTAGTCAGGTGCCCAATCACTGGTACCGGCGAACCGCTAGCCAGTGCTACTGGTGCGAACGTAAACAAAAACTGGGCGTTGATATTTTTGATATTTACAGCACTGCTCCGGCTGCTTCCCGACCTGCACGTAACCCACGTACAGGTACAAGTGTGTTGAACGCGACAGGGAAACTCCCCGGCGGGGCCTATCGATATCACCCAGGGGCCTCCTGGACCCACCCTGTTCCCCATTTTCCGATCCGGTCATCACCTCGGCCCAAATCTTCCCCGTTCAGGAAAACGCTGATTGTTGGAGGTATTGCTTCCCTTTTAACTGGAGCAGCCGTATCTTTGTTTTTTGTCTTTGAGCAGCCTGCCTACTGGGAGCCATCTATTCGTCAGGCTAGACCGAGTAGCAGAATCTCCCTCGAAAATGTAGGTTTAGCCAGTAGTCTGAATGGGCATTTAAGCAACGTTATCTCGGTTGCGATTAGTAGAAATGGTCAAACCCTGACGAGTGTGGGAAAGGACGGTACTACCAAGCGCTGGAACCTAGGGAGTGGGGAACTTCTCTACACTTCTCCCAGGCGTTCATTTCAGGTCAGTGCAGTTGCTTTTAGCCCAGATCGGCAGATTGTTGCCAGTGGGGGTGAGGACAAAACCATCCGGGTTTGGAGTTTGAGTACGGGAAAGTTACTGCGGTCCTTCTCAGGCCATGCAGGTGCAGTCAAGGCGATCGCCTTTGATCCAAAGGGCCAAACCCTAGCGAGTGGGGGCGAGGATAGAACTATCAAGACTTGGAGTTTGAGTACGGGAAAGTTACTGCGGTCCTTCTCAGGCCACACGGGCCACGTGAACGCTCTCGCTTTCAGCCCTAACGGGCAAATCTTAGCGAGTGGGGGCGAGGATAGAACTATCAAGACTTGGAGCCTGAGTACCACAGGGCTGCTTTACACCCTGCCCGAAGATTTATCACCTGTAAATGCCATTGCCTTCAGTCCCAATGGGCAAAACCTGGCTAGTGGCTACTACAACGGGACGATTAAGGTTTGGAATCTCAGCAATAGAAAACTACTGCACACGCTTTTGGGTGATTTGTACCAGGTGAATACGATTGCCTTCAGCCCTAACGGCCAAACCCTGGCTAGTGGAGGCGAGGACGATACAATCAAACTCTGGAATCTTCGCACCGGGGAACTATTTCGCATCCTCTCTGGACATTCAGCCTGGATTAGCTCTGTGGCTTTTAGCCCCAATGGGCAAACCCTGGTGAGCGGCAGCCAAGACACAACCATTAAGATTTGGCGTGTGCGGTAGTTACTTGCTCAACGGTGCATATGCTGCTCCAGGAGTCTTTTTGCCATTGGCTTGTACAGCAAGTAGAAAATTGTCTCCACATACCGAAGCATGTCTTCCCGGTTTTCCTTGGAGACATAGTTCCAAAAACCATAAATCCGGGACAAGGAGAGCAGGCGAGTGGTGTGAATTTTCCAGGTGTAAGTACTTTTGACTCGCTCAATCGACCGGGTCGAGATCTCCTGCCAGTAAGAGGGATTTTGTTCGGACTTGGAGACAAATTCCAAGATGGTTTCGGCCATCTCTTCTAAGTGAGTCGGGTTGATGTAGAACCCATTCACTTTGTCCTTAATGATTTCTAAAGGGCCCCCGAACCGGGTAGCAAAGGTCGGTAAGCCAGAAATCATCGCCTCTAGAACCGTTAGACCGAAGGCTTCAAACAGGGCAGGTTGGACAAAGATACCTTGGTGGTCGGCAATAATCCGGTAGACCTCCCCTGAATCCCCCTTAGCAAAGCGCACGCCGAGCCAGCGGACTTTGCCGTACAGATTGTATTGCTCGATGGTGCGGTAAAGCTTTTCAATCTCGCTAATTTCTTCGTGGTCAGACGATTCACTGGTGCGGAGTTTACCGGCAACTAGAATTAAGTTACAGCGTGCTTGCAGTTCTGGACTTCTGCCAAAGCATTCTGCCAGCCCAGTCAGATTTTTGATCCGATCTAAGCGAGCCATGGAAAAGATTGGTCGCTTATTCGGATCATCTAGCTTGCCAAAGACTTGGTCTGGGTCTTCCAAGGTGAACAGGAGTGATTCCAGGCGATCGCGATCTCCTAGGAGACGCTCTTGCGTCTGGGTGTAGGGAAAGTAGGAGGCTTCGTTGACACCGGGAGGGACAACGTTAAATTTGGGACTAAATAACTCGATGCCACTCACAACATGGTACAAGTCAGGCATGGTGAAATGCTGATAAGACTCGTACTGGCCAACACTGTCCGGCATGCCGACAATTTCCTGGTAGGTACTAGTGATCACAAAATTGGCTGCATTCATCACCAACAGATCAGCCGTGAATTGCAGGGAGAAGTGATACTTGTCCTCCAGGTCCTGCCAGTAGAGGTTACTAAACAAATACTTTGATTTCTCTAGAGCATGGGCAATGTTACACTGGGTCACCTTCAGCCGCCGCGCCAGCAAAAACGCCACTAAGTTCCCGTCGGAGTAGTTCCCCACTATTAGGTCAGGCACGCCGCGAAATTCAGCTAGCAGCTCTTTTTCCGCATCAATGGCAAAGGTTTCTAAGTAAGGCCAGATCTCAAACCGGGAGATCCAGTTTTGCGTCAATTTAGGATTAAACTCCCGGAAGGGGACGCGCAAAATCCAGGCGTCCTCAGTCCCATGAACTTTTTCTAGTCGCTGGTTGCAGAGGGTGCCGTCACTATTGGGAATCAGGCGGGTGAGCACCATTACCTTGGGGTGGACTCCTAAACCCTCCAGTCCGGCCAGAGCAATATCTTCTTGTAATTGCCCCTCTAAGCTCTTAACTTGGTCGAGGACATAGACCACTTGACCGCCGGTATCGGGGCGGCCCAGGACCCCCTCCTGACCAAACCAACCGTGGGGAGAAACCAGCACGATCTTAAAGATCATCGGCACGCGCGAGATGAACGCCTCTAGGGACTGGTGATCTGGGGAGTCAATCAGTTCATCCAGAATTTCTAAGGTTTCGCGCACCCGACTGGTGGTATTGCCCCAGCCCGGTTCAAAGCCCAAAACTTGAAGCTCAAAGCGGAATTTTTCATAGGGTTCCTCGCTGAGGCGAGTCCCGACAAAATCAAGCGCTTGCTTAACCCGATCAGAGAGCTGCTGCTGGCTTTGAATCCGGTCGTTAATCAACAGTTGAATCCCTTCATAGGAGTGCAACCGCATGAATTTAAACAAGGACTCTAACCACTGGCGCGGGTCTTGAAAGAGCTGACTTGAGAGATAACGGTTGAGAAACTGTACCCCCTTGCCAATATTTTTAGAGTCGCGAATGGTAGGTGTGTAGTCATAAAAAGGCTGGAAATCCAGCTCCAGGATATTGCCTTCCTGCGGGTGGTAGCGACCAACGAAGCGATCGCGCAAGTCCAAGAGCTCCTGTACCGTCATCGGCTCGACTTGCAAATCTTGCCGATGCAGCCGGAATACCTCTTGATGGGCAATTTTTGGCCGGACAATAATACAGAGGGTGCCATCCTCCAGGATGATTTCCTGGGTGTAGTTGATCAGCTTCTGTAAATGGGAAGTGGTGCGGAACTGGTCCGATTTCTCATATTTGTCACAGTAGGTTTCAAAGGCCCCCAGAATATCATTCCGCAACAAATAGCGTTTTTCTTGATTGTGGATTTCGCTAGAAAACTGGCGCAGATCTGTTCTTTCATCACTACTCAGGACGGCCTGAATCAAATCGGACATGGCAACTTCCCTCGATACTGCTAAGACGATAGGTCTGTCTTGAGACTCGAAATTCCCAGTTTAAGCGCTTTTTCTAAGGAGTGACAAACTTTTTTACCGACAAAAGCTAACCAAAAAGTAACCTCACAGGAGACAGCAATGACCTCAAACTTGTCTGTCTATCGCTGAAGCTAAGCCGCCGCCCGACGACAGCGACAACCTTCGACGTAACCACGGCAAGCATTATGAGAGGTATGCTGAAGGGCGGCCAGCTCCAGTGTCTTGTGAAGCAACGCACTAAATCACTTTTGAGTTAAGCAATCAAGGGAAGTTGGCTGAGTGAGGTTTCAAGGGTTGATGAGCTTGAACTAGTGAAGACCGTGTTCAGGTCATCAGGGCTTGTCAGAAATCTAGGAAGTGGCTAGCAGTTGCTCCACATCTAGCAAAAATAGCGTCAGTGATGTTTCTGCTTGCGGAACCACAGCCACATGGCTAGCAATCCCTAAGGTATCAGCATGACGGTAAGATTCGGGCAAAACGCGAATGGTCACTAAAGGAACCTCCATCAGCGTTGGAGCAACCACAACAGGAATTCCATAGAACTCGCCTAAATTGTTTTGAGTCACGATCAAATAGCCGTGCTTTCGTTCCTCGAGGATGCTGGATTGGAATAGCCGCTGCTGGAGATCCACTACAATCAGCTCAAGATCTTCCATATGGGCAACACCGACGCCGCTCAGCCCACTGCCGTGAACCTGAGTCAAATTGAGTACCTTGTGAACCACATCGATCCGCAGTCCCAGGTTGAGACGACCGACGCCAAAAACAATGACTTTAAGGGATGCCCCAGCACTGGGAGTACTCATCTGTTTGAAAGTACCGAGACTGGAATTAATCAGGGTGTTGGTCATGCCGAATTGCTCCTCAGATCGTGGGTGCTTGCTACTTAGGATCAGTGTTGCAGGGCAGTCTCTGCGGTAGGTCTAGCTTGGGCAATAATAGTCTTGATGGCCGCTAGAAATTCTTGCTCAATATAGGGCTTGGTAAAGTAGGCGTTTGCGCCCAAGTGGGTCGCCAAGCGCCGATGCTTATCACTGCTCCGGGACGTAAGCATGGCAACCGGAACTTTAGCCAGTTGGGAATCTTGGCGACGATGGCTCAAGAATTCAAAGCCATTCATGTTGGGCATTTCAATATCGCAGATCACCATTTGAACGGCAGGATTTTGCTGCAACTGCTCAATTGCTTCTCGACCATCCCGAGCCTGTAAAACTCGATAACCAGCCTTTTGCAGCGTCAAAGCCATCGTCTGCCGCAGAGCAATTGAGTCATCGACGACTAATAGAGTTGGGGGCTGAGCAGTCTGAACGGATATCGTAGGTCTGGCGTCCTCTCCATCTTCAGTGGGGACGGCATCTAGTAAATCAGACCCTAGAACAGGGGTGATCGCGCTCTGACTTTGACCCAGGATCTGACCCAGCAAGGCTGCCCCATTGACGACGGGAATTAGACTCCCATCTCCTAAGATCGTACAGCCGTAAATGTAAGGAGGTGGGGCGATTGCAGCACCAAAGGGTTTGACGACAAGTTCTTGCTCTGTGAGCAGGCGTTCCACCTCAATCGCCAGGAATTGCTCACCCTGGCGGAGTAACAACATGGGGGCTGCCCACTCCTCCGGTGTCGGAACCACAGCTAGCGCTTGGCTGAGAACCGTTTCGGGTAACGGACAGGCGTAGTTCACCAGCTTACTCAGTGGGTAGGCTGGGATCAGTTGCTCTCGCCAGTAAAGAAATCGCTGTCCTCCAGATTGTTTAAGCTGATCATCCTGGGGAATCAAAATTTCTTCAATACTATCGGAGGGAAAGGCAAAGGCTGTAGAGCCAACCAAACTGACCAGCAACTTGGTGATGGTTAAAGTCAAAGGGACACGCAGGGTAAAAGTTGTTCCCTGTCCAGGCTCAGAGAGTACAGTAACGTCTCCCTTGAGCGATCGCAGTTGAGACCGGACCACATCCAGGCCAACACCCCGTCCAGAGAGTTCAGTGACCTGAGAGGCCGTAGAAAATCCTGGCTCAAACATCACCTCCAAGAGGCGAGAAGTAGAACTTGTCGTCAGTTGCTCCGCAGTGAGTAAACCCATCTCCACTGCCCGACTCCGGATTCGATCCAAATTCAACCCGCGACCGTCATCTCGCACTTCAATAAAGGTTTGACTTCCCTGATGGTAAGCTCGAACCTCAATCTGACCGCGCTCTGGCTTCCCTTGCTGGCGTCGAATTTCTGGAGGTTCAATTCCATGGTCGAAGCCATTACGAAGCAAGTGCAGCAAAGGATCATAGAGTTTCTCTAAGGCTGCTTTATCCACCAGGACTGCGGTTCCACTCAGTTTGAGATTAACTGGCTTGCGATAGGTAGCAGACAGGTCACGCATCATCCGGGGAAAGCGATTCAATAGTTCGCCTAGTGGCAACATCCGGGCCCACATCAGATCATCCCGTAAATAAGTCAGCGTTTGGCGTTGTTGCTCCACAGTCTGGCCTGACTGGGCTGAGAATACGGCAATGTCATCAATTTTCTCTTCCAGTTGCACCATTTGTTCAAGCATGGCTTGCAGCAGTAAGTGCAGTTCGCCATAACTGTCCATTTCCAGGGAGTCAAAGTCAGCTCGACTAAATGCAACTTGCCCAGGCATTGCTGCCAAAGCGGGGGCGTCACTTGTTGGTATTTTTTCAGCAGCGACTCCGGTCAAATTGGAGTTGTGGAAGCGGTGTTCTGGAGACACGAGCATTTGATCAGAAAGATCGCTTAAGCGGCTACCCATTTCCTGAAACTTAGCAAACCGGCCTAAAAGCTCCTGAACAGCAGCCTGTAGTTGCTCATTTTGTAGAGAAAGACTGTTCCGGTTAATAGACAGCTCACCCACTTGATTGTTCATCCGCTCAAGCCGGTCCAAGTCAACTCGGACTGAGAGGCGGGCAGCAGCCTCAGTAGTAACTACAGTACCTTGTTGCTGGGAAGTTCCAGATTGCTGAGCATTGGTAGAACCTGTAAAAGTAGATTTAGGGTTCAAACCACCCACAGACGGTGTCGCCAGGGGTTGTTGAGTCGGGCTTTCCTGTAGTGATGGTAAGCTTTCAAACTCCTCCTCAATCAACTGAATCGCCTCATGAATACTTTCCCCTGACCGATCAACTGGAACTGGATATGGTGCTTGAAGTTGCTCTGGAGAGGTAGCTTTCAAAGGTGTAGCATTCGCTTGAACCTCCTCTGAGGAAGGGTCTTGAAAGACTGGGCTCAGATCACCAAACATGTCATTCAGAGAAGGCGCTGCAACCTCAGGGTCTAGACCTAGTGCTTGAGATTGTTCTGGAGGACCAGCTTCTAAAGGTAGGATATCGTTAACCTGGACATCTCCAAAGGAGGAGAACATATCCTCTAGAGAAGGCTGAGCTACTACCTCTGCACTCAGTGGTTCTGCCAGAATGATGTCTGGCGCAACTACTGAGGGACTGGCAAATTCGATGAGCGCCGGGGAAGGGGTACCGCCCTGCGTCCGGTCACCAGCAATCACCGCCTGCTGTCCTGCCTGGAAATCTGCTAGGGCAAGCTCTGTCACTTTTAGGGCCTGGTCAGGGTGAGTTTCAAGTGCCGCTAGGGCTGCTCGGGCAACTTCCCCAAATCCGGGTAAGTTGAGTAGCTCGGCTAATCCAGCAAAAGTGTCTGCCTGTGCACGGAGCTCCCCAGCGACCTGATTGCTCTCAGGCTGGGCCACAACAGCAGCCAGACGCTCTAGCCCTTGAGCAACATCTACTTCGAAGATTGACAGGGCTAAGTCTACTCCAAGTTCAACTGAACTAGGGAGATGATCCGCATCGGTGAGGAAGTCTCCCAGTGCTGTTTCAAGTTGAGCAAACACTGGTTCTGCGGTTGCCAGGGCTTGCTCTTGATCAAATTGGCCTGTAGAAATTTGCTCGGTCAGCGGCAGGCGAAGACAGTCGTAACCCTGCAATAAAAGCCCTTCCAGCTCAGGATCAATTTTCAGCTCTTCGCTGTAGAGTCCCTTGAACATGTCTTCTAGTCGGTGAGCTAGGGTTTTGATGGCCTCAAGTCCTACACTGGCCGCGCCTCCCTTGATGGAGTGAGCTGCCCGCATCAAGCTGTGGACGTTGGCCGTACTATGATTCTCAGCCAAGGTCAGTAACCCCTGCTCAATCGCCTGCAGCAGCTCAGAAGCTTCTTGAATGAAAAATTGGTACGCCTGGTCGCGGATATCAGAATCGATCGCCATACTTTGGGTCCTTTATCTGGGACAAGAAATCAGCACATAGTCAAGATGCTAAGTTCGGGTGAGGTCTGCTCCGCTCTAGCTCACTTTGAACTGACTCGCACTAGTTTGTAGCTCTTGGGCCACTGCCAGCAGAGCCTTGAAGGAGGCCGAGACTTGCGTTGCTTCTGTAGTAGTTTTATTAGAGATGGCTGCTACATCCGTCATTGTCTTAGTAACGGATTCAGACGCTTGAGATTGAGCTGCCGCCGCTTGAGCAATTGCTTCTACTAAAGTGCTGATTTGAGCACTCACCGCGGTGATTTTGGTTAAGCTCTGGCGGGTTTCATCAACCAGCTTGGTTCCGGTAACGACCTGCTCCGTTCCCTCTTCCATTGCTGCAACCACTTCGTTGGTTTCTGTCTGAATATCTGCCACCAGCTTTTCAATTTCAGTCGTTGCTTCCGCAGATTGGCGGGCCAAAGAGCGAACTTCATTTGCCACCACTGCGAAGCCTCGTCCTTGTGCCCCAGCGAGAGCAGCTTCAATGGAAGCGTTCAGCGCCAGCAAGTTGGTTTGGTCAGCAAACTTGCTAATCAGGTTCACCACTTTAGAGATCTTCTGGGAAGATTCACCCAGTCGCTTCACCTTTTTCGAGGTTTCCGCCACTGTCTCCCGAATTGCTAGAATCCCCTCAACGGTGCGGTCCATCGCTGCATCCCCCTCACTTACGGTCTGGGTGGCCTGCTGCACCGCAGCCTCTGCCTGCTCTGCATTGGCCGCCACCGCGCGGATTGAGTTAGACATTGTCTGGATCTGGTCCAGAGCAGCGGTAATTTCCTCCGTTTGCCGCAGGGCTTCTACCGATAACCCTTGCACTGAGACTTCGTTGGTGCTGGTGGTTTCTGCCATTTGTCTTGCTGAAGCCTGCACCTGGGCAACAATTTGCCGCAAGCTACTGATCGTGGCGTTGTAGGAATCAGCCACCGTGCCAATTTCATCTTCAGTCACATTGGCCCGAATAGTCAGATCCCCGCGACTCACCGGGTCTACTTCCATGAGCAGCTCCAAGGCTCGTTTTTGGAGATTTTCCTTGGCTAACCTTTGCTGTTCAGTATTTTCAGCTTGCAGGCGAAGGGCTTGCTCTTGCTCTTGCAGACGCAGCTCCTCTTGGCGTTGAACCGCTTCCAAGTTGGTCTCAATACTGGCCGCCATCTTATTCATTTCTTGGGAGAGGACACCAATCTCGTCTTGACGCTCCGTAGCCTCCAGGCGCACTCCTCGGTCTCCGGCTCCTACCTGCTGAGCAAAGCCAGATAACCGCCGGATGGGCTGGGAGAAAGTACCCGCGATCGGCAACGCCACCAGACCTGCCAGCAGCAACATACCTCCCCCAATGCCATACCCGATCAGTTGCTGCCTTCTTAAGGGAGCCAGTGCTTCTACAAGGGGCTGACCCACAAAGGTCATACCAACAGGCTTGGCTTGATTAGGATTAAGCTGCTTTTGGTGGTCCCACAAGGGGCCGTAGCCGGTTGCATAGTCAGCACCAATAATGTTGGCTTCACCGATAAATTCTTCGCCTTGGTCAAGCACAGTCGTTGACACAGCACGCGCAGCTCGTGTGCCAATTGCCCGCGTTTGCTTATCTGTATAGGGGACGTTTGTAGTGACCCGCAAATCTTGAGCAAACAGCGTTACCAGCGGGATATCAAACTCTTCCTTGACCTGATCGACAATGAGAGGATTTCGATTCAGGAGCGTCCCTACCATGACAGTTCCGACAACTCGATTATTCACCTTGATCGGGTGAACCGCCATGAGCGCGATGCCCAGCTTGCCTTGATCAATGTCATAGGTGCCTTCGGGAGCGGGCTGCTTGGGTTCAGGCAGACCCTGAGTTTTTTGGGTTCGTAGAGCAATCGCGCCTTGGGGTGCTAAGCCCAAGCGTTGCAGCGTTTCTCCCTTTAGTAGTTCTGTTCCGGCTAAAGGACGTTGACTGGTCAGCACTGCTTTGACAATAGGAATGTCCCCCAAATTAGTACCTGGAGGCAGAGAAACCTGACGATATTGAGGTTGACTCGGCTCAGCCCCTTCTGTTAGTAGCGCGGGGTACTTTGAGAAATCCTCTGCCAGGATTTGCACATCTTCAGCAACCACTTTGCCTTGGGCATCAGTAATGATTTCAAAGCTTTCAGCTTCACCTGTGGCTGCTTGCTCCTCAGCGCTAGAAAACTCCAAGAGTTTGCTTAGGTCAGAACGACTTTCAGGATCATTGAGATTAATTTCACCTGTTTCTACTTCGCCTCTGATGCTAGCTGCCACTTGGCCTGCCACTGCTTGAGCAGTGACTTGGCGTTGGGTGACTTCTTCCTCTAAGATGCTCAAGTCTTTATTCAAGACCTCGTTCAGCTCTTCTAAGAAGGCGGTGCGCGAAGTCGCCTCAATCCCTTGAGTCACAGCAATGACCGGGATGGCAGTACTACCTACCAGAAGCAGGGCAAGCTTGTTCCGTAGGCTTAAAGCTCCCCACCCTTGACGCAGCCGTTGCAGCAGCGGCATAGAAGCTTGTTCAGAAGTATACCCTTGTCCTCTCCATTGCATGCGCTGACGAGGTGAAGGGGAACTTGATAGCTTCGACTCCAACGCCTTAGCACCCTGAGCTGATTCTGACGTTTCACTATTCAAGGCAGGTTCTATGGATTTTGGACTAGAAGCTGATTCCTGCATTTCAGTATTCTGACCATCATGAACAGGTGGTTGTTTGGGGCGTTGATCTAGCATGGCTGTTACCCTTATTCATTCAAAGCTGGAATTTACATCGATGTGCTTGACCGCAGTCTTTATGTTTTAGACCAGCAGAACTCCCCCCTTGGGACTCAGCCAGTTTGTCTGTTTAGCTCACTTTGAATTGCCCAGCGCTGGTTTGTAGTTCTTGGGCTACTGACAGCAGGTTCTTAAAAGAAGCTGAGACTTGGTTCGCTTCCATTGAGGTTTTACCCGCGATCGCTGCGACGTCGGTCATGGTCTGAGTCACTTCTTCAGAGGCTTGGGATTGGGCGACTGTCGCTTGACTAATCGCTTCCACCAAAGCACTAATCTGGGTACTCACCGCTGTAATTTTGTTGAGGCTCTGGCGAGTTTCATCTAGCAGTTTGGAACCCGTGACCACCTGCTCGGTCCCTGTTTTCATGGCGGCCACCACTTCGTTAGTTTCTGTCTGAATGTTGGCAACGATTTTGGTGATGTCAGCCGTGGCTGCTGCTGACTGGCGGGCTAGGGAGCGGACCTCGTTGGCAACCACTGCAAAGCCTCGTCCTTCTTCCCCAGCGCGAGTAGCTTCAATTGAAGCGTTCAGTGCCAGCAAGTTTGTTTGAGCGGCAAACCTACTAATCAACTTGACCACCTTAGAGATTTCCTGGGAAGAGTCACCCAGTCGCTTTACCTTTTTCGAGGTTTCTGTTACTGTCTCTTGAATTGCTAGAATTCCTTCGACGGTGCGGTTCATGGCTGCGTCACCCTGATTCACGGTTTGAGTTGCCTGCTGTACCGCTGTCCCGGCTTGCTCAGCGCTGGCCGCCACCGCCCGAATCGAGTTAGACATCCCCTGAAGCTGGTTCAGAGCAGCATTAATTTCTCCGGTTTGCCGCAGGGCCTCTGCCGATAGCCCCTGTACTGAAGCTTCGCTCGTGCTGGTTGTGTCTGCCATCTGTTCTGCTGCCGCCTGTACCTGAGCGACGATTTTCCGCAAGCTATCGACCGTGGCGTTGTAGGAGTCAGCTACCGTACCAATTTCGTCCTCGGTCACCTTAGCCCGGATGGTCAGGTCCCCGTGACTTACCGGGTCAACTTCCATCAGCAGCTCTAAGGCTCGTTTCTGCAAGTTTTCCTTGGCTAACTTTTGCTGTTCGGCGTTCTCAGCTTGCTGGCGACCAGCTTCTTCCTGGGCTGCCAACTGCTGGCGGGTGGAGTCTGCTTGCTCCTGTAGAAGGTTCTTGACCTGCCCAACCAGGTTGTTAAAGCTTTGAGCCAGTGTTTGAGTTTCACTGGTGCCACGCGGTTGAGCATAGGCATCTAAGTTACCTGAGGCGACCTGTTCGGCTGTACCCGTCAAAGCAGTTAAAGGACTAGATAACTGACGGGCCAAATATAGACTAATTACTGTCGCCAAGGTTCCAAGGACCAGGAATAGTCCAAGAAAGAGCTGCGATAGCTGATCACCAGCGGCTCTGAGTTCAGCAAGATCAACAGATGCGATAGCGATCCAATTCGTTTGGGCGACCTTAGCAAGCGTGTAACTTTTACCGTCTTGCTCAAAGGAGGTGGTCAGGTCACGTAGCTGCTCCCTGGTCGTAGCATTTTGCGCTTTGCTTGCCAGCTCAGCCACTTTTTGTGAGACTGCTTGGCCGCCCAACACTTCCTGTGTATTGGTTGATCCCCTAGTGCTTAAGGTCGTGACAACACTGCCGTTTTCAACATCCACAATCTGCAGTTGTTCAGAGGCCCCCGCTTCCAAATCCTGCAACTCCTCCTCTAGCCGCGTAGTGATGTTCTTGACATCAAACACACCTTTGATAACCCCTAAGAATGCGCCTGAGGCTGGATCAGTGATTGCTTGGCTCAGTTCAAAACCTACAGTGTTGCTAGACTCGTCCAGTTCCGCCTCGCCGATGACACTGCCTTGACTTTTACCCTGTTGCCACCATTCTTCATCACGTTGCATGAAGTCAGAGGTAGGATTACTGTAAGCAATATTGAAGCCATTTCGCTCGGTAAAAAACATCTCACTAAACTTTCCAAGCTTTGGAAATTGCTGCAAGTACCTATTCAAGCTTTGATTGGGTTCCAGTAGTCTTGTAGCCGCATACTGCTTTTCCACTTGATCAATTGGTAATTGATTGATTCGAGCTGCTTCAGCTTTTTGGGCACCGGTGCGAGCGGCGTTTATAGTCGAGGGATTATTTGCGAGAAGTGCCATCTCATTTAACCCAGTTCTAATCTCACTATTGGCTATGTCAGTTGCAAGCTGAGCTCGATCCTTCAACGCCCGTTCGCCTTGCTGCAAAGCTCGTTGGTAAGTAAAGTAAGTGCCTAACCCCCCGGCAATAGCCAGGGGTACCAGTACCACAGGTAGAACTGTCGTCAATAATCTGCGTCGTAAAGTAGAGCCTTGCTGCTTTAATGTTCGCTCTCCTCCACTCTCGAATAATCTCTCTACATGTTGCTCAGGTTGAGGCGAGGGCTGAGGCGGGATTGTGGTTGTAGAGCGACCATTAGTACTTTGACTATTGGCATCATTGTCTACCGTGGTTTCGTTGGGTTGAGGAGGGGAGATCATAGGTAAGACCTTCGTAAAATTCAGTGGTTGCAGTGAGAAAGTCAAAACTGCTCTAACTCACTTTGAACTGACCCGCACTGGTTTGTAGCTCTTGGGCCACTGTTAGTAAGTTTTTGAACGAGGTCGAGACTTGCGTCGCTTCAGTAGAGGTTTTGTTAGAAATGGCGGCCACGTCGTTCATCGTGTGAGTGACAGACTCTGACGCTTGGGATTGCGCTATAGCAGCTTGACCGATCGCTTCAACTAAGGTGCTGATCTGAGAACTGACAGCAGTAATCTTGTTCAAGCTCTGACGAGTTTCATCAACTAGCTTGGTCCCCATCACAACCTGTTCATTACCCGTCTCCATCGCCGCGATTACTTCGTTTGTACCCACTTGAATCTCGTCAACAATTCTGGCGATTTCAGCAGTTGCCTCCGCAGATTGAAGGGCCAGGGCACGAACTTCATCAGCAACTACCCCAAAGCCCCGACCTTCTTCCCCGGCACGGGCCGCTTCAATTGAGGCGTTTAGGGCTAGCAGGTTCGTTTGGTCAGCAAAGGTATTAATCAGGTTCACCACCTTGGAAATCTCTTGCGAAGATTCACCCAGCCGTTTCACCTTTTCAGAGGTTTCTGCCACGGTTTCTTGGATTGCCAGGATTCCTACGACAGTGCGATTCATGGCTGCATCCCCCTCATTTACAGTCTGAGTGGCCTCTCGGACTGCTGTCTCTGCCTGTGCTGCACTACTTGCCACTGCCTGGATAGAGTTGTTCATTGCCTGAATCTGATCTAGGGCAATAGTAATTTCCTCCGTTTGCCGTAGCGCTTCTGCTGACAGCCCCTGCACGGAGACTTCACTACTGCTGGTCGTCTCTGACATTTGTCTAGCTGCTGCCTGCACTTGAGCTACAATCTGGCGCAAGCTACTAATGGTGGCATTGTAGGAGTCGGCCACCGTCCCGATCTCGTCTTCAGTTACCTTGGCACGGATGGTTAGATCCCCACGACTGACTGGGTCTACCTCTATTAGCAGCTCCAAGGCTCGTCTCTGCAAGCTTTCTTTGGCTAGCCGCTGCTGTTCAGCGGATTCTGCTTGTTGGTGGGCGGCTGCCTCTTGCTGGCGGGCGACCTCTGCCTGGGCTGCCAACTGCTGGCGAGCCGATTCCTGTTGCTCCGTCAGTAGGGTTTGAATCTGGCCCGCCATGCGGTTGATGTTGTTCCCTAGCTTAGCGACTTCATCTTGCCCTGCTACGGCAATGCGAATGTCAAGGTCCCCTTGACCTAACTTTTCCACTGCATCAGCAGCGTTCTCAATTGGCTGGGTAGCTCGTCGTGCTAGGTAGGCTGCGATCGCCCCCACTAACACTGCCGTTAAACCAGTTCCCAATAGCAGGGTTGTCAAGAGCTGTCGCTGGGCCGCAAAGGCAATGGCTGTATCGGTTGCCATAAGGATGTCCCAGCCAATGTCTGGCAAGCCTGGAATTCGCTCTAAGGGAGCGTAGGATATCAGTTGTTCAGCATTGTCAATTCGATCAACGAAGACGCGACTGTCGATCTTCCCTAACACTTTCATCTCAGCCAGACCAGGGAAGTCTGCTGGAGCGTTTCTGCCTACCTGCTCCTTCTCAGCAGCCATGAAAAACTTTCCAGTAGAATCAACCAGGTGATACTCATTACCACCCGTGCCGTAGTTCTTGATTTGTGCTTCTAGGGCGTCAATGGGTATGCGGGCGCGAGCTATGGCAATTGTTTTGCCTGTAATGCTATCTTTAACCGGCGCAGCCATGAAAAGACTCACCTTCCCAGTAGTTTTTGACACATTAGGTCGGCTGATCACAGAACGGTCAGTTTTAAGTGCTTCCTGGAAATGGTCCCGGTCTTTGATGTTGTTTGTAATTTGCCCTTGCGCGTTGCGACCAAGCTCCCCTTTCGACTTGGCAATTGCATTGCCGTTTAGATCGAACACAGCAACACTGTCATAAATTTTGTAAGCGGATACGAAGCGCTCTAACGCCGCTTGTTTTTCCTGGAGCGTTGCGACCTGCCGCAGCTTTGGGTCTCTAAAAGCAGGCAGGCTAGCCATGATCTGAATATCTCCAAACCGATCAAACATCAAACGACTCAGCTCATCTGCTAAGTCGGTAGCACGAGCTTGCTGGGCTTGGTTGGCTTGCTCAATCTCTGAACGACTGGCAACGTAGTAGGCGGTAGAGCCAATCACGAATACTGGAATCGTCCCAATGGCGACCGCAAAAGCAGTTGCTTTAGTTCTCAAGCTTAACCGTTGCAGCCGCGAAAAACGTGACTTCTCAAGGCTATGACGAGAAAACAGAACGTCCGAGTGCTGTGCCTTACCGTCATTTGGAGTACTACCTTCTGTTGCCGCACCCGAAGAAGATGCTTTAGGAACTGTACGCATGTCTCATAGCCCTCAAAAAGAATCGTTCAAGCAATTTCAGTTGGAAGTTCTTTACTAGTTCTTTGACTCGTAAAAAAATGAAGTATCTAACCATAAACAGAAGGTAGAAAAACTGTTATTAGGTATTTGATAGAGACTTATCATAGGCTTTGACAAATCGGTCATCAAATAATTGATTTAGATCTGGAGCCTCTTTGATTAAGCCACTTTCAACTAGAAATTGACTAACTTTGCTAGCCGTATAGGACAAAGAAGTTGTCTCTTGACCTGGTGTAAAAGCCCGTAAGTTATCTGCAACGCTAAAAATATTAGTGCCGGCATCGTATCCTTCATACTCCGCAACTGTAGTTTCAGCCTTCTCTGCCATAGTTGAGTATGCTTTTTGTCGATTATTTTGAATAAAAACGAGTGTATCAAACCAGGTATCAACTAAAGCTTGAACAGCTTCAGGTCTTTCATTAATTAGCTCGCGACTAACCACTAAGTGATCTGGAATTGCGCCTGGGAAATCCCTAGAACTAAATAGTTCTTTGCTACCAGGACGCTCTAGCGCCCTAGTTGTAAACGGGGCAAATACCCCAACTGCGTCCACCTTCCCAGCCAAGAAGGCTTCTGCAGCCTCCCCAGTTGGTAAGGATTGAAGCTGAATATCTGCTTGGGCCAAGCCAGCTTGCTGTAGTCCAAGTAGCAAGAGAAAATGATCGACAGTTCCCCCTTCTGCTGCTATTTTTTTGCCTTTTAAGTCGGCAATGCTATTAATACCATTGCGAACAACAATTTTGTCGTTACCATTAGAATTGTCGTTAACTAAGACAATGACCTGATCTGATCCCGATGCGACTGAGCTAATCGTGTCATTTAAAGTCTGAGTATTTGCCTGTATTTGGCCTTCGTTCAATGCTTTTATTGAATCCAAATAAGCATCACCGAACCACTTCAAATCTACCTTCGCTTTGTTCGAGCTAAACAAATTTTCTACTTTGGCAACTTCCCAGGGATACCAGCCAGGCCAAGCATTAAAACCCATTTGTATAGGAGTTGAAATTGATGAAGAACTACAACTGATTACAGTGACTAAGCTAATCAGAAATAAAGCTAAGTTAGAAACCAAACTACGCACTTTCATAGAGCTTCCTGTAACAATGAGCGTTATTGAAATGACTAGTTGCAGCGCATTAGGTCGTCAAAAGTTGATCTGCCAAAGTGAAAGACAACAAATCCAAGCATTCATAAGTTTTTTAAGAGCCTAGCCTGGGCATCCTATCGATGACGGCATGACCATCTAGGACAACCAGCATTTCACGGTTAGGTTTCAACCAGTACCCACGCAAAAATGGCACTAAGTCAAAACTGACAGAGGCCATAGTCGGGGATTGGATTGCATCCGGGTGGCACCATTCCATATCTTCTACCCGATTGACCACGAGTCCTAAGACCTTTCTGCCACTGGCTTGCGATCCTAACGATCCAGAGGGTGCCTCGCTCCCGACCTGTTGTTTTCCTGATCCTTGCTGTGCACTACGAATTACAATTGCTTGGTAGTCAGGACGGCTTGAGACATGTTGGTATAAGGGGGTAAGTCCAACCAAATGGCCGAGATCTACCATCCACAAAATTTCACCACGCCAGTTATAAACCCCCATTACCCAAGCTGGCATTTGGGGAATTGGCACAATACCGTCAACTGAAATGGTAAGTACCTCCGTCATCTGAAGCACAGGCAGCATGGCTGTAGTATCAGGTACAAGGTGAAATCGTAAAAACTGCTGCTCTGCCGCTACCTGTTTCGTCGTCTGAATTTCAGATAATGTGCTTTTAGGCAAAAACTCAGACACCATCCCTTAGCCCCCCTAAACTCCTACGATTACTGTTCCTAGCTTTTAATCAGTTGCTTGACAGTGCGGATGAGCTCTTCTTGATCAACTGGCTTGCCCAAGTAAGCATCAGCCCCTTGCTTCATGCCCCAGAATTTGTCCATCTCTCCCGATTTGGTTGAGCAGATCACCACGGGGATGCTGCTCGTGCCTGCCTCGGCCTTAAGATCGCGGCAAAGTTCAAACCCGCTCTGACCGGGCAGGACAACATCCAGAATAATTACATCCGGCTTATGGCTACTCAGCTTGATCTTGGCATCCTCTGAACTCGTGGCAGTAATAGTGGTGAAACCGCCTTTGTGTAAGCAACCAGTCAAAATCTCCATTTGGGTTGCGGTGTCTTCGACAACTAAAGCAGTACTCATGGGATAACCTTGTGAATGTGAAAAAGTAACGAACGAATCAGCTATAGATAATCGGTAACCTTGACTCTCGCTAAAGTGATCCGCAGGCGATTTACGCAATCGGTCGAATCCCTCAGCCACTAAGTTGAGCTTGCCCTTTTTCTGCCGTCAAGTAACATTAGGGTGAGCCATTTTCGGTAGGTGTCTGTTGAGCACCGTCAATAATGTTTCAGCATCTAAGGGTTTGCTGAGAAAGTCTGACGAGCCTGCTACCTTAGCGCGGACCCGATCTACAATCCCGTCATTACCGGTTAGGATTACAATTGGAACACTGCGAAAAGCAGATACTTTCCGCAACTGTGAGCAAATTTCGTAGCCATTGGTATTGGGCATTACCAGGTCTAGAAAGATTAAGTCGGGCTTACGACTTACAAGCGTGGCGATCGCCCGGAGGGAGTCTTGTACTCCAACAAATCGATAACCTGCTTCTGTTAGAAGTTGTTCCATAGTTTGACAAACCAACGGGCTGTCATCTACACAAGCAACTAATGGTGCTTGCGAAGTAACTTGGATGGAGAATCCTCCAGGATGTGCAGCCGATAGAACTTCCGTAGAAGTGGGAGGAATTGGAGCTGGTAGATCAGGAATATCAATCAACTCCACCACCCCTACTTGGATATAGGGCAGAAGTGAACAGGTAACTTCTACAACCTTACGCTTCATCTGCAGGGCTAGCTCTCGTAGGGTACGCTGCCCGTTCAGTAGAGCCGCTAGGGTTTGGTAAGTTGAAGCTGAAGTTTGTTGCTGAAGTTCCTCTGGGCGCTTAATGATGGGTGCCCGATTAGGTAGTAAGCCGGCAAGTCTCGCAGTTTGCCAGGTTTGCCAAACTTGCTGAGCTTCCGCAAGAGCCTGTTCAGCATCAACTAACACTAGCTGTGAGGACAATGCCTTTGGGTCGGGCTTGACTTGGTACATCACCTGCGTCACTTGCGTGATATCGAATAGCACTTCAGTGACCGCAGCTCGAATCAACTGCACTGCTTGGTCTCGACTGATTTGTTGTTGCTTCACCCAGAAGCACAACAACTGGTATTCCCACGACCTGTCACTGCTAGAAAAGCCGGTTGGCAAATTCAGCTGATGGACAGCAATCTGAGGACAGTAGGTTGCTAAATTCCTTTGCCATCGTCTGACTGAATGTACTCCTCCGGTGGTATATAGAATTCGGCCCAAGTACAGGTAGAAGGTCCACTCCTGCTCTAAAGGACCTTTAAGTAACATTTGTCCACTAAACCGAGCTTGCTTCAGAGCAGTGATCTCATTAGCAAAAACATTAGTAGTTGTGTATTCAGCAGTCATCATGCTAGTTCATTGCCTCAGATAATCTATCTTTACTGCTGTCAATAGACGGGGTCAGGCTAGTTCTCACTGCAACGCTGTAAATGAATGGATCGACTAGTTCTCACCGCGGCTCTGTGAGTCAATAAATTAAACGAGGACTATCCACAGTTTGAAAACCAGTAAAAACCCACTGCTAACGATGAATTAATTGCCGCCTTGAGCATGGCATTAGTTGATTCAATCCAAGATCCGTACGAATACCGAATTCGCCATAGCAGCCGATCCTCGGCCTTCATTGCTGCCAGGGGATGGAAATCCGCACTCCAGTTGAGAAACTGAGGCAGCTTATAATAAAGTGCAAAGCCTTCCGGTCCTTCTAGCCCAGTCTTTCTAGCATGGTTACTGAACTGCGATCTGAGTTACAAGCGGCGATTGAGCATCGCCGTAATTTTGCGATTATTTCCCACCCGGATGCAGGGAAGACAACCCTGACTGAAAAGCTATTACTTTATGGCGGAGCGATTCATGAAGCCGGAGCGGTGAAGGCGCGGCGGGCTCAGCGCCATGCAACTTCCGACTGGATGGAGATGGAGCGACAGCGGGGAATTTCTATTACCTCCACCGTCTTGCAGTTTGCCTATCACGACTGCCAGATCAACCTACTGGATACGCCCGGTCACCAGGATTTTAGTGAAGACACCTACCGTACCCTGGCCGCAGCCGATAATGCTGTGATGCTGGTGGATGCTGCCAAAGGTCTAGAGCCACAAACCCGGAAGCTGTTTGAAGTCTGCCGGATGCGAGGGTTACCGATCTTTACCTTTATCAACAAGCTGGACCGACCGGGACAAGAACCCTTAGCGTTGCTGGATGAAATTGAGCAGGAATTAGGACTACAAACCTATGCTGTCAATTGGCCGATCGGCATGGGCGATCGCTTCAAGGGTCTTTTTGATCGCCGCCGCCAGCAGATTCACCTATTCGAGCGCAGTGCTCACGGCAAGCGAGAAGCGGTAGACACGGTGATTGATCTGGGGGACTCGCGGGTGGAAACCCTTCTGGAGCAAGAGCTTTACTATCAGCTCAAAGATGAGCTAGAGCTGCTGGAAGGACTGGGGCCAGAACTCGATCTCGACCTGGTTCACCAGGGCAAAATGACGCCAATCTTCTTCGGCAGTGCCATGACCAACTTTGGGGTTGAGTTATTTCTCAACGCCTTTCTGGACTACGCCCTCAAACCTGGAGCCTACAATAGCACCTTGGGTAAAATTCCCCCGGTTCACGCAGATTTTTCTGGCTTTGTGTTTAAGCTCCAGGCCAATATGGACCCCAAACACCGGGACCGGGTTGCTTTCATTCGCGTCTGCTCTGGCCGGTTCGAGAAAGATATGATTGTCAACCATTCTCGCACGGGCAAAACAGTGCGCTTGTCGCGCCCCCAAAAGCTATTCGCCCAAGGGCGGGAGTCTATTGACGCTGCTTATCCAGGGGATGTAATTGGCCTGAACAATCCCGGCGTGTTTGCGATCGGAGATACGATTTATAACGGCCAAAAGTTGGAGTATGAAGGCATTCCCTGCTTCTCGCCGGAACTATTTGCTTACTTGCGTAACCCAAATCCCTCTAAGTTCAAGCAGTTCAACAAGGGTATTTCTGAGCTGCGCGAAGAAGGTGCAGTTCAAATTATGTACTCGGTGGATGAGGCCAAGCGCGATCCGGTCCTAGCCGCAGTTGGGCAACTTCAGTTCGAGGTGGTGCAGTTTCGACTTCAAAATGAGTACGGCGTGGAAACTCGGCTGGAGTTGCTACCCTACACTGTTGCCCGTTGGGTTGAAGCTGGCTGGGAAGCCCTACGAAAAGTCGGTCGCCTGTTCAATGCCATGACAGTTAAAGATAGCTGGGGCCGTCCGGTGCTGCTGTTCCGCAACCAATGGAACTGCCAGCAGATTGAGGTAGATCATCCAGAGTTAAAGTTGAATGCGATCGCCCCCGTAGTCTCCGGGCAAGAACCGGAATCGCTCTAAGTCTCAAAAAAACTCCTAAGCATCACGCTGACTGTTACCACTCTCATGCGCTAGTAGCTCCTGAAGTTTTGGCACTAGCGGAGGAAGGTCACGGTCAATCGTTCTCCAGACCCTTTTTTTGGCTCGACTTGAAAGTATTCATGAACCAGGACATTTCGCATGTCACTCATCAGACGCCAAGGGACTTGTGGGTATCGAGATTGTATTGCAGTTGGGATATGTCTAGCAGCTTCCCCAATTACAGCAAAGTTATAGAGAATTGCTTTTGCAGTCTTTTTATCTGTTTGAAAGCCCTCAAAAGTCATGCTTGCTACAAACTGCTGAATTTCTGTGATGGCTTGCAAGATGTCGTGAATACGCAGTTGCCAGTCCCTAGAAGGCACAAATTGCCTCCTTAAGGACGGGCTCCCGCAGATGTTCTCTGAGTGCGTCTGCTGTACCTAAGTCAACGGAACGGCCAAGTATATCCTCTAAGTAATGCTCCAGTCTAATGAGTTGAAAAAGACCACCAGGCTCGTCAAACTCTACTAGGAAGTCCACATCACTGTCTGGTCTAGCTTCATCTCGCGCCACAGAACCAAATAGGGCAAGGGACTTTACGCCAAGCTCTCTCAACTTCTGCTGGTGTGCCGCCAAAGTTGCTAACACTTGATCTTTATGCAGTATGTCAGGACTAACAGGTTTTACTTCCATAGTTCGCTGCGCCTACCCTACGGTCTAGTTTGTAAGAGAGCTGCTGGTGTTATTTTGACGCTTCCAAGGCTTGCAGCTTTTCTCTGATTGCCTCGACTCGCTTGCGATTTACCCCCAAGTCAGACTGGCCCAGGCGAGACGCCGATCGCACATGAATCACCTTTTCGCGCTCATCTAGATAGAACTCGACATCATCGACAAACCGCATAATGGCGCTGGTAAACTCTGCGTAAAGATAGTTACTCGTCTGCGTGATAATTTTTGTTCGCTCCATCTTCTGGATCACCGTCTTGAGGTTGGCGATCGCCGCTGCCGGAGTAGATGAATAGGAGAAAGGCTCGATTTTGTGAACAGTATCCGGGCTCTGGCTGGAGATACAGTTTGGTGTTTGGGGACAAGCTGCCAGCTTCTCGTTATCAACCCCTAAGTTCGTCGGTCGTTTTCCAGCAAAAATCATGATTTTTCTCAAATCTAATTGCTCTCATTGTCTAACTAACAGGGGGCTAGACTCAATAGAGCTGATAGGCGTGTCTTATGATGAAGCAAAATTAATCTGATCAGGCTAGTACTGGTGAGACCTGCATGGCTCCCAGGTCTAACGCGGGACTAATAAGGAGAGATAGCGTTGGAGCAATCCAATCACGACGCTCGGCAACTCTAGATGGGGCAAAACTCCCGCTTCTGGAATAGGTTGAAATGCCTGGACTGCCTCAGAATTGAGTCGAGCTAAACGCCGACCGATAGCGAGACTATTGAACCGCGACTCGGCTCCCCAGAGGAAAACCGTGGGTATAGTGAGCTGCTGCATGTACAAAGCAAGGTCGAAGCAAAGGTCACCCCGTAATGAGGCCAGCGCTGCGTACTCAGCATTAGGCTGCTGGGCTGACGCCACGTAGGCCGCAACCAATTCTGCTGAGATCCGCTGGGGTTGGGCAAAGAGAAACTGCTGCAAAAAGTTACGCACGGCAAATTCGTTGGCGGCCCCCAAGGCGTAGATCAAGCGGTCCAATAGGGGAGTTCCAGCGAGCTGGGCGGCTAGACCCCGACCGTAATCAATCCCAAAGTCATTCAGCCCACTCGGACCGACCAGAAACAAAGCCTGAAACAATGCGGGTCGTTGAATAGCAAGACGAATGGTTAGACCTGCCGTCAGCGAAGAGGCCACAACTGAGACAGGGGGTGTCGCAGTCTGCTGGATGAACTCCGCCAGCATCGTCAGATAGTCCATCACCTGATACTCCCTGGCTGGGTGATCAGACTGGCCCCAGCCAATCAAGTCCGGGGCTAAAACACGGTAGTCAGCCGCAAAAGCAGGATAAACCTGAGACCACTCGTAGGCAGAAGATCCGCCGCCTAGACTATGCAGAAAAATCAGGGTCGGTCCTGCCTCTGCCTCAGGGGTAGTGACTGGAGTGTAATAAACCATTGACCCCAAAGAGGTCTTGATCACCTGTTGTCGAAAGCCAGGGGGTTGAAATTGCAGCATTGATGAAAGTGTGATTTTTTAGCCCGTGGGGTTTTTCACCCCTTAAGAGTAGAGAAGACTTGATGGACTCTGCTCAATCATCAAAAGACGCTAAGCTGCTGCCACCGCCACTTCTGGTTCAGAGCTTTCACTCGTGTTATCTGTAGGGGCTCCATCCTGGACAAGAGTCTGGGTCTGCCCGTTTTTCTGGATCATATTTCCGACCATTGCCAGCATGGCATTGACTTTACGAGTCCGCCATTCATTCACTACCTTGGTCACGATTGCAGCCGAGAAGCGGCGCTCCATTGCTTCGTAAAGGTAGGCGGCATGACCGGTTTCATCCTTGGCGATGCTGAGCAGGGCTTTCTTCAGGTTAGTGCTGGCCAACTCATTTTCTGGTAGAGCCTTTGCCATGCGAGCAAAATCTTTGCTGGCATCTAGCTCCAGGGTATAGGTACTGGCCATGAACACGGTCCAGTCAATCTGCTGGGGGCTTAAGTCCGCTTGCGAGTAGCCCTCGAAAAAGGCACCGAAAAAAGGGCTTTGTTTGCGCTCTTCTGGCTTGCTGCCTGCTTTGGGCTTAGCTTGACTTTTAAAGTCAATCACTTGTTTGTTGAGCTGCTTCAGCGCTTGAGCAAAGATCTGGCCGTGACGACGCTCATCAGCAGCATGACGGGCGAGTTTCTCGGCCAACCAGGCATCGCCCTCAGCCGCCGCTCGTTCACTCAAGGCAGTCAGAAAGGGAACCGCACCAGATTCGGCTAGTTGGAACCCGGCTAGGGTGTTGGGTCGCGTTTGGGGATCGCGTAAACTACGGGCCAAGATAAAGGCTGTTGCACCGGAGCCAACCAGATGGAGTACTTGCGTGAAGAAGTTCATAGTAAGGGTTGTGGAGGTAGAGGCTGACAGACAATCCTGACTCTATTAGTTTAAGTTATCTGAAAAATTCAGGCAGGGTAGGATTCCTGAGCGCTGGTGGCAGGGCGATCGCTAATCAAAACCCTTCATCTCAACTCAAATCTCCACTAGTCTGGTTCTAACCAGCATAGTCTGACCTCAAGATTCGGAACTTCTCACTTAAAACAGGAACGTTCTCACCTGAAACAGGAACATTGTTGTTTAATCCAAGTATTTCCTCGCTTGAAACAGGAACTTCTTTCCTTGAAACAGAAATATTCCCACTTAAGATAAGAACACTGTGGTTGAGTCTAGGAATCTCCTCACTCAGAATGAGAAACCTCTGATTTAAGCCAAAAACGCTCTCGCTTCAAACCAGAACATTTTCCCTGCAACCATGACCCTACGCCCTACACCTTACGCCTCTGCTTTCTGGGGCTTCTCCCGTCGAAACCTGCGAGCAAACGGATAAGCTGTCAGTTGACGTGTTATGCGGTGATAAGTCAGTCTAATAACTAGTTAGGTGGCTTAGGTTGTCTGTGGGGCACAATCAGTAGGCTGTCTGCGGGATGCTTGGTTCCAAATCAGTTGCGTACAATTGGTAGGAAGAGCAAGGTTGATAGGAGCATTAGAAATTGGCGTATTACCTAAATCTCTTCTCCCCAGAAACTTACGAAGCATTCTCAAAATCAGATAATGATGTTTCTGGTTTTCGTCTGCGCCAACAAAATGCTGCCAACCGAATCAAGATTGGTGACAAATTCATTTGCTACATGACTAAGCTATCGCGTTGGATCGGTATCCTTGAAGTTCAAAGCGAATGCTTCTCAGATGACACACCAATCTTTACTCAAGCAGATGACCCTTTTATAATTCGGTTCAAAGTTAAGCCGATTGTATGGCTACCCAAAGAAAAGGCAATTCCTATCCATGACGATCGGGTATGGGGTCATTTGTCATTCACTAAAGGTATTGACAAGAATACATCGCAGTGGACAGGTAAGCTTCGCGCAAGCCTCAATCAGTTGAATAACAGTGATGGCAGCTTTCTTGAGGAGTTCATTCTCTCACAGAAAGATGGAGGCGAAGCTTTTGCTATCGATGAAGATGGTTATCAAAAGTTAATTACACATCACATTCATCGAATAGACAGAATTGTGACTGTTTCAGTCCCTCAAGATACAAAAACGGAGTCTAAAAACCCTGTACCTCAACCAGAGGTGCGTGAATCAATAAAGATACAATCCATGCTTGCTGAAATTGGTGCTCAGATGGGGATGTCAATTTGGTTGCCCCGTGCTGATCGGAGCGCAGTCCTAACAGAATGGATAGATCAAGATCATGTTTTGTTGGATATCTTACCTCTTAATTACGATGAAACGACCCTCAAAACAATTGAGCAGATTGATGTATTGTGGCTGAAGCGACGCTCTATTGTTCGGGCTTTTGAGGTTGAGCATACCACTTCGATTTACTCCGGTATTCTTAGAATGGCTGACCTGCTCGCACTTCAACCTAACATGAACATAAAATTGCACATAGTTGCACCCCCTGAACGTCGAGATAAGGTATTTCAGGAAATTCGGCGGCCTGTGTTTTCATTGCTTGATGTAGCACCGCTTTCGGAGAGATGTACTTATCTTTCTTATGAGAGCGTTCAAGAGTTGGCAAAGCAGAAGCATCTATCGCATTTATCTGATAGTGTCTTGGATGCATATGCAGAGGAGGCTGAGTAACTCCGCCACCTAACACTTCAGCGCAGCGGACGGACGGAAGCCGCTGGTGGGGTTGCCGAGGCTATCTGCCGCCGCTGGCTTTAGCCATTAGCTTTAGTCATTAGACAGATGAACTTTCTGTCAAATACCCAATCAGGTGACTTAGGCAGGTGAACTATGTCAAAGTCTAATACTAAGTTAGGCAGCGGAGTGAAGGAGGGTTCACCTTGAACCCTGAACGCTCTAAAGACGTTCTTCGGTTCTGGTTTCCCAGCCAACCAAGCAGTGATCAAGCGGCGATGGTTCGCCAGTGGGAATGGTGGTTTCGCGGGGGTGGGGATGCCGATATAACCGAGCATTTTTCACCACTGCTGGAACGAGCTACGCGGGGTGAACTCGACATCTGGTCTCATCAGCCACGGTCACGGCTGGCGCTGATCATTGTTCTCGACCAGTTCTCGCGAACAATTTATCGGGGAACTGCTCAAGCATTCGCCCAAGACCCGAAGGCTTGCTTCTTGGCGTGCGAAGGGATCGACGTTGGTCACTATGGGGCTCTCAAGACCCCCTGGGAGAAGACCTTCTTCTTCCTGCCGCTGGGGCATTCCGAGGATCTCAGGAACCTAGAGCTGGCGGTCAAGCTTGCAGACGAGCTTGTGAAGGAAGCACCACAGGAGTATCGCGCCTTGCTAGAGTTCTCCGCAGCGCAAGCGCGCAGACACCGGGACGTGATTGCACGATTCGGTCGTCATCTTCATCGCAACGAGGTTCTAGGACGCCAATCAATCCCTGAGGAACTTGAGTACCTCGCCAGTGGCCAGCTCGTACATACGCGTCCTATGCCGTCTCACCTGTCGCAATTTCTCTCCAATACTTGAGGTAGCTAAGCTTCTTCTCCACCTTTGCGATCGCAGTAGCATGATTGTTTAACTCGCTCTGTAGGCTTTCGGTGTCATGCCTGTAAATTGCCGAAACTGTTTGCTCAAAATGTTTATCATCGCCGCACGAGGGGGTATCGATAACTCTTTGGTAGCTTAACGCTGAACACTAACAGATAGCCTTCAGGCTGCTACCCGCACCAATAACTTGAGCAGCACAACTAGATCTAGACATTCTAAAAGCTGTGCAGTTAAGTGTCATCAAAAAGTTAATGCTAAGAAGACCTTATTCACTTTCAAAAAAAAGAAATTTACTACAGATTCTATTTATACTTCTAGCCGTGTTCCTAGGGGCAATCCAGGCTTGGGCAAATCGTTTCAAGATGAACCCGGATGGTATCTCTTACTTAGATATTGCCGATGCCTACTGGCGGGGGGAGTGGCGGGAAGCAGTTAACGCTTATTGGAGTCCGCTGTATTCTTGGCTACTCAGCCTAGCTCTATTCGTTTTCAGGCCTTCGGCCTATTGGGAGTTCCCGGTTGTTCATCTGACCAACTTTCTAATTTACCTGGTGGCTTTAGCTTGTTTCACATTCTTCTTCCAGGAACTACGCTTTTACTACCGAACAAAAACCCATCAAGACAGCTTCAACCCATCCTTTAAGATTCCTGAGTGGGCTTGGCTCGTCTGCGGTTACACCCTATTTATCTGGTCTTCTCTGGTCTGGATCACGACTTTTCTAGTTACACCGGACCTGTGTGTTGCGGCACTAGTGTACCTGGCTGCTGGCCTTATCCTACAAATTCAGACAAAGCCAGGATGGTTGAACTTTGCAGGGCTGGGATTGGTTCTGGGTTTGGGCTATCTCGCCAAGGCCGTTATGTTTCCGCTTGCGTTTGTCTTTTTAGCGGCTGGTCTATGTTCAAGCCGCAATCTTCGACAGGTACTCCCCCGCTTCCTGGTAGCGCTGCTAGTTTTTGCTACGGTCGTGTCTCCCTTTGCGATCGCCCTCTCCCTAGAAAAAGGTCAGCCCACCTTCGGCGACAGCGGCAAGTTAAACTACGCCTGGTTGATCAGTGGTGTGAGACCTTATCCAGTCCACTGGCAAGGAGAGCAGCCCTGGAGTGGCGTGCCTGAGCATCCGACTCGGAAGATCTTAGACAACCCGGTTGTATTTGAGTTTGCCACTCCGGTTGCTGGCACCTACCCTCCCTGGTATGACCCTGCTTACTGGCATGCCGGAATTAGGCCTCGATTTAACCTGCTGGGACAAATCAAGGTTTTGGGAAGGAGCCTGCTGTTTGCCTGCTATCCACTGCTGCCCAGTCTTGGCTTGGGCTACCTGGTTCTACTTCGCACAGGTCGGCGGTTTTCTCTATCGCTTAGGGATCTGCTGAACAATTGGCGGTTGCTGGTCCCGGCGATCGCAGGCTTAGGAATTTATCTGCCCGTGCTCCTGCAACCCAGGTACATTCCGGCCTTTGTGCTGCTTTTGGGGGCCGGGATTTTTGCCAGCGTCCGTATCGCTGATTCCCCGGTGTTTCAGCCGACCAAAAAACGATGGCGGGCTGGGATTGCGATCGCCCTATCCCTGGTGATTATTGCAACGTCTGCTTGGCAGGGATCAGAAGACTTCACCAACCTTCTGAAAGGGAAACATACTGAGTGGCAGGTTGCAAGTCACTTGCAACGTCTGGGTCTTCGGCCTGGGGACAAAGTAGCCAGCGTTGGCACGAGCTTTCGCTTCTTTTGGACCCAGTTAGGGCGATTCAAAGTTGTCGCTGAAATTCCCGATCCGGAAAGCTTCTGGCGGGTGGATGCAACTACCAGGTCTGAAGTATTCAAAGCAATTGGGGAAACTGGAGCAAAAGTTTTAGTCGCCAAACAAATCCCCCAGTTGCCAACAAGGGGCTGGCAGAGAATTGGCAGTACTGACTACTCTGTCTATCTACTTTCCCCTAGACAATGATGTATGAGTCTAAATGGAGGCAGCGCTTATCTCTCCGTAGGCACTCGCTGTGTCACTTAGAATCAAAAAACCAGCCACCCTATCAGCTGACTTAAGCTTCCCGTGTACCATGTTCACACCCCGCAACGTCCCTAGTGATCAAATATTGGAGCGTCTTGCAGACCGCTACCCCCAAATGGAGCTGGTTTCAGTAAAAACCTGTTTGGCATTTCTAAACGCAACTGCTGATGTCTATGAAGCCTTCAATGCCCACTTTGCTCGACACGGCTTGTCAATGGGGAAGTTTACCGTGCTGATGCAGCTACAACAAGCAGGGGAAGCAGGACTAACGCCATCTGAATGTGCAGAACAGGCTGGTGTGACTAGAGGAACAATCACTGGACTGCTGGATGGGCTTGAACGAGATAGATGGATCAGGCGTCAACCCCACCCTTCAGACAGGCGCAGGCTGACAGCTCAACTGACAGAAGAGGGGCAGCAGTTGCTCAATAGAATGCTGCCGGACCACTTTTGCCGTACGACTGGATTGATGGCAAATCTTACCGATGCTGAGAAGCAGACACTCATGACGCTACTGGCAAAGCTACGCTCTGGCACCTTAGCCATGCGGGAACCTTAACCTACTGGCCTCAAGATAGTAGATCGCCTGCTACGTGCTAAGCTTGCTTTGATAAGGAGCCATACTATATGGCAGTCAATTAAGAGCAACTTTCACAGATTTGAAGAAGACCGCTATGAAGAAACTGAATGTCAAACAAAAAAACTGGCTGATATCTGCTCACATCGTCTTTGCCGCATTGTGGACAGGAACGGTGTTGAGTATGGCTCTGATTACCTGGAGTAACAGGATTGCAACAAATGGCAATGAACTCTACGCCTTGAACTTCACAATTAACCTGCTGGACGACTACATCGTTATTCCCTCTGCGATTGGTTCTCTGTTGACGGGTGGGTTACTTTCGTGGTTGACCACGTGGGGATTTACAAAGCATTACTGGGTCATTGTCAAGTGGGTTGTGACGATCGCACTGATTGTGTTTGGCACGTTTTGGCTTTATCCCTGGTCGCAGGCAGCCGAAACCATTGCTGAAGCTGAACGACTGAGAGCGCTTAGCAACCCGTTCTATTTACTTGATGTCAAGGCTGTCCTGGTTGGTGCTGTTGCACAAGTATTGTGCCTGCTTGCCGTCATCACGATTTCTGTGCTTAAGCCTTGGGGAAAGAGAAAGGTAAGCGAGACCCAAGCATGATTGCTTAGCTCTCTAAATACTTGCGCTCATCCCTTTAGCAGTCCTTCAAAGGAAGTAACTTGCTGTGCGTGCGAAACTGCGACGAGTATTCCTAGGCGCTATCCATCCTTGCTGCTAGGGGCACAAAGCCATACATCCATTTACTTTCTCGTCAGAGGAGAGGGACTGAAATGAGGTAGGCTTTTCTCGTCGTTCCTTAGCTAGGATTAAGGAAAGGTTAAAAGCTTCAACTTGCGAATAGATTGTAATGGCGTATCAGTTTAAACCAGACGAATCCGTACCCCAGGGAATCAAACGGATGGCGATCGAGCAGATGGACAAAGCCCTAGATCAGTTAACGGGTCAAGCTAACGGTAGCCGGGGCAAAGCTGTGCATAACACCCGCAAAGGATTTAAGAAAATCAGGGCACTTCTACGACTGGTGCGGGATGAAATGGGTCGGGCTTACCCACAGGAAAACGCCTGCTTCCGGGATGCAGGTCGACTGCTGTCGGATGTGCGTGATGCTCAAGTGCGGCTTGAGACCTTCGACAAACTGATTAAACATTTTGCTGTCCCGTCATCATCTGATACCTTTGCTCAAGTCCGGAAGGTGATAACCGCACAACACCGGGCCGCCTCCAGACGTATGCTCAATCAGGAGAATACCACTGCAAAGGTAATTCCCATGATTCAGACTGCACGGGAGCGAGTCAAAGCCTGGCCGCTGACTCACAATGATTGGTCAGCCCTACACTCTGGCCTCAAGCGGGCCTACAAGCAGGGTCGGAAAGGATTTACCCATGCCTTTGACGAACCTACTGTGGAAAGCCTGCACGAGTGGCGCAAGGCAGTTAAAGATCTTTGGTATCACCTGCGAATGCTTCAACCTGTCTGGCCGGACTTGTTGGGAGAAATGGTGGACCAAAGTGAAAATTTGGCAAATTATCTGGGAGATGACCACGACCTTGCCGTGCTCCACCAGTGGCTGCAGGAACAATCTGAGGTTGAAGCTACCGTCGAAGCACTGGCTGCCCTGATTCAGCGCCGCAGGACCCAATTGCAGCAGTCAGCTAGATCCTTGGGAGAGCGAGTTTATGCTGAAAGACCTAGAGCCTTTGTAGAACGGATAGAGACTTACTGGCAGGCGTGGCAGGCGGGAATTAAGCAGCCTATCTCTGTTGAGCTATGAACTCACTTTGGTGGCCTGAAAGTTACGCAGGCGCAGGGCGTTGCTAACAACGGAAACAGAACTAAAGGCCATTGCACCCCCGGCGATAATTGGGTTGAGTAGCCAGCCTAAGAAGGGATAGAGGACTCCAGCAGCGATCGGAATTCCAGCGACATTGTAGATAAAGGCAAAGAAGAGATTTTGCCGGATATTCTGCATTGTGGCGCGGCTAAGTTGAATTGCTGTGACAACGCCCTGTAGGTTACCGGAGATCAAGGTGATATCGCTGGCGGCGATCGCCACGTCGGTTCCAGTACCAATGGCAATTCCCACATCCGCCTGGGCCAAAGCAGGTGCATCATTGATGCCATCTCCGACCATTGCCACGACTTTCCCTTGCCGCTGTAACGTTGCCACTTGAGCTGCTTTTTGAGCGGGTCGCACTTCGGCTAAAACGCGAGTAATGCCTACTGCTTGGGCGATGGCGATTGCAGTCGGGCGGTTGTCTCCGGTCAACATGATCACCTCCAACCCTAGCTGGCGTAGGGACCGAACGGCTGCTGCGGAGGCAGGTTTGAGTGCGTCGGCAACTCCTAGTAAGCCCTCCACTTTGCCATCTACTGCAACCCAGACCACCGTTTTGCCTGCTGCTTCCCAACTAGCTTGCTGCGGCTGGAGGGCCTGAGTCTCAATTGCGAGTTCCTCCAGCCAGCGCCGTGTCCCAAGCTGTACCCGGTGCTCCGAGACAACTCCTTGGACGCCGCTACCGGGGATTGCTTGAAAATCCTCTGCCTCTGCTAGCTTCACATCCTGGGACTGGGCATAGTGGACTACAGCCTCCGCCAGAGGATGCTCGGAATTTCGTTCTACCGATGCCGCCAGCCGCAGAAGTTTTAGCTCATTGCCATTGCTGGTTCCCTTTACAGTGACAAAATCCGTCACAGTAGGTTTTCCCTCAGTCAGGGTTCCCGTTTTATCCAGGACGATGGTTTGAATTTTATGGGCCAGTTCTAGACTTTCGCCGCCTTTGATCAGAATGCCGTTTTCTGCCCCTTTGCCTGTCCCCACCAGGATTGAGGTGGGGGTCGCTAGACCCAGGGCGCAGGGACAGGCAATAATCAGGACGCCGACTGTGGTGATCAGAGCCAGGGTCAGGTTGCCCGTAACGACAAACCAAACAATGAAGGTAGTGATTGCGATCGCGATCACCCCAGGCACAAACCAACTCGTCACCTGATCGGCTAAGCGCTGGATCGGCGCTTTGGACCCCTGAGCTTGTTGAACCAGTTGAACAATCTGAGCCAAAACTGTATCCTTGCCAACCCGTGTGGCCTGGAACTTGAAGCTGCCCGTTTTATTGATCGTGGCTCCAATCACCTCATCCCCTGGCCGCTTCTTCACGGGTAAACTTTCACCCGTCACCATCGCTTCGTCTACCGTGGAAGCCCCTTCGATTACTTTGCCATCCACCGGAATTTTTTCACCCGGACGCACAAGCACCACATCGCCAATCCCAACCGCTTGGATGGGAACATCCAACTCCTCTCCATCCCGAAGGATGCGGGCATCTCTGGCCTGTAAACCGATAAGCTGGCGAATGGCCGCAGAGGTTTGCCCCCTGGCCCGGTTCTCCAACAGCCGCCCCAGCAAAATTAAGGTAATTACAATTGCGGCGGTTTCGTAGTACACCTCCGGCCTTAAGCCTTGAGCAATCAAAACGTCAGGCAGAAGGGTCGCAAACAAGGAATAGCAGTAGGCTGCACTGGTGCCGAGGGCGATCAGGGTATCCATCGTCGTCCCGTGGCGTTTGAGAGCTTTCCAGGTACCTGTGTAAAAAGAGTAACCGCACCAGAACTGAACTGGGGTAGCCAGCACTAGTTGGAGCCAGGGGTTGTGCAGCCAGGCCGGAATCCAGGCCAAGTTTAGCCCCATCATCATCGGCAGTGATCCGATGACCAGGCTGCTGCTCAGAATAGCCCCGGTAACCACCCTGCGCCTCAGATCTCGTGTCTCAGCCTGACGGATAGCTTTCTCAGCATCGGCTTCTCCCGTCACTAATTCCTGTTCCTGCAGAGAGTAGGCAGAGTAGCCGGCAGCATCTACAGCAGCTTGAATGTTCTCCAGACTCGTTCGCCTAGAATCGTACTTAACGGTAGCCTGCTCCAGACCAAAGTTAACACTGGCATCACTCACTCCTGGGAGCGACCGGATTGCTGCTTCAATACTGGCCGCACAGGAGGCACAACTCATGCCTCGGAGTTTGAGCGTTAGAGTGTCCATAGGTCAAATAGGGCTGAGTTTTGAGTGTTGAGTTTTAAGTGGACTGAAACACGCTTTAACTCGAAACTTAGAATTCAAAACTTCAACCTAGGCATCTGGATGATAACCAGCCTCAATAATTGCATCCTTGATTGCGGTTTCAGGTTGCTGGGTTTCAACATTGACCATCTTGGTGTTGAGGTCAGCTTCTACCTGAGCAACCGGATCGACTGCTATGACTGCTTTAGTAATGGTCTCAGCACAGGCAGCGCAGGCCATGTCTGGAATTTTGAGTTGTAACGTCATCAGTAAAACTAAAATAATCTCAACACCCTGATTCTAGAATCTCTACTCAACTGGAGAGTCAAGTCATAACGATCACGGCTTATTACAGCATTGCTGCTGTTCAAACCTTCCGATGTAGGCTAGGGTAATTCATTTCTGAGAAACAAGTGGCGTGAAGTCCTTTCCTGCTTGGTACTACGATGAGTTTAAGCAGGTTGGTGTTGACTTTGAGGACGTCGCTCAAGTCGAAGCTTACGACCGTAATCAGACTAGCAGCACTGTCGAATCTGAGCAGGCTCTTGTTGCTCAGCTAGGAATTTCTGCCAATCATACAGTCATCGATCTGGGAGCTGGTACGGGGACTTTTGCAATCCAGGCTTCCCTGGCCGGAGCCCGTGTGCATGCTGTAGATGTCTCACGCACCATGCTGGCCTATACCCAAAACAGGGCTAACAAAGCTGGTGCCACTAGCATTGAGTTTCAGTGCGCTGGCTTTTTGACCTACGAGCACAGGGCTGGCTTGGCTGACTTCATCGTTACTAAGTCTGCCCTTCACATTTTGCCGGACTTCTGGAAGATGGTTGCTTTTCTGCGGATGGCCTCAATGCTCAAGACTGGCGGCATCCTTTACCTTCGTGATGCAGTATTTTCGTTTCCTGCCGCTGAATATGAAGACCGGATCAATGCCTGGATTGAACGAGTAGCCAAGCCTGAAGATCAGGGCTGGACAGCAGGTGACTTCGAGATGCATGTGCGGCAAGAGCACAGCACCTTTGGATGGGTGATTGAAGGAATGCTGACACGAGCCGGGTTTACCATCTTAGAAGCTAATTACCCTGTCCCTGAGTACGCCCGGTATGTTTGTCAGAAAGCGCTTACCTTTTGAACTCCTGAGCAAACTGGGCCGTCGCCGTAGCCAGGTGCTTCTGGAGCGTTGCCTCAGGTAGGGAGGCTTGAAGGTGACTCCAGGGCAAGACTTGTTCCAATGGCCAATCTGTATGGGCATAGAAATCTAAGGGGGGAATTCTTTTTCGCAACTGCTTGAAGGCCCGACGGTAGCTGCCGGCAGAGTCCCCGTAGTGGCGTGTCAGTTCTAGGAGTGCCGACAGGCGGCGATCGCCCCTGGATAAAAGCGCTTGAATCACCGACCAGTTGTAGCTTTCTGGCCGGAAATCAATCCCCTGGGACCGCAGGTGCTTTTGCAGAAACTTCAACCGCTTTTCCGCTTGTCGATTGACCCCAAACCATTGAAAAGGAGTATGGGCTTTAGGGACAAACGTACTACATCCTAAGGTCAGGCGCAGTCCCGGCACGCTGCGCTTCAGGTCTCGCATCAGGGTGACGGTTGCCTCCAGGTCTGCTTCGGTCTCCCCCGGTAGCCCAACCATGCCGTAGAACTTAATGCCCTGTAAGTTCCCGGCTTTGGCGTTCGCCGCTGCCTGGTGAATCTCATGATTCTCCAGCTTTTTATTGATAATCTGGCGCAGTCGTTCCGAGCCACTCTCAATCGCAATCGTAATTGAGCGCGTGTCTCGTCTGGTTAGGGTTTGGGCCAGCTTTGGCGTGACGGTGTTGGCCCGCACCGAGGCAATACTCAGGCGCACCTGGTCGTAGACGGATCGAGCTAGGTGATCTAGCAGAGCTTCAAACTCCGGGTGCTGGGTGACAGACGCCCCCAGCAGGCCAATCCGATCTGTGACGGCCAGTCCCCGCTCAATCGCGGGCAGCAGGGAGTCGGTCAGACTGGGGGTACGAAAGGGGAGGGTCAGGTAGCTGGCCAGGCAGAAGCGACACATCTCAGGACAACTCCGCACCACCTCCACCATATAAATTTGCTCCCAAGCGGCGTGGGGGGTGACCACTGCGGAGCTTGACAGGGTATTGCCCCGGTAGGTTTGCTTTTCAACTTGGGCCGGAACGCCAGCGGCAATCGGCTGGATAGACGCGATCGCCCCTTCTGGATCAAGGTAGACCACCTCGTAGAGACTGGGAACGTAGATTCCTGGCACCTGGGCCAGCGATCGCAACTGAGTTTGCCGATCGGCGTGGCGGACTGCTTTATAAGCCTGCACGAAGTTTCCCAACAAGTCTTCCCCGTCTCCTAGCAACACCAGGTCAAAGAAGTCGGCGAAGGGTTCTGGGTTAGCCGTTAGGACCGGGCCACCCCCAAATACCAGCGGATGCTCCTGGGTCCGGTGAGCAGCGCGCAGCGGAATACCCTGGGATTCCAGTAGATTGAGAATATTTCCATAGTCCAACTCCCAGGAGAGCGAAAAACCAAACAGTTCTGGGTGGGCGGGTAAAGTCTCGTGCAGGTCGGTGAACAAGCGACTGACTTGTAGATCGCAGCGAGAGGCCAAAGTTGCCCACACTACTTGATAGCCCAAACTCGTGATCCCGACACTGTACTGGTTGGGGAATGCAAAGATTGTTGAGATTGCATCAGTCTCAGGGGTAGCTGGCCGAAAGAGCAGGCGCTCAGCGCGAAGCACGGAAGCAGTCACAGGCAATCCAGCAGTTTAAAATTCACTTCCAAGCTAGCATTCCTGAACTAGCTCAGCCTTGGCCGCTGTTAGCACGGTTGGAGGGACTAAATTTCCCTGGGCACTTTGGATTCTGAAGCGTCACAGACCCCTCAATCGGGAGATTACAAATTGTAAAGCAGATTGGTATAACCAAAGACACTGCGGTACTTCTAGACAGGGAAAGAGACTCTATGCCAGAGATTGATCCTTCAGAACGGACGAGTGGACAGGCAGGCTGGCCGCTTCAGGTTGGGTCCCTAGAGCCTCTAGTTGCCACTCCACCCTCTCCCGACTGCGAAGTTTGTGTGATTATCCCAGTTCGGGATGAGGCTGAGAGTCTCACCGCCACGCTGCAAGCCTTAGCCTGCCAAGTTGATTTAACGGGTCAGCCCTTGGGGCGATCGCGTTACGAAATTATCCTGCTGGCAAATAACTGCTGTGACGATTCTGCTGCGATCGCCACGGCCTTTGCCCACCAGTACCCCAGTCTGGCCCTGTACACAGTTGAAAAAACACTGCCCCCGACTGAAGCCCACGTCGGTCGAGCCCGCAAGCTACTGATGGACGAGGCATACCGGCGACTGGCAATTCTGAACCGGAGGCGGGGGGTAATTGCCTCAACGGATGGAGATACCCGCGTTACCCCCACCTGGATTGCAGCGACCTTAGCGGAAATTGACCGGGGTGCAGATGCCGTCGGTGGACGTATCCTCACAGATCGGGCCAGCCGCCTGGGCCTGGATTCTGGCACGCGGTTGTATTACCTACGGGACGTCGGCTACCGCCAGCTTGTGGCTGAGCTAGAAACCTACCTGGACCCGGTTCCGTGCGATCGCTGGCCGCGCCATTACCAACACTTTGGGGCTAGCCTAGCCGTGACTGCGGAAATGTATGCACGAGTCGGGGGTTTGCCTGCGGTTCGCACCCCGGAAGATGCTGCCTTTTACCGCGCCCTGTTGCGGGTGGACGCTCGGTTCCGCCACAGCCCAATCGTCTGTGTGTTGACTTCGGCGCGGCAGGTTGGGCGAGCAACCCTAGGACTGGCAGCCCAGTTAGATACTTGGGCAGAGATGGGTCGTCAAGGCCAGCCCTACCTTGTGGAACCTGTGCCAGCGATTATAGCCCGGTTGCAAACACGTCAGAGGCTGCGTAAACTCTGGTGGCAGACAAAGGCAGAGCATTCGCTCCTCAGGGGTGAGGCTGCATCCCTAGCAGCAGATTTAGGGGTTGCTGTGAAGTGGCTAATCGACCACCTGCGGCAGTTACAGACCTTTGGCCTCCTCCTAGAACAGATTGAACCTGACCAGCAGCAAGGACCGGCAGGATATCTGGCTGAGCCTTGGCCCCCTGTGGAGATTCAGCAGGCAATTTGTGATCTGCGGCTCCGGCTTGCAGGCTTACGGCCAGGGGGTCACCAAGGTTTAGACTCGCTCAAACAGGTCAAGTCGGTACTGCGCCTCACGCCGACTGCCCAAATGCCGCAGGCCAATTCCTACCCGCTCCAGGAACGAGTCGTGGACTTGATCTCCCGTTAGTGGGTAGTCACGGGCGTAGAGGGTCCAATGAACTAAGAGGAGATGCCCCCCCGGTTCCAGATGCTCAAGCGTGAGTTGCTGTGCGAGGGCTAGGTCTTTCCAGGACCAGTAGTAACCCACTTCGGAGAGCAGGGTTAAGTCAAAGGGACCCCTGGGATACTCCTGAGGTACGCGCATCAACTCAAAGCCAACTTGGGACAGGTGTTGGCAGCGAGCTCTGGCCCGTGCTTGGGCTTGTTCTGAGACATCCACGGCTAGGAGTGAGTCACACCGCTCGGCCAAGCGGGCTGTGAGCACACCAATGGAGCAACCAATCTCCAAGGCTGCACGATAGCGGGGCTTGGGTAAGGCTGCCAAAGTTGCTGCATACTTATTGGCTTCGTACTCGCTGGTCTCAAAATTCCACGGGTCAGGGCTGGCCTGGTAGAGAGTATCAAAATAGCTCGGTGGCAGCGATTCACGCTTAGACTCACTCATCAATAGCCTCCAGGTAAAGTTCCCAAGGGTGGGCAAAGTGGGTCAGCATCTCCGGCGTGAGCCGAAAGCCCTCCGGGTCGTCGTTAATCAGGTCAGTTGTCTGAGACCGGTGGGCCGCGATCGCAGCAAGTTTTTGGCACACAACCGTACAGATATCTAATCGCCAAGCTGAGAACACGGTCGGCAGCGCAACATTACTCCTTTGTGTCACGTCCCATGCCCAGATCGGGTACTCGATCAGTCGCGATCCGTGATGAGCGGAGAGGGCCGTCTGGACCAACTGCCAGGATAAGCGATGGTCCAGGTGTGGATCATACCGCCAGGGTAAGAAAATTGTCGTTGGTATGCGAGTCGCGAGATAGTCACCACACTGGACAACTGCGGCCTCAAAGTCCAGCGTTCCAGGCGTGGGTATGCCCTGATCCTGCCAGCGCAGAAAGGTGATCGCGGCTGACTCAACCCCAAGCATAGACAGGGCCGACTGGGTTTCCTCCTCCCGCAAGGTTCGCAGCGCCGCAGGCGGAAAGGTGCGGGAGTTGGGATGGGAGCGGATACCATCGCTGATCACCAAGACCTGCACCGGACAGCCCAGGTGTCGCAGCAGGGCGATCGCCCCACCACAGCCTAGGGTTTCATCATCCGGGTGAGGGGCAACCACCAGCGTAGAACCAAACCCTTGCACCGTGGTTGCGGGCAGCAGCGGCAGGGTGTCCGGGTCTCCTAGCAGCGAGGCAGAGCAGACTTTAGTCATGAGTAGACCAGAGGGAGCTGGCCGGGGTCGTTTCAGATAGGGCGTACTGGCCGACGTTTGCCAGGGCCGCATCAAAAGCAGGTTGACGCAGGTAGAGGGTTAAATCTCGCACTATTCGTTCAATTGGGTTGGGCGGGAGCAGTCCCCGCGTGCCTACGCAGCGCTGGCTCAGTTTGATCAGATCCAGACAAATTGCCTCGATCGCGGTTCGCACCATGTTGGTGTAGGCAACAAGGCGATTTGCTTGATGATGAAGCGAATGGGGACAGCCACCGAATACCGGGGCGTACTCAGCTACTTGGGTCGCTGCGCCTCGCAGCCAGAGGTTTCCACTCTCAAGGGCGATCGCCATCTCAGCGATCCGAGCTTCCTGGTAAGGATCACCGGTGCGGTTCAGATCTCGCAGGTACTGGCGGGTGGCATCGAAGAGAGCCTCGGCACCGCCCAGTTGTACTGCTGCAAAGCGAATCACTCCGCCCGTCAACCAGGGTTGACGGTAGTAGTCGCCGGGAGCGCCAATTAGGGCGCTGGCATCAAGCTCCACGCTGCTAAAGTCTACCTTGTAGCTGGCAGAGGCCCGCATTCCTGACGGTTGCCACCAGGCCGGATCAACCCCAGTTTCTACCGCTTCCATCGGCACAATACACATCTGCCAACCCCCGTCGGGCAGGGTGCCATTGACAAAAGGACGCTCAACGTAGACCGCGCCTGAGGCAAAGGTTTTAGATCCTTCCAGCCGATACCGCTCGTTTGCCACCGGGATAATTTTGACCCCATCCTCTGCCTCGGCATTCCAGACCCCAAAGATCTTGTGGCGATCGCGCGCATCGGTAGCAAATCGTTCGATCTGCGCCGGGGTGCCAAAAGTTTGAATCAGTTGCAGGGCGTTGACGTGGCCCTCATACACTCGCCCGACGCACAGGTTGCCCCGCCCTAGCTGCTTGAGCAGCAGCAACAGCTCGTGGGTGACCTTGGCCTCAATGCCCAAGCCAAGTCCCCCCAACTCTGGCTTCAGGGGTGCGGCCAGGAGACCAGCCTGAGTAATTAACTCAAATTCTGCGACGGGGAAAGCACCGTTGCAGTCAATGGTGGCAGCATTTGCCGCGCAGAAATCAGCGATCGCAGTCGCCTGCGCGAGCTTGGCAGCGACTGAGCCTTGCCAGCTATCAGCAACGACACCGGGTGAGAGTTGGGTAGTAATGACCTCCGCCTCCAACGGGTGAAATCAAGACCGTTTCAGCTTGCGTCCCCCATTATATCGAGTCCTACAGTTGCCTATCTCCAGGAGAGACTGCTCGGTTTCTATAAAACATCCATCCTCTCCTGTAAAATCCTTGAGGTTAATTGATCGGGTCACGACTAGTGGAACCAACAGAGGCACAATTTCTGATTGTGAATGCCCTAGAAACTCTAGAGCTGCTTCAGAGTAGGTTCTATTTTGCAGACAGGGGAGTTTGGTATATTGAAACTTCAAGCCCTGTTCTACCAGTAGCAGCAATTTTGCAGAGCGGGGATGTTGTTCCAATTGCATGGGTTCAAGGCAGCGATGCAACCTGATCTGAACAAACAGCAGCAACTTATTAGACTCCGAGAATTGTTCAAAATCTCACGCCAGCGATATTTAGATGCAGGCGGAGATCCTCGACGCGCAGCAGATGAGAGTTATTTAACGGCTGAGGAAAGGCAAGAAGCCAGAAGCTTGGGGGAGCAGATTTTTGATCACGACTACATCCAAAGCTATCTCGAAACAAAGACTGGTATTCCAGCTTAGGCGGGTGATTACTTTTCTGTACTTGATCTAAAACCTAGCGATCGCGATCAACGGCGATCGCGCCACCACGATTGCAGTTCTGAACCCGACAGTCCAGGGTCAAAGCTTGAAGCCTGGAGCTTGAAACTTAAACATTCAAGTTCTGTGCTTGGCATTCCAAGTTCCTGGCTCAAAAGTTGGAGCTAAAAGCTTGGCGCTTCGAGTTCTAAGGCCGGAATTTTGAGTTCTGAGGCTGGAGTTTCGTGTTCTATTCGTGAAGCGTCGCCAAGCAAAGTCAACGTTCTGAGAGTAGAGCCTGACCGTTGCAGTTTTAAGGGCGATCGTCCTCATGAACTGCCACTGTGCGATCAGATTAAGAGGGACGCGATCGCATAAATCGTCTGGAACTCAAATGTTGCTGGGGATGGGGTTGGTAAAATGGGGGCAGCATTTTTGAAGGATGGGCTGGTTAGAAGCTCTATGAATACTTGGCAGTTCTTGGCAAGTGCGATCGCGCCTGATAGGATCGCCTCCGCAAAAACATAGATTCAAAGTCGTGGAACCAACGGAAGCTCAATATTTGGTAATCAATGCCCTGGAAACCCTAGAACTACTTCAGTGGAGACTCTATGATGAATTCACAGGGAGTTGGCATATTCAAACCCCTAGTCCCGTTTTACCACTGGCATCAATACTGCGAAGCGGAGAGGTTGTTCCATTTGGATGGGAATCATGACGAAACCTGATCATTTCAAACAACAGCAAGCTAGCAGGATGTTAGAACTCTTCGCCATCGCCCGTCAGCGATACTTAGATGCAGGCGGAGATCCTCGACAGACGCCAAGCGGTCGTAAGGGCAACGATTACATGACGGACCAAGAGAGGCAAGAGGCACTAAAATTAGGACGGCAAGTTTTTGATCACGACTACATCAACAGTTATTTAAAGACAAAGCGTCAAAACCCTCAGATAACTAATCAGCTAGAATAGGTTAATGACTGACTCTATTGATTCTTTGCATTTAGTTTAGGAGGAGCTAGGCGATCGCTCTCCAAAACTTAAATTATCAATTGCTGTCTTCCTTAAATTTTTGGGATCAAAGGCATAGTCTCGCTGCCTTGCAGGCAGTGAGCGGAACGAGAATTGCCCTTAGTTTAAATCAGAAGCCTGTGATTCTACTGCGGCATGATTGCGTGCTTGTCTCAGCCTTGCCAAGCGTTGCTGGCGAATATCATGTTCTAGCCGAGCAGTAAGTTCCTCCAGTTCTAGCGTTGCTTCTTCCATCGCTAGACGACTTCGACGCAGATTAGCAACTAGTCGCTTAGCTGTTTCTGGATCAGGTATGCGTGTCTCGCCAGTCATGGTAGGTTCCACTCCATTTTGACTTCTTGAACACTACGCTCCATCGCAGGAACTTCGGCTTGAATGCGCTCAACGGTTTGGCTTAGTAAATTCAGCATATCAAAAGGAGTGGTAGGTTGCGCCTCAGCGATTCGTAACTGGAAATTGGACAGTCGAGAGAACCAAGGTGTAGCACGCTCAGCTACTTTTTTAAGCTCGTCTGGAAAAGGAACAGTGCCATCTGTTTCTCCAATCAGGTCAAAAAGCATTGCCTCTGCTGCTGTAGCTTGGTCAATTGTGTCCAATAACCGTCGCTTCAAGCTCCAAATAATTTCAGTTGTTGCAATGGGTAGTTTTGCCATGTATCAACCATCAGGGTGTGATCCTATAGATTCTAAAGACACGGGGCGATCGCAGGTCATCAGGAGAAGCGATTGCCCTTGAAGTAGAAACTGCCTTTGCCCTGCGGAGGAGAGTTTCTAGCCTCTAAAACCACACACACCCTAAATCAGGCTAAAGGCCGCGCTTGTAATCGCCTAATTAAAACCCGACTAGGTTTGCTACCAGCTTTAAGCAGCCAATTGTTGCCTTTCTAGGGAAAATGTTGCACTTAAATTGCGTCAAAAGTAACTGTGCTGTAACGCTAGAGTGGATTATTCTGGTTTAACAGCATTGTGATTACGGTAACATCGCACTGTTGCCTAGGAGTTTAGATGAAACTGGCAGCACGAATGGGTCAGGTGTTCCCTTCTCTAACCCTGGTGATTTCCGCCAAAGCAAAGGCGATGAGAGCTGAGGGCATTGATGTCTGTAGTTTTAGCGCTGGAGAACCTGACTTTGATACCCCAGCCCACATCAAAGCAGCCGCTAAACAGGCGCTTGATCTAGGCAAAACCAAGTACGGTCCCACTGCTGGGGAACCCGGGTTAAGAGCAGCGATCGCCCATACCCTGCAAGCGGAAGGTCTTTGCTACGGGGCTGAGAATGTCATTGTCACCAACGGTGGCAAACATTCCTTGTTTAACCTGATGCTGGCTCTGATTGGAGCGGGGGATGAGGTGGTGATACCCGTTCCCTACTGGGTCAGCTATACCGAAATGGTCAAGCTGGCGGGTGGCGTACCAGTGCTGGTTCCGACCAGCGCTTCCACAGGTTATAAACTGACCGCCGAGCAATTGCGCCGCGCGATTACCCCAAAAACTCGGCTGTTTGTGCTCAATTCTCCCTCCAACCCGACGGGTATGGTCTACACTGCGGCTGAGATCGAGGCGATCGCTGAAGTGGTGGTTGAGCAAGATATTTGGGTCGTTTCAGACGAGATTTATGGAAAAATTCTCTACGACGGAGCTAAGCACCTGAGTATTGGTTCCCTGGGTCCAGAGATTTTTGCCCGCACCGTCATCAGCAGTGGGTTTGCCAAAGCCTATTCCATGACCGGCTGGCGGATTGGTTGGCTCGCTGGCCCGGTGGAGTTGATTCAAGCGGTGACGACGATTCAGGGTCACAGCACCTCCAATGTCTGCACCTTTGCCCAGCACGGAGCGATCGCTGCTCTAGAAGGCTCACAAGACTGTGTGGAACTGATGCGTCAAGCCTTTGCCGAACGCCGTCAGGTAATGCTAGAGCACCTCAATGCCATCCCAGGTCTAACCTGTCTGAAGCCAAATGGGGCCTTTTACCTATTCGTCAACATCAGCAAGACAGGCCTGAAATCCTTGGAGTTCTGCAACAAGCTGCTGGAATCTCAACAAGTGGCGACGATTCCAGGAATTGCTTTTGGTGTAGATGATCACATCCGTCTCTCCTACGCCACTGACGCAGCTACGATTGAGACTGGTATGGAGCGTCTTGCTACTTTTGTCTCAGACCTATCAGGTCCTTAATACCCTTTGCGGGAATACAAAGAACTACTTGCCCTTGATTTAAAGCTGTCTAATTCTCCAGCCTAAGGCGTTGAGCCGGGATTTTGTTAGGAAAATAAACTTGACTGAAAATCCTTTAGAACGGGACAGTCAGAGAGCTTCCTAGGAGTACAACTGCAACGGTATCGACAAAGCCGTGAATCATAATCGAGCACCAGAGGCGGTTCGTTTCGGCAAAAGCGAAGGAATAAAATAGGGAAGCTAGCACAGCGAGCAGAAAATAGACTGACTTATATTCTAGTGGCGTCAGTAAGCTTTCCGTCCCCGGATTATTGCCGATATGGCTTAAACCAAACAGGAAGGAGCAACCTAGGGCGGAATAGAAGACAATCTTTTGACTGTTGTTTTCTGTTATTGATTCATAGAGCTGATCTCGAATAAGTACCATCAAGCCAGATCGAAAGAAGATCTCCTCGAAGATTCCAACTCTAAAACTAAAAAGGATAGAATAGCTGACTAGTTTCAAAATTTCAAGATTGGACTCAAATAAGTTTGGTAGTTTTACAAACCCAAGGAATAGTGCTAATGAACCCAGAACTAAAGTAACTAATGGTAGGTTACTTACAAGGTATTTAACGTCCTGCTTGCGAATTTGAAAGCTATATCCAAAGTGTTCACGACCTAGCCCTGTACCATGAACAACAACAACAACAAAAAGGTTTACCCCCATAAATGTGCCAAAGCTGAAAAAAGGTACTGAGAACCAAAATAATATACTTGCACAAATAATAATTAGCAAGAAGTCAAATAGTGTAACTTTATTGAAAGAGGTTTTCTTAGAAATAGACAAGAGCATCAAGGCAAATATTAGAAAATATCCAGTTCCAACATAGTATCCTTCATAATGGTTAGAACCAAAATTATTACTCAAAGATGTATGGCTCAGGACCATGTATACGAAGTTGATAACAAGCAACACGAGAAGCTCAAGGTTCTGGTTGAATATTCTTATAAGTTTTTTAGATTCTTTTATTTCTAAGTTATTCTTACGTAGCCTTAGCATTAAAAAAGGAGTTCTTAGTGCTACAAACACTCCTATTGTAAATAACATTGTGTTAATCAAAAAATGATCTCTGATTACCAAGTTATTCATTTGGTCTAGCCACAAGAACTTATCAGAATTGAACCCGAGAAACCTAACTAGGCTAATATAAGCTATCAGGGTCAGGCATACTGATAATTGAAACCAAAGTCCATCCTTTTTTAACAAGATATTCTCGGCTACTTTAGAACCTAACGGTGTTGCCAAGAAAAAAACAGGAAATCCACAAAACATAACGATTGACGAAGCTTCGACAATTTTCTCAAGAGCGCTCCAGTCGTTTTGATCCTGAATGCTTAGCTTTAAAGCAACTGCAACAAACCATATAAAGCAGGCAACCACAGCGACTATAAATTCATTTCCACCGCTATGTTTTTTTGGCCTTACAAACTCACATCGATTTAATAGTTTCATATTCTTTCCAAGCTTCCTATGCTACATCTGCCCAAGATTAAAATACTAAATCGTGTTTTCCTCAAGCCTTTCGTTATGGATCGCTATATTGCTACAGCTCTAGGGATTCCGTTTCTCTTTGGTGTTTGTGCCTTCTCTACGGTTGGTTTAGCGATTGGATCGCTTTTTGACTTGGTTCAAAAAGTTACAGAATCAGGGCTACCGTTGCTAACCGCTCTAGAAGTTTCTTTATTACAACTGCCTAGTTTCATTGTTTTGTCCTTTCCCATGTCGACTTTATTAGCTACCTTGCTGATCTTTGGTCGATTATCAGGAGACAGTGAAATTATTGCCCTCCGAGGGTGCGGTGTGAGTCTGTACAGGCTAGTATTACCTGCGATTGTATTGAGCTTTTTGGTAACTGGAACAACTTTTTTCTTTAATGAGTTCGTTGTTCCTAGCACAAATTACCAAGCATCTGTCATTTTGGATCAAGCCTTGGATCAAACTAGCCCCTCATTTCAAGAGAAAAATATTTTTTACCGCGAGTTTACTAAAGAAGAACTTTCGCGCATCTTTTTTGCTCGTCGTTTCGATGGGCAGCAGATGCAAGGGTTGATGGTTCTGGACTTTTCTGCAGGCAGCCTGCGCCAGATCTTAGCTGCGGAGCAGGCAGTTTGGAGTAGTGCTCAGCAGGTTTGGAATTTTTCCAACGGGACAATTTATGCTGTTGGGACTGATGGTTCTTACCAGAGTATTGACAATTTTGAGTACCAGTCCTTGCCGTTATCTCGTATTCCCCTTGATTTAGCCACGCAGGATCGCAAGTCTGACCAAATGAGTATTGCTGAGGCTCAGAAGTACCTAAAGCTCTTGCAGCAACATGGAGACCGCAGACAAATTCGAGAGCTAAGGCTCCGAATTCAGGAAAAGTATGCCCTGCCATTTACCTGTGTTGTTTTTGGTCTGGTAGGCGCTGCGCTTGGTACCCGGCCCCAGCGTACTAGTACGGCGACGGGATTTGGACTTAGTGTCGTGATCATTTTTAGCTACTACCTGCTTGCCTTTATCAGTAGTTCTCTTGGCGAGGCGGACGTTTTTTCTCCACTTATGGCCGCTTGGCTACCAGCAGCGGTAGGGTTGGGAGCTGGAGGATTACTGTTGCAGCGAGCCGCTCGGTGATCGCAGCTATTCTACCCGTTCTAGGGCAGTAACTTTTGGATCGATAATCTTTTGGCCCATGCCTGAAAATTTAATCGCCAGACAAAGTTTATTCCCGCTTCCAAAAACATGGGTGACGTGGCCCATACCAAAGGCACTGTGAACCAGGCGATCGCCCACCACCCAACTTTGCAAGGACTGGGAGTGTTCACTTTTGGAGATCTGACTTGACGGTACAGGGGTAGAGCGAGCACCGCGCTGTGCCGACCCGGTAGTGCTCCTGTGGGAACTGGGAATTGCCATCAGGGTATTACTTGCCAGTAGCTCCTTGGGCAACTCTGCCAAAAATGTAGAAGGAACAGCAGGTTCCCGTGAACCATAAAGTCGGCGTTCACGGGCATGGGTGAGAAATAGGCGCTCTTGGGCCCGGGTAATGCCGACATAACACAGACGCCGTTCCTCTTCCAGGGCGGCAGGATCGTCCAGGGAGCGGAAGTTAGGAAATAGCCCCTGCTCTAGGCCGACTAAAAAGACCACCGAGAACTCCAGTCCCTTAGAGGAGTGTAGGGTCATCAACGAGACGCGCGGCTCTTCCTTGAGATTGTCAAGATCAGAAGCTAGGGACGCGTTAGCTAGAAATGCCGTCAAGGTGGCCTCCTCGTTTTCTTCCTCAAACTGCAAAACGGCGTTGTAGAGTTCCAGGACGTTTTGCAGCCGCTCCTCAGCTTCATCCGTACCCTGCGCTTTCAGGTCTTGCAGGTAGCCAGAGTCCTCCATAATCCCCTGGACAATCTGAGAGGCGTTCAAGGTTTCGACTTGCCCTTGCCAGTGTTGGATGATTTCAACAAAGCGAGTGATCGGCTTGGCAGCCCGCCCCGCTAAAGTTTTGACTGAGGTCTCGTCCCTGAGGATTTCCCACAAAGGCACACCCAGTTGTTGGGCCGCAACCACCAGGCGATCCAGGGTGGCTTTGCCAATCCCACGCCGAGGGGTATTGATCACCCGCTTTAAGCTCACCGTGTCTGCCGGATTTACAACCAGGCGCAGGTAGGCCAAGACGTCTTTAATTTCTTTGCGATCGTAGAACTTGAGTCCCCCAACTACTGTGTAGGGGACCCCCCAGCGGACCAGCGACTCTTCAAACGGGCGAGACTGAGCATTGGTGCGATAGAGGATGGCAAAATTGCCCCAGTGCAGTTCTAGGTCCTGGCGTTCTAGGGTGCGGATCTGATTCACCACAAACTCAGCTTCACTCAGTTCGTGGTCGGCCCGGTGACAGTAAGCTGCTTCTCCCACGCTCCGCGTCGGCTTGAGGACTTTATCGATGCGCTCGGTATTGTTCTCAATCAGGGCGTTGGCAATTTCGAGAATGTTTTCTGTAGAGCGGTAGTTTTCCTCCAGCTTCACCATTGTGCGGGTGTCATCGTCTGGCAACCCGTCCCCAAAGTCCTGCTGAAATCCCATTAAGATCGTGAAATCTGCTGCCCGAAAGGAATAAATTGATTGATCGGCATCGCCCACGACGAACACAGAGCGATGTTGCCAGTTATTGAAGGAACTTGAGGCTTCACCATTGGTCACCAGCAGCCGGATCAGGGTGTACTGGGTGCGGTTGGTATCTTGATATTCGTCCACCAAGATGTGACGAAATCGCTGGTGCCAGTAATTCAACACCTGCTCATTTTGGCGAAAGAGTTGGACGGGCACCCAGATCAGATCGTCAAAGTCTAAGGCGTTATTCTCCGACAGGGCGTTTTGGTAACGGCTATAGACATCGGCGATTATGCGCCCGCGAAAGTTGGGCTGGTTTTGCTCTAGGTCTTGAGGAGACCAGCCCTGATTTTTGGCATTGCTGATCGTGTAGCGAACGGAGCGCGGCTCAAATTTGCGATCGTCCAGGTTGAGTTGGTTGATCACAATATCCTTGACCAGGCTTTGAGCATCCGACTCGTCAAAGATAGAAAAGTTTTTAGTCCAGTGCCGCCCCTTTTCGTCTTGGTACTTGTCAATATCGAACCGGAGAATGCGGCAGCAGAGGCTGTGGAAGGTGCCAATCCAGAGTTCTTTGGTGATTGTTTTATAGATGTGCGATCGCAGCTTCTTCTGCTCGTAGGACTTCAGCAATTCTAGGGGCTTACCATACTGACTTTGAGCTTGTTGCTCTGCAAACAACTTCTCGATCCGCTCCTTCATCTCCCGTGCGGCTTTGTTGGTAAAGGTCACCGCCAGGATATTTTCTGGATCGACGCGATGGGTGAGCACTAAGTTAGCAATCCGATACGTCAATGCTCGCGTCTTACCGGAACCTGCCCCGGCGACCACCAGGAGCGGACCACAGAAATGCTCCACCGCCTGACGCTGGGAAGGGTTGAGATGACTGAGATCAGAGGTGTGAGTCATGGGTAACTTCTACAATGCGTTCCGGGCAAAGTCTGACTAAGAGAATTAAGGCCGCCCATCGCTACTCGAAAAGCCATCCTAATCCTACTTAAATTTTGTTCCTGCGGGATTGAACCTGGGAACTGATCGGAGGGTTCTCCAGTCATTAATCTGCATAGACGGGCTCCCCGTCTAACCTGTCATATCCTCGAAAAGGCAACTTGTCAGGCAGCTTGTTTGACCCAGAGGCTACCCCGCCCTCCATCAGGGGGAAGCCATCCTGAAGAACTGCCGCACCGAAAGGGCAAGACGCAAATTAGCAGACCTACGCCCCATTTTCGCCCAGGGTATGGACGCTGCTTTACCGAAAGGATTGTCATTCTTCTCAATAACGCTTACTAGAACCTTTGCAGAACTGTTCTGGGTGACGGAGCCAGGGAAATGCAACCTTTTCTAAGCAGAACAAAAAAACCATTCCTCTTCTGGTCGTTAATCAGCCTTGCTGTCATCGTAGCTGTTGGTGGTGTTCTGGCGACTTGGAAATTAGCCCAACCTTGTCTCGACAATGATCAGAAGCGGGTTTGGGGAACTTGCTACCGAGACTTACAGGCACGTCCACTCACAATTGGGGTGGCAATTGGTGCCCCAGATGAGGACTATAATCCTCTGGCAGCTTACCTACGGGACCAACTTGGCATCCAGGTAGAAGTTAATAGAGATACCCCCTACGAACAGCTTGCAAACCGAATGGTTCGCAAAGATTGGGACATTGCCTTCACGCGCTCCCCCATATTTTCCATCCTGGCTGAGGATAGTCGCTACACTGGTGTTGCCGTCATGTTTCCTGATCAACCGCCTTACTACCGAGCGGCGCTGTATGTTCGATCCGATAGCCCGATTCAATCCATTGCTGACATGAAGTCAACGACTACATTGGCACTGGGAAACCCTGAGTCAGCACAGACCTTCCATATGCCGATTTATGCTTTGTATGGAAAATCTTTGAGAGTCGGGACAGGACACCGACCTAGAGAGGTGGTAAAGATGGTTAAGGTAGGAAAGGTCGATGTTGGCGCTGGTCGGTTTGACACGGTTAAAGATGACCCTGCCTTGAGAATCATTTACGTTGGCAAGGCGATTCCCGGTGCGGGTGTCTATTTGTCACCATTACTGTCAAGCACAGATCGTGAGCTAGTCAGAGAAGCACTGCTAAATGCACCTCCAGAGGTTCGAGAGCAAGCTAAATATGGTGATGGTCGGCTCCCCAAGTACGATGAACTCAGAAAGATTATGTCTAGAACAGAAAAGATTCTAGAATGTCCTGATCTAAATACAAATTCATTTGACCTAAGAACCACTGTTAACTTGTTCTGTCGAGACCCTAATGTGATTGCAGGTCAATTTAGGTTAGATCTAGTCGGTCAAGTTACGGAATACAAGTTGCCAAGTCAAGGGAATGTTGAGTTTAAAGTCGTAACAGAGGCAGGACAGATTTACCTAGTTTTGGTGCCTAGACCAATCCTGAGCCAGGCTGCAATCACTCCAGCTAGGGCGATCGATAAATCTGTCCAACTTAATGCAGTAGAAGCCCGAAAATTAGCAGATGGGACCTGGAAAGTACAAATCACCCAACCTGATCAGTTGTCCCTGCTGAAGTAGTGATCAGAAATCATCTAGCAGCGGACTGATCCAACTCAGGAGAGGATCAGAGTCGGTGTGATGCTGGGAAACTTCAGCGGTGTGCTTCAGAGTCAGAGGCTGCTGGCTCTCTTCTGGTTGATCAAGGAGTGGCATTGGCGGGGCCAACTGCTGACCAGCTTGACCGGCGAGATTGTGATTGATGGACGGGTCAACGGGAGTAGCCTCAGCGATAGTGAAGCGTTGTTGCAAATCCACACAGAGGTTAGAAAGCTTTGCGCTCAGTTGCTCGACAGACTGGGCTAGGTCGATTAAGTGCTGTTCCACCTGGCTGAAGTGCCTAGAGTCCCGCTCTAACAAGGTCTTCTCCAAATCATTTAACTGCTGTTGCAATTTGATCATCGGCTGATTGGCGTTCTGGTCCATTTGCTCAACCTGTTGGGTGATTTGGGTCAGTTGGGCTTCCATCTGGCTGAGGCGGGGGTCTTGGTTGAGGGATGCTTGCTCCGACTGAGTAAATCGTTGCTGTAGTGCCCTTAGATCCTGTTCCAGTTGGGAAATGACTGTATCCGCTGGCTCAGGTCTCGCGGTTGGGCCTGGCTCTGGGTCGGTTCCTTGGACAAACTCAAGAAAGCTTTGATCAAGGGGTTTGCGAGACTCGCGGGGCTTTTTAGGATTTGTCACAACAGCTCCAAAACTTCATGGAATAACGTCTCGTATTCTTGAGCTGCGTCTGGAGCAGTGCCGCCAGACATATCCCAGACCGTGACAGATTGACCAAAAGCATCGGCGATCGCCTGCCGCTGGTGAATTTGGGTCTGCAGTAGCTGAACGTCTGGAAGCTTGTTGAGGGCTTTGACGGTCTCAAGTTTCAGTTTTGTCCCTTTAATCGCTCGACTCAGGAAAACGGAAGCTTGCGGAGGACCTCGACGAACTAGTCGAGCTTGCTTAATCAGTCGGACCGAGTCAAAAGCAGATTGGAGATCAAGTCCAGAAGGCTGGCAGGGGAGAACGGCTAAGTGGACACTCAGCAGAATAGAACGGGTAGCATCTGACAAGTTAGCGGGTCCATCTACCACGACGTAAGCATACTCACTTGCCAGGACGGGGATTTGTTCCAATAGATCATCGGCAGTTTGAATTGCTTGGCAAGGAATGGTTTGAGAGAGTGATGCTATCCAGCGACTGCTGCTTCCTTGACCGTCTGCATCGACTAAAAAAACCTGCTCATCTTGTTTATGGGCCAGCCAATAGGCAAAATGAACACTCGTGGTTGACTTACCACAACCTCCCTTTTGGTTCAAGAATCCAATGATTTTTCCCACTGTGGGCTTTCCCCCTCCAGTCCTTTCAATTTTCAGCTTTAATAGGCGGACGCTCTAGCAGCAGCAAGTTGCTGCGCTTCACCATACACGTACTGGCCCAAGGCGTTCGCAACCCGAGAGGGTTCAGCCAAATGTACCCCCAGTTGAGCCTCTTTCAGCCGGGGTTGCAGATCGCTCCACAGGAACTCACCGCCACCACCACTCACAATCACATCAGTCGCTCGCTCTGGTAACCAGTTGAATATCCGTTCAGTTAACTCATCAGCAAAACTTTGACGCAAGCTGAGCAAGATCTTGTCTAGGTCAATCGGCTGTCTCGCCCCTCTGGGGCGGAAGAACCGTTTCCCCTCCGGTCGATTGATGGTTTCAATCAGAGACAGAGACTGGCTATCAGCCCCTGGAATCTGGGCAGCAACGTGTTCGTAGAACTCATTCATGGCAAAGGATTCGCTCTTAGAAGCTCCCCGTGCGAATCGGAAATGGTCGACCATCAGCAGGTCAGTCGTTTGGTAGCCAATATCTACAATGGCGACAGACAGGTTGGCAAATCTGGGAGCTGAGGTATCTCTATTTTGCCCCTCACACCAAATCAGACTACCATAGCCTTCTGGCATCACCCAAACCTGCTGAATCTGAAACGTTACTCGCTCACCCCGGTAGCTGATCACATGCGGAGCCCGGAATAGTCTGATAATCTCTGCTTTTTCTCGATCAAACTGGTCCTGTGAATAGTAAGGCAGGCTGAGGACCACGGCCAGGCTACCTCTCAGGTTGAAGTACCCGATACAGGCAAATACTTTGACCAAGGCATCCTCGACCTTGGATTGACCCATGCCTAAATTAGCGCCAAAGTCAGCAGCCAACTGACCCAGAGCATACTTCCGGCCCTGGAACTCTAGCCAGATTGCCAGCAGGGGAGCGACTGCTTGAGATTCAAACTCACCCCGGGGAATCTGGTGGCCTTCCAGATGGGCAACGTTTGCCGGAACCAGAACGACCCTGTTAGGGTCACGGCTAATACAGGCTTTTGTATAGGTTCGGCCTAAGTCAATGCTGAGCAACGGCACATCCGTTATGGTGGCGGTTTGTTTGGCAGTCATGATGGAAATTACGTATTTTCACTGATATAAACTCACAACTATAATGCTCCATCTCTGGTTGTGTCGCAAAATTTATCAAGTTTGTAAAGATTACGATCAAGTGCAGCCCCTGCCCTAATCCACTCAGCCAGGACTGAAACGATTTTCGCCCTCAGCTTTAGACCTCCACAAATAACTACCGCCACTGATACTGATAAGGTTCCGTTGCTTGAGAAGGGCAATTCTGCTGCGGAGACGCTACGCGATCGCCTCACTCGCCTAGAATTTAAGCGGTAATATTACCCCATGCCTCAACTCCAGTTGGAGTTAGACTGCCGAGCGTGATCGAATCTGTAGTTTAGACAGTAAAAAAGTCAAAAGCTTGATGCTAAGTAGGTACACCTAAACAAACTCAAGATACTAATCAACAGAAGTCGTTGTGTAGAGTGGCTTTCATAGTTTGTGCATTTTGGGTTTAACTAAGTTGATCTACTTAAGAGATTCTATGAGTTTGACACTTGAAACTCAGAGGCTGTTGTTGAAACCAACCTTGGAGAGTGAACTTAGCACACTACATGCTATTCTGATCGACTCATCCGTCAGAAAGTATCTGTGCGACAGCAAAATAATTCCGTTGCAGCAGGTTAAAGAAATGCTAGCGGAGAGCCAAAAGAACTTTGCAGAAAAAAGATTTGGTCTTTGGCTGGTCGAGACTAAACGTGAGAAAGAAATTATTGGGTTCGTTGGTCTGTGGTATTTCTTTGCAGAAAAACAGCCCCAGCTAGCTTATGCTTTGCTGCCTCATGCGACCAAAAGAGGCTATGCCACCGAGGCTGCAACCAAAATACTGGAGTATTGTTTTGAGGAACTTGGCTATGAATATCTGTTAGCAAGCTGTGATCAGCCGAACCTTGAGTCCCAGAAAGTAGCGTCAAGGATTGGGATGAGAAAGGTGGAAGAAAAAATTGTGAATGGCAACCCCTTACTGTTCTTCAGGATTGAGAAGTCCTAGGTGTGCTGTCTAGCAGGACGTCAAAGCCAAACGACAAGGGATTCTCTGTCAGAATTTGTCTGTTATCTGGTTGAATTCTCCACGCACAGTCGACCGCAGTCTTGGCAACGGCAGCGGGGTTTGCCGTAGTGCTTGTGTCCGTATTTGGTCACTTGAGCCGAATAGCACTTCCGGGTCTGAGAATTTAAGTGAGAATGTTCCATTACAATAGGGGGCGTTGGTAAACGTGCACCAGTCCACAACTGCCCTTGGAGGACGCTCAAGTAACCATGATTCGAGTCCTAGCCCTTATCCCCGGCGGGATTGGCGATCAGATTCTTTTCTTTCCAACCCTGGATGACCTGCGGCGACACTATCCCCAGGCGGCGGTGGATGTTGTCGTTGAGCCACGAGCCAGGAGTGCCTATCGAGTCTGCCAGTCCGTCAACAAGGTGATCCCCTTTGACTTTAAGGACCGCAACAGCCTGGCAGATTGGAGTAACCTGCTGGGTAACATCCGGGAGCAGGAATACGATGTTGTCCTTTCCCTCGGACAGCGTTGGGCAGTTCGTCTTTTACTCTGGCTGACTGGCATTCCCAGCCGGGTTGGCTATGGTGGCGGCCCTGGGGAGTTTTGGCTCACCCACCCAGTACCCTTAAAAACTGAGCAGTATGCGGCTCACATGTACCATGACCTGCTGCAAGGTCTGGGAATTACGACACCCTGCCCCGCCTTGACGATCAATGTTCCCAAGAAAGATATTGAGTGGGCTGAGGCCGAGCAAAACCGGCTCGAGCTTGGGGCCTCGGAGGATGGCAACTACGTTATGATTCACGGTGGTTCCAGCCAGCTAGCCCAGTTGAAGGGAATTGATAAAATCTACCCAGTCGAAAACTGGCAGAAAGTTATTCAGGACTTTCAGCGGCGTCAGCCCGATCTGCCCCTTGTGGTGGTTCAGGGTCCAGAGGACCAGGGTTGGGTGACAAGCTTATTGCACACTTGCCCTGACCTTAGAATCACGGCTCCCGACAATGTCGGCAGGTTGGCAGCCATGATTGCGGGTGCCAGCTTGATGTTGTGTACAGATAGTGCGCCAATGCACCTGGCGGTGGCAGTTCAGACTTATACCATTGCTCTATTCGGACCAACAGATCCGGCTAAGCTACTGCCTCAGGGCGATCGCTTTGTTGGGGTGAAATCTCAGAGTGGACAAATGGGTGATATTTCCCCCGATAAGATTCTGGAGCGGATCTGGGGTGGCTAGGCCAGCAGTTTTTCTAGATCGGGACGGGGTATTGAATCTGGAAGCTGGCTACATTCGTGTTCTGGAAGATCTACGCCTGATTCCTGGAGCTGCCCAGGCGGTGCGTCAGTTAAATGATCGCGGAGTGTTCTGCTGTCTGGCCTCTAATCAGTCTGGACCGGCCAGAGGCTACTATCCGCTTGAGCATGTTGAGGCATTACACCAGCGCCTCTGCTCACTGCTGGAGACGGAGGCCGGAGCCCACTTGGATGCCCTTCACTACTGTCCCTATTTGAGTCCACCGGAGGGCGGCACAAACCCAGCCTTTACTTGCTGGACCACCTGGCGCAAGCCCAACACGGGGATGCTGGTGGCGGCAGCCTGGGAGCACGATTTAGACCTGAGACGGAGCTTTATGGTAGGCGACAAGGCCACTGATGTAGATATAGCTCACAACGCAGGCTGCCGGGGAGTTCTAGTCCAAACTGGGTTCGGCGATCGCGTCCTAGAGGGTGAATATCAGCACCACACCCGGCCTGACTACGTTGCCCCAGACCTGCCAGCAGCCGTTGGCTGGATTCTCAACACTTTAAATTCAGAAAATTCCCTGGCTACAAGCAACCAATTACAGCGGTGAGGGCTAGTCACAATGGCAAAGGCAGTGTGTGGAGAAGGGCCAGGTTTGGGAATACTGATTGATCAGATGGACCATGAGCCTCTTTAGACTACACAGCACAGTAGATAAAGTCCTGGTCAAGTAACAGCAGGAACACGCTCTATGCAAGCTCCACTGCCTGAGGACGAAGCAGCTAGACTCCAAGCCCTATACCATTACCACATCCTTGACACCTCTCCCGAAGCGGCCTTTGATGAACTGACCTGTTTGGCTGCTCATCTCTGCGGGATGCCAATTGCCCTGATTAGCCTGGTTGATAGTACCCGGCAGTGGTTCAAGTCGAAGGTGGGCTTAGACGTTTCAGAAACCTCTCGCAGTGTCTCCTTTTGTGCCCACACAATTCTCCAGCTTGATCCGCTGATTGTTCGAAACGTTTTTGAAGATGCTCGCTTCGCTGACAATCCACTGGTTACTTCAGATCCAAAGATCGGGTCTTACGCTGGTGTGCCCTTGATTACCCCAAGGGGCCATGCAATCGGAACCCTGTGCGTGATTGATTGTGTACCACGCAACTTGGGTTCTCAGCAAGTGGAGGCTCTACAGACCTTAGCTCGCCAAGTGGTTGCCCAACTGGAGTTACGCCGTAATTTGACTAATCTGACCTGTGCCATCACGATGGCAAACTGCCTTGAAGTAGAACGCCACCAGCAAGAAATCATTGAGCGCCAGCGAGTTAAGGAGGAACGTGACCAGCTACTCGTACGCGAGCAAAAGGCACGGGCCGAGGCGGAGGCAGCACAGCAGCGTTTTCTTGACATAGTCCACGGGCTTGATGCAATCATAACGGAAGTAGACGCAGTAACCTGGAAGTTTTCCTTCGTCAGCCAAAGAGCCGAAGCGATCCTGGGCTACCCGGTTGAGCGCTGGCTCACCGAGCCTAATTTCTGGGTAAACCTGGTTCATCCAGATGACTTAGAAGAGGCTGCGGCTTTATGTCAGGCAGCCACCGCTCAAGGAGCCAACCATGTATTCGAATATCGTGTACTGGCAGCGGATGGCCGCGTCGTCTGGATACGTGATTTTGGAAGTGTGATTCTAGATGACGAAGGTCGCCCACAGCGCTTACATGACCTGATGGTGGACATTACAGAGGAAAAGCGGGCGGAAGAGACGTTACTGGCGACTCAGAAGCGCCTGCAACATCTAATTGCTTCCGGCCCAGCAGTCATCTATAGCAGCAAGCCGACTGGTGATTATGGAATTACCTTTATTAGCGAGAATATTACCTCGCAGCTTGGCTACAAAGCTCAGGAGTTCATTCAGGATTCCAGGTTTTGGGTTGAGCACGTTCATTCTAAAGACCTACCACGGGTTCTCACAGAGTTCTCCCGCCTGGTTGAGCAGGAGTCTCAGACCTGTGAATATCGCTTCCGACATCAGGATGGTACTTATCGATGGATTCAGGACGAGTTGAAGCTGGTACGAGATAAAGCAGGTAAACCTTTGGAACTGCTTGGCTGCTGGCAAGACATTACTGAGCGCAAGCAAGTAGAAGCAGAACTTTACAAGCGAGAGAAACTTCTTTGCAGTGTTGCCAAAGCGACCAATCAGTTGTTGACGAATCCTGACTTTAGAAGTGCGATTACCGAGGCATTAGCCATCCTCGGCGTGGCAGCAGCAGTTGACCGGGTCTATATCTATGAAAACCACCCACATCCGATCACCGGAGAGCCGGCCATGAGTGCCCGATTTGAGTGGACCCAGGAAACGGTTAACCCTTCGATCAGCCAGCCCCACTGGCAGAACCAGCCCTACTCAGCCTTTGGCATGACTCGCTGGTATGATGCCTTATCCAGCGGGCAACCGATTCAAGGGGTCACCCAAGAGCTACCCAAAGCTGAGCAGGATATTCTACAGCGCGATCACATTCTTTCAATCCTCCTGGTGCCTATCCATATAGACGAGACCTTTTGGGGTTATATCGGCTTTGATGAGTGTCACTCCAAGCGCCGCTGGTCTCAGAGTGAGGAATCTATCCTGGTGGCAATGGCTGCCAGCATCGGGGGGGCCCTCAAGCGTCAGCAAGCAGAAGCTCAACTATTGCACAATGCGCTGCACGATCCTCTCACTAACCTACCAAACAGAGCTTTATTCATTGATCGGTTGGGGAGTGCACTGAAGCGGAGTAAGCGACGTGACCTAAAGGGTACCCCAACTCCGGATCAGTTTGCGGTGTTGTTCCTCGATCTAGATCGCTTCAAAGTAATCAATGACAGTCTGGGGCACTTAGTGGGGGATCAACTCCTGATTGCGATCGCAGCGCGGCTGGAGGCATGCCTGCGCCCTGGAGATACCATTGCCCGTCTGGGAGGAGATGAATTCGCCATTCTGATCGAGCAGATTAAAGATCTCAGTGATGCCCTATTCGTGATCGAACGGCTCCAAGCGAAACTAGCCTTGCCCTTCAACCTTAGGGCTGTCCCAGTCAGCAGCGCCGCGATCGGGGTTCCCGATCAGGCGAGCTCTCCAATCGCTGGATCTCACGAGGTGTTTACTACGGCCAGCATTGGCATCGCGCTTTCATCTGGAGGCAACCTAGAGGGGGCCTCACGAGCAGGGTACCCGTATCAACAGCCTCAGGACCTCCTGCGAGATGCAGACGCGGCAATGTACCGGGCCAAATCTCTTGGCAAGGATCGCTATGAGGTGTTTGACTCGGCCATGCACACCCAAGCCGTAGCCCTGTTGAGATTAGAGACCGATCTGCGAGGTGCGATAGAGCGCCAAGAGTTTATTCTTCACTACCAGCCAATTATTCGGCTGGAGACAGGAGTTGTGACAGGGTTTGAAGCGCTGGTACGCTGGCAGCACCCTGAACGGGGCCTAGTTCCTCCAGCGGAGTTCATTCCGATTGCTGAGGAAACTGGACTGATCGTGCCGCTCGGACAGTGGGTACTCCGCCAGGCTTGTCATCAGTTGCAGGACTGGCAGCTCAGGTCTTTAGCATCCACCTCCGCTAGCTTGAGCATCAGCGTGAATCTTTCCAGCAAGCAGTTTCAAGAACCAGACTTGATCAGGCAAATTGACCAGGTTCTCCAGGAGACGGGCCTGAAACCCTCTCACTTAAAGTTAGAGATCACAGAAAACCTACTTTTGGAAAAGTCTGAGGCAGTGACGGCAAGGCTCTTACAACTGCAAGCCCTTGGAACCCAATTATGTATGGATGACTTCGGCACGGGCTACTCCTCCTTAAGCTATCTGCATCGCTTCCCATTGAGCGTACTTAAGATCGACCGTTCCTTTATTCAGGCGATGGGTCGCTTGACTACCCCTGAGGAAAAGAGTCTAGAAAAGCCTCCACGTATCCTGAACGAGAACCTAGAGATTGTTCGCACCATTGTTAAACTAGCTCGGACCTTACGGATGGATGTGGTCGCAGAAGGGATAGAAACAGCCGAGCAACTGCACCAGTTGAAAGCACTAGGATGTACCTATGGGCAGGGATACTTCTTCTCCAGGCCAGTTGACAGCAAAACAGCAGGAGTGATGCTGCAAGACCAGGTGGCTTAAATTGGATTACTGCTTTTCACCCATGCGGGTTTTACTTCAGCGAGTCAAATCTTCGCAAGTTGAGGTTGAGGGTCAAACCATTGGCAAAATTGGTCGTGGGCTAACCTTGCTCGTCGGCATTGCGGCAACAGATACAGAGGCAGAACTCAACTGGATGGTCCGCAAGTGCTTGGAGTTACGCGTATTTCCTGATGATCTAGGTAGAGGCTTAACAAAATCGGTGCAGGATATTGGCGGCGAGCTTCTGGTTGTAAGTCAATTTACTCTCTACGGAGACTGCCGCAAAGGTCGCCGTCCTTCCTTTGACCAAGCTGCTTCCCCAGAGCAAGCCCAGCCACTTTATGACCAGTTTGTGTCTAAGTTGCGGCACAGCGGCCTACGGGTTGCAACGGGTTTATTTGGTGCGATGATGCAGGTGGCGATTCAGAACGATGGTCCTGTAACCTTGTTTTTGGAGCGAGAAGCTCAAGGTTAGCTGTAGATCTGACGGATGATGCAATGGCTCAAGCTCGGGGATCATGAATAGACTGCTGGCTGGCGACATTGGGGGAACTAAAACCATTCTGCGGCTGGACGAGGTTCAGGCGAGTGGACCCACCACTCTAGCAGAGTCAACCTATCCCAGTGCTCAATATCCTCACCTCAACGCAATCGTTCAAACCTTTCTGGCGGAGGTCGGCGGAGAGCTTCCCCAGCGTGCTTGCCTGGCGATCGCGGGTCCGGTTGTGGACAATAGCTCCCGGTTGTCTAACCTGTCATGGACCTTAGATGCCGACCAGATGCAGCAAGTACTACAGATCCCGCACATCCACCTGATCAACGACTTCGCTGCTGTGGGCTACGGTATCCTGGCACTGCAACCCACAGATTTATGTATTCTGCAAGCGGCTCCGGTCGTTCCCCAGCAACCCATCGCCGTATTAGGAGCCGGAACTGGCCTGGGGGAAGCTCTCCTGGTCTGGCAGCAGGATCAGTACCAGGTGCTGTCTTTAGAAGGCGGGCATGCTGACTTTCCAGCCCGTAACCCCTTAGAAATTGGTTTGCTGCAGTACCTTCAACATCGGCATGGCCGCGTTTCGGTGGAACGGGTAGTCTCAGGGCAAGGACTGTCCGCGATTTATCAATACCTGCGGGAAGCCCAGTTTGCCCCTGAATCGTTTCAGGTGCGGCAAGCAATGGAGCAGACTGATCCTGCTGCGGTGATTTCAACCTATGGTTTGGCTGGAACCGACCCCTTGTGCCAACAAACTCTGGACATGTTCATTGCAGCCTACGGTGCAGAAGCTGGGAACTTAGCGCTCAAAAGCCTGCCCTACGGCGGTCTATACATCGCCGGGGGAATTGGTCCAAAGATTTTGGCCAAAATGCAGAACGGCACATTCGTCCAGAATTTTCTAGATAAGGGGAGATTGCGAGCCCTGCTGGAGAAAATTCAGGTTTCCTTGATTTTGAATTCGAAAGTGGGATTGATTGGTGCAGCTCTCTTAGCTGAGCGGCTGGAGCAGCGTCCCCCGGTATGAGCGAGTAACTTCCGATTGAGGCGGCTGGTCAAATGCCACACATCTCGTTCCCCCACCTTCTCGATATGGAACCGTCCGACTAATTGCCCAACTACGGTTTCAATCAGTCGCTGCACCCTTTGCAACAACCTGACCCGACTTGGGTCACGTTAGTCCCACTCGCTCTAGATAGGTAGCACTTCTAGCATCGTCCAGTGGGCCTGTTCCTTAAGGCAATTTAGTTGCACACCGCGTTCTGTGATGAATTTCTTTTTTTGAAACTAGCAGGAGTTACGCAGTTGGATTGAGGGAGTAGCGAGGAGCCGCAAGATAGCTTCGGATTGCTTGGCGCACAATGCTAAGTTTTGCTTCGTACCAACTAATCCCCGTAGCAAACATATGCAGTTCCAAACGCAAGAACGCGCGAATGGATAGCCCAACGTGGTTGCGTTGCGCTCGACTCGAACGGACTTGTGAGCGCTCTACCCCACAGCACTGCTTTAGCCCCCGATGGTACTCCTCTATTGACCAAGAAAACTCAGCCAACTGTAATCGCCGTAACTCAGACAGGTTCAGGTCATTAGTTGCCCAGTAGTCAATGTCAGCGTCTGGGGCGACAATCTTGAATACTTTGATCAGGCCGTAACCCTTAAGATGC
>JBGTDT010000143.1:0-1679 GCA_041748155.1 Thermosynechococcaceae cyanobacterium | reverse complement strand
CAAATCACACCAATTGCAGCCATTCTTTAGTTGATAAAAGATGCCATCCAGGAGTTGTCTCTTTGTCCAACGGGGCGGTCTAGTTTTCTTCTTTTGGGGCAGCAATGGCTCGATGATTTCCCATTCTTTGTCAGTCAAGCTGCTGGAGTACGGCATTTCTTTCTGATCTTATCTCCTCATTAGAGATATCAAATGGGTTCTATAAGGGGAAACAGCCAATGGTGCCGAATTTTGAGGCGATGGTAGGGTAGGTGGGGAAGTGAACCGGTTGGGTGGGTGTTGCCACATTGCTTATTCATAAGCGGTAGAGAGTTGGCAATTGCAGGGCGAAGGCGGGCAAAGCGGGAAGAAGCTCGCGGGGAGGAGAAGCGTACAATCAAGAAGACGGGACAGGGCATATCTGATTCACACTATGACCCAAGCCAAACAGCGGTTTCAAAGCTTTGAAGAGTACCTCTCCTACGATGATGGAACGGAGAAGCTGTATGAGCTATTTAACGGAGAGTTGATTGAAGTGCCACCGGAATCAGGGAGAAACACGGCGATCGCGGTTTTCTTACTGCTAAAGTTTGCTGTGATCGTCAGTCATGCAAGAGTTAGACCGAATGGGCTAGAACTCGAAGTGAGAGGAGAACCGAGAAATCGTTATCCTGATTTAACTATCCTCCGAGCAGAGCATGTTCAGCAATTAGATCAACGCAATACCGTCCGGCTTGCAATGGCTCCCCCCTTTCTCGTTATTGAAATCGTCAGTCCTGGAGAGTTACAGCGCGACCGGGACTATACCGCCAAACGTGCACAATATCAGGATCGAGGTATTCCCGAATACTGGATCGTAGATCCCCAACTTGAAACTGTGTTGGTCTTGAAACTCACGGGCAATGTCTACACAGAAGTCAGCACCTTTAGTGGAAAGAACCGCATCCGTTCACCGTTATTTGGCGAACTGAATCTTACAACAGCCCAAATTCTTGAGGCGGACAAGCATAATGAGTAAAGGTGATTAGAAGAATCAGAAATGCTAAGTTGCTTACTTTACCCAACCTACGAGTGATGGACTGCGTCACTGGTTACAATCGCGCTCCATAGAAGTCATGACAGGCTTAGCCAAACAGAGGCTACTTAGTTGTCCCTGAAAAACCATAGAGACTCAGAAAAGACAAGGGTTCTGGAGCACCAGAGAAAGTGTAAAATTGCCAGAAAATGAAGTTGAGACGGCAAAAACTGGTGAAATGAGTCGAGGATTTCGCCCTAAATCAGGGGCATCGTCACCACACCAACGCCCGCAGTTGAAAGAGTCAGTTGAACTTGGAGCACCCACTGGTCAAGCTGAGCCAAGCGATTGAGTGGCGGGAGCTTTCGACCTGCCTTCGCCCTGAGGGACTCTGGCCGAAGGGTTTGAGGCTGAGTTTGGCAAACAAATGAGCCGAGATGGCCGTTGATGTTGTCAGGCAAATCGAAGCTGAAGGGGGATATCCCCAAGCCGATTATGCGTTTGACCAAGGCGTCTTAAGCCATCCATTAACAACCCTCATCGCATCGGTGGCCAAACACTGGGTCAGTGAGATTGAAAAGACTCGACTCATTTTCTGGAATGGTCAATCGCAGCAGGTACAGGCTCTAGCCCAGCATTTGAGGCAAGAACATCCAAAAAGTTTTCAGCATCAGAAGGTCTGCTG
>JBGTDT010000142.1:0-5436 GCA_041748155.1 Thermosynechococcaceae cyanobacterium | reverse complement strand
GGAGAGAGTAGGTCTTCATGATGTGCCACAGAATCGGGCGACCGCCAATCTCGACCATTGGTTTTGGCTTCAGGGAGGTCTCTTCGCTCAGGCGGGTCCCAAGTCCGCCAGCTAGAAGCACTGCTTTCATAAAATTACCTCGTAAGTAAAAAATATAAAATAAGGCTTATGCAAGTCACGAGATTTGTGGAGTAGGCTGGAAGCCTGCGCGGGCAAGATGCCTATTCCACACTCATAATTCAAGCCAGAGCTATATAGCTGTCTACAAATAGATCTTCTGCTGCAAAAGTTCCCTTGGTATCCCTTGTGTAGTGTTGTCATATGATCAACTGATCAACAGCTTTACATTCTCCTAAACGGCTCTTGTAGCTTGAAGACTAACTGGATTCAAGGAGCTCTGTGCTGAAAGTATCAAGTCGCTGAGTATTACTCCTTCACTAGAGAAAGGAAAACGTAGATTATTTAGTGCTTAACCTGCTCTATTACAGCTTGAGAAGTTGTAACTACTCGTTTCTCAACATCTAAAGATTCTGCTCTCGAAAAGTCGTTTGCAGCTCTTTTGAGAACCTTACTCACAACTTCTTGATATCGAGTAACGCTGAATGTACTCAATGTTTTCTGGCGAGTCTGCTTCCAGTCCACAGGATAAGCTGCGTCGCTGGTAATGCTGAGAATTGCTCCGGCGATCGCTTCGGGTGAAGGCTCGCATGTCCAGAGGTCTTCCGGTTTAAAGAACTCTTGTAATGCAGGGGAATTCATCGTTAAGGTAGGAATTCCCATTGAAAGAGCTTCGACTAACTTATTTGGAACAGCATTACGTGCCTTATCTGTATTACCAAAGATACCTAGTGCTAGGTCACAGTTATCAACTAAGTGAACGGGTAAAGAGTTATCAGAGAAGTTAAGATCTTTCCTTAGAAAAACATGGTTCTCAAGCTGGTTTGAATAGATCTTTTGTTCATATACAGAGAAAAAAGCATTATCCACACCAAAAAGATTGCACGTAAACTGTACTTCTTGCTCCTTTAGGATTCTCATTGCCTTCAGAATGTTGTCTAGCCCATGCAAAGGGATAAATGTTCCCCACCAGCAAATTCTTAGCACACCATCTTGTCGAAAATGTCTCTTGGCAACTAAGTTGAGAGTATTGCAAAGGGGAGCCACAAAAATTTTGTTGGGGTCAATACTAGCACTGATAATTTTTCCCCAGTAATTAAGTTCACAGCTAGAAGTATGAATAACGTAATCCGACTTTATTAGAGCTAGTCTGTCTTTCTCTAGGGCTACTTTGGCTTTTCTACTTCCATCTATTATTAATTTCCTATCTCCAACAAAGGTGTCGTAAAGTGAGATGTATGGTTCGACAACTAGCTTTTTCCTAAATAGACTCGTTATCCAAATGGCACTTTTAATAAACCTAGTATTGTCTGGCAATAGATATACAATGTCTGTGAAAGCAGCTTTGATAAAAAGCTCAATCCAACAAAGTACAATTAAAGATTTTTCAATTAGCTCAAAGTGATCTAGGATTTTTGACCGATAGAAACTAGGTTGTACGTGAGAAATAATACCCTCAGGGTCCTGCTGCAAAAACTTGATAAGAATTTTTGACCGATAAACTCTACTATGAATATTTCCATATAGTAAAATTTTAATTCTCTTTGTACTAACTAACATATAGTTACCCCACCTCTGGTTAGTAGAATGAAAGCAATGTTTTTCAAAGATCAACGTTGTTATCAGTAGCTTGCTTGGCTTGCTACTTTGAATTACTTCTCAGCAAACGCTCTACTCTTATAGGTCCGGCCCTGAGATGGGCAGCCGGCCTAGCTTGCTTGACCCACCTCGTACTGCATTTGGTGATACTTCCAAAGCTTGCCACGACGCTCTAGGAGTTCTTGATACTTTCCCTGCTCGACAATCTGCCCCTGCTCTAGGACCACGACCTTATCTGCTCGGGTGATGGTGGAGAGCCGATGGGCGATCGCAATCACAGTCCGGCCGACAGCAAGCTGCTCCAAGGCGCTCTGAATTAATCGCTCAGTTACGGAGTCTAGGGCGCTGGTTGCTTCATCTAAAATCAGAATCTCTGGGTTTCGAAGCAAGGCCCGGGCGATCGCAATCCGCTGACGTTGCCCACCAGACAACCGAACTCCACGGTCTCCTAACCTAGTCTCAAAGCCCTCGGGCAGCTCTTGGATAAATTCCAGTGCATTAGCAAGTCGAGCTGCCTCCCAAATCGCAGCTTCATCTGCGCCTTCCATGGCATAGGCAATATTATCTCGAATAGATGCATTAAAAATGAACGTATCCTGGCTGACAACTGCCAGCTTTCGGCGCAGCGTGTTGATCTCAAATGATTTTAGGTCAACCCCATCGAGCAGAATCTGACCTTGAGTTGGATCGTAGAAGCGGGGAATTAAGTCTGCCAGCGTAGTTTTGCCAGCGCCAGAACCTCCGACCAGCGCTGTCATCTGTCCCTGGGGGATGGTTAAGGTAATGTTTCGCAGCACCAGTTCAGTAGTGTCATAGCTAAAATCTACAGACACAAATTCAATCCCATGCTTCAATCCTGAAAACTGTTTTTTACCATCTCGTATATAAGGTTTGTTGCCAGTTTTAAGCAGCGCCTTAACGTTATTCAGCGGTCCTTGAAATGTACTGACCTTTGATCTGGCTCCGTTAACTTGACGCACCAGTGGCATCAGGCGCATCAAAACAAATAGAAAGGTTAATAACGAGGCGGACTGTAACTGTCCATTTGGAATTAGGACAGCGAACGCCAGGATCAGCATACCCACTAGGAGGATGGTTGCCCCCCCTTCGGTGAGCGGTTCGACTAATGCCTGGGCTGCTCTAGATTGATTACTCGTTTTCAGGAGCTGCAAGTTTGCGGCATAAAACCGTTTACGCTCGAAATCCTGAGCTGCAAAGGCCTGAACCGTACGGATACCATTAATGAATTCCAGCGCCACCGAGGTAAACAATCCACCCGCCTTTGACTTGGCAAAACTGGCCTCTCGGACCTGACCTAGCAAGGTTGATATGCCTGCTGACAGAAGACTAAACAGCATCACTGAAATAATTGTCAACTGCCAGGACAGCAGTACCATCGACACAACATAGGCGAGTAGAGTGGAACCTCGAGTGATAAAAAGAGAGATGGCCTCAAAAGCCATCGTAATTTGGTTGATTTCAGACGTGATGCTGTGGACCAAATTTCCGGAACGTGTTTTGGAGAAGTAACTCAGGCTCAATGATTGCAACTGCTCAAAAAGCCGTATGCGTAGCCAGTATGCCAACGTAAACTGGGCGAGATGGCTGTAAATTTTTCCTAAGTAGGTAAAACCTAGTCGGAATAGGGTTGTCAGGAGAATCAGAGCCGATATGCGATAGAGCCGTTCAGTGCTAGAAGCTTTAACCCCGAGAATCCAAACATCGACCCAATTTACCCCGGTTTGAATTGGTGCTGCCTCCGGGTTAGTCAAGCTTTGCAAGAAAGACAAAATGAAGCCAACTCCAAAACCCTCAAAAGCTGCTGATAGTAACGTAAACACCACAGCCAGGACTGCAATTCGCCGAAAGTGCTTGAACTCTCGCAGAATAAAGTAGTTATCTTTCCAAAGCTGAGTCGCTTTCAGTAGATTACGGATTGGCATCAGAAGTTTGAAATGCATGAGAGTTCATAAATACATAGTTGGTAAAATCGTAACCACGCAAGACCCCAAAGAACCACAGGAAAATCGTATCAGTAGATTTTCACCTCACGCTAACTGAGTTAAGCAGTTCTAACTACAACAATTTACTGGGACACCAGTATTGTTTTAAACCAGATCTCTGTCTTTAACGCTGAGATGGGTAGGAGCTTAAATAGCGATCACAAATCACCAATATCTAGACTTTCAACAGTTACACATATATTAAAGTAATTATCGAAAATAAAACACTTTTCACGGCTAAATTCAAGTGCTTGTGGGCTTACACTTGCTATCAGTAAAGTATCAACAAATAGATAACATCTCTACAACAAGATCCCGCAATTTAGAGGTATCTACTATTATGTCATCGAACTTTGCACTGTACTGATTCCTTACATTATGACTAGGTATAAGGCATCCGTATTGAAAGCCTAGTGCTTTAGCTAAGTTAAAATAAACTGGAATAACAAATGAACCAAAAAGTTCAATAACGATTATACTTTTTTGTGCGAATATCATGTTTGCTAGACCAGCACCGTGAGGAGAAACAACTATCTCCGCTTGCGAAAACAGTCTTACCTGATCCAAAAAACTCATGTTTTCCAGTGTGTAAGCTACGAATCCAAATGGATTCAAAGCTTCTAGCAATTTATCTTCATTAATCACTTGACGACCGGCTGATTTAGATCGTGAAATGTATATCCTTGATGAAAAAGAGGTGTTTTCAATTCCAGTGTCAGGAAAATTGCTAAATATACGCTGACGTAACCAGCGGCAGGATGAAGGCGATACTAGACTTTGCTCACGCCGAAAAGAAGGTACTATTAACCGCTTAACTTCAATTCTTGACCTGTCCCAGTGTATACAGTCATTTGGCTCGTATCCTAAGAGTCTGAGAGATTCTGTTTTCCAGGTGGGAGGATTAGCATCAATAATCAAAACTGGCTTCCTACCTGTATATTCTTGGTAATATTCAAGTCCTTCAATTCGTGTTAAACAATCCCCTATCCAGTGCCAATAGTTTCTGCGTGCCCGACAGTTAACTAGTGAAAAAGCAACATCCAGTTTAGGAGTTCCAAAACTTGGCAATTTTAATGAGATCCAGGTTCGTAAAGGTATACCTCTTTTAACTCCTTTGTCTAATGGGGTTACTGTTTCTGAGATTATATTTCCATTCTTGTCAAATCCAATAGCTGTAGGGCCAACAAGCTCAGCATTTGCTACTTCACACACAAAAGGTTTTTTTAGAGTGAACGTGCCAATCTTACTTGATATTAAGCTCGGAAGCTTATCCAAACCGTTGTAAGGCTCACTAACTACTATTGATTCCTCGGTACCAAATTGTAAAGTATGATATTTTTTAGTGTTGTTAAGCAGTTCTTCCCTTGTCACTCTGTTTTTTCCGAACTTTCCTAATGCAGTAGAATTCATCCAAGTACGAAGTGGGTATTTGATTTTTCCAATAATTGCTTTACGACGACCAATCAGAATCTTTTTCTTAAGCGCGTTAATCATAAACAATATCATTAGATAGCCTCCTTAAATAGCGTGTACGCTGGAAATATGCCAAGCATGACGAGAATTGGCAAAACATTTTGGGTAGTCCAGAATAGGTAAGGATAGAGGTCAAAGCTTTACTGTTAACTATGCTAGAAAACCTCATCACTTGTACCAACTGTTGCTCGCGGCAGGTGGTTAAGAACGGCAAAATCCACAATGGCAAGCAAAACTTTAAGTG
>JBGTDT010000141.1:0-2818 GCA_041748155.1 Thermosynechococcaceae cyanobacterium | reverse complement strand
TTGGCTTGACGGTAAGCTGCTACAACGCCAGCCGTGATACTGTGCTCCCCACCGAGGGCAATAACAAACTTGTCGTCCTGAATCAGCCTGCATACTGCCTCTTGTGTAGCCTGAAGCATTGCCTCAGGTTGAATAGATTGCTGATTGCGAGTATCTGCAATTTCAACATGAGTATAAATCCCAACTGGCCAGACTTCACACTCTAGTTCATCGTCATAGTACTCCACCTGATGGGAGGCATTTAAAATAGCCGCTGGCCCGTCCTTACAGCCCTGACGGTAGGTTGTTGTAGCCTCATAGGGAATGGGTAGAATTACAACCTGAGCCGCATCGTAGGTTGCACTCACCTCAGATCCCAAAAAAGGGATGGTTGAAGCAGAAGTTTGCACCAGCATGGCAAAGTATTGGATAGGAGCAAAGCTAGATCGTAGCCAAACTCTCAGCTTTTAGCCAGCAGTGGCTACCTTGAGTCCATGACCTAAAAACTTGTTATATATCGCTGTATCTACTCAGAAGTTATATACGAGGTAATTTACTTTGAATGGACAAAACAAGAAAGCAAGAGCACCGAGAAATAGAACAGTTACGCTCTCAGAAAATGAGATCTTCTTTTATCAAAGAAATCTGCTCAAGCTGTCCAAACAAGTCGAGCTTCACAACATTAAAAACAAAACTATTAACCAAGATCTTTTTGAAACACTAGACTGGCTACCGACTGCATTTGTGGATCTTTTGTTCATCGACCCACCGTATAACCTGACTAAGTCTTTTAACACCAGCACATTTAGAGAGCGTTCAATTGAGGAATATAAAGAATGGTTTGAATCTTGGTTTCCTAAGTTATTAAAAACACTCAAGCCAACAGCATCAGTCTATCTTTGCGGCGATTGGCGATCTTCTACAGCAATTCATCTGGTTGCAGAAGAATATCTAACCGTTCGCAACCGAATTACCTGGGAGCGAGAGAAAGGAAGAGGAGCAAAGACAAACTGGAAAAACTGCTCTGAGGATATTTGGTTCTGTACTATGTCAGAGAATTACACCTTTAATGTGGATGCAGTTAAACTGAAGCGACAAGTCATTGCTCCTTATACGGATATAAAAGGCAATCCGAAAGATTGGGAAAAAACTGTAAATGGTAACTATCGCCTTACCCATCCGTCCAATATTTGGATGGACTTAACAGTCCCTTTTTGGTCAATGCCAGAGAACACTGATCATCCAACCCAGAAACCGGAGAAACTGCTGGCAAAGATTATTTTGGCAAATTCTCATCCTGGTGATTTAGTTCTTGACCCGTTCTTAGGTTCAGGCACCACTTCTGTCATCGCTAAGAAACTTGGCAGAAACTATGTGGGGATTGAACAGGATCTAACCTACTGTTGCTTGGCAGAAAAGCGGCTGGCAATAGCAGAACAAAACAAGACCATACAGGGCTATGCTGAAGGAGCTTTCTGGGAACGAAACTTTTTTCAGGACCAGAAGCGGACTGCAAAGGACAAACAAAGCTGACCTTAGGTTTCCGAGGTTGAAGATTGGCTGAATGTAGGAGATAAATATGCCACCAGTGCACCAATCACAAAACCAGCGACATTGCGAAACAGAGGCAACCACTCAGCAGTGCGAGTCACAACGGGTGCAATTCCAAAGGAAATAAACAGCATTCCCCACAAGGGAGAGAAAATTAATGCCCACTGCCAGGCAAAAATCCGTCCTTTTTTTCGGGGGTGAGCTGCGAAGCCAAAGATAATACCCCCAGCTACAGATGTGACAAGGGTTAAAATCCATTGCTCTCTCGGTAGCCCTGGTACAACCCGGCAGCCATCCTGTTGTAAGCAGGTTTTGACAGCTTCTAAGGATTGGATGATAGATTGGTCTTCACCATTGTCCCGTACGAAAAACTGATTACCATACCTGGTTTGCAGTTCAACCCAAAATGTTCGCGGCAAAAGCTTGTAGACTGCATCCCCGACATTAAAGTTGAGTATATTACCTCCACGAGAGTCTGCCACGAGTAAAACGCTCTTCTCATTAAGTCCCCAGAAATCCTTAACTGCTAGACCTGGAGTTCGATCAAACTGGGTCAAAACTCTCAGCTTCCAACCTGTATCAGCCTCAAAGTCTTCTAGCTCTTGGGCTAATTGCTCTTCCTGAACGCTGGTTAAAGCTTTGGCTAAGTCAACTATTGCTGTTGGGTTGTCAGGCAGCAGTTCTGGAGCATTGAACGCTTCTGCTGCTGGGGCGATCGCCCAAACCCCAAAACCTAGAATCAATGCTGCAAAGATGACGGACAGCTGTTGGAGGAAATACTTCATGAGACTCTTAAAGACCTTAGAGGAATGCAAAGAGGTAGTTAGGAAAACACTGTTTCTTTACATTTTTTTACTTAGCTTTTAATAATAGTACGAACTTTATCCCTAACCCGTCAATCCACCTGGAAGCATAGTGGTTGAACACATTGGCATGGGACTAATTTTAAGTTTTGAGTTTAGGCTAAAATCCCAGATTTAGGGGTACTTGCATCTGATTGACCCCATATTTAGCGACACTTGACTACGATTGACCTATGATGATCCAAAGATTGAGCGATTTTCAGGATGAATGCAGAGAAACCGTTAGGTTCGGTGATTCAAGGTTCCCTCAGCCAGGGACTGGAAGTGCGATTGCACCCAGACGTTTCAGTGGAAGAAATGCGAGTGGGTAAGTTTTTGGTGGTCCAGGGAGCGCGATCGCGATTTTTTTGTATGCTCACAGATGTCACCTTAGGAACCTCTAGCCCCCGGATTTTGGCAAATCCTCCAGATCCTCATACTTTTCT
>JBGTDT010000140.1:0-30877 GCA_041748155.1 Thermosynechococcaceae cyanobacterium | reverse complement strand
ATCACCGTCACTGCTGATCAGCTATTGCAGGTGGTTGAGTACGGTGTAGCGGCTACGGCGCCTGGTGAGACACCGGGTCAGTTTCCCCAGGTTGGCGGTATAGCCTTCAGCTTCGATGCCTCACGAGATCCGGGCGATCGCGTCCTCTCCCTGGCAATCCAAGATGAGACGGGCAACGTCCTCGATGTGATTGCTCAGGACAGCGAACTCGTCGGTGATGCCAGCCGTTCGTTCCGAGTGGTGACTCTGAATTTTTTAGCCAGTGGTGGGGATGGTTACCCCTTCCCTGAGTTTGTCGCAGCAGACCCTGAGTTTGCCAACCGGGTAGACCTAATTGGCGAGGAGGATGCCAATGAGAATGGAGTTCTTGACGAGGGTGAAGACCTTAACCAAAATGGAACCCTGGATGGTCCTGTTGACATAGATCCTGGCTCGGCAACCTTTACAGATTCAGGGACTGAGCAAGATGCCCTGGCAGAATTCCTGGCTGAGAATTTTGCCGACGAACCCTTTGACCTTGAGGATGTCGGTCCTGGGCAGGATGGGCGAATTCAAAACCTGAGCGAACGGAGTGATACGGTGCTGAGCCCCGCGATCGCCCCCGCCGAGGCAATTGAATTAACCGCGATCGGCACCTACGAAACAGGTGTGTTTGATGAGAGCGCTGCTGAAATCGTTGACTATGACCCGCAGTCGCAGCAACTCTTTGTGGTAAACGCCAACGATGCCTCAATTGACGTGCTTGATGCCAGTGACCCTACCCGTCCAGAGCTTGCCGACACCATTGATGTCTCGCCCTTTGGGGCCGTGGCAAACAGCGTCGATATCTTTGATGGCGTCATAGCGGTAGCCGTAGAGAACGAAGACACCCAGTCCCCCGGCACGGTGGCGTTCTTTGATGCTGACGGCGAGCTGCTGAATTCGGTCAACGTCGGGGCGTTGCCGGACATGCTCACCTTTACGCCTGATGGTCAAACCGTACTCGTGGCCAATGAGGGGGAGCCCAACGACGAGTACACGATTGACCCTGAAGGTTCTGTCAGCCTGATCGATGTGTCCGCTGGGATTGCCAATATCACTCAGGACGATGTCACGACTGCTGACTTCACGGCCTTTAATGATCAAGAAGACGCGCTAACAGAGGCTGGGGTCCGCATCTTTGGTCCTAATGCCTCGGTTGCCCAAGACCTTGAACCGGAGTACATCACCGTCTCTGAAGATTCGACTACGGCCTGGGTTGCCCTGCAAGAGAATAACGCTTTGGCAGAGTTGGACATTGCCTCTGGCCAGATTGCAGATATCTTGCCTTTAGGGTTCAAGGACCACAGTCTTGAAGGCAATAGCCTGGATGTAAGCGATGCCGACGATGCCATCAACATTGCTAACTGGCCGATATTTGGGATGTACCAGCCGGATGGGATCGCATCCTACGAAGTTGACGGCGAAACCTTCATCATTACCGCCAATGAAGGAGACAGCCGGGACTATTCCGTTGTTATTGATGAAGAGAATGACATTGAAGAAGTCAGCTTTAGTGAAGAGGCAGAGGTAGGGGAGCTGAACCTTGACCCCACAGCCTTCCCCAATGCAGCAGAGCTGCAAGCCGATGACGCCTTGGGTGGTTTGCTGGTCACCAATGCTAACGGCGACACCGATGGCGATGGCGACTTCGACCAGCTCTATGCTTTCGGGGGCCGTTCCTTCTCGATCCGCAGCGAAGACGGCAGCCTGGTCTATGACAGCGGCGATGACTTTGAGCAAATCACCGCCTCCCTGTTGCCCCAAGACTTCAACGCCAACAACGACGAGAACGACTCCTTTGATAATCGCAGTAATGCCAAAGGACCGGAACCAGAAGGCGTCACAACTGGGGTGATCGGCGATCGCACCTACGCTTTTATCGGGCTAGAGCGAGTGGGTGGTGTAATGACCTACGATGTCACCGATCCGACCGATCCCGCCTTTGTCCAGTACATCAACAACCGCGACTTCAGCGTTGAATTTGATCCGGATGAAGCAGCAGCCGGGGAATCGGATGCGTGGCAGGAAGCAGGGGACCTTGGCCCAGAGGGACTGACTTTCATTTCTGCCGAAGACAGTCCCAACGGCAGTCCACTGTTGGTTACGGCTAACGAGGTCAGCGGCACGACCAGCATCTTTGAGATTGCGAACCTGCTGAATGGCAGCAGCGGTCAGACCACCTTTGACCTCGCTCGTGGTGATGGCACTGTCACGATCAGGGATTTTGGTGGGGTTGGCACTGGCACAAACCCCTCGGCTGGGGCGATCGCTGCGGTAGACAGCCTCAAGTTCAGAGGCGAAGGGCTGACTAGCGAGAACATGCGCCTAAGCGAGGTCCAGGGCGACCTGGTGATCACATTCAGAGGCGTCGAAGACACGCGGGTAGTTCTGCAAGACTTTGCCCTAGAGGACCTGGATAACCTGCCCCGGCTCCCTGGTGCCTCCGCCAATCTTGGCAACATTCTGTTTGAGGGACAAGACCAAGTGCAGGACAGCTTTGATGTTGTCAACGCCGATCAAACTCTAGAGCGGGTATTCAACCCCAACACAACCACCTTCCTCAACGACCTGGATAACACTACTAAAGGTCGTAACAACTCCCAGGATGACATCCGTGGACGCGGGGGCGATGACTTCCTCACCGGCCTCAGTGGTAACGATATTCTGCTGGGTGGGAGTGGCTTTGACACCCTCTTCGGGAGTGCAGGGGGAGACATTCTCCGGGGTGGAGATGACGCAGACTTCCTTGCTGGCGGCAGGGGAACTGATACGCTGCGGGGTGGGGCTGGAGCTGACCAGTTCTTCATCCTCTCTAAGAACGGTCTACCTGGAGGCACTGATACGATTGCTGACCTTGAGGTTGGGGTCGATTTCATCGGTATCTCCGGTGTAGCAGGAGTGGAGGAGTTTGCGGACCTCAACCTGGTTCAGCAGGGCGATAATACGCTCATCAAAGCCTCAGGCACCAACCTATTCAGGCTAAATGGGATTGAGGCAACTGCCCTAAACAGCAGCAGCTTTATCTTTGCCTAGGCAGGGCAGATCCTGCTAGAGGTTCATCTCCTCAATTGCGGCTCCAAGCTTAAACTTCCGAGTTTTGCGCTGAATTAGTCAAGCTTTTTGCTTGGACGATGGAGTTATTTTCTCGGCACTCTGAGTTATGGGCTTGGTACTTCAGGTTCCAAGGTCGGCGTTTCGAGCTTCGAGCTGGATCAGCCAAGCCTTTTTCTCAATGTTCCGAGTTTTGAGCTTGGCGTTTCAAGTTCTGAAGCTGGAGTTTCAAGCTCCAAAGGACAAGGGTGAAGAGACAACCTGCCTCTTCACCCTTCTATATCAGGAGTTAACTAGCGGTCCCAGGACGAACTAAACGATGAAGGTCGAGTCGGCGGATGCAATCAAGTCATTGCGATTGATTCCATTCAGGATTGCTAAGTCTACCTCAACGTTTGAGCCAATCACAGTGTTGCTACCAGCTTGGGTGAAGGTGAGATTTTCAACGGTCAGACCACCTGTCAGCGCCAGGAAGTCTTGACCAATCTTGAAGTCGGTGATCGTATCATCTTCTAGCTGAGAGGCAAGGGCGAAAGTATCCTGACCTGCACCACCGGTTAGGGTGTCAAAGCCAGAGCCTCCTAGCAGCAGATCCTGACCTGTACGGCCAAAGAGCTGGTCGTTGCCTTCGTCGCCAAAGAGCTGGTCATTGCCACCTTGACCATAGAGGCGATCAGTCCCAAGCCCACCAAAGAGGGAGTCATCGCCACCAGCAGTACTACCGGCTTGGGGTGTGCTGAAGTCGCCTCGGAGGACATCGTCTCCTACTTCACCGTAGAGAATGTCATCGTTTACCGAACCAGCTAGAGTGTCATCTCCCTCATTGGCTAGGATCAGGTCTCGATCCGCCCCACCTAATAGGGTCTCACCCTCTGGTGTGCCTTCAGTTAAGTTGGGGAGAGAGTTTTGACCGAACAGGGTTCGGTACATAATCTCGTAGATGTAGGTATTCTCGTGGGAACTCGGCAGGTCTTCAGCATTGAGACCATAGGTTTTGGTCACCACTCCATCGGGGACGTCGTTGAGCGTTGCGTAGCCAACGCCGTAGGGGAACTGATTGCCATTGGCGTCCGGGGCAGAAACGAACGGCTCGGTGTCACGTCCCGTTTGTCCATCCAGCGGCACCTTAATTGCATCGGTTTCCTCTTCAAAGGCACCAAAAGTTGGGTTGACGTCAACAGTACCGACGGTTTCAGCCTCTGGATCAACATCGGAGACAACTACACCTCCAGCATTACTGTCTGCTGAAGTAACCAGGAGCGTATTGGGGTCTTGGTTATTGATGAACTCTTGAGCCACGCCGATGGCGTTATCGGCACGGATAGCAGCCTCAGTAACTCCGCGAGCGTTGTTGTTATTGCCAAAGTTGTCGGTGCCTTCTTCTTCCAGCACCACCATAAAGCCGTCTGGATCTGCGTTCAGGATGGGGAGAGCTGCCTCTAGCATCTCAGCTACGGTCGGTGGATTCTCATTGCCCGGTTGGCCGTAGTTGTCCAGTCCTGCCTCGGTGTTGGCTTCTTCGGTGGTGTCGTTGTAGGTGTCGCTGGCAGCAAAAATACCCAGCACCTTCTCGGTACCTTGGGGCAGACTTTGCAACTGCTCGCGATTGTAGACGACGGTGTAGCCCAGACCCTCGGCTTCTTCAATCAGGTTGCGCCCGTCTTCGCGGGTGCCTGCTTCACCGAAGACGCCCACCGTGCCCACGGGCAGGTAGTCTGTCTCACCTCCACCGAGGATGACGTTAACGCCTGACTCAAGCACTTCAGCCGTGATGTCTTGGGTATCGTCCCGTTCGGGCACGTCTGCCAGGAAGACGCCTGTCCCAGGTTCGGCAATGAATCCGGAGTTGATTACAGCAGTCGCTTTACCTGCCGCGATCGCCTCTTCCATCACGGTGACACCGCGCAAACCGGAGCGAGAAATGACGGGGTTACCGTTCTCATCCAAGCCATAGGAATCGGTTATGGGCTTGGTACCCAGCGAGTGAACCACTGCACCGGCATTGGAGGAAGGAGCCAAATTATCTTTAATGCTATTGACGTAGACCCCGGCATCAGCCATCCTATCCCAGTTGAGGCGACCGTCTGGGCCTAGGGTTTGCAGCCGGGCCAGGGCATAGTGGGAGGATGAGGTGCCGTCCGGGTGAATGAAGATCACATTCCCAGTCTCCTGGGTGGCCGGAGGGGCAGACTGAGGTCCAGGCTCATCGACTGGAGACGGCAGAGCCTCGTCGAACAGCGTCTGGTACATCAGCCGATAAATGGCCGTGTTGTCGTGGGTGCTCGGCAGCAGCTCAGAATTGAGGCCGTCTGCTTTGGTGATCACACCAGTGCCAAAATCGTCCAGACTCGCATAGCCAGTGCCGTAGGAAAACTCGGTACCGTTTTCATCCGGGCCAGCCACAAAGGGTTCAGTGTCGCGTCCGGTTTGTCCGTCGAGTGGCACCGCGATCGCGTCCGATGCATCATCTAAGGTTGGATTGATGCCAGTCGATCCGACGGATGGGGTGTCCTCTTCTAAGTCAATTGCCTGAATGCCCCCGGCATTGCTGTCTGCACTGGTGATCAGTAGCGTGTTCGGACGTTCTTTAATGTAATCCTGAGCTACGCCAATCGCCTCATCGGCGCGGATGGCAGCTTCAAGGACACCTCGACCGTTATTGTTATTGCCAAGGTTGTCAGTACCTTCTTCTTCCAGGACAGCAAAGAAGCCATCTGGGTCTGCGTTCAGGATGGGGAGAGCTGCATCCAGCATCTCGGCAACCGTTGGTGGATTTGGATTACCCGGTTGGCCGTAGTTGTCCAGTCCTGCCTCGGCGTTAATTTCCTCTGTGGTGTCGTTGTAGGTATCGCTGGCGGCAAAAACACCCAGCACCTTCTCGGTGCCTTGGGGCAGACTTTGCAACTGCTCGCGGGTGAAGACGACGGTGTAGCCTAGATCCTCGGCTTCTTCGATCAGGTTGCGCCCGTCTTCGCGGGTGCCTTCTTGACCAAAGAAGCCAACGGTACCGACGGGTAAGTAGTCCGTCTCACCCCCGCCCAAGATCACATCAACGCCGGATTCGACAATTTCAGCAGTGATGTCCTCGGTGTCGCTCCGATTAGGCACGTCTGAGAGGAAGACACCGGTGCCGGGTTCGGCAATGAACCCGGAGTTGATCACAGCCGTGGCTTTACCGGCCGCGATCGCCTCCTCCATGATGGTTGTTCCTGACTCCGCCAGTCCTTCCTGAGCAGATAGGGATACAACTGGGTTGCCGTTCTCATCCAGGCCATAGGAGTCTGCTTGAGGCTTCACCCCAAAGGCATGGACAACAGCTCCTGCATTAGATGTAGCGGTGAGTTGATCTTTAATATGGCTGAGGTAGACCCCAGCGGTGTCCATCTCGTCCCAGTTCAAGCTGCCATCGGGGCCTTCGGTAGCATAACGGGCCAAGGCATAGTGGGAGGGAGTGGTGCCGTCCGGGTGAATGAAGATTACACTGTTGTTGTTTGTGTTGTCTGGCATAGTAGTTGAATAGGTTTCAGTTACCATCGGTGAACGCTACTTAACCCAACACAGTCGCGCTCCCTAGACTTTGCCAGCAGCGTTCCTGTAAACCCCCGGATGGGTTTTTACAAGCTGAGCAAGCTGAGCGAGCTATAACCCGCCGAGCGAGTAGTAAATTAGCGAGATTGTAGAGTGGGAGCTAGCTGTGTTGGAGAGGTTTTAGCGAGCTTGCCGTATGAGACTAGCGACACCTGTAACGATACATGAACTAAACAGTCCATAAGTTAAGAAACACCTAGGTTTAAGGTTAAATGTTAGTAATGCTTGCCTAGAGTTATGTTGAAATAAAAGGTATTTTTTAAAGAGTTTCAAGGGTTGTGTGCTTGCTTGTTCAAGCTAACTACAATCAACCCGGCTAGTTAGTCTACTTACTTATTGTTTACCAATAAATACAGTAGCTTTTCAGTGTTTGAGTGAATCAGCTTTTCGATTCACTTGTTCTAAAAACGTTTCTGGCAATGGTGAGTGTAATGTTGCCCTTCTAAAAGGAGAATTTGGTAACTTTACTCCCAGTCAGGACAAAACCTTTGCGTCGCTTTGGCAAGAGACTCTTGGCGATGTGGGCGATTTCTCCCAGTTTTACTTGGCTTACCTGACCGGGTAAGGCTTTGAGGGTAGTCCACCTGCTTTACTACGAAAGAATCTGAGTCTAGTAGTCCTAGCTGAGCAGTGACAACTGATGGGGCTGCGATCGCCCCTTGAGGCCACCGCTTTCTTATTCTCGATGCCTGCCGCTACAGATACTCGCCTGTTCGGGTGCAAATCAAAGAACTGTGGCAAGCAATGGCCCACAGGATTCTGAGTCCAGTAAGACCCGTGGATTGGTACTGATAGGCGCAAAGTTAGATTCAAGGTTGGTTCAGCGTTTTGCCAACTTTTTCGTCAACTTTCGCAGGCGAATTGACTCTGGGGTAACCTCGACTAGTTCATCCGGGCCAATGTATTCCAATGCCCGTTCTAGGCTCATCTCCACAGGTGCTTGAAGCTGGACTAGCTCATCGCCGCTTGCCGCCCGGTGGTTAGTCAGTTGCTTAGTCTTACAGACGTTCAGCTCCAAGTCTTGGGGGCGATTGTGCTCCCCAACAATCATGCCTTTGTAAACTTTAATTCCGGGGGAAATAAAGAAGACACCGCGATCTTCGGCATTTCTCATGGCATAGAAGGTGGCAACTCCCTCTTCAAAGGCAGTCATCACCCCATTCCGGCGCGTCTCGATCGCTGCTGCCAGCGGGCGATAATCTAAAAAGCTGTGGTTCATAATGCCATCACCACGAGTGAGGCGCATAAACTCGCCCCGGAAGCCGACTAGACCGCGAGCTGGGAGGATGAATTCCATTTGTCCCCGACCATTGGCTCCAACTTGCATATCTTGCATTTCGCTGCGCCGCTGGCCTAAGCGTTCAATGCAGCTTCCCACACTTTCCTCTGGTACGTCTAGAACTAAGTACTCGTAGGGCTCGCAGGGCTGTCCGTTCACTTCCCGGTAGATCACTTGGGGCTGGGAGACCTGAAACTCGTACCCCTCGCGGCGCATGGTTTCAATCAAGATTCCTAGGTGCAGTTCTCCCCGGCCTGAGACGGTAAACTTGTCGGGTGAATCGGTGGGTTCCACCCGCAGGGCCACGTTGGTTTCTAGTTCCCGGAACAGGCGATCGCGCAACTGCCGCGAGGTGACAAAATCTCCCTCCTGACCAGCAAAGGGAGAATCATTGACGGAGAAGGTCATCTGCAAAGTGGGTTCATCGACTTTAATCAGGGGCAGGGCTTGAGGTTCGTTAGGACAGGTAATCGTCTCCCCAATGTAGGCATCAGCAAAGCCAGCAACTGCCACGATATTACCGGCAGAAGCGGTTTCGAGATCAATTCGCTTCAGGCCCTCAAAGCCCATTAGTTTCGTAACCTTAGCCCGAACCGTGTTTCCTTTCTCAGTAATTAGCGCTGCCTGCTGCCCTAATTTGATCGTGCCATTATGAATTTTGCCGATCACAATCCGGCCCAGGTAGTCTGAGTAATCTAGGGTAGTTACTTGCAATTGCAGGGGCCGATCTGGATCGCCAACAGGAGGTGGAATCAGCCGCAGAATTGCCTCAAACAGAGGTTGCATGTCTGTCCCTGGTTGGTCTAAATCTTCTTTGGCGTAACCATCTAGCCCAGAAGCGAACAGGTAGGGAAACTCGCACTGATCGTCATCGGCACCCAGTTCTAGGAAGAGATCTAAGACTTTATCAATCGCCTGGTAAGGCTCAGCCTGGGGTCGATCGATCTTATTGACCAGTACAATCGGGCGCAGCCCCTTCTCTAGGGCTTTCTTCAGCACAAATCGCGTCTGGGGCATCGGGCCTTCGTTGGCATCTACAATCAGCAGGCAACCCTCCACCATCCCCAGAACCCGCTCTACTTCACCGCCAAAATCAGCGTGTCCTGGGGTATCGACAATATTGATCAGGGTGTCTTTGTAGCGAACGGCGGTATTCTTGGCCAGGATTGTAATTCCTCGCTCTCGCTCTAGGGCGTTAGAGTCCATCACACAGTCTGGAACCGCTTCTCCTTCCCGAAAGGTGCCAGATTGCTTCAAGAGCGCATCGACTAAAGTGGTTTTTCCGTGGTCGACATGGGCAATAATCGCCACGTTGCGAATTGGGAGCATAGGAAGGGTCCAAAAAGGATAGGATATTCAGCCAAACAGAAAAGACTTCCGCGATCAGGGAGTTCGTCGGTCTACCCTGTAAAGAGGCCGTAACAATTCTAACTTACTGACTCTGCCTAAGGCAGCTAGAAGTCAAGATTGAGGAGGTCACCGCCCTCAAGTTTTGCTAGTAAATCAAAAGGCTGAGGAGGGAAGCAGAGTTTAAAGTAGGTGTACGAGTTCATCCCAGTTAAGGCAAGCTAGTGGTAAGGTCGGGGTGCCCACTATCTGCTCATTCCGCTTGCTGGCTGCTAGGCACTAATCAGGGAACAGAAGTAGCAGTTCTCTTGATTCTGCGATCGCGGCGCACTCTGCTTGAGACGATGCACTACTGCCACAGTGGAGTAAATCGTCGCCACCATTGGATCGACTGCCATTGCATCTTGCTGCTCAAGATCGCGAGGGACTTTTCAGGAGTGTTCGATCACCACAAGAGTTGCCGGGTGACGGCACAAATTAAGTCTACTTTAGAGTACTGCTAGACAGGCTCGACACTATATTAAGGGCTAGTTTGGCTGATATCCTTTAGGCAGTATGGTGTAGTACAGCATGTCTAAACTGTCTCTATTGACGCGCTTTTCAAAACCTACACTCGCAGCAGCACTAAGAAATAAGCATTTCAAGCCATTTTGCTTTCCTTAGCTTGACGAAAGGATGACAGAGCACAATACAAAAGGAGGCTACTTTTCAGCAGCCTCCTCGCTCTAGTTGACTTATTCCTCTACGTACATTGGCGGCTCAACTGCAAAGTTATTCATCTGGCCTGCCTCATCCAGGGTGTAGCCGTCTGCTGTCTGGAAGTCACCGCTTTCGGCTAACTCTTGCTCTCCATCTGCCTTAATTTGCTTAATATTGAGCTCTACATCAGCTCCAGAGGGAATCCACTCTTCAGGATCGTTCACGTCAGTAGGTTGAGCTGTCTGCACAGCCCACTGGTTGCCGGCAGCACCCTTTCCAGGCTGAGCGTCACTTGGGTTTGGTCCACTACTCATAGATATCTCCTAAAATCTCTGTCTTTAGATCAAGTTAATAGAACTTAATATGTCCCTTGATTGAAGGTATCTCAGTTGGAATTCTAGGTAACTCTCTCATGGGGACTAGATTGTCAGAGTTGCCAAAATTTAACTCAGGGCATGTTGTGCCAGTTCTGTTTTGACTCAAATCGTTGGAGGACCCATCCTCTCATCTCTGAGGATAGTATCAGCGCTGCATTATTATGCCTGAGCGCTGCGATCGCAGCGCTCAGGCATAGTAGACCCGGCCTATCGCAGGGCCAAGCCGCTGTTTAGCGTTAAGTCTAGGTCGTCCTCTGGGTCAATCACCACGACTTCATCGACCCGGGCAGGGTCAAGAACACTGCCAACAGCGGCAGCGGCAGCAGCGCCCCCTAGGACGTTCTCAGCCTTAATTTCACTCCCTGTTGCAGCAGTGATTCCTGCCGCGACACCAGCCCCAATGGCGGCATCTCGCAGCACAGACGTAATGCTACGATCTTTGTTAGCCCCAGCAGCAGCACCGACCCCGGCTCCAACTGCGACTTCTGAGGCATCAATGTCACCCGTTGCTTCACCAATGCCTGCCGCTGCGCCTGCCCCTAAAGCTGCCCCAACCAGGACCGCCTTCAGATCAGGGTCGTTGACATCACGAGTGGTGGTGATCACATCAGAGGAAGCGTTGATCGGGGTGCGGCGACCATTCACAACCAGTTCGCTAGCGATGAATTGAGAGCCGCCATTTGCAGGCCGGAGTTGACCCACCACTTGACTCCCGGCTGGAATCAACACTGTCCCTTGAGAATTGGTGACATCGCGGGCAACGCTCAGGGTCAGGGGTGCTGTTTCTTCAGGTGCGACGATAATTCGCTCAGCGGAGGCGTAGCGAACGGGAATGGGGCTGCCCGCCGCAAGCTGAATCCCAGAGGGAGTCCCAGCTCCGGCAATATACTGGGCGGGAACCAAAGAGGCTTGCTGCGGACCAGCAAGAGCCTGACATAAGAAAGCAGCAACTTCAGCACGGCTGGCTAGCTGGTTAGGGTTGAGTAACCGCGCATTTGGGTAGCTGACAACAAGTCGTTTTTCGGTGGCTGCCGCGATCGCACTGTTGGCGTAGCTAGGAATGACGCTGGCGTCATCAAAGTTAGCATTCAAAGTCGCAGCGGCAGCTCCCGTCGGTGTGTACTTCAGTCCACTCGCTAAAGAGACCAAGACTTGAGCCCGAGGAATGTTCTGGTTCGGGCTGAAGACATTACCGGGGTAGCCGGACAAAAACCCGGTTTGGTAAGCTTCTTGAATCGATGTATAGGCCCAGTAATTCGAGGCAACGTCAGCAAACTGCGTCGTACTGCGAACGCGATCAGCATTGGGGAATGCCTTGCGAGTCATGGCCGCGAACTCAGCTCGGGTCACAGGGGAGCTGGGTCTAAAACTACCATCAGGGTAGCCGCTGATGATATTACGGCTTGCCAGGTCTTGAATACAGGCCTGAGCCCAATTTCCTTGAACATCGTAGAAGGTTGATTGAGCAGCGGCTGGAGCCATTAAGACTAGAGGAGCGGTGGCAGTGGTTGTTATTCCCAAAGCCATTAGCAGAGCAGTTCCAGACTGTAATTTTTGGTGACTTAACATTCTAAAGCGTTCTCCCAACAAAACACAAGCTTCTAACAGGTTAATTGGACGCTTTGCTCAGGATAATGTTTCTAGATCTAGTTTGAGGGTGTTGATAATCAGTCTTGAGGAGTAGGTATAGAATACTCCTACCAAAACGCGCCAAAACGCAATAGTTCGGCTACCCAGTAGGCTGAGTCAGCCGATTAGCAGCACAGCAGGTCAGCTTTGAAGGTTTCATAGCAAGGGCGATCGCGATACCCGGAGGCTAGAGTGCTTTCAACGAACCTGCTTTTCTACCTTGTTTAGGCCAACTGAATCGCCTTATGCTAAAAAAGTACTCTTTATTCCTGCTATCTATTCACCGAAGCACCAAGCAAACAGGATCAGCAGCAGGCTAAATATAAGCCAGTTAGGAAGACTCAGCCAGTGTAGCCAGCTCAGGGGCGTCAGAATTAAAAGCTGGTTGAGTGTCTGACCTATGAGCAAGACAATAATCAGGCTGAGATATACCATAACGATAGCAAGGGTGAGGAGGAAAGATACCGCTGCTTTGACTTACACTTGCTCTAGTTGTCTGTGAGATTGAGTTTTTGCCCCTATTTCCATCAGTGTAGTATGAGAAAATTGGGTCAAAGGGTTGAACCCCAGCAAAGGGTTCCAGAGGCAGGCTGCCCAGCGGAATTAGAGTGTAGAAATGTCTGGACTTCCCTGCTGCTCTATCAGTTCAATCCTGGAGGGGATTAAAATGCCCTTAAACTCTGGTTCATGACCGACAAGACGCTATGGATATTGACCACGTTCACTTTTATGTTAAAGATGCCAAGCGATCGCGGGACTGGTTTGTGAACCTGGGCTTTCAGCCCATTGCCAGTGGGCAGAGCAAGTCTACCCGGACAGAAATTGTGAACAGTGGCTCGGTCTACTTTGTGCTTTCCTCACCGCTAACAGATTCCGGTCCTGTGGCGGAATACCTCCAAACTCACCCATCAGGGGTTACGGATCTGGCCTTTCGGGTTGGTGATGTTCAAGCTATCGTGACCCAAGCCGTGAATGCTCAGGCAAAAATTTTGCAGCCAGTTCAGGCTGAGACAAGGGCGCAAGGAAGTCTCAAGTGGGGCAAGATCCTCGGCTGGGGTGCTTTAGGTCACACTTTGTTAGAGCGCTGTGGCACTACACCCTTATTACCCTTAGCAACGGAGTGGGGGGTTGACTCGCCCCTAGTTTGTGAGTCTAGCCAGGCTCAGCCTGACGCGGGTATTCCCGCAAACACGCCCATTGGCTTTAGCGGGATTGATCATGTAGTGCTCAACGTTGCGGCTGGAGACTTATCGCAGGCCGCCGACTGGTATGAAGCGGTGCTGCGGTTCCAACCCAGTCGCAGTTTTGAAATCCAAACAACTCGCTCAGCCCTGCGAAGCAAGGTGATGGTACATCCAGATGGATCGGCTCAGCTCCCTCTGAATGAACCAGCCTCTCCCGGTTCCCAGATTCAAGAATTTCTGGACCTAAACTGTGGGTCAGGGATTCAGCACGTTGCCCTGCATACGACAGACATCATCAGGGCGATCGCCAACCTGCGCCAGCGGGGCCTGTCATTCCTCAATGTTCCCGCTAGCTATTACAGGCAACTACAGCAGCGCTGTCATGCTTTGCCCCAGAAATTGAACTGGCAGGTGCTCCAGACCCACCAAGTTCTCTTAGATTGGCAAGACCAGTCTCCCCAGGCTATTTTGCTCCAGACCTTCACTCAGCCAGTCTTTGAGCAGCCCACATTTTTCTTTGAGCTCATCCAGCGCTACTCTCAGGCGCAAGGGTTTGGTGAAGGCAACTTTCTGGCCCTGTTTGAAGCGATTGAACGAGAACAAATTAAGCGGGGCAGCCTTGCCTGAATCGTCAAGCATCCTTTCAGCCTTGTAAGTCACCTCTAGCTGGTTTAAATGATAAGACTGATCACGGATTTTGATGGACCCATTATCGATGTTTCAGAGCGGTACTATCGCGTCTACCATTTCTGTCTGGCCCAGTCGCGTCGAGATGACCAACCCCTACAGCCGCTCTCAAAAGCGGAGTTTTGGAAGCTGAAGCGATCGCGAACTCCAGAGAAGCAGATTGGCGCTCTGTCAGGTCTAGAGCCAGACCAAGCCCAAGCCTTTGCCAAGCTGCGCTACCAAACGGTCCACACCAGACCCTACTTTGACTATGACAGTCTCGCACCCGGGGCAGTTACGGCCCTAGAGAAAGTGCAGCAAGCGGGAATTGACCTGGCCGTAATGACGATGCGTCGCACGAAAGAGCTGGACTACGCCTTTAAGCACCACGACTTGGGCCGCTTTTTCCCCGAAGATCGCTGCTATTGTCTCAAAGATGACTATGTTAAGTCACGGGACACCGAAGACAAGCCGATCCTGATGAAACGAGCAATTGACGAGCTGCCAACCACCAAGCACGTTTGGATCGTCGGGGATACGGAAGCCGATATCATTTCTGCCAAGCTGCACGGGGTTAAAGCCATCGGCGTGCTCTGTGGCATTCGCGATCGCGCTCAGCTCGAACGGCATGACCCTGACTTCATTGCCACTGACCTGAGCGAGGCCGTAGAGGTAGTTTTACAAGGCACTTAACCCCAAGTGTGATGTCCAGGGGATGCCTAGGGGGAGTCCTCAGCGTAAAAAGCTACTCACCAGCCAGAACACCAGAAAGATCACCAGGCTAATAAAAGTCTCAGGTGTCAAACCAGCGTTGGGAAAGTAGGGTTGCAGCAGGGTTGCCAGCAGCCCGGCGATCGCCAGACTTGCCAGGGTGAGCAGAAAAGCTCGACCTAGTTTCCGCTCCTTGCGGCTGAGGAAATAGAGGGTAAACCCGACTCCAACAGCCAGAAAAAAGGCTAAAGTATCTGGATCTTGCCCGTAAAGGCTAACCCCACTCAAAGCAGCAAAGAACGCGGCAGGGACTAAAACGTCTTTGGTGCTAGGTGTGTCAATCAAGCGTTGTAGCCAGGGGGGAGATTGATTCACCCGGGGAAGATTGAGGTTGGGCGGTGGCATCGTTGACTTTTCGGCGAAACGAATGCCGTCTGGGACTTTGATCTTGCCCTCTTGCCGCCGCCGCAGCCGATCCATCAGCACTGCATCGTAGGCCGCTTCAACACCTTGTCTAGACTTCTCGTCTACTCCAGCAACCCCGACAAGGCGATCGCGGGCAGCTTGAATCTCCTCAAAGGAGGCATCCTCCGTGACACCGAGCTTTTCGTAGGAGCTTTGCTCGCTCATGTGCTTTTCTTCCCTCTCCCTATCCAGCTAGCTTAGCTTGATTCTCTATTGTCAAGTACTTTTTATAGAACACACTTTAAGATTGCTTGTAAAACTAGCACTTTAGGGTGTACTAATCCCAGGTATTAGTGCTCAGGTATAAGTGGTGATTGTGTAGGGTTTGATGAATTTAATTCTACTTAGCGACAGGCGATTATGGCGATTTCAATCTTCAGAATGATGGTTCATCAGCAGAGGCCTGCGCCTGGAGGTACTGGAGAAACTCTAATAGTTCTTCATCGGTCAGTGAAGAGCGCGATCGCTTCCCATAGGTTCGCTGTAAATAGCTGCGTCCCTGGTCATTACTCCAACCCAGGCGCTTTAATTCAACACTGGTTTGGGCGATCGTCTCTGATAGGTCAATTGGGGTCGGTAGTAAATTGGCCTGCGGCGTGGCCCTAGACGGTTGAACAGCAGATCTGCCATTGTGATGTTCAGATCTTACAGAAGCAGCTTTGCCGTTGTTTCCCTGTCCGACTAGATAGTTGGAACTAGACCTTCCCCGGTCATTCCCGCTGACTTCAGAGGTTGACTCGAATCTTTTTGGCCCAGCGTAGGGGGAATCTGGGTGAGTATGGGGTAAGTCGAAATCAGCCGGAGGTGGAGTTGAAGCAGCGGCACCTTGGGACTGAGCCGTCTCTGCTGAAGACCGATCCAGCAGACGCTGTTCAAAAGAGGGTTGATTCCAGCCGGACTCCTCAAGAGGTAAAGGACTCCTAGCGTTGGGTAGCGCTTGCCTTAGCCTTTCTACTGTCGCTTCAGGTTGTCCGATCAGGTGAGCCTGTGACGCAGCAGGGGGAGGATAAATGTCTAAGACAGCCAGGGCTCGTAGCCGGGCTTGATCTTCTGCCTGTTCAATACTAGGTGACGCTGCCATTCCGGTTGTCAGGGTGATTCCCCCAACTTGGACAACAACCCGGACGACAAAATTGCCAGCCTGAACTTGCAGCAGCTCGGAGACTAAGCTAGCTGTTGGATACCGGGCTTGAAGTTGAGCATACATACAGGTTGATCAACGATGCCGCGAAGCCTGACTGAGACAGAACTAGGACACATCACTTACTCCAATGTTAGCGATATAAAACCCCAGTCTAAGTCTAAGTCTTAACTCTTTCATTGTAAGGCGAGAAAAACTTTCGATACTCAAGCCCGTCAAGCAATCACGGCAACCTACCTGATGCAGATCACGACATGTCGATTAGTCTATGCAGGGTTTCTTCTAATCGACCATCAACCTACTATCTATTGCAAGTAAATTGCTTTGAGCACTGCCCATCACCGCTGAACTCGTTATACTTGAGTCAATTCGCATAGATCCTTTCAGGCGCTTCGGCCTTTCCAGATTAGTGACTGATAGTTCAAAACCAACTCGGACTCACTTTGAACGACAGGTTAAGTGCTTACAAGAAGACGTTCTGCGCATGGGAGCGTTGGTAGAAAACTCTTTCTGGTTAGCCCAGCAAGCTTTGTTTGAGCGAGATTTGGAAGCAGCGAGCCAAGTTGCTTTACAGGATAAGCAAGTTGACCAATTGTACCGTCAAATTGAGCTAGACTGCGTTACCTTGATCGCACTGCAATCCCCCGTAGCTCGTGACTTACGCTTGATTAGTGCCTTGATGCAGCTCGTACGAGACTTGGAGCGCATTGGTGATTATGCCGTGGACCTGGGAGAAATTTCGATCAGACTATTTCCCTATTCGGTCCACCCCTGTATGACGCAAGTAAAGCAGATGGCAAATCGTTGTCGCGCCATGTTTTCCATTAGTCTGGCCGCTTTGTCTGACCTCGATGCTGAATCAGGCCTCCAGATTAAAGTTAAGGATGATGCGGTTGACTCTGACTATGAGAGACTCTATAACCTGCTGGCTCGTCAAACTGATACCCAAGGGACTGTGGAGTCGATTTTACTGCTTGTTTTAGTAATCCGGCATCTAGAACGGATGGCTGACCATGCGACCAATATTGGTCAGCGAGTAGCCTACATTGTTACAGGTCAACGACATTAGCTTAAGGTTAAAATAGACACGCAGATTGCTAAGTTCACACCCCACCCAGAGCTAGTATGCAGGTGGTCTGGGCAAAAATAGCTAAGATTTTCTGACTAAGACACCTGTTAATTTGTCTAGAAACTAGCAACTCGCACACTTTTTGATTCTGTCTCAGTAGCTAGAAGTTCTCATTGCTACCCCGTAAACATTCGAATTCTATCCTTACGTTGTTTGTTATGGCAGACAAGCGTGACTGGCTGGGTACATCAAGATTTAGCCAAGTACGTGAGCCAGCATTAGACGAAACCTGGGGTCGGGGACTTCTGCATCAAAGCGAACATCTGCTTCAAAACGAACAACAGAGTCAGAAAATCTAATAGAGAGCATAAGGACTTATCGTTACATGGAACCCTTGATCAGCGCACTTTTAACCAACTTTGATGCAGACCACTTAGTAGCCCCTAAGATACTAGAAAAAAAATTGGGTTGTGAAGACGAGGCAAGTTTGCATCGATTGCACATTGCTATAGATGCGTTAGAAAGAATTGGCCTCTTAGTCAAGGAGCGTGGCAAGTATCGTCGAGTGCCGGAAGAAGGGGTTGTTGAGGGAAAACTTCGCTGCTCCAGTAAGGGTTTTTGCTTTGCGATTCAGGATGTCGAGGGAGCTGAGGACATTTACATTCGTGAAAGCCAACTCAACACAGCTTGGAATGGAGATCAGGTTCTGATTAAAGTGACGAAAGAAGGTCGTCGGCGCCGGAGTCCTGAAGGAGAGGTCAGGCTGATCCTAGACCGGGCAAATCCCTCTGTGATTGCTCGAGTCAAAAAAACAGAGCAGGGCTATCGGGCGGTTCCCTTAGACGATCGCCTGCTGTTTGAACTTGATCTTCAGCCTGATCACGACACACCTGATCTAGAAGGTGCGATTGATCAGCTTGTTCATGTTGAGATTGTCCGCTACCCTCTGGGTCAAAGCCCGCCGATTGGCAGAGTGACTCAGATCCTGGGAAGTGATGCCCAGTCTGCTGCTGACATTGACTTAGTTTGCTGCAAGCATGATTTTCCCCGCTCATTTTCAACTGCAGCACTCCAGGTTGTAGAGAAGCTGCCAACCCAAGTCCGGAAGACGGACCTGAAGAAACGGCAGGATCTGCGGCAGCTTCAGACTATAACGATCGCAAATCTGACGGCGGGAACGCCTTTCGCCGAGCATGCCCTATCTCTAGAGCAAACGGCAGCAGGACACTGGCAGGTGGGCGTGCATGTGGCGGATGTAGCCTACTACATTGCACCAGAATCCCCTCTAGACCGGGCTGCTCTGAAGCGGGGTTTGGCTATCTCTTTAAGAGAGAAGACTTTTCCCCTGTGGCCTGGGCTATCTGAAGGAATTTGTGCCCTGCTACCGGGACAGGACCGGCTAGCGATTTCTGTCCTCCTGACGCTTAATGCCGCAGGAGAGCTGCTAGAGTTTGAAATTCAGCCTACCGTGATTCAAGTCGACCATCAACTAACAGTTCAACAAGTTGAGGCGGTGCTTAATCGGCACCATCTTGAGACCCAAACCCCTGAGACACAGGCAGAGTCATCTCTTGAAGACGTCTTAGGTGAACAGAACTCAGCACCCGTGTTTGATCTAGTCAAGCAGATCAGCGCTATGGGTCAAGCGCTGCGGCAGCAGCGGCATCAACGGGGGAGCTTTGAGCTGAGCTTACCAGAACCCCACTTCCATCGCTACAGTGACGAGGGACTGCTTGGCACCATGATAGCTGGGCCAGGTTGGCAAGTGCAGGTCTTGCTCCAGGAGTTTGTCGTGCTGGCAAACCAAGCGATCGCATCTCACCTTCAGGCTTTGGGTGTACCAGCAGTCTACCGGATCAACCCAGTCCCCGATCTGTACAACGTCCAAGAGCTGATCAAGCTGACCCGTAACCTGGGAATTGAACTGACGCTAGCTCAGGAAGAGGCTGTTCAGCCTCAGGATTATCAAACGTTTGTGCGGCAGTTTGCCACAGGGGATGCATCGCTGGTTCTCAACCAGCTTTTACGCGCAACCCTGAAGCCAGCAGTTTATAGCCTCGCGGCTGGGCCGCACTTTGGCTTAGGACTGTCTCAAGCTTACACTCACGCTGTCTCTCCCCTGAGTCGCTATGCCGATGGGCTGAACCAACGCGCCTTGCATGCAGTTTTTGCCAAGGGCCGCGATCGCCGCACAACTAGAGCGAAAGAACGCGTTAACCTGAATCACAGCGCCTGTCATGGCCAGATTAGCTGGAATGTTTTACCCCCGGAGGTGCAGCGGGATCTAGAAGCAAGTTTCGCCACAGCAATCAACCATTTGAACGAGCGAGAAAAGATTGCTCAGCAGGCCCAGCAAGACCTAGAAGGTCTCCAGAAAGCCAAACAGATGCAGGCACAAACGGGAGAGATTTTCCGGGGTTTGATTACCGGAATCCAGTCCTACGGTTTTTTTGTTGAGATTGAGGCGCTCTTGGTAGAAGGACTGGTCCACGTCAGCTCTCTCAAGGATGACTGGTACGAGTATCGCTCTCGTCAACAAACCCTGATCGGTCGTAAGAGCCGTAGACAGTACCGCCTCGGCGATCGCGTTGAAGTCCAGGTTAAAAGTGTGGATTACTACCGTCAGCAGATTGACCTCCTGGTGGTAGGCGGTGGCAGTGAGGCTTCAGAGGAGGAAACAGAGGAGCCTGAGTTACCCTTTGATGTCCAGGACTTCGATGATGCGGAAGACGATGTAGAAATGGATTGACACGCTAATCCAGCAAAGACGGCCATAAATTTGACACTGGGAGTTCCCATCCAGGGAACAACTCTGAGGCAGTCAGGATATCCTCGTTTTCTAGTACGACTGCTCTCTCTGGAGCGAGACGACTGACTGTCACAGTTCGCTTGTCTGGATCAACTAGCAAGCCAATTTTTGTACCTCTCTCTAAACAAAGTTGAACTTTGTCCTGGAGGGGAGCCAGCCGATCAAAGGCAGATTTTATCTCTACAACTAAGTCAGGAACCACTTCAGGATAGATTCGGGGAACCCGCTTTAGGTGTTCCTGGGCAATAAAAGCAATATGAGGAGCTAGGATACCCCCGTTTGGCAGTTGAAACCCGCTTCTAGAAATAACAACGTATCCAAGCTGGCGGGGCTCAACCCAGGCTAGTAACGAAGCACAGAGACGAGCACTCGTAACGCCGAAAGTGAAATCTGGTGGCTGGTCGCTACAATCTGCTGCACCATCAAAATTTCGGCTAAATCTGTTGGGTAGCGATCGCTCTGAAGAGGCGTTGCTCTCTCGCACAGCCTCTGGTAATTGTTCCAGAATTTGTTGTTCAAGGTTCTGTAGGTCCACTCTAAAGTTGGCTTTGAGAATTCTGGCTCCCAGTCCTTCCCCTTCTTGGATCAGCCCCAGCAGGAGATGCTCAGTGTCGATGGATCGGATCGGACCCAGGTCGATGTAGTTATGGTCAAACTGACGGGCTGCTTCTAACGAGAGTTGTAGAACTGTTTGCACTCGCGGAGTGAAGGGAATCTCGATCCGGGCAAGTTTAGGACCACGACCGATAACTTTCTCGACCTCCTTCCGGGCATCTTGAAGGTTGATCCCTTGATCTGATAGGGTCCTGGCTGCGACTCCAGTTCCTTCAGCGATCAACCCTAGAAGGATCTGTTCAGTCCCCACATAGCTATGTCCTAAGCGACGGGACTCTTGTTGAGCAAGCGTGATCACCTGCACAGCTTTCTGAGTAAATCGTGTTGGCAGGATTTTCTGAATAAATCTTTTCAAGAAATTATCTTCAGTAAACCCATCAAAGAGTTTGGCAAACATAGACTTTTCCTTTGAGAAAAAGATAGTTTCGATTGAGGAGCCAAAAAGCTGAGCAATTTTGAAAGCAAGGGACAGGCTCGGTTCTGATTTACCCACTTCAACGGCATTGACAGTCTGACGACTGACGCCTAAGCGGTCTGCCAGGTCTGCTTGTGACCAGTTGTGTTCAGCCCGAAGCTCACGTAAGTGGTTTTTCATAAATTGAACAGTGGTTCATCAAGCTAGTCCTCTGACAACACATCTTGACAAAACTGTAAGCTTTGTTTGTCACGTTGTCAATTGTACTTTACAGAATGAGATTTTTCTAGCTCACAATTGCGGGGCTACTGCTCGGTTTCAGCTAGGGTAAACAGTTCAATCGAAAGGGTTTGCCAGGAATCCAGCTGGCAGCAGGTTAATTTGGCTTCGAAGCGGGGTCAGGGGCATTCGAATCTGAGGCAGGGTTGGGTGGTTTTGAGGACTCCTCTTTGTTGAGGTTTTCCAGAGTTCTTTCTAAAGTGTTGATGATTTGTTCCCGTTCATTCACGTCAGTCACCATCTCTCTGATCTGGGTCTCAAGATTCTGGAGTTGGGCTTGAACGCCCCGAAGTTCGCTGGCAAAGGCTTCCGGGGCCTGTTGAGTCAGGGCGCGCGCCTGCTGCTGGAGAGCACTAATCTGGCCTTCCAGGCTTTCAATCTGCTCGGTTCCAACTCTTTTTTCTGCCGTGACCGATCGCACCTGTTCTGCCAGTTGCCGTTGCTCTAATTTAAGACTCAATCCCAGCCAGGTGGCAACAGTGACTAGAATCGCGATCGCCGCCAGGGAAACTCCTGTCAGTAGACCCAACCGACCTCGAAGCTGACCGACCTCGCGGCGATACTTCCGCCCATCCAACTCAGAAGTTTGCTTGAGGGCTTGAACTTCATGGGAGAGTCGCTCTAACCGTTGTTGTTCGGTTTCTGGTTGCTGAAGCGAATTTGCCCCAGTACCTGGAGGGGTTTGGGGTGGAGGGGCATGATGAGAATGCTCAGGATAATGGTTATTGGGCATAGTTTTCTCCTTAGCTGCTCACAACTTCCCGCTGAGGAAGGGCTTTCTCCAACTACCTTACCAACTCATTGGTGTGGAAGACTTCCTGAATCCGCTCAAGCTCGAGATCGTTAAGGGAATCAACGGTCCAGTTGGTGTGGCGCTGGAGCATGTGGAAGGGATAGGTATTGGCAACTCCAACCAGAGGAATTTTGGCTTGCTTGGCTGCCGCAATCCCAGCAAAAGTATGCTCGATCGCTAGGCATTCACTGGGATTGAGGTTCAGGGTAGGATATTTGAGATTTAATCGTTTGATTGCTAAAAGATAGCAGTCTGGCTGCGGTTTACTGGGGACTGGATCATCTCCCGCGACAACCACTGGAAAGGACTGAAACAGCTCAGCCTGTTGCAATACTGCTATTATTTGCGATCGCAGCACTCCACTGACGACAGCCAGTTTAATTTGGGCAGCCCGCAAGCTGGAGATTAATTCTCCCAGGCCGGGGAACAGGGGGAGTTGGGCTAAAGATGCCAGGTGACGCCGGTAGGACTCGGCTTTGCGGGTTACCAACCCACCCAGGTGGGCTTCCGTCACCACCCGGCCCCGGCTAGTCAGTAGATCCTTGAGGCAGGCGCGATCGCTGCGACCAAGACAAAATCGCCAGTAGGCACCGGGTTGGGGCCGCAGGTTTTCTGATAGCAAAATTTGCTCAACCAGTTGCTGGTGCATGGGCTCGTCATCGAGCACCACACCGTTGAAATCAAATAGAACAGCTTTGAGGGTCATGTCAACATCTCAGCAGCGCGGCCCAGCGGCCCTCAAACGGGAATCCCAGCGGGTACGCCGTAATCTTCTAGATCATCACGGGTCGAGAAGGTTTGCTCAACCGTTTGCGGACGGTCCTGCTGTGATGGCAACGGTTTAGTGCCAGAGGTGACTTGATGAATCCACCAGGTGTCTTCTGTCTGAACCGCCGCAAATCCTGCTGCTCCCATCCAGGCATCGACACTGCCGGCGGCGTAGAATTCAATGTAGGGTTCTTCAAAGATGTGGTTGAGCCAGTGGAGTTGGCGGAGAATTTTCTGGCCACCATCGAGCATCAGCACTTGACCACCCACCTTCAGGAGCCGGTATGCCTCTCTCAGAATGGCTTCAGAGACAGCAACAGGCGTTTCATGGAACAACAGGGAAGCCGTGACTAAATCAAAGCTAGCCTCAGTCAAGCCAGTGCGCTCAGCATCGCCGTGGCGAAATTGAATTGTCAACCCGGCCTGTTGGGCTTTGCGATCCGCCACAAACAGCATGTAGGGTGATAAATCTAACCCTACCACCTCTGCCTGAGGAAACGCCTGCTTCAGCATCAGCGTTGTTGAACCCGTGCCGCAACCCAGATCTAGAATTCGCTGGGGTTGGGCCTGAATTTGATCAATCAAGCTTTGGCGGACCAGGGTTTCCCCAGGCGGTAAAGCATAGTAGGTGATGGGGTCATAGGACACGGCAGCGCCAGGGGCCAAGTAGCCACCCTCGATGCCGTGGAAGTTCTCCTTCAGGTAGTAGTCAGGATAGGTCAGGTCTGGCCGCTGGTAGCGATCGCGAACCTGCTGCCAGTCAGTGGTGTCATAAAAGCGCTGTAGGGCTGGCTCATCAATTAACAGGCGCACCACTGGTGCTAAAAACCGCTCAAAAATTGTGTCTTTACGGGCCATGAAACGACGCCTTACAAGAGTTCTCTTCGTAAATCATAACTTTTCCCTCAGCATGGGACTCGCTTGCTAGTCTCCAGACTCGGAGGCAACCAGCATTGAGCCCACGCCGGTGTTAGAAAAGATCTCCAGCAGCAGAGAGTGAGGCACCCGGCCATCAATTATATGAGCTGCTCCGACACCCTGGGCCAGCGATCGCACACAGCAGTTTACCTTGGGAATCATTCCCCCGGAGACGACTCCACTGGCAATTAGCTGCCGCGCTTGCTGAATATCTAGCTTGTAAATTAACGTAGCCGGGTCGTGGTAATTTCGTAAAATCCCTGGCGTATCTGTGAGTAAAATCAACTTTTCGGCCCCTAGGGCAGCCGCCAGTTCGCCCGCTACAGTATCGGCGTTGATGTTATAAGCTTGGCCTGTGCTGTCTTCGGCAACGCTGGAGATAACGGGAATGTACCCGCTCTGAATCAGCGGCACTAACACTTGAATATCTACACTGGTTACTTCTCCGACAAAGCCAAATCCAGATTGTCCTTTAGGACGGGCCATGAACAAGTTGCCATCCTTACCACACAACCCTACCGCTGAGCCGCCAGCCCGGTTAATCAGAGAAACCAGTTCTTTGTTGACCCGGCCCACTAAAACCATCTCCACCACATCCATCGTGGTCGCATCTGTGATGCGGAGGCCGTTCTTAAACTGTGGCTCAATCCCCAGCTTGTCTAACCAGGTATTAATTTCCGGTCCCCCACCATGCACAACGACCGGGCGCAGTCCGACACAGGACAGTAGTACCACATCCCGGATCACTTGAGCTTTCAAACTAGGGTCTTTCATCGCTGCCCCGCCGTACTTGACGACAATCGTGCGTCCAGCAAATTTCTGCAGGTAGGGCAGGGCCTCACTCAAGACGCGAACGCGAATTGACTCTTCCCCTAGAGAACCCTGGCTGACACTATCACTATGATTGAGCATGAGCAGAAGACAAACAACACTAGCTTAAACCTGTCTTAACATCCTATTGCATTCGTGTTCTGAGAAAATGTAGTATTTCAGACTGTAATGGCCTGACAGAATTCGCTTATTTTGCAGTAGTTTGATGGGTGATATTGTCGCGATCGCCAAGAGATATCGAGTCAGCCCGGGTCTTTGTCTGAATAAATGCCTCAGCCGCAGTCAGAATTTTTTGCTTGCGAGGTTGATTCATGCGCTCAAAGGTCCGCAACATCATTTTTGTGCGCGGGTTCTGGGAGAGTGTTTCCCGCTTTTGATCGACAAAGCGCCAGTAGAGACCATCCCAGATATCACACCAGTCCCCTTTCTGGAAGTTTCCCATTTTTAAGAGATAATTTGAGCTAGAGATGTAGGGCTTGGTCACCATTAAGCCGCCGTCGGCGAACTGGCCCATGCCGTAGACATTGGGCACCATCACCCAGTCTGAGGAATCGACAAAGAGTTCCATAAACCAGCGATAAACCTCGTCGGGATGCACGTTTGCCAGCAGCATGATATTGCTGATCACCATTAGCCGTTCAATATGATGAGCCCACCCACGCCGCTGGACTTGCCGGATCACCAGATCGACTGGAGGGAGGCCAGTTGTTCCTGCATACCAGGCATCGGTTAGCTGGCGTTCGTGCCCAAAGGTGTTTGAATTCCCTTGGGCCTCGCCGATTTCTTGATAAACCCCACGAATGTACTCGCGCCAGCCAATGATCTGCCGCACAAATCCCTCCAAGGAGTTCAGCGGGATGTCATGGTTTGCCGCGTGGTCGAGGGCGGCTGAGACCACCTCTTGGGGGGTAAGCAGGCCAATATTCTGTAGGGGGGAAATTATAGAGTGGAAAACAAAAGGTTCCCCTGTGGAGAGAGCATCTTCGTAAGGGCCAAATTGGGCAAAGCGATCGCGCAAAAAAGCCTCCAGCCACTCAAGTGCACCCTCACGGGTGACTGGCAACCAGAAATCCTCGGTCTGTCCTGAGTGGTCGGGAAATAGCTGGTCAACCAGTTTGCTAACAGCTTGAGTGTGCTGGGTGGGTTCAGCAAGTTGCAGTTTAGGCACGTTTAAGCTGCTGGGTAAAGCCTGACGGTTCTGTTCATCAAAGCTCCATTTACCCCCTGCGGGCTTGTTGTCAGCACTGATCAGGATACCTAGCCGTTGGCGCTGGAGTTTGTAAAAATCAGCCATAAACAGCCGCTTGTAACGACTGCGGTATTCCTGAAACTGGCGAGTCGTGGTTAGAAACAGGGGTGAGTCATGCTGGTGGAGTTCAAGCTTCTGAGCCTGACAAAAGGACTCAATCCGTTTGCGAAAGAAGTGACCCTCAATGGTGTAGGTGTCAATCTTGTTGGCCCGAAACTTCTGCACTCCCTGAGCCAGTTTATCTTCGTACGATAAGGTCTGGTTCCGAGCCGTTAGCTCGTGGTACTCAACTTGAACACCCTGAGCCCGGAGGGTGTCGCGGTGATGACGCATCGCTGCCAGGTAGAGAATCAGCTTATGTTTGTGGTACTTGAAGTGAGTGCACAGTCCCCGATCTTCTGCCATGAACACAGGTGTTCCCACAGGTAGGCGACTGTGGTCCGGGAAGAGCATGTTCCCCAGTAGAATAATCATTTGTTCTGCGCCAACGTCCTCTCTTGCATTGTGACACTGGTTCTATGGCAAAATTACTCGTCAGGGAGAGGGGATATCTTTGATGCAAATCAACCTGAAAGGCAGAGTGCAACTCCATAGCCTCGGCCAGCTTTTCTTAGCAGCTCAGGTTGGCGGCGATCGCATCTACGGTTGGTACACAAGTTATTTCAACTAAAGTGTCAACCGGAAGCTTTGATGCTTATCACTGTGATCACGAGTTAACTGAAAGCTTTGATGAGTGGATATTTTACTGCTAAACCGATAGAGACCAAGTCCATCCTGAAAGGGCTGCCCATTGACACTTTGAATCAACCCTGCTTGAATCAATTGCTCACCCAGGTTTAAAGCTTGCTGTTTGGAAATATTTTGAGTGTTCATCAACCAGGCCACGGCCTCACTTGCGATAAAGCACTGCGGAAATAGCTTGAGATTGTGCCAGCGATCTTTAACGTTGATTTTGTCAGAATCCTGCATGGCGAGGACAAGGTTTTCCAGATTGTTACTCGCGGTTGAATCTTTTGTGGAAGGCAGTTCAGCCAGCGCAAGGTCTTTGCCTTCGTACCATACGGTGAAGCCCGTTGCATCCTCAGTCAATAAACACATCACGTTTTGCTCCAGCTTTTGCCGACAGTGTTCGGCGGCAATCTTTCGCTCTGCTTGGCTGAAGCATTCGCCCTGGACAAAAAGCTTGTCTTGGTAAATAATCCCGGTTAAGTTTTCTCCTGGTGCTGCCGCTCGGCGAGTAACGTTGCAGTATTCAACTTGAGCAGAACTTAACAAGAGCACAATCTAACCTCCCTCAAACTGGTTGTCCTCAACTCCCTTCAACTAGAGCAGTGGTGTCACTGCATCAGCGTCAGCATCCGGGGTTTCACTCAAGGTCAGAGTACCCCGATCTGCATCGAGACATACAGGCAAGCCGACAGGTAAGGCAGCATTCGGTCCACCGTGACCAAAGGGAAGATCGGAAACAATCGGAATCCCGAGGTCGCCCAGGCGATCGCGCAGCACTTCTTCTACGGTAAAGCCGGGAATGTTTGGCGGCGGAGCACACTGACTAAAGCGCCCCAAAGCGATCGCTTTGATGTGCTGAAACGCCCCACTCATGCGCCACTGAGTCAGCAGCCGATCAATCCGGTAGGGCACTTCTGAGACATCCTCTAGGGCCAGGATCACACCCCTAAAATCGGGCTGAGTTGGCGTGTTGAGCAGATGGGTAGCGACGGTCAGATTAGCCGGTAGCAGGATACCGCTAGCTTGGCCGCCGCCCCAGCCAGTCCCGTTTAAGGGCGGGAGGGGGCAACCCTCGACCCAGTCGAACAGGCGCTGTAATGACCAATTTGGTTCCGCCGCCAGGGTGGTCAAGACCGGGCCGTGCACCCCAGCAACTCCCTGCTGGGCCAGGCTCCACAGCAGACTGGTGATGTCGGAAAAGCCAATCAACCACTTGCGGCACTGCGGGGGCCAAGTCCAGTGCTCCAGTAACCGGGCGGTGCCAAACCCGCCGCGACCAGAGAGAATGCCCCGGCAGCCTGGATCTTTCAGGGCCAGGGTAAGCTGCTGGCGGCGATCGCTATCCGTTCCAGCCAGGTAGCCCCAGCGGGCATCAAAGCCTGGACTCAGTTCCACCCTGTAACCCCGTGATCGCCAGATGCTAATTCCCTGCTCCAGGGCCTCTGGTTCCCGCAGGGTGCCGCTGGGCAGCACCACCCGCAGGTGATCGCCAGGTTTTAAGGGGGGTGGCAGTTGGCAGGCAAGCGGCTTCATCGGCGGCGGACCTGGAGAATCTGCCAGAACCACTCTTCCACGCGATCGCCTAGGGCTGATAGCGAGTACTCCAGCTCCGCTTGCTGGCGACAGGCGAGGCGGTCAATTTGATCAACTCGCTCAATCGCAGCCACTAGTCCGGAAACGCTGTCGGGTTCAACCAACCACCCCGACTTGCCATCCCGGACAATCTCAGCCGGTCCACCACGGCGGTAGGCAATCACGGGCACTCCGCAGGCCAGGGCCTCAATTAAGACGTTGCCAAAGGCTTCCACCCAGCGAGAGGTGACCAGCAGGGCGCGGCATTGACGCAGGACCTGCTGCATCTCAGCCGTGGGCAGAAACCCTAAATACTCAATCAGGGCCTGGGGATAGTCGTGCTGAATCCGCTGCCAGTAGGCCTTGTCCTGAATCTGACCGAGAATTCTCAGGGGGGTTCCAGTCGTCTGCACTGCCGCCACAGCATCTTCCAGGGCTTTTTCTGGGGCAATGCGACCCAGCCAGCCTAACCAGGATTTAGGCTTGGCACAAAACTGGTACAGGGACAAATCCAGGCCACTGCCGAGGGGATAGCACTGGTCTGCAAAGGGAAAAGTTTCTGCCTGAGTCCGGGTATAAACGCCGATGGTGGCCGGAGCCTGGGCAGCAACTTGGGCAATGATTTGATCCATTGCATCACTTAGGGAACCCATACTGACCATGTGGGCGATCGGGACTCTAAAGAATGGTGTTAAGTAAAAGGGTAGCCAGTCGTAGGCAAAGTTAACGACTAAATCGTAGTCAGTTTGAACTTGGCGGGCATAGTCCCACATCTGAGCTAGAACAGAGTTTTCCGGCATTTGGATAGGTGCTGCCCGTGATTGAGTCTGGGCTGGAACCTGTAGCACGCCGTCAATCTCGACAACGGCTACCCCTGCCAGCTTGGAGCCAGGAGGCGCAACCACATGAACCTGGTAACCTCGCTGGAGCAAAACCTGAGCCATGTTCTGAAGGGTCAGTTCTACCCCACCGCCCATGCCAGTTCCCAGCGGGCCGACTGGTGTTGAGACAAAGAGAAGTTTCAGGGAGGCTGGACCAGGAATAATTGACCTCTAAAGCGGCACTACCGTGCTTTGCAGTCGCACTTGTCAAAGCTGTATCAGAGCAGTTTACCAAAGATTTTAAGCAGACCCGATTTTAAGCTGGCAGCCAGTGCTACGCCTGAAGGAGGAAGTTCAAGTCTGACGGAGTAGACTTCCTCAACGGTCGGATTTGTTTCCCAGAAATAAAGCAGTTCCTGAACAGCGACTTTTGGCGCTAGTACGTTTGGGGCACGAAGAACTGCTCACTTCTGGGGGGACGGACATAATCGCCAGCAGGCTTCCTGGGGGTTAGCTCCAATGGTTCGGGAGTTGTGTCTTCATAAGGAATCTTGGTCAAGATGTGGTTGATACAGTTCAGGCGGGCGCGTTTCTTGTCATCTGCTTCAACCGTAAACCAGGGCGCTTCAGGAATATTGGTATGGGAGAACATCATGTCCTTGGCTTGAGAATATTCCACCCATTTATCCCTAGATTCGAGGTCCATAGGGCTGAGCTTCCATCGCCTCGCCGGATCGTTAACACGGGATTGAAATCGACGCTCCTGTTCTTCATCACTAACGGAAAACCAGTACTTGAGAAGAATAGTCCCAGAGCGGACCAACATTCGTTCAAATTCAGGGCAGGAACGCAAAAACTCTTGATATTGTTCTTCAGTACAAAACCCCATGACCTTTTCGACACCGGCACGATTGTACCAACTCCGGTCAAAGACCACAATCTCTCCAGCAGCAGGCAGGTGAGGCGCGTAACGTTGAAAATACCATTGTGTCTTCTCATGATCAGAAGGCGTTCCCAAAGCTACAATTCGGCAACCACGGGGATTTAAGGGTTCCGTAATCCGCTTGATAGTCCCTCCTTTACCCGCTGCGTCACGTCCCTCGAAGATCAATACGACCCGCAGACCCTGGTGCTTGACCCAATACTGCAACTTGACCAGCTCTGTGTGGAGCTTATATAGTTCCTGCTCATACTCTGCCGTTTTTAGTTTCTTTTTTGCGGCTTTCTCTGCAACTGATTTGTCTGGGGAGTCGAGAGGAGCATTCTGATAAATTTTTGTTTTTAATTTCTTCTTTGCAAGTTTCCCGTTCTTTTTTGCGGCTTTCTCTGCAACTGATTTGTCTGGGGAGTCGAGAGCAGCTTTTTCAGTTGATGTCATCGATTTTTCTCCAGTTCTCCTTCGATTGATTTCCTCAGCAGGTGGACTAAGTGTTGAACACTGGCCGAGAGTCTCTACAATTCAAGGGTCTACCAATTCCCGGCTACTATTCTGTTGACGGTGAACAATTCTGGGTACCTGGGAGGAGAGTAGGCTGCCGGAGTTAGTATTCAACTGCGTAAGTCCTGGCCTTATCAAAATTTTTTTGTTAGGGTGCTCAGTCTTGTGAGCGAGTATTAAAATCTCGTCAACGAGTCTTTAATTGTCGTGAGCGTATATCCCTCTTTCATTAGTCTGGGGAGCATAGAATAAGAGCCATGCTGAAAATCTGGTTCCTCCAATGGTAGAGCCAAGAGAAGCCGTTGAGACTGTTACCTTCATTGATCACTATTGTGCAGCCTATCAGCATCTGTTTCCAGAAGTCAGAAGCTATGAGGCATTTAAGTTTCTTCACCTGGGCATGACTCAGAGAT
>JBGTDT010000139.1:0-59140 GCA_041748155.1 Thermosynechococcaceae cyanobacterium | reverse complement strand
CAGTATGAGTGAAGAGATGGTGGAAGAGTATCTGGAGCATCATCGTCATCCCTCCAATGCTGAGAGCGAGAACTTTATGCTGGAGTAAAGGACTTTCAGTCCCGGTCAAACCTCTGCACTTTCAGTGCAGAGTGGTTGAGTCGTACAGGTTATGGTCTTGCTTCAAGCAAGTGTGAAATAAGTACAACATTGTTCCCAGCACTCAAACCATGTGGCACTTAGCACACTCACTTCGAATGACTCTTTTGGGGGTACAGCCAAACTACTTTTAAGCATAAACAAGCTGAAAGAGTGCTCCTCAGCCTTTTATTCATTATTTAAAGAATAAAAATCGGGCCGAAAAGATTTCCCCACCCTCTTGTCAGTTTTCTGAGCGATTAAGCTCTCTGTCTTCTAGCCAGAGTTTTTGACCAGAGAAACTCTACAAGCTACACTTCCTGGTCCAAATCTCTTGAGCTTGTAAAATACGCTACCAGAAGCTAAGAACATCAATTTAATAGCTTCACAAAACGAAATAGTAAGAGGCGATCCTTACCGTTTCTTGACTGGCTTGATCCGCAGTCCATGCCAGCGGCACTGAGGGTTGACGCAATAATAGCGATGCAGGGGGATGAACAAACCGATCAGGCGGTTGATCGGGCGGCGATGACTGCGGTAGAGCAGACCCCCACAGGTTGGACATTTTGAGGCTATCCAGCGGGGCGATCGCTGCAGGCGATAGCGCACAGCAGCTAAAACGAGTAAGGCAAGCGTGATGCAGATAGCAACCGTAACAAATACCACAAGCTGGCTCCGATCCGGATTAAACAACACCAAGGCTCCCAGAGCTGCCAGCCCTAGAAGAGTCAGTTCAACCCACAACCAGGCAAAGATCAACAAGTTCTCTAGCTTTAGAATACAGCTTTAGAATACAGAATTTACTTTGTTAACTGACTGCGATGGCCTAAGGCCGGTTGGAAACCATCGCAAACCTCTACCAATGATTTGATTCAGTTAAGGGTGATTAGTTTTAAACTAGCGAAAAGTGAAGGCCGCCTTGAGCAGACCCTGGTTTTGGCGATCGCTTCCAGCCGTCTGACAGAGTAAGCAAAAAATCATGACAAGTCATCTTCCAATTCCCGTTGTTATCAATGGTGCTGCCGGTAAAATGGGCCGCGAGGTGGTCAAAGCAGTCGCCCAAGCGGGCGATCTTACCCTGCTGGGTGCCATAGACCGTGATCCTAAACGTATGGGGCAAGACGTCGGAGAACTGGCCGGGTGCGGCCCGGTGGAAGTTCCGATCACTAACGACCTGGAAGCGATGCTGGTTGCCGCCGCTCAAGAGCGCCAACTGGGGGTGATGGTTGACTTTACCCATCCCCGCTCGGTTTACGAGCATGTTCGTTCGGCGATCGCCTACGGGATTCGACCTGTGGTGGGTACGACTGGACTCAGCCCTGAGCAAATTGACAAACTAGCAGAGTTTGCCGATAAAGCCAGTATGGGCTGCCTGATCATTCCCAATTTCTCGATTGGCATGGTCTTGCTTCAGCAGGCCGCGATCGCGGCCTCTCAGTACTTTGAGCATGTCGAAATTATTGAGCTGCACCATAATCAAAAAGCCGATGCCCCCAGTGGCACTGCCTTGCAAACCGCGCAGATGCTGGCGGAGTTGGGTAAAACCTTCAACCCACCTCAGGTCCAAGAGACGGAACACCTGCCGGGGGCCAGAGGAAGTATGGCCGCAGAAGGGATTCGCATCCACAGTGTGCGGCTACCCGGTTTGGTGGCCCACCAGGAAGTTATGTTTGGCGCTCCCGGTCAGATCTATACCCTGCGCCACGATACCAGCGATCGCGCCTGCTACATGCCGGGGGTGTTGCTGGCAATTCGCAAAGTTATGGACCTGAAAACTCTAGTTTATGGACTCGAAAAGCTGCTTTAGCCAAGACTTATAGTGGACGCCCTACCTCCGAGGAGAGTTGCACCTCGAATCTCGGTTATTCCAGTTCCAGGCTCGACGGTTGCAGCTTAAAGCGTCAACATCCGAGTTCTAAGCCTAGAGTTCCGAGTTTTTAGCTTGACCGTTGCAGTTCTAAGCTACAAATTCCGAGTTCTTAGCTTAATTAATGGAGTTCCAAGCTCGGATATTGGAGCAAAAAGCTTGGCGTTCCCAGTTCTAAGGCCGGAGTTTGAAGGTCTGAACTTGAACAATCAAGATTTGAGGTTGACTGGTGGAGTAAGAGGGCAATACTCCACCACCGGCACTAAGTGTTCCTGCTACGCCTGAATTAGGAAATCTGTCCCAGCTAGGGCAGAAATACCCGTGAGTGCGGCAAACTGATCGCCGCTGCCGAAGCCCGCTGCATCCCCATTCTGGTTGTAGAACAGGTTGCCCGTGGCTCGGCTAAAAACAATGTCATCGCTAACACCTCCTGCCAGGGAATCATTTCTGACCGAGGCAAACTCTGCATTTAAGAGTGGCCCTCCAACCGGGCTGCTGAGAGTAGTGAAGATTGTTCTGTCTAGGACAATAACATCCCCACCAGCGGCATCCGCCCCACTGAAGTCAGTGATTGTATCAACCCCAATATCATAGAAGGTACTAAGCCGACCGGGGTTGAAGACGAATTGATCTTGGCCTGAGCCGCCTGTCAGAGTGTCGGTACTATTATTGCCTTGTCTGGCCCCTTGCAGAACATCGTCCCCGGCTCCCCCATACAGGGTGTTCAAACTGTCGAAGTCGCCACCCTCTAGAATGTCATCCCCATCGCCACCATACAGGGTGTTGATACTGTAGTCGCCACCTCCCTGTAGCATGTCGTTCCCATCACCGCCATACAACATGCTGCTACCGTCGCGGCTGTTACCGTCTAGTATGTCGTTCCCGTTGCCACCATAGAGAGTGTTGTTATTGCCGCTGCCACCCGCTAGGGTGTCATCCCCGTCCCCCCCATAGAGAGTGTTGTCTCCATCGTAGCTATACTCACCTGAGGACTGAGAGCCACCGTCTAGGGTGTCATCCCCGTCCCCCCCATAGAGAATATCGTCACCACCCAAGCTATAGTCTCCAGCGTCCTGAAAGTCACCATATATTGCGTCGTCCCCGTCCCCCCCATAGAGAACATCGCCCCCACCCAAGCTATCCTCACCGGAAGACTGAGAGTCCCCATAGAGAATGTCTCTCCCGCCACCGCCACGAAGAATGTCGTCTCCAGCGTTGCCGTCACTAGGAGTTCTCAAAGGGTCGCCATAGAGGGTGTCGCTGCCACCCAGTCCATCCAGGAAGTTGTCGCCGTCTCTACCAATTAGGGTGTCATTGCCCCTAGAGCCACGAGCGTTTCCGATATCAAGGAGGATGTCATTCCCTGCTCCCCCACTGGCTGTCCCAGTAGCAAGGTTGACGGTTACGCCTGTAGCAGCAGTTGAGTAGTCGGCAATATCAGAGCCGTCTCCACCATCAAGGGTGTCATCGCCAAGCCCACCAGAAAGTGTATCTCTGCCGTCTCCACCCTTGAGGAGGTCATCGCCGCCCAGTCCACTGAGGAAGTCATTGCCTCCCCTGCCGAGTATCCGGTCAGGATCGGGGGTTCCAATTAGACTGTTGTTGTCATCGTCGCCTTCGATAAATGCCATCTTGGTTACCTGTTTTAGGGTAAAGAGTGATTCAGACCAAACATCGTTCCCCTCCCCTGCAGCAAGTCTTGATCGACTTATCGCTACCCAATCTCAGCTATAAGATTTGTGCTGTTTTGAGTAGAGCACATATAAGTCTAAGTGTTACAGAATAAGACCACAATGGGCAATCTTTCGGTAGAATCGAACAATTTTTCGGTCTACATCTGGTAGCCTGATTTTTAGGCTTATGGAGAGTCTTCACTTCAGTAGAACTTGGATTGTTGAGTATCCCAACTAGGCGAAGATGAGCGATCGCCCCTTCAACCAAACTCTATGAGTGTAAGGCGATCGCTAAGATAGGGAGGAGAAATCAATCAGGCAAAAGCGGAGCAAGTTGCGATCTCATAGAACATGGTATCCGGCAACTGCGATCGCTTGACCACAGCTTTCAAGTTCAACCTATCATGTAAACGGTTTACCGATGAATTGCCCTAACCTTTGGACCTCTGCTGACCATGCCTTGTGGTATTTAGCAAAAGCAGATCAGATTCCCCATCGAACTGAGGGGGAAGCAGTCCTGTTAGAGCACCTGCCTAAAACAGTCAAGCGCGTTCTCGATTTAGGAACGGGCGACGGACGCTTACTGGCCTTGCTAAAAATCGACCGTCCTCAGGTTGAAAGTATTGCGATCGACTTTTCACCCACCATGCTTGAGGCAGTCCACCAGCGCTTTACTGGGGATGAGAAGGTGAAAATCATTGAACATAACTTAGATCATGCTCTGCCAGAACTGGGTAGGTTTGATGCGATCGTGTCTAGCTTTGCGATTCACCACCTCACCCACGATCGCAAACAGGCTCTCTACACAGAAATATTCCAGTTACTTGAACCCGGTGGGATTTTTTGTAACTTAGAACATGTCTCCTCTCCCACCCCTGGCCTGCACGAACGTTTTCGCCAGGCCCTCGACATTGTCGGTAGACCTGAAGATCCCTCGAACCAGTTGTTAGATGTGGAAACACAACTCAAATGGCTGCGAGAAATTGGCTACACCGATGTCGATTGCTACTGGAAGTGGCTGGAACTAGCGCTATTGATTGGGATTAAGCCACAGGGTACTGAGTAAAGAAGGTTTGCTTTCAGGTAGCTGATGAAAGATCCAAAACAAAAAACCGGGTTTGGCGCAGATGCCTACACCTTGGAGCAAAGAAAAACCTGGTACAGCAACGTCGCAGATGCCTACAACCGGGTCAGACCGCGCTATCCCCAGCAGTTAGTTGGTCGCGCGGTCGAGTTAGCCCAACTTCCTGCTGGAGCAGCCATGCTTGAACTGGGCTGTGGTCCTGGAACTGCAACTGTTGCGTTTGCCCAACAGGGCTTTTCAATGGTCTGTCTTGAGCCCAGCCCGGCAGCCTGCCAGCTAGCGCGACAGAACTGCGCCCAGTATTCAAACGTAGAGATTGTAAACACTACCTTTGAAGAGTGGGAGCTAGAGGCTGAGAAATTCCCTGCTGTTTTGGCAGCAAATGCAATTCATTGGATTTCACCTGAGATTAGGTATCTAAAAGCTGCTGCTGCCCTGCAAGACAATGGCTCTCTAGTTTTGCTGTGGAATACGCCTCCCCAACCAAGCGATGAAATTTCCCAAGTATTGGGTCAGGTCTATCAGACCTATGCTCCGTCTCTTGCCCAACCTGAAGATAGAAGAACTCACGAAGAGAACATCAGGGGGAATGGACAAAGCGTCATTGAATCAGGTCAGTTCAAGGACTTAGTATCCGACCAGTTGGTGTATGAAGTTAGTTACAGCATTGATGACTATCTAGCGCTTTTGAGTACTTTGTCACCGTATATAGCACTCAACCCACAGCAACGGAACTCTCTATTCGCAGGCTTGAGGGAAGTGCTAGCAAGGAACTATGGTAGGAATATCCAGCTCTCCTATCTCTCAGCTTTTCAGGTTGCCCAAAAAATATAGTCAGCAGGGTTCTGATAGCTATTGTTAGCCTGCATATTTGCCGAATAATACTCTGCCTGGTGGAGTTAGCCTGTAACTCGCCGTTACAACTCCTGAGATTTTGGGATTGTACCGCACGGTCGCAAGATAACATCAAGTTGAACGAGACTAGACCGCACAACTGCGGTTGAATATATAGTTACGCTGCTGCATGACCATCATTGAAAATCTTTATTTATGTCGTTTGTTCTTTTGCATGATGACCTTTACCTATAAGAAAAAGATAATCAAACAAAGTTAGGTTTAATTTATTATTAACGTGAAAAGGTATTTTGCAGACTCGGCTATTATTCTCTGATGCATAAGCGCAACCAATTTAAGAACAGCCGATAAATTGCTTTTTAATAAAAGGAGAAGTCATTGCTGTAAGAAGCCCACTGTAATCCAGGTTGAACTTCACTTCACTTCCAACTGTTAAATCATAGTTCTTGCTGTCGAGAACAACATGATCGCTGCTAGATCCTAGTATTTCCAGATCGTTATCATCAGGTCTTAAGCCAGATACGAGAATGTCCTGCCTTCCCAAAGCGACAATCACTCTGCGACGAATACCTCGATCGAAGAAGGTGGGAACATTTCCAAAAGCATCCTGACAGATTTCCCCAAATGGCAAAGATGGCTTTTCTTTTGACTCGATCACTTCAGCAATCAACTTGAAGGCACTGGTGTGCAAACCTGGAATTGCTTTCCGGTTGACAGTTTCACGACCTAAAAGAATCGATTCACCTAGACGTAGGTTGTTAATTCTCCTGACTTTTTGTGCAGATTCATACCATTCATAGTTTGCCGAGTTTCCGCCGGAAATTATCTCCAAATTGATCTGAAATTCTTTTTCAATCGCATCAGCCAATTTAGATAGCTCACGCATTTTTTGGTTGTTTGGCTTGACTCCACCGTAACAAGCCAAGTTGCAGCCAATTCCAATAATTTTGATATTAGGTAGGTCAAGCGTTTTTTTTATGAATTGAGAAAGGTCACAGGTCAGTATTCCCTCTCGCAGATCGCCCAACTCGACCATCACAATGATTTGATGGATTTTATTATGGACATTTGCGTAACGAGAAAGTTCTTTCACAGTTTCAAGTTCTGTATTGAGACTGATATCCACATTTTTAATCACAGATTCTGCCTGACTCAAAGCGGTGCGTAGCAGCACGAACTGAGTCGAAATCCCGGCATGTTTCATTTTTTGAATGTTTTCAAGGCGAGAGTCGGCAATAAATTTTACTCCGCCTTGAATCATTGCTTTAGCGATCGCGGGATCTCCTAGTGTCGCTTTGGAGACTCCCATTAAAGAAATTCCTTTTTGCCCATACAGTTCGGACAACATCCGAGCATTATGCCGTATTTGAGCTAGGGCAATTTCTATTCTTGGTAAAAACGCTCTCATCTATATCTATTCAGACGTTTTGCGTCTACCTTATTGCCAAGGGAGGTGCTGTTTCTAAACGCTCTCGTTTGATTTTTTGATTCAGCTTTGGAAAATAATTGCACAAACTTTGAACAAGTTTTTGACACCCATACTTCAACACATCTGTCGTGGGTAATCGAAGACTGTCTTCATAATCCTTGATGATTTTTGGGATTTCTCTGTCTGCTAGGTTTTCGTGGCTTAACGCGATCGCAATCACCTGAGATTGGGAAATAGCTTCAATCAGTTGAATTTCACTTTTAAGGGTAGGCATCGCTAAGTGAGGAAAATCACACCGAAATTTTCGGGCAGGCGGATGTTGGAGAATAACACCATCGGGCATACTTCCCTTTAAGATACCAATAGAACTCATAAAGGCAGGATGACTCACTGCGCTTTGTCCCTCAACTAAAACAATGTCGGGATTTTCGTGATCAAAAGCCTGAACAACAGCATTTTCTATTTCACCAATCGCAAATTGGGAAATAAGCGCGTCTACTGATGCGCCATACTTTGCCCCCTGCATCAAGCTAGTTTGCCCTGTGGCAATCATTACCGATTTTAATCCCAAATTGTTCAAGGCTTTGTTGAGTTCCACTGCGGTAGTCATTTTCCCGCAAGCACAGTCGGTACCTAGTACGGCAATTACAGGAACATTTACTTTAGATATTTGACCAGTAAAAACATGCAAATCTTCTAATTTAGGAGGTTTTCTGATGTCTTTAATCTGGATACCGCACTGAACAGCCATATGGACAAACTCTCGATCTTCGGAGAAGAATTGATGAAGACCGTTAATGATATCCATCCCTTTTTGCATCGCTTCTAAGACTAGAAACCTTTCGACTGGGGATATATAAGTATCCAGGGGCGCTTTTCCATAAATGTAACAGTTAGGAACCTCTGTAAGGTTATCCAAAGCTTCATCTAGATTGGCAAAAATGGGAATATTACTCTTCTTGTCCCCTAATTCTTCTCCTGCGTCCTTACCAGCTAATGAACTATCAATAACTCCAACAATGGTATAGAGTTCAGAGTGTCGAACCAAGCCTGTGGCGGTTTTTCCGTCTACTAAGCCGAATTCTTTTTCACAATAAACTAAAGCCGTTTTTTTTGTAATTGCCATTCAGTTAATTTTCTTCAATTTGTTCTCGAATTCTCAAGAGGCTTTTTTGGAAGTTGCCAATTCTCTCTAAAACCTAAGGTTTTATCTAAATGCGAAAACTCGCATCAACTTTGTCTGACTTGAAGCCTGTAATTTTTTTGCATTCGCTAAAAAACTTATGCAGCGAAAATTACCCAATCGAGTAAATCTTTTGAAAAATTTAAAAAATGCAGGTTTTGTAGGGAAATTTCAAGCCCTAATTGAGTTTCGGTTTAGACTTAATTTATATCAAGTGTAGCATACTATACTCTTTTGCATTTAGCCGCCTAACAAATCGCTGAACCAGAACAAAACAAAAGTTGTCTGTTATGCGTTAAAGGCTATCTTTATCCGGTTTGCTCAATCGTTAGCCAGCATGAATTTTTATTGAGGGCAGCCTTTCAATATTGTTTGTAAGAGTTCAGCGTCAAGTTACTATGAGTTTTTCCTAAAGCGGTTAAGCGATCGCTTCTAAGCTGCTTTAGACCTGTTCTATTAATCACATTGAACGCTGTTCTGCCTGGTGTATTCTTGGGACTGATGAACTTACAAATTTGTATGAAGGAGACCTGGATTTCTGAGCGTCGCACCATGCAATTACCTGGGTTAACGGTCGATTGGCACATCTCCCAACCAAACGAGCTTGACTTTTCTGGAGGCAGTCATCATTTGCTCTGTCTGCTGCTGAGCAATGGCAATCAACAAAAAATGACTCGGATTGGTGAACAGAAATCCGAGAAATCTCAAGCCAAAGGAGACTTTTGGATTTGCCCGGCTGAGGTGCCTGGACTTTGGGCATGGGACAGTACCGATGAATCGCTGATGTTTGTGATTGACCCGCTCTGTCTGCGCCAAACAGCTGAGGAAGTGGCTGGACTGGATGCAAACAATGTTGAAGTAATCAGTACGGTGAGTGCCCACGACCCACAGATTGAAGCGATCGCTTCCCTATTTCAGGCAGAACTCGGCACGGACGGCATGGGTGAACAACTTTACACCGCATCACTAACGCAGCTATTGATCATTCACTTGCTGAGGCGATACTGCACGTTTCAGCCAAAAGTCCGGCCCAACGTTGGTAAGTTGCCCAGTTGGCAGCTTCAGCAAGTGTTGGACTACATTCACACTTGCTTAGATCAACCGCTTCAGCTAGCCGAACTGGCGGAGATTTCTGGTATGAGCCAATATCATTTTTGCCGATTGTTTAAGCAATCGATGGGTGTCGCCCCCTACCAGTACGTCTTGAAACAACGCATGGAGAAAGCGCAAAAACTGTTGAAGAAAGGAAATCACACGATTGCAGAAGTTGCCTTGCTGGTCGGTTGTGCCGATCAAAGTCGCTTCACAAAGCACTTTAAAAAACAGGTTGGAGTCACACCCTGGCTATTTTTGAGGAAACAGTAAAACTTAGAATGGCACCCGTAATAGCAAGAATGACCTAAATTGTGATCCGATTCAGCAAGAAAAGACTATCGTTCGCTCAGCAACCCGTTATACATTCGTCGATGGGTTTGCACACCTGATGAGTTGCTAATGGGAGCGGGAAATATTGAACATATCAACCTGCACAGAAGCCTGGTCGAAGGCTGATTTGATAAATAGTGTCAACTATTGAGCACTCTCCTTAGTAATAACCCTGATAAAGCTTCAACAAGCCTAACTCGCAACCTATCGTTCACTTCACATTACGTCTAGTCATCGCTTGTAGAGGTTGATGTTTCCTCATGTCGTCATGATTTTGTTCATTGCTAAGTAGGTGCAATTTTCATCAAGAAATTATGAGAAGAACCAGTCGTATTTTGCTGTCGGTTGTTCTTGTTGCTACTGCTGTAGTTTCTGTAGCAGTTGACTGGAATACAACTCACATTTTCAACCCCGAATGGCACCCTCACGCCAAGTTTCATGATTTGGTCATGCTGTGGTTGCTGAGCGGCATGAGTATCGTCGCCTTGTGGCTGCTGTGGCGACGATCAATAGAACCTGACATCGCTTACACGTTTGCCATGCTAGTGCCTGTGATCTTCTGGGCACCTTTTTTCTTTGTAACGCTGGTGGTTCCGGGAACCAGTTTGCAAGCCGACCTTGAAGAATCTCCACCAATCGTTGCAGGCATTCCGATCTATCCCAACGTTGCAGTTGCAGCGGTCAGCGTTATCTTAGCGCTGATTGGCTATGGGATGTACCGTGCTTCGCGATCGCAAAGGACTCACCTATGAGAATCGCGATCGCGAGCCTTGCCCTGCTAGTCATACCCACTCAGCCTGCCCTAGCTCACATTGGTCACGGTAGCTTCCTGACTCAAAACCTAGCTCAGGCGAACCTGTCCCCAACTTTGATGTTCAGCAGCATGGGTGTTGCTTTGGTTACCGGAGCCGGACACGCGCTTTCGCCCGGACATGGGAAGACGATGGTAGCAGCGTATCTCGTTGGTTCGCAAGGCACTCCCCAACAAGCGCTGTTGCTGAGTTTAGTAACAACGCTAACTCACACGATCGGCGTTTTTGTTCTAGGTGTTCTCGCCCTGCTGCTGTCTAAATACATTTTGCCGGAGCAGTTGTATCCGCTCTTGAGTTTACTAAGTGGCTTGATGGTCTGTAGCGTGGGCTTTTGGTTGCTCGATCGACACCTCAACCCCGTACCCAAACACTATCACCACTCTCACATCCATGTTTCTGATCACATCCATCATCCGACCCGTTCGCACGTCACGTTACGGTCTCTTCTAATGCTAGGGGTTGCAGGCGGTCTAGTTCCCTGCCCCTCAGCTTTGGTGCTGCTGTTGAGCGCGATCGCCCTACATCAAACTGCCTATGGTTTACTGCTGGTGGGCGCATTCAGTTTCGGGTTAGCAGTCGTACTGATGAGCATTGGTTTAGCCATTGTTTATGCTCGTCACTGGCTAACGCACTTTTCGTGGGTTGACCCTCTGCAACGAGATATGCAAGTTGTGAGTGCGATCGCCGTAATTGCTATTGGCGGCGTACTAATGGCTTGTGCTGTAATTTAGACCCTAAAAGAGTGTAAAAATTTGTGAGTGAATTGATTCAGAAGTGTGGCTATGAAGCGATCAATGCTGGAGACCGACAGCGCGAACTTTAGAAACGCTAGCGACCTTTTGGATACAGTTTGTGGCTATAAGTCAGTCCTTGGCGCTTTGACTTAAAGCCCGACGACAGTGAGCGGTCAGCGTGCACCCGACCGCCAGGAAGTCATCTGTTGGGCATGTGAGGTTACCTGCGGCGGGTAATTAGGAACATTAAGAAAAAAAACAAGGACAATCGTTTGGTAGTAAGTGGTGCAAGGCTAATTGCTTTCTGTGGTGCGTCTCGAATACGTTAACAAGTTCTGACGAAAGAGATTCTTTTAGGATCAGCAGATGAGGTTAAGCTTATCCATTGCTATTGAGGCAATCCCCTAGCCTCAAAGATTATCGCCACCTTGATTCAAGTCCTATTTGAAGGCAATATTACTCAAACCATCCAAGTTTGAAATATGCTTACCAGCCAATCTCTCCAAGTCTTGAGCAGTTGAGCGTAGAGAAACCTCAAAACCTGTACTGCCCAATAGGACGACGTGGAATTTTGTTGCTCAATGACTGCATGCGATCGCGTCTCTCGCTTGCGGATATCCAGTCCTCTAAACCCCAACTCAAGTAGGATTGAGAACAAATGGAAGGATGAAAGAAACTATATGGCAGGGAATGCAGAAGCAGATTCACTGAAGCGAGTTTTTGGATTGACAACACTGCTGATCTACGGGGTTGGCGATATTCTGGGTGCGGGGATCTATGCAGTGGTAGGAAAAGTTGCGGGACTTTCCGGCTCTGCGGTTTGGATTTCTTTCCTGATGGCGATGGTAGTCGCTGCACTTACAGCTTTAAGTTACGCTGAACTCGGTAGCCGACTGCCGAAGTCTGGAGGTGTCGCTTACTTCGTGCAGAAAGCTTTTCGCACCGACTGGCTCTCGATACTCGTTGGTTGGTTGATGTTTTGCACCTGCCTGGTTTCGATGGCGACGATCTCGAAAGCTTTTTCAGGTTATCTCATGGCTTTTGCGCCGATCATTCCGGCTTGGGCAATCATTCTTGCCCTCTTCTTCGGTCTGGCGCTTGTGAATTTTAGGGGAATGCGGGAGTCTTCAGGGCTGAATATTTTTTGTACAGTTCTTGAGGTTTCAGGACTCCTGATCGTCATTCTTGTCTCGATCCTTTTTCTGACAGGGGGTGGAAGCGCTGTCACCCCTGCAAACGTTCCAGTGCCCGGTGGGGAAGCAATTAGTTGGTCACTGATCTTTCAGGGAGCGTCGCTTGCCTTTTATGCCTTCATTGGGTTTGAAGATATTGTGAATGTCTCGGAAGAGGTGAAAAATCCAGAGCGAAATGTTCCCAGGGCCATTCTATTTTCCCTGGGGATTGCAGGTGTCGTTTATATCCTGATCTCCTGGCTTGCCACCCATGTGCTAAGCTCAGCCGAGCTTGCTGCCTCGGATGCGCCGCTTCTCGATGTCGTTCGGCAAGCCCAGCCAAATTTTCCCCAATTAATCTTCATAGTCATCGCCCTGTTCGCTGTTCTCAATACCGCGCTGCTCAATTTTGTCACGGGTTCGCGGCTGCTCTTTGGCATGTCACGGGAAGGACTCTTGCCGGCTTGGCTGGGGAAATTACATGCCAGACGAAAGACCCCCTATCGAGCGATCCTGGTCATTCTACCGATTGTGATTTTTCTGGCGCTTTCAGGGACGCTGGAATTTCTAGCAGGAACTACCGCAACCTTGATTCTGGCAATGTTCTGTCTTGTGAACCTCTCACTGCTTGTGATTAAACGTCGAGAACCACGAACTACGGGCTTTCAGATTCCTTATTTTGTTCCGGGCTTAGCTCTAATTTCCAATCTGGTTCTCGTTTCTTTCGCTTCCCTAGAAAGTCATATCTTGGCAGCGGCATTCACGGGTGTGGGAATTCTCCTGGTTTTGATCCGGAATACTTTCATCGGTAGGCGTCCTCATTTGAGATAAAACGCAGTTTTAGGAGGGTATTTATTTATGGGGCAGAAGATGGGGGCAGGGGTGTTTGAAATAATCTCTACGGGAGACTACTAGCCTACTGCGGGAGCTGATCCAAGAGATGAATCAGGGTAAATTGTTGCCTCGCGGCTTAAGGCTCCGCTCACTAGAATAGAAGCCAAAGCTTCTTCGTACCATTGTTGGCCTATTTTTGGGCCCCCATAGCTGTGGCAATTCTTGAAAGTATCCCTCAGCCTACCCATCGCTCTGAGGCACTAGACCGATTTCTGGTCTGCGGGCTGGGTAGTTTAGGACAGCATTGTGTTGTTGTCCTCAAAGAGTTTGGGGTAAAGGTCAGCGCCATCGACGTAGTACAGCCCCAAAACTGGGAGATTTCAGGCTTGCTGGATCTCTTAGAAGCGTTCTTGACGGGAGACTGCCGCCGACCTGATATCCTAGAGCAGGCCCAAATTCGCCAATGTCGGGCCATTCTCCTGGTCACTAGTGATGAGCGGGTGAATATAGAAGCTGCCTTTGCTGCCCGGTTGCTCAATCCCCAGATTTATTTGATTGTTCGTTCCGCCAAGCAGAATCTAAATGAACTCCTGGGTCGCCATCTGGGTAAGTTTGTTGCCTATGAGCCGATCCAACTGTCAGCTACCGCGTTTGCCTTAGCAGCGCTCAGCAACCAGGCCTTAGGATTTTTCAAGCTGGAGGAACAGTTACTTCAGGTTGTCAGGTACCAAATCCAACCCCATGACTTTTGGTGCGATCGCTGGCTAGTCCACGGGTTAAACAATCGCAACCGCCGGGTTCTGAGTCATACCCCTAGGGCTCACCTGCCCCAGCCACGGTTTTACCAGTGGGAGCCCGATACCAGAATACGGGCAGGAGATACCCTAGTCTGTGTCGAGGTAGCAGAGCAACCGGCTAGCCCTGCTGGGGCAACCACCCGTAGCTCACGCCAGTGGCGGCGCTGGTCCAGGCTTGTCCAGGACCTGAAGCGGGGCAGCCTGAGGCCACAAATCGTTCAATTTTGGCAGGTAAGCACTCAACATCAAATTCGGCGAGTTGCCATTATCTGTGGCATCACCATCCTGTTCCTACTGCTCAGCGGTACTCTTCTATTTAGCGCTCAGTACCCCGATATTGGCTGGCGAAATGCCTTCTTTGCCACGGCAAACCTGTTGCTGGGAGGATATGGAGATTTATTTGGACAGCTAAAGCTGTCCACTCCTACGCCTTGGTGGTTGCAACTGTTTAGCTTTAGCCTGACTCTGGCTGGCACTGCCTTTGTTGGCATACTGTATGCCCTGCTAACAGAAAATCTTTTAACTTCCAGGTTCCAGTTCTTGGCCCAGCGTCCCCCCGTACCTGAACAGGATCATGTGGTCCTGATCGGGTTAGGCCGGGTGGGTCAGCGAGTGGCTGCCCTGTTGCAGGATTTGAGGCAGCCAATGGTTGGCATTACAACCACCAGTCTGGCCCAGGGTATTTTGCCCCAAATGCCCCTGATTGTTGGCAGTCTACCTGCTGCCTTGGCAAAGGCGAATCTCCCAGCCGCCAAAAGCGTCGTTGTCGTCACAGAAGATGAGGTGACAAATCTAGAGATCGGCTTAATGGCGCACGGGGCTAACCCTACAGGTAACCTGGTTATTCGTGCCGTTGATTCCAGCTTTAGTAGCAATTTAGCCCGACTCTTCCCCCACGCTCAAGCTTTGCTACCCTACGCTCTAGCGGCAGAAGCCTTTGCAGCGGCTGCGTTTGGGGAAAATGTTCTCAGCCTGTTCCGCCTTTACAATCAAACCGTTTTAGTCACGGAATACCGGATTGAGGCCAGCGATACCCTCAAGGGGTTAATCCTAGCGGAAGTTTCCTATGGCTATGGGGTTGTGCCAATTCTTCACCAAGCTAGAAAAGCGCCGTCCAAGTTAATGCCTTCAGAGGATGTACAGCTCCACCCCGGCGATCGCCTGGTGGTTTTGGCAACTAGTAACGGTCTGCAATGCATTGAGCGAGGAGAAATGGCACCTCGACGCTGGCAGGTGCAGATTGAGAAAGCCGCAGGGCAAGATGCAATTTTTGAGGGGGGCGGGATAGTTGCCCGCGTTTCGGGATGTAGCCTCAGCTTAGCCAGAAACCTGATGCATCACTTGCCGGGAACACTGCCATTGCCCTTGTACAAACACCAAGCCCAGCGCCTGGTGCAGGAGCTAGCTAAGGTACAAGTTCTCGCTCACCAGGTGCCCCTGGTCCATGACCCAGGGGACAAGCCATCAAATACTTCCAGTTTGTAGAAAAGTTGAAGCATTTGAGTGATCGCACTCCATCACTCAACGGCATCAGCGAAGGCAGTTTCTCCTCTAGACGTAGGTGATCACGCTGATCAAAGTCTGGTAAATAGGGACGATCAAACTGCGGATTAGATATGGGTTTGGATGCCTAGAATTAGGCTTGAGGTGCTCTGCTGTAAGTTTGGGTGGTTGTTTTCAGGCGATCGCGCAACTGGTCAGTCAAATCTCCGGGTTGATACCGCCAAGCCCAGTTACCTTCCGGCTTACTGGGGAAATTCATCCGGGCCTCCGACCCCAAACCCAGCAGATCCTGGACCGGAATAATCGCCTGGTTAGCGATCGAACTCAAGGCCAAACGAATCAAGTCCCAGTTAATTCCGGCAGGACAGATGCACCCTAAATACTCCTCCACCGCACTCCGCTCGTGGGCTGATAGCTGATTAAACCAACCTACCGTTGTGTCATTGTCGTGGGTTCCGGTGTAGACCAGGCAGTTCCGCACATAGTTAAAGGGCAAAAAAGGATTTCCCGGTCCAGAGCCAAAGGCAAACTGCAACACCTTCATCCCAGGAAAATCAAACTGATCTCGCAGTGCTTCTACTTGTGGAGTAATCACGCCCAGATCTTCAGCCAGGATCGGCAAGCGGCCCAACTCCTGCCGGACGACTTGAAAAAACTCCTGGCCGGGGGCTTCTACCCACTCACCATTCAGGGCAGTTGTTTCTCCCTGCTGCACCTGCCAGTAAGCCTGGAACCCCCGGAAGTGGTCTACCCGGATCAAGTCTACATAGTCGAGCATGGCCCGAAATCGTTGCACCCACCACTCAAACCGCTGCTGTTTCATCCGCTCCCAGTTGTAAATCGGATTGCCCCAGAGCTGGCCCGTGGCACTGAAGTAGTCTGGCGGGACTCCTGCCATTAAAGCCGCTGCCCCAGTGGCAGGATCGAGCTGAAAATCTGGAGGATTGGCCCAGACATCGGCACTGTCGTGAGCCACATAGATCGGGATATCCCCAATGATTTGAATGCCCTGAGTATTGGCGTAGTGTCTCAGCCCGGACCACTGGCGGAAAAATTCAAATTGAAAAAACTGGTGCTGATAAATCTCCCCGGCTAGCTGTTGTCGCCATCGCTGGATTGCCTCCGGCTGATGCTGGGCAATGGCAGGTTTCCAGGTGTTCCAGGCCTGACCGTTGTGAGCCTGCTTCAGGGCCATAAATAGGGCGTAATCCTCTAACCACTCAGCCTGCTGGCAGAAGTTCTGAAACTCCTGACGTTGGGTGGGGGAAGCCTGGATGCGAAAGTTGTGACTGGCTCGCTCTAGGAGTGGCGTTTTGCTGGCGTTAACTTGGTCAAAGGCCACGTTCTCGCTGGGGAAGGGGGGCAGACCTTCTAAGTCTGCATCGTTGAGTAGTTGGCGATCGCGCAAAACCTCCAGGCTAATTAGCATCGGGTTCCCAGCCAGTGCCGAGTAACACATGTAAGGAGAATTGCCGTAGCCTGTGGGTCCTAGGGGTAAAACCTGCCAGAGTTGCTGGGCACTTTCTTTTAAGAACTCCACAAAGCGATAGGCTTCTGGTCCCAGATCACCAATGCCAAAGCGACTGGGTAAAGAAGTCGGGTGAAGCAGCAAGCCGCTGGCTCTCGGAAAAGTCATAAAAATCGGTTAGGAGACAAAAAAATATTGGGTAACTGCGATCGCCACCCTTCTGGTTCAAGTAGCCTCAAATTGGCAAACGCTGTGAGTGCCCGCAGTTCTTCTAGAGAATAGCAAGAAAATGCCTAGCACTTCAGCGCCCTGACTGTCTTAACTGGTACGAACCTGTAGCCAGAACCAACTTTATAGAACGTCTATGAACGGGCTAATTGAGAGTATCCACCAAGAACTGCTTCCTGGGCTTTGGATCGAGAGTCTCACGCCCGACAACCCGGTACTAGTCCATCAGGTTCCTGCCCCCTGGCAGCTACTGGGGACGGGAAATTATGCCGCTGTCCTCTATCACCCAACCTATCCAAACCAAGTGGTGAAGATCTACGCACCTGGACACGTAGGCTTGACCGAGGAGTTGGAGGTCTACCGCCGCCTGGGCTCCCACCCTGCCTTCTCTGAGTGTTTAGACGCTGGAGAGGAGTTTCTAGTCCTTAAGCGACTGTACGGCGTCACCCTCTACGACTGCATGCACCTTGGGCTTCGAATCCCCAAGCAGGTGATCAAGGACATCGACCAGGCTTTGGACTATGCCCGCGATCGCGGGCTACACCCCCACGATGTCCACGGTCGCAATGTGATGGTGTGCGAAGGCAGGGGACTAGTTGCAGATCTCTGACTTCCTGCATGAGGAGGACTGCTCGGCCTGGAATGACTTAAAGAAGGCTTACTACTGGCTTTATCTTCCCTTCTTCTCACCGCTACGGCTGCGGCTGCCCTACTTTGTTCTGGACATTGTCCGTCTGCTCTACCGCCTCTACCGCCGCTTGATCCCCCGCCGCTCGTAGCTGGACAGCTCACTGACATCATGTTCTATGTAAAACGTGGCTTTTCAGCAGCGATAAACAATCAACCCTGACGGATAGTTGCTGCTGAGTTGGATACAGTTTTTGCCATGAAGCAAGGCGATCGCCTGCTAGATCTGTAAACTGAGTAAGGTGGGCAATTCCGACAAGGCTTAACCATGTACGCAGTTATTTCAAGGGAAAAAATTCAACTTCCAGCCGGAACCGTAGTGCGAATGCCGGGAACCTGGCAGGATTACTGTGCCCTGCGTCAAAGCCGGGGCGATGGTTCTATTCCCCGGATTAAATACCGCAACAGTGAAGTTCTGCTCATGAGCCCTTTGCCCAGACATGGACGTGAAGCTAACATCCTGGCAGATATTGTTAAAGCTTTGCTTGACAGCAAAAACTGTAACTACGAAGCCTTCACCCCAATTACGATGGAACTGCCCGAAGCGGGGGGCATTGAGCCAGATTACTGCTTCTATATCAACAACTGGCAGGCTGTGGTCGGAAAAGATCGCCTCAACTGGGGCATCGACCCACCACCCGATCTGGTGATTGAAATTGACGTAACCACTTATACGGCTACCGATGATTACCTCCCCTACGGTGTGCCCGAAGTTTGGCTATTCAAGCACAATCAACTTAGTATCTCTACGCTGGAGTCTGGTGAGTACCAGCCGCAAGCCACCAGCCGCTATTTCCCAGAAATCGACTTGAAGGCGATCGCCAGCCAGTGTCTTCAAACTGCGAGTGAACGAGGCACAGGGATTGCCCTGCGAGAATTGCGCCAGCGGTTGATTGGCAAATCATAACTCATGACATCTTCAAGCCCACGATTCTCGAACTGCTGTTAGTGAGCTGTGGTAACTAGACAGCCAGAGCCTCAGAGCTGGGAGCAAATCATCTCCCGAATTTTCTCAGCCGTGACGGGAGCGAGCAAAACTCCATTGCGGTAGTGGCCCGTTGCCAACAGGACATTTCGATAACCGGGCAATGGTCCCAAAACGGGAGCGGAACGGCCCTCAGGCCGGGGCCGTAGACCCGACCAGGTTCGAATTACTGTAGCAGCTGCCAGGGCTGGACACAGGGCGATCGCCTGTTGGCGAACGGCTTCAAGCTGGTGAGGATTAGGTTGTGCTGCTAGATTTGGTTGCTGATTAAGCGGCCACTCAACGGTGGACCCGACCCAGAGTTCTTGTAAGCCTAGAGGCACTAGGTGAACATCCAAGCCGGAGATCACAGGCCCGGAGATCAGCGGCCCGGAGATCAGTGGTCGAAGGCGATCAGTCAGGGGCTGCTGGAGCTTGAGTTGCAGGGCTTGACCGAGGACAGGTCTGACCTCGACAGGTTGCTGGAGTTCGCGACAAAGAAATGTTGAACCCAGTCCTGATGCCAGAACCAGCCAGTCTACTGAGAGTTCACCTTGGTTGGTTTGAATTTGATTAACTTGCCAGTTAGCTTCAGCAGAGGTTTTGATAAAGCCCTGAACCACAGTCTGGAAGTGAAAGGTCACCCCCAGGTGCTGAGCTGCCTTGATTAACGTTTGAGTCAGCTTGACAGGATCAACCTGGCGGTCCTGGGGAGAGTAAATTGCTCCCACTGGGGGTTGGTTAGTTTCTAGGGCGTAGGCACAGCTCACCTCAGGGTAGTGGGCTGTGATTGCAGCCCGGTCTAAAATTTCCAATTGAAATCCCTGGTTGGAGCGGACCTCTGCTAGTTTTGCCCCCCGGCTTAGCTCTGTCTCGGCGAAACAAAGTTGTAGAATTCCTTGACGATTAAAGGGAATGGTTTCACCCGTCAAGCGTTCTAGTTCCGGTACCAGGGTTTCATAGCGTCGCAGGCTGGCTAGCCGCATCTGCAAACTATTTCCCTTCTTGCGGCTAATTGCCGCCATCAAAACTCCTAAGGCCGCTCCCGTTGCCTCCCAGTTACTGGCCGAGCGGCGGTCTAGTACCGTAACGGCTAATCCTGGAACTTGGGCTAGTTCATAGGCGATCGCGGCACCCACCACACCACAACCAACCACACCCACTCGCAAGCAACTGGATTGATTCACTAGAGGCTGAGTCTGCTAGGCATATCAAGGCTAAGCTGGAGGAACTACTTCAACGTCGGGCTGGGGCTCAACATCGGGTACAATTTCCATTGTCTCCTCTGGCTCTACCGCAGGCATCGGCTCAGCCAGCTTGGCTTGGGCCTCCGCTGGAACCAACTGAAAAAATTGGTCAAACCCATCTAGTGCGGCCTGGTAGGCTTTACTGGCCGCGATCGCATTACGATCCTGAGCAGCTTCATCAATCTTAACTAAATTGTCAAACAAGGTTCTGGTCACTCGGCGAGCATCCTGCTGCACTTCAGGCGCAAGGTTACGGACAACACTATTCATATCCAACAGCGTTTCTCCCAGGGGACCGTGAACAAAGCCACTGATATTCTGCCATTCTTGATTTTGAATCTCAAACTTTAACTGCTTCTGCATTTGTTCGCGGGCTTCCTGTACTCCAGGAACGTAGAGTTGAATTCTTTCTAGCTGAATCGGGCTATAGGTGGCAGGCTCAATTGAGGTCTCTGTTGGAGCACCACAGCTAACTAGAACAACGGCGATGAGTCCAAGTAAAAGTCCGAATACAGACCGATAAAGTACCATAGTCAAGTTTTTATCTACAACAACGTATTTTATAGAAACCTCGTCGCAATACCTATCCCCTCCCCCTAGAGATATAGACGCGCTCAAAGTTCACCGATCCAGATTGAGCGAGTTAGACCTCAAGGAGTGGGAAACTGATCAATTTGGGCATAGCCACTGAATATCAGTTTTTTGCCCTGAGTTTCCAGGCGATTGATCCGCATAACTACACCATCGAGGTCAAAGCGGTCCAAATCCACCATACTGTTCAGTACTTGGACAAAGGCTGCCGTTAAGCGCTCAGAGATTGGTTGCGATTCCCGAGGAATCGCATCAGCCTGAAACTGAGGGTCTTGAAAGCAAATTCGGCGGCGACGCTCTACTGTTAGGGTTGTAATGACGCTGACGGGAACCGTACCATGATTGGGCAAGTCAGCCTTGGTAAAAATACGAACTTGATTCTCCGGCAGGAGCTGGAGTTCTACCCCAGAGAAAGAAACGGGTTGATCATCTGAAAGAGTCCGCAGTTCGGGCGTTGAGATGTTCTGCAAACGTTTTCTAACTAGTTCAGCTTCAAAGGCGCGGTTAATCCCTGCTTCAGATAGAGTGATTTGAGCAATGGCCTGAGTCGGCTGCTTCAGCCGGATTTGCCCCTTGAGAACTGCACCAAAGTTGAGGGACACGGCGTCGGTTTCAAAGGTCATCTCCTCGACTTGAAACTCCTTGCGGATTACCAGACCTCGACCGCTCATCTTGAAGCTGTCAATACTCCCCTGAAGAATTTTGCTGGAAGGAGAACAGCGAATTTCAACATCGACAGCCTCACTCTGACTGAACAAATGACGAATCGATTTGCTAGCGGCGGTATTGAGCAGCCGCTCTCCCATATCATTGTTGGGTGAGTTTGATGAACTGGTAAGACTACCGAACATGCAGTGTTCCTGCTGATTGAGAGTTCTTCCTCTTTGTAACAAAACATGAAGGACTCGGCAATTGTCGGGCAACTCCTGTGAGGGAAAGCTGCCGCAGTTGAGACATAAGCGTTAAGTGAAATTTAGACAAGAAGATCGCTTGAAATTCCTGCCCAATAAGCAGATGAGGTGTCCATGACTTCCAAAGCAAGCAGGCTAAGCTATAAACTAAGCTGATATACCTGTCGAGAACTTCTGATTTTCGCTGGATGACTGCTAGCAGGGGTTGCTTCATTCTGGTCTAACTATGCTAAAAAATAGTTGAGTGCAAAAAGTGGACTAGCTAAGTTCCCTGCTTAAGATGGCTGGCATTACGCAACAAGTTGCGGCAAAGCTGTAATCCGGCATCGGCGACTCTGAGGAAATGACAAAGCAACGCTTTGATTAAGTTGCATTCAAACAATATTTCCAAGAAGGTATTAATACAACTTAGACCATGCTCGAAAACAGTGTGACCCAGCCGGTTGTTCACCCGATGGTTCAATTTCAGCGTCAGGTGCGATCGCTCGTGCAATCCAACCTACTTAAACCCACAGATAGCCTCTGGAAGGTAGCCCTGCTCTACGGCAAAGAGTGGGAGTACTGGAAACAGGAATTGCAAGATTTTGACTTTACCATGCAGGACCCAGTCAGCGATCTCCTAGCAGTTGAAGGCTGGGACGACGAATAGCATTAGAGTGATGGTGGTTCTGAAGTCAGGTTAGTACAGCAGCGTCGCTTGGAAACTAAAAAAACACTAAAAAAATACGGTTGCGAGATGGGCAAACCCTAACTGAAACTTTCCAGCATTGGTTAAGAGGGAATTTGTAAAAATAGCTGCCTGAGTGCGATCGCGGAGATTGAGCCGACTCAAAATATTTGTGACGTGATTTTTGACGGTCCCTTCAGAAACGTGTAATGTGTAGAGCCTGAGCAATTTCCCTGGTTGCTCGCACCGGTGGCAATCAAACGCAGCACTGCCCGTTCTCTTGGGGTCAGTGCAGCTAGTTCAGAGGACACTGCTGAGGTAGAGGTAGTGGAGCTGGCCGGCACCTCATAGTTAACTTTCCTGAACAGTCCCGGTCCTAGCTGAGTACATCCCTTGTAAACTGCCCGAATGGCAGCCGCTAATTCTTCCAGGGGGGTGTCCTTGAGCAAATAGCCCATTGCTCCTGCCTGCAACGCCTCAGCCACATATTCTTGATCATCGAAAGTTGTCAGAACCAGGACTTTAGTTTTAGTGTGCTGGCAGATAGATCGGGTTGCAGTTACCCCATCCATGATTGGCATCCGGATATCGGTGGCAGGCTTCTAGTCGGAGTGCGGACTCCTTTATCAACGGGGATCTCACCTGTGGCAATTACCGTCGCCATCAGCGTTTCTGGAAGAATTGGCCTGTTTTGTGGCGTGGTGCCTGCCCAGCAAGCGGCCAAGCTAGACCCCATTGTGGTGTGAGGAGGACTTGAGGCATGGAACCTGTGAAGATGCAAAACCAATGCTACCTAGCTTAGGCAACCTGGATAGCTGCAAGTTTTCAATAGAAGAGGACTTAAGATTTTGGCGCGATCAAGTGCTGCGCTACTTCCGACTGAAGCGCTTATCCATCGGCTTAAACGAAGCAGAACAGCATCTACTCGATGGACTTCAGGGAACCGTGGATAGCCTAACTGGACAATAGCCTACCTTGGTTAGCTCTGATTCTATTTTCTGTTTAAGGTGAGTTTGGGATGCTGAGGTTAACTATCTTCGACCCGGTATCCCAGTTCCGCTAGCTGGGTACGAGACTGACGCCACTTGGGTCGTACCTTGACGAACAGCTCCAAGTAGACGTTACCGGCGATCAACTTTTGCATCTGCTGGCGAGCGGCAGAGCCAATCGCTTTCAGCATACTGCCCCCCTGACCAATTAAAATTCCTTTTTGAGAGGGTCTCTCTACATAGACCGTGGCGAGAACCCGCGTTATAGTTGGGGCTTCCTCCACCTGATCAATCGTCACCGCAACGGCGTAAGGAACTTCTTCCCGGGTCAACAAGAGCACCTGCTCCCGAATCAGCTCCCCCATAATAAAGCGTTCCGGCTGGTCGGTCACCAGATCGGGTGGGTAGTAATAGGGACCGACTGGTAGCCGCTCAGCCAATTGTTGCTGGAGAAACTCTAAACCTTCGCCTGTCAGGGCAGAGAACTTCTGCCAGGGCCAGGCATGGGCCTCAGCCATCAGGGCATAAGTGTTGTCTAGGGGGTTTGGCCCAACTCTGTGTTGAGGGTCTTGGGGTTGTTGATCGGACTTATTCAAACCCAGAATGACAGGAATCTGGACTTGGCTGAGTAGATCGGCAATGTAGCGATCGCCCCCTCCCGCTTCAACCGACCCATCCACCACGAACAGCAAAACATCCACTGAATTAATCGCAATCTGGGCGTTTTTCACCAAAACTTTGCCCAATCGGTGGTGGGGCTTGTGAATCCCTGGCGTATCGACAAAGATCATCTGGGTCTCAGGGGTGGTCAGGATGCCGCGTAGCCGATTACGGGTAGTTTGGGCGACGGGAGAGGTAATGGCAATTTTTTGCCCCACCAGTTGATTCATCAGGGTTGACTTGCCAACATTAGGCCGACCAATCAGGCCAATAAATCCAGACCTGTAGCCGGAAGGCGCAGTAGGAATAGGGGGTGACGTTAGACTATCGAACGGTAGGCCGTCTTCTGCTTGCTTTAGCATGGGTTTGTCTCAATCACCGCTTGGAACTCATGATTACTACTGCTAAGTTGAGCCACAATCACTACCAGTCAAAGCCTCAATCCTACCGGCTCAGGACGCGGCAGGAGGATACCGCATGAGCTGGTTCATCAAAATAGTAGGCGTGGGGCTGGTGGTTCTGGCCCTTATAGTAGATATTTACTCTACCGTGCTCTACCCTCGTGGTCATCGAGGTGTGCTGAGCGCACCACTCAGTCGAGCCGTATGGCGACTACTCCGGTTAGCCTCGGTTGACATTTCCCTCCGGTCCAGACAAGGACAACCGAGATGTCAGAGTTCAAGGCGGGGTCGTGTCTATTCAGTCCGGGAAGGCTATTTCCTAGGAGAAAGCTTCGCCTGCCCTATTGCCTTTGAGGTGACTACCCGCAGAGACAGTCGCTTGCTGGCCCACAATGGGCCGATGCTCCTGGTGGCGATTGTTGTGGCCTGGGTGGCCTTGCTGACCAATGGGTTTGCTCTGATTGCTTGGCCTGCGTTGGGCACTGCAATTCAAGCTAACCAGGGAGCGACTCCTACGGACTACGCAACCGCCCTTTACTATAGCGGTTATGCTCTAACAACCTTGGGTACGGGCGACATTGTCCCTAAGACAGAATTCTATCGGCTACTGATGGTTTTGGAGACAGTGATTGGCCTATCCTCCCTGACACTGACGCTGACTTACTTTCAATCGGTCTACAGCGCCCTGATCCGGCGAAATACTTTTGCCCTCAGCTTGCAGCACCGAACTGGAGGTACGGCGGATGCAGCAGAACTACTGGCCCGGCTGGGGCCAGGGGAGAACTTTATCAACACTCGCCAGGATTTAGCCGAGATTGCCAAGGACTTGCTGAACCTGTTGGAGTCGGATCACACCTACCCTGTGCTGCACTACTTCCACTTCCAGGAGACTTACTACGCCTTACCTCGCATCTTACTCCTGGCTATGGAGACTGTCACACTGGTTAAAACTGCCTTAGATCAAGAGAAATATCGTTCGCTGGTGCACTCTGCCGCTGTGTCGGAGCTATGGGGGGGTGGGATGCAACTACTAGTGGAGTTATCTGACTCCTTTGTGCCAAAGGTCTATTTAGGTCGGGTCCAACCAGAGCAGATCTGGCGAGAACGATATCTCCATGCAGTGAAGCGGTTGAGTCTGGAGGGAATCAAAACAGCACCAGACCTGGAAGCCGGAGCAGACCTATACGTCTCACACCGTCAGCAGTGGGCACCCTACATCCTCGCTCTGACTAAGTACATGGCCTACGAGTGGCACGAAGTGGCTCCGATGGAGAGTTATTGGTATCAGCACCGTGCGAGTCAAACCCAACCGTGATGACCTCAGCAAAGACGCAGGCTTGGATCTAGCTCCTAGATTACTAACACTGCTGACGGGACTATATTGGGACTCAGCAGGGCGTTGCTAGGACTGGTGAGGAATGCTAAGGAAGAACTTGAGCCGAGCGGTCAAACCTGGGGTCCTATTTCTAGGACTGTGGTGGGCGCTTGACTTTACCGCTTACTTACTCGTTGAGCATCTGTGGTTTGAGGAAGTTGGCTACCTTCAGGTCTTTCTGCTTCAGCTTAAAACAAAGGGCTGGCTTTGGCTGATTGCCCTTTTGGGAACAGCCGGGTTTCTCTTGGGCAACCTGCGCGTGGCTAATTGCCTCAAGTATCAGCAGCCTCACCCACCAGAGTTAGAAACGTCTAGAGGAGTGCAATTGATCTGGCTCTTGCCAGTGGTGCTGATTCTGAGTTTGCTGATTGTATTGCTCCTAACTTACTACGGCCAGGTAGCCCTAAAGTTTTGGCATCCAACGGCTGTCACAGGTCTTGCTGCGAAATCAATTAATCAACTTGAACCGGAATCGATCTGGCAAACTCTGGTCGATTGGTCCACTAGACCCTGGCAGCTCGGCCTTGCTTTCGGACTGATGTTAGGACTGCTGATCTATCCCCAACCCCTTTTAAGCGTCCTCGCTCTGGGGCTGAGCTTGATCTTTGGGGTTGTGCTGTCTGGACACTGGGCAACCGTGGTGCAGTACTTCAATGCCACTCCTTTTGGTAGCAGCGATCCAGTGTTTGAGCGAGATATCAGTTTTTATATTTTTGCCCTCCCCCTGGGGGAGCTGCTGAGATTCTGGCTAGTGGGATTGTTTTCAGTCGGTTTGCTTGCCGCTACCCTAATCTATCTACTCTCTGGAGATAGTCTTAGTCAGGGTAACTTTCGCGGTTTTTCTCAAGGGCAGCGCCGTCACTTGTATGGGTTAGGAGGTTGCTTAGGCGGCGCGATCGCCTTTTCGTACTGGCTGAGTCGCTATGAATTACTCTACTCTCCTGAAGGTGTAGTTTACGGTGCCAGTTATACCGATGTAACCACTCGACTCCCTGCCTATACTGCTTTAAGCCTGCTGGGCGGTGCGATCGCCCTGTTCCTATTCTGGCGGGCCTTCTGGTCTAGAACTGCTGCCAAACACTTATCGGGCTTAACTTTTATCCTAGGGGTGTACCTGGCAAGTGTAGTCTTTGCCCTCTTAATTTTTCCGCTGGGAGTGCAGCGCCTGGTGGTACAGCCCAACGAGCTGACCCGTGAGCAGCCTTACATTCAGCACAGCATTGCCCTAACTCGTCAGGCTTTTGATTTAGCGACTATTAAGGTTGAAACCTTTGAGCCTGAAAGTAACCTGACCTACACAGACATCCAAGCGAACAACCTCACCGTTCAGAATATCCGGCTCTGGGATACCCGGCCGCTATTGGCAACGAATCGCCAGTTGCAACGAATTCGGCCCTACTATGAATTTGCCGACGCCGACATTGACCGCTACACCCTGAAAACAAGTCCCGGTGCGTCTACGCCTCCTGAATCCCAGACTTCTAACGAGCGACAGGTTTTTATCTCAGCGCGGGAGTTACAGTACAGCACCGTCCCGGAACAGGCGCAAACCTGGGTGAACCAACACTGGATTTACACCCACGGCTACGGCTTTACGGTTAGCCCAGTGAACACGGCTGGACCCAGCGGGTTACCCGAATTTTTTGTCCAGGATATCGGCGTTGAGTCGGACGAGGGCGATCTGCGGGTGACCAATCCAAATATTGCGGCTAGCCTGCCGATTGGTCGTCCCCGGATCTACTACGGTGAACTCACGAATAACTACGTGATGACTTCGGCCAGGGTCAAAGAATTAGACTACCCCAGCGGCGATCAGAATGTTTACAACACCTACGATGGCCGGGGTGGCATCACCATTGGTTCCCCTTGGCGGCGAGGTTTGTTTGCCAAGTACCTGAGTGACTGGCAGATGCTCTTTTCCCAGAACTTTACCCCGGAGACCAAACTGCTGTTCCGTCGCCAGATCCGCCAGCGGGTCAGTGCGATCGCGCCCTTTTTGCAGTACGACAGTGACCCCTACCTGGTCGTTGCCAATGCTGATCCGGGTGATCGCTCAAACCAAAATTACCTGTATTGGATTATTGATGCCTATACCACCAGCGATCGCTACCCCTACTCCGACCCTGGAGATAATCGATTCAACTACATCCGCAATTCGGTCAAGGTTGTCGTCGATGCCTATCACGGCTCCGTTGACTTTTACGTGATTGATCCCCAAGACCCCATTATTAATTCCTGGCGGACAGTTTTTCCCAGCTTGTTTAAGCCCTTTAGGGCAATGCCAACCAGCCTCCAGCGTCACATCCGTTATCCTGTAGACCTGTTTAAGGTTCAGTCAGAGCGCTTGCTGACCTACCACATGCGTGATCCCCAGGTCTTTTACAATCGGGAAGATTTGTGGCGCGTCCCTACAGAGATCTATGGCGGCAAGCCCCAATTAGTCGAACCCTACTACCTGATCACGAACCTACCCACGACCGCAGACGCCAAAGAATTCGTGTTACTTTATCCTTTTACCCCGGCTGGTCGGAACAATTTGATTGCCTGGTTGGCAGCCCGCTCGGATGGGGAGAACTACGGCAAGCGTTTGCTGTACCAGTTTCCCAAGCAGGAGCTGGTCTACGGCCCAGAGCAAATAGAAGCCCGGATCAATCAAGACCCGATCATCTCTCAGCAGATTTCTCTCTGGGACCGCCAGGGATCACGGGCAATTCAGGGCAACCTCCTCGTCATCCCGATCGAACAATCCCTGGTCTACGTTGAACCTCTCTATTTAGAAGCGGAGCAAGATAGCCTGCCGACCCTGGTGCGAGTCATCGTCGCCTCCGAAAATCGGATCGTGATGGCAGAAACCCTGGAACAAGCCTTTAGAGAAATTTTTCAGGACGATGAGCCCGCTGCTCCGGCCATTGTCCGCCCCCTGGCACCCGGAGCGCCGACTCAGTAAAATTTGTTTATTGTACTCAGAGATAGCTCAACGCACTGGGGCTAAAGGGGAAGACTATTGATACTTTTGTTGGCACCAATCAGAACCATCAACGCACCTTTCCAAAGCCGCAGGTTAGGTTCCGGATTGATTTCAAACTTGTTGTTAGAACAAACCGCTAACAGATTGAGGCCGTAGCGATTGCGAAGCCCGATCTCTGAGATGGTTTTGCCGTCAAATTCTGCTGGAGCCAGTACTTCAACAATGCTGTTGTCTGGGTCCAACTCGAAGCGATCTAAGAGGGCTGGCTTCGTCAGCGATCGCGCCAGAGCACAGCCTGCCTCATTTTCTGGATACACAACCCGATCTGCTCCGACTCGCTGTAGCAGCTTACCGTGAACTTCAGAGGACGCTTTGGCAACAACGTGGGAAACGCCGGCCTCCTTCACATTTAAGGTAGTAATAATACTTTCTTGTAAGTAGTTGCCGATCGCCACAATCACGGTATCAAATTCAAAAATCCCGGCTTCTTTTAGGGCAAAAGGTTCCGTCGAGTCTAGCTGTACCGCATGAGCGACAATTTGATCGTTAACAGCTTGGGAAACTCGTTTTTCATTAATATCAGTCCCTAGAACTTCATAGCCCAGGTTGTGCATGGTTGCACAGACGGCTCGGCCAAAACGCCCTAACCCAATCACGGCAAACTGCTTATGGTTATTTTGCGAACCCCGAAAAAAACTAAGAGACGAGAGATTCACGGGTTTTTCCTTAACTTTGGCTAACGGTTGTAAACAATAAAATTTTTAAGTGAAGATTCAAGCTTCAGCCTATCAAGTCACTCGATCCAAGCCTACCCCACCAGCATGTTTTCCTCCGGGTAGCGAACTGCACTCGGACGGGGATCACCCAGCAGGCTCCCCATGAGCAGTAAAACGCCGACCCGACCGATATACATGGCGGCCACTAAAACCAGCTTGGCAGGGGCAGAAAGATCCGCCGTAATGCCGGTTGAAAGACCCACGGTGCCAAAAGCTGAAACCACCTCAAATAAAATTCGAATGAAATCTACGCTGGGGTCTGTGAGGGCAATGAGTGTGGTTGCAATAATCACGGTTGCAACGGAACCAATCAGGACTCCCACCGCTTTCAAGATTAAGGAAAAGGGAATTTGGCGCTCATAGATCTGGACTTCCTCTTTCTCCTGAAGAATTGCTCTGGTACAACTGGTTAACACTCTCAGGGTTGTGGTTTTAATCCCCCCTGCCGTGCCGCCTGGACTACCGCCAACAAACATGAGAAAAATCAGGATGAATAGTGCTGCCGGAGTCATGGCCCCAATATCGATACTGTTAAAGCCAGCGGTTCTGGGGGTAACGGCCTGGAACCAGGCTGCCTGCAATTGAGTTCCCAGACTCAGGTCGCCAATTGTTGCTGGGTTACCCAGTTCTGTTAAGAAAATGGCAACGGTGCCGACTCCCAGCAGCACCAGGGTGGTACTGACGGCCACCTTAAAGTTCAAAGACAAGACAACTCGCTCTTTTCGCCCCAGCAGGCGATCGCGAAGGAAGAGATATAGCTCAAAGATTACTTCATAACCGATGCCGCCAAAGATAATCAGTCCTGGGATCACTAGATTTAACAGTAGCGATGACTGGTAGCCAATCAAATTGTCTTCGAACAGGCTAAAACCAGCGTTATTAAAAGCACTGATGCTATGAAAAATCGCTAGCCAGAGACCGCGATCCAGGCCGTGATCGGGTCCAAAAACGACTAGAAGCAAAAAAACCCCTGTGATTTCAAAAATCAAAGTTGTGGCAATCACTGAGCGGACGACCTGGGCGCTGCCTTGCAGGCCAGGTCGATCCAGCGCCTGTTGCAGGGCGACTTTGTCTCGCAGGCCAAATCTGCGACCGACGATGACAAACAGAAAAGTGGTTGCCGTCATGTACCCTAACCCACCAATCTGGATCAGGGCCAGAATAAAAGCTTGCCCCCAAGCGGAAAAGTGTGTGCCGGTGTCAACCACAATGTGACCAGTGACGCAAACCGCAGACGTTGAGGTAAATAGGGCCACAATTAGATCATTCCAGTTGCCACTGCTGGTCGAGATCGGCAACATCAGTAAGATGGTTCCCACTGCGATCACGGCCAGAAAGCCCAGCAAGATAGTTCTGGAAATGGTCATGTTGGCACTGCTTCTGCTATCTCGGGTTGAGCAATCAAGACAACCTCAACCTGGTCTTCAGCCGCTTGCCGCAGTTCAGCCCGGATCCCTGGACCAAAAAACTTTTCGATCTTTTCGTGCTTTGTTTGCCAGGTTTCAAACGGGATCAAGGGCGATTCAAACGCTAACCCTAGGGCATAGAACCCCTCAATTTCTGACTCCCACAATCCGACCAGGTCAGGTCGTTCTTCATCAGTCGGACTGAGGCCAAGATGCTCTAGGGAGCTATCCAGGTGAGCGTCCTGGCCGTAGCGGTAGCGGGTTACGTCTTTACGAATTTGATTCTGGGTGGCAGTAGCCTGCTCTCGCAGGGCAAGTACCTGGGGGGAAGTGGGTTTTGCGATCGCCACTGGCTTTAGTTCTGCGGCTTTAAGAGCCAGCCCACCCAGCAGAATCGGAATTCCATAAAAGAAACCCGCTAAGTTTAGAGTCGCGTTTCCGGTTCCGTAGGCCACAAATCCAACCATTGTCAAGATACCGCCGACAACTAGGCCAAGCGACCCCAGGGAAATTTGACGCAGCATAGAGGTTTAATTACAAAATTTGTCTAAATTCATTATCTCTGGCTTTGGCTAGAGATTTGCTTTTTACCCCCTCTAAAACTGATTGGCTTAACGGTAGTTTGTGAACTGCAAGGCAACCGGCCAGTCTTCCTGTTTCAGCATCTGAATCACTTGCTGGAGTTCATCCTTTGATTTAGCGGAGACCCGCACAGCATCTCCTTGGATCGAGGCTTGTACTTTCTTTAACTGGTCTCGAATTGACTTGGAGATCTGCTTGGCGATGTCCTGGCTAATCCCTTGCTTGAGTTGAATTTCCTGCCGCACCCTACTCCCACTGGCCGACTCAACTTTTCCGTAGTCAAAAATTTTCAAAGAAAGATTCCGTTTGGCCGCTTTGGTCTGGAGCAACGTGTGAACGGCATCCAGCGTGAACTCACTGTCCGTATTCACAACAATGCTGTTTTCCTGAAGTTCCAGGGTCGTTTGCGTATCTTTGAGATCGTAGCGGCTTTTGATCTCGCGCACTGTTTGGTCGATCGCGTTGACGAGTTCCTGCCGATCAAAGTCACTCACAATGTCAAAAGAAAAAGTTGCAGCCATAATCAAAAACCCTAAATGTTCAAATTAAAGGCGCAGGTGGCTAGACCCGCAATCCTTTTATTTGGGTAATTCTATCAAAGTTAATTTGGCAAGCCTTTGGTTCTACCCCCTATCAGGTTTCACCTTTTACTCCTGACTAGGTTTCACCTAGATAAGCCTTGCGAACCATTTGATTAGATTGCAGATCTGGAGCTGTCCCGGAGAGCACAATCTGCCCGGTTTGCAGCACGTAGCCACGGTGGGCCACGGTCAAAGCCATCCTAGCGTTCTGCTCGACCAGGAGAATAGTGGTTCCCTCGGCGTTGATGTCTCGAATGATGGTGAAGATCTGAGCTACCAGCATTGGCGCTAATCCCATACTTGGCTCATCGAGTAACAATAGCCGGGGTCGGGCCATCAGGGCACGGGCGATCGCCAGCATTTGTTGTTCACCGCCGGAAAGTGTTCCTCCTTTTTGGCTGATCCGCTCCTTCAGGCGGGGGAATAGGGTCAAGACCCACTCAGTATCGGACTTAATCCCCTGGGTATCCCGGCGAGAGAAGGCTCCCATCTCCAGGTTTTCTTGCACAGTCATGCGGGGAAAAATTAGCCGACCTTCAGGACTCTGGGCAATCCCCAAACGAACAATCGCCTCGGTGGACTTCGACTCCAACGCCTGCCCCTCAAATAGGATACTGCCCTGGCGAGGTCGCAGTAGCCCCTGAATCGTCCGCAGAATCGTTGTTTTACCCGCTCCATTACTGCCAATCAGCGTCACCACTTCTCCCTGATTCACCTGGAGCGAAGGACCTTTGAGGGCATGAATATTGCCGTAGTAAGTGTGCAGGCCTTTGACCTCAAGCAGGGTCATGGGGCTTCTTTGCCCAGATAGGCTTCAATTACGCGAGAGTCTGCCTGGACAGCAGCCGGGGTGCCTTCGGCAATTTTTGACCCGTACTCCATCACACCAACAAAATCAGAAATCCCCATGACTACTTTCATATCGTGTTCAATTAGCAGAATCGTCAACTGGAGTTCAGCCCGAATCCGCTGAATGAAGCGGGTTAAAGCAGCAGTTTCATTCGGGTTCATCCCCGCAGTGGGTTCATCCAACAGCAGCAACTTCGGCTCCGAGGCTAAGGCCCTAGCAATTTCCAGCCGCCGCTGGTCACCGTAGGAGAGGTTTTTCGCCAACTCCTGAGCTGTGCGCGACCCTAGACCCACAAACTCCAGCAGGTGCAGGGCTTGCTGCTTCGCTTGCCGCTCCTCTTGCTGCACTGCCGGGAAACGTAACAACGTGCCGATCAACCCGGTCTGTAAGCGGCTGTGCCGACCGACGAGAATGTTTTCCAGCGCAGTCATATTGCCAAACAGACGGATGTTCTGGAAGGTACGAGCAATGCCCAGGGCAGTGAGTTGGTGCGGCGGTGCGCCGGTAATGTCGCGGTTCTCCAAGACGACTCGGCCTGAGGTTGGCGGGTAAAGCCCCGTGATCATGTTGAAGAAGGTCGTCTTACCAGCTCCGTTGGGACCAATCAGGCTGGCAATCCAGCCTTTTTCTAAGGTAAAGTCAACCTGTTTGACCGCCACAAGCCCGCCAAATCGCTTCGTCAAGCGGTGAATTTCCAGCAACGGCATTCATTGGCTCCTTGCTTCTGCTAGGGATTCGTCTTCGCTCTCGTACAACTCAGCTTGACGCTGGCTGTCTGGGACTAGGCCCTCCGGGCGGACAATCATCATCACGACCAAGGTCAGACCAAACAGAAACAGGCGCATCTGGAGCGGGTCAACACTGGTGGCTAGAAAGTCCCTTAATACTGGGCTGCTGATATTTGGCAGAACAGTGTTATTTAAGAGCGCCTTGAGAACCTGAGCAAGCTGAGGCAGGTAGAGGCGATCGGCGGCCATGATGATGACGCACCCTAGGAGTACGCCGATGATATTCCCCAGTCCGCCTAGAATTACCATACACAAAATGATCACAGAAACAGAGAAATCAAACACACTCGGGAAGATAGCGCTAATGTAGGCCCCATAGAAAGCCCCGGCGAATCCGGAAAACGTTGCCCCCATAGCAAAGGCCAGCAGCTTGGTTTGAACCAGGTTAATCCCCATAGCACTGGCAGCCAATTCGTCCTCCCGGATCGCTGTCCAGGCGCGGCCCAGGCGGCTATCCCGCAGGCGGCTGATTATCCAGGCAGAGAACACTACTAAGCACAGGATCAAGTAGTACCAGGGCAGATACTGTCCGGCTTGGAACGTGCCAATAAACGGCAGGGCCGGACGGCCAATTGGATTAATTCCGGCTTCTCCCCCGGTCAGGTTAAAGGGGCGATCGCAGCCCAGTAGACAAATCACCCATTCAGGCCGACCCAGTAGGCTAGCAATTATCTGAGAGATCGGCTCATAAAGTCGAATGTCGGTTAAATTGCGAAAGACTACAGGGACAATTTCGCCAAACCCCAGGGTAACAATTGCCAGGTAGTCCCCTCGCAATCTCAGGGTAGGTGCGCCTAGAACTACCCCCGCTAGGGCAGCAACCCCAGCAGCAATCCAGATCACCAGCCAAAAGTTCCACTCCAGGTTGATCTGCGGCGAGGAGAGAAAGCCTGTAGTATAGGCTCCGATTGCAAAAAAAGCAGCGTAACCCAGGTCAAGCAATCCGGCATAGCCGACGACAATATTCAATCCCAAGGCCAGCAGCGCAAAGATCAGGATTTGGATCACGGTCGCCGTCCAGTCGGTCTCGGCCAGCCGATCCACCAGTGGAAAGGCAATTAAAGTCAGGGCCAGCAGTGCCGCCGTCGCCCGCTGCCGGTTTGGCCCTAACCCCTGCAACGCCCCAGTTAACCAGCCCGCCAGGATGGCAACCACCCAGCCAATACCCCCTAAGATCAGGGCCGAGATCAGCCCTAGAGAGGATTGCCCAGTAGCTGGCAGCAGGACCACGCCTTGAATTAGACTGGCAACCAGAACCCAAACCCCCAGAGCAATGCCCGCCTTGCTTCCCAGGCGGATGCCGAGCTTGGGAGTGGCAACTTTCTTGCCCTGGCAGGCCATCAAACCCGCTGCTGTTCCTAAGAGCCAGCCAATCACGGCCCCACTCCAGCCACCAAACAGTAGCACGGTCAAGGCCGCGATCGCCCCCAAAATATTGCCCGACTTGAGCGCTTGTCCCTGCTGAGTCATAGGATGGTTAGACCTTTTCCTGAACATTCTCACCCAGCAATCCCCCCGGTCGGAAAACTAAAATCACCACGAGGACAGCAAACACCCAAGCGTTTGTCCAACGACTCGATAGGTACTGGTCACTCAGGGCAGACAGCACCCCAATCAACACTCCCCCCAGCATTGCCCCAATAATGTTGCCAATTCCCCCCAATACTGCTGCCGTGAATGCCCGCAGACCTGCGGTGAAGCCCATCGTAAAGACGACTGTGTTGTTGTAGAGCCCGACCAGCAACCCGGCTGCTCCTGCCAACGCGCCGCCAATTAAAAAGGTCAGGGCAATAATCTGCTCGACGTTGATTCCCATAATCCGGGCCGCCTCGCGGTTCTGAGCTGTGGCTCGCATCGCCTTACCTAAGCGCGTGTACTGGACAAATAAGTGCAGGCCCACCATCAACACCACCGCAACGACCAGTACAACTAGATCTTTAATTGTGAAGGCAATACTGGTCTGAATTCCTAAGGCTTGCAGCACATCGATGCGGGGTAATAGATCTGGAAAGCTTTTGGGGGCGGCAGCATTGGCCCCCATGATCGGGAAAAAAGATCTCAAGCCGCCCCAAAACAAGCCCAGATTTAGAAAGATAAATGACATTCCAATCGCTGAGATCAAAGGAGCCAGACGGGGGGCATTGCGCAGCGGACGGTAGGCATAGCGTTCTGTGAGGATATTTAGCCCGGCACAGACAACCGCCGCCAGCAGCAAGGCAACAAGTAGGGGAACGATACTGGTTTGCAGGGTTGCGCCACTTTGGAGGCCAAAGGCACCCATCACGGTTAGAGATGTAAAAGCCCCCAGCATATATAGGTCTCCGTGGGCAAAATTGATCAGCTCAATGATGCCGTAGACCAGGGTGTAGCCGAGGGCAATAATTGCGATGATCGCACCGTTGACCAGGCCGACCAGGAGTTGTTGAATCAGGCTCTCAGGGCTCTGGGCGATCGCCCCTAGAATTCGGGGAATATCCAGTCCGGCCACTGGCCCCAGTAACAGGACTAGGTAAATCACAGCGAGGTATAGCAAGACCTTCTGCCATCGTTTCATAGGGATTTATTAGCGCTAGATAGCAGCGTGTGTTCAAAGTTGCGGAGCTAGAACCAAGGCTTCTATCCCACAGGGGTAGCTATAGGCAGGACACCTGAACGGACTAGCTACCCTTTAGCTTTGTAGCAAACTCGAACTTACCATTTTTCACCACATTTCCTGACAGAGTATCTAGGCTAGTGTCACCATTCTCGTCAAAGCTCCAGGTGCCAAGGATGCCTTGAAAGTCCCGCGTGGCAATAACAGCCTCCCGAATCGCGGCCCGGTCATCACTACAAACCTTATTAATCGCCCCATAGACAATGTTGGCTGCTTCGTAGCCGTAGGCAGCATAGGCTTCCGGTTCAGCGTTGTACTTTTTCTTGTAGCTTTCGTACCAGGTCTTACCCGCCCCGGTCAGTTCTTTGCCGGGCACGCCGCCAAAGGTAGCATAGTACCCTTCCCCATCCTGACCAGCCGCATCAATCAGGGCTTGCTCAAAGGTACCATCCGGCCCCATGATCTTGACCTGGTCATTGCTCATGCCAACATTACGGGCATCCTTAATTAACTGGCCGGCATTGTTCTGGGTAATGCCGCCAAAGTAGATTAGGTCCGGTCCCAGACCCTTGATTTTGGTCATCAAGGCTTTGTAGTCGCTGGCCTTGGGGTCAATCCCCTCATGGCCCAGAACCTCAACCCCCTGCTCTTTGGCTGTTTTCTCGAAGATGTCTGCGATCCCTTTGCCGTATAGCTCTTGATCGTCCAGGATATAGACCTTTTTGGCGCCTAGCGATTTGGCCCAGTTGGCTCCCGCCGATCCTTGCAGAATATCTGTTGGGACGACGCGGACGTAATTGCGCTTGTCGTTGGGGTAGTAAACGTCAGGCTCGTTCGGCTCCCCCGTACCGGGTTTGGTCAAGCCGGGATAGGTGTTTGCCGGGCTGACCATGACTAAGTCCGCCTGGTTGAGGATGGGAATGGACAGCTTAGCAGCCCCAGAGTTGAAGGTGCCGATGTAGGCTACAACAGAGTCATCCGCAACAGCTTTGTTAGCGTTCGTAGTTTCCTGGGCAGGGTCCCATTTACCAGCAGCGGCAGTGGCATCGTCCATCACTTCATAGTCAATCTTCACCTCTCCGTTGCAGGCGGTAGACTGGTGCTCATCCAAAACTTGCTGGATGCCATTGACAATCGTCTGCGTCTGGCCCAAGGCACTGCCCGTCATCGGTAGGCTAGAAACGATCTTGACGGTCGTTCCAGAACTCCCAGTGCCAGTGCTGCCGCTTAAATTACTGCAAGCTCCCACGGTCAAACCAACAGCAAGGCCAGTGAGGGCTAACATGATGCTTGAAGAATGTCTAGTCATATTTAGTTAGTCAGGTTTGATCTAACGAGCGGAAAGCTAAGGTCTGATTTGCACCCTGATTAGACAGGGGGTCAAGCTAAAAGCTCAAGTGCTGAGCAGGACAAGCGTTTAAGCACTGTTTAGCTTCGGGTTAAGAGCTTAGCACCTTAGTCCGGTGCTGAGTTGTATTATTTTGACAAAAATTATATTAGGATTTCTTGTCGCAGTTAAGCCCGATGCGGGCTATTTAGTTCCCTGATCAACTAACACTTGCCAGCCAAAGGACTGGCACGGAATCCGATCGCCGGAACTGATCCACACTCCGCGCAGGTATCCCGGTGAGTGAGCTTAGAGCGTTATCTATCTTTGGCGTTTGGCTCCAGTGCTTGACCAATTAGAACAAATGTACTAGTTTTATTTCAACACCCAGTATTGAGGCAGAATCTATGACAAGCAGAGCAAAACCCATCCCAGAGGGTTACCACTCCGTCACACCGATGTTAGCGATCAGAGGTGCGGCCAGCGCCATCGAGTTTTATAAGCAGGCATTTGGTGCCACAGAGTTGATGCGCTTGACGGAGCCCGATGGGAAAGTTGCCCACGCTGAGATTAAGATCGGTGATGCGCGGATCATGATTGCCGATGAGTACCCTGGACACAATCACAGTCCGCAGGCCCTCGGCGGCTCAACTGTGATCATTAATCTCTATGTCGAGGATGTGGACTCACTCGCCAGCCAGGCTGTCGCTGCCGGCGCGAAGGTGCTGTTTCCGCTGGAGGATCAGTTCTACGGCGATCGCTCTGGTAGGTTAGCGGACCCCTTTGGACACATTTGGATCATCTCAACCCACCAGGAGGACGTGACGCTTGAGGAAATGCAGCAGCGCTTTGCTACCCTCTACGGCGGATCTTGAGACGGCAAGAAGTTTGAGTCGTTTAAAAGAAGCTTCAAGTCACGCAACCATCTTGACAATTTGTTCTTCAGCTTCTTCCAGAAAAGCAATGATCTGCTCTCTAGGTACAGTTGGGAACCCTGCCAAAAAAATCATTAATGGATTCTCCACCCTTGAGATAATCTAGAAAAGTTTGGACAGGAACCCTTGTTCCAGCGAGTATTAGGGTGCCGCCCATCATGTCAAGAGATGAAGTTATAATCTGCTGCTTGTTCATGGACTAATGGTAGTAGAGCGAAACAGGTGAGTGTGGTCTGGATTGTAAAGGCGCGATCGCGCTTGGCTGAGTTCTAAACTTTCGCTCCGATCTGCCATGGTTAGGGCCGGACTGATGAGATATAGAGTTGTGCGAATCAGTCGTTTTGCCTGAGTGAATGCTGCCATCTGATCGAGGGGCACCAGCCAGATTTTCTCATCTGGCCAGCCGACCCGGAAGCAAATTGCCACAGGTGTATCGGCGGGATAGTGCTGGATTAGTTTTAACTGGGCGGCTTCGACATGGCGAGCACTCAGGTAGAGACACAAGCTGGCCTGGTGAGCTGCTAAACTGGCTAGCTCCTCGGCGGCTGGTACTGCTGTTCGCCCACTGATCCGGGTGAGGATAATGGTTTGGACCAGCTCTGGAACCGTCAGCTCGACTTGCAGCTTGGCAGCGGCAGCCTGAAAGGCACTAATACCGGGGATGACTTCAAAGGGAATCGCGGCGGCGGCTAGGGCCTGAATTTGCTCGTGAATAGCACTGTACAGACTGGGGTCCCCGGAGTGCAGCCGTACCACAGAACGCTGCGATCGCACCCGCTCTACCATCAGGGGCAAAATCTCTTCCAAGGTCTTGTTTGCAGTTTGAATCACCTCGGCCTCAGTCCGAGCCACCTGGAGAATCTGCCGAGGCACCAGGGAGTCGGCAAACAGGATTACATCGGCTTGGGCCAGAAGTTTTTGGGCTTTGATGGTCAATAAGTCTGGGTCACCGGGTCCCGCTCCGACAATGTAAACCCCAGGATCTAAGCGCGGGAGCGGTAAATCTGCCTGAATTGCACTCATGCTGAATGTTTAGATTGAAAAGGCCAAATATTACGATACATCACCGGATTTGATCTGAGTTGCCGGGACAACATCCGGTAGCGATCGCCGGGAGAAATACAGCCAAGCCAAACCAGCTAACCCCAGGAGAATTCCGCCCAAACTCACTACCTGGGCAATTCGGAGTGGACCCAACATCAAACTGTCAGTTCGCAACCCCTCTATCCACAGCCGGCCCAGGCTGTAGCCCAGGGCGTAAACCAGAATTAAAGTTCCTCGCTTTGCCTGGGGATATTGGAAGAACAGCACCATCAGTAAGCCAAATACCATCAAGTCCCAGAGGGATTCGTAGAGGAATGTGGGATGAAAGTACTCAGACGTCTCATAGCCTCTAGGACGTCTCTCCAGGGGAATCAACAATTTCCAAGGCAAATCCGTGGGGCGGCCAAACGCCTCCGAGTTGAAAAAATTACCCCATCGTCCCATCGCCTGTCCCAAAATAAGTGAGGGCGCAACCAAATCTGCAAGTTGCCAAAAAGACACCCGCTTAAGCCGGGCAAACACCCAGGTTGCCAGCAAACCGCCTAGAATTGCCCCGTGGATGGCAATTCCCCCTTGCCAAATCGCTAAAATTTGCTCAGGATATTGGCGATAGTAGTCCCACTGAAACAATACGTAGTAGAGCCGTGCAGCGGGAATTGCCCCCAGAACCAGCCAAATAACCAGATCACTCAAGAGCTCAGGGTTGACGTGACGACGTTTGGCTAAATACTGAGACAGACCTGCACCAACTAAGATCGCTGAGGCAATCAGGAGCCCATACCAGCGAAGACTAAAGGGTCCAAGCTCCAAGCCAGATCCTGGGGAGGTGAACTGTGCCAGCAACAACTGCGGCAGCCGCAACACCAGTGCTTCAAGCAAGGGGAATCACCTTTTTTGGATAAATTTCATCTTGATTCTACGGTGTTCGGAGTGCCTGGTCGAACCGTTCAATCCTCATGTTCTTTCACGAGTCGAGCCTGATCTCTATCCACTGGCGACCTAAGATCAATGCTTCTTGACACTACCACAAGTCTTGTTATCACCTAGCAGACTCGCTAGCCGCACCCAAAAGATCGTGCCTTTTGTACCTAAGTTGGGCAAACTACACCTATAGGGGTTTCTAGTGCGATTTTCTATTTCTAGTCTCAAATTGGCCTGGAGTTTTCTAGGGCCGAGGCAGCAGTAAACTGAAGGTGCTTCCGTAGTTTGTAATGGATAGTGAACAGCAGCCAATTTGTCATTTGTTCGTCATCGAAGACACTCAGGGTCGTCGCACAATTCCCCTTGAGGCTGCTACTGCTTCGATTGGTCGTGACCTGACCAACTCAATTGTCCTCCACTCCAAGTTAGTCTCTCGCCAGCATGGTCTGCTGTTACGCGTGACTGCGCCGGGAACTCATACCTGTTTATTTCGGCTGATCGACAGTGACCTCCAGGGAAAACGCAGTACCAACGGCATTGTTGTCAATGGTCGACGCAGCTTTTCCCACGATCTCCAACATGGGGACATTATCATCTTTGGTGGGGACGCCAAAGCAAAATACTACGCTGTCTCCAATCTCTCAGACTTGGAGTTGTTAGGGTGTTACAACACTGAGGACCTGTCAGGTTTCCTGTCAAAAGTCAACAGACCTGCACACACCCTGACTTTATCAGACAGTGAACTGAAACGTTTTAGTGAAGCGGCACTAGTCCGGTTGGCCTCTTTTCCAGAACTCAATCCCAGTCCAATTGTTGAGATTGATCTAGCCGGGTCAATCACCTATCTGAACCCAGCGGCAGCCGCGCAATTTTCAGATCTCTCGGCAGCTAGGTTGCAGCATCCAATTCTGGCTGGGTTACTCTCAAGTGTGCAGCAGGGCCAGCAAAAATTTTTTGTCCGTGAGGTTGAGGTCGGGCCACAAACTTTTGAACAGTCTGTCCACTTTATTGCCGAAAGTGACCTAATCAGAAGTTTTTTAACGGATATTAGCGATCGCAAACAAACCGAGGCGGCCCTGCGTGAGAGCGAGGAGCGCTATGCCCTGGCTGCTGCTGGGGCCAATGACGGCTTATGGGACTGGAATTTAACCACCAACCAGATCTATTTTTCTCCCCGTTGGAAATCAATGCTCGGCTACTCAGACGAGATTGGCAACAGTCCGGCGGAATGGTTTGGCCGCACCCACCCCGAGGACAAGATTCGGATGGAGGGGGAGATTGCAGCTCACTTGGCAGGATTGACGCCTCACTTTGAAAGCGAATACCGGATGCTGCACGGGGATGGCACCTACCATTGGATGCTGAGTCGAGGGCTGGCAGTTCAGAACGCAGACGGCAAAGCCTACCGCATTGCTGGTTCCCAAACTGACATTACGGCTCGTAAACAGGCCGAGTCCCAATTGCTCCACGACGCCCTTCATGATCGCTTGACCGGCTTACCGAACCGAGTCTTATTTATAGACCGGCTGGGACAGGCAATTGAACGGGCAAAGCGGCGCCTCTACACCCCACAGCCTGCCGCCAGTGGTTCAGATTCGCCCAGCAGGACTCCGGCCCCGCCCCTGTTTGCAGTCCTCTTTCTCGATCTTGATCGGTTCAAAGTGATCAACGACAGCCTGGGGCATCTGGCGGGCGATCAGCTCTTAATTGGAATTGCCCAGAGGCTAGCAGCCTGTCTGCGCCCCAGTGACACCGTGGCCCGGCTGGGTGGGGATGAGTTCACCATTCTTTTAGAGGACATCAAAGACCTCCAGGATGTGACAGCAACGGCTGACCGGATTCAAACCGAGCTAGCCTTACCATTTGATCTCGGTGGGCGTGAGGTGTTTACCACCGCGAGCATTGGCATTGCCCTGAGCAAGGGTGGAGACGGCTGGGCCGAGCGGGCAATAACTCCAGCCAATCTGCTTCGTGACGCAGATACGGCAATGTACCAGGCCAAGACTCTGGGCAAGGCTCGCTATGAGCTATTTGACCCAGCAATGCATACTCAGGCAGTGGCCCTCCTACAGTTGGAAACCGACCTGCGACGCGCGATCGCCAATGAGGTCTCGCTCAGCCCTGAGGTATCAGGCGCTCTAAACCCCTTAGAGCAACCCCTTGTGCTACCAGGGCAATTTACCTCCCAAGTGTACTCCGGTAGTCTGAGGCGCGACCCCCGCCAGTCGGTGGAAGTAGCCCTGCCAGCAGAAAGTACTCATCCATTCCCGCCTTCCCCTGGCCCATCTTTCCCAGCAGCAATGGAAGCATCGGTAGGAAAGATTTCCCAGGAGTTCCAGATTCACTACCAACCCATCGTCTGCCTCAAAACGGGTCAAATTGCTGGATTTGAGGCGCTGATCCGCTGGCAGCGCCCGGTTGAAGAACTGGCTGGGTTAGGCGATCCTAGCAGTGGTCTGATTTTTCCCCAGGCGTTTATTCCCATCGCAGAAGAGACTGGACTGATTGTGCCCCTGGGTTGGTGGGTGCTTCAGAAGGCTTGCCGTCAGATGTCGGTCTGGCAGGCCAAGCAACGCTCCTCACAATTCCCGCCAGACCGTCTGGCTCAACCTTTAACTATCAGTGTGAATCTCTCCAGCAAGCAGTTTCTCCAACCAGACTTTACCCAACAACTGGAGTACCTGCTCCAGGAAACGGGCCTCAGTGCCCATAGCTTGAAGCTGGAGATCACCGAGAGTGTGCTGATCGAAAATGCTGAGTCTGTCACAACGGTGCTCCTGCAACTGCAAACCCTGGGAATCCAGCTCCAGATCGATGATTTCGGCACAGGCTATTCCTCTTTGAGCTATCTGCATCGGTTCCCCGTTAATACCTTGAAGATCGACCGCTCTTTTGTTAGCAGTCTAGAGCCTGGCAATCAGCCCCAAGTCTATTCAGGCTACCAAGCTGATCGGGTCTCTCATATCCCCCCCACAGGCGCAAGCCCAATTGTCGGGACGATTGTGACGCTGGCCCACCATCTCGGCATGAATGTGGTTGCAGAAGGGATAGAAACAGCAGCCCAACTGGATCAACTCAGAACCTTAGGGTGTGAGTACGGACAGGGATATCTTTTCTCCAAACCGATAGACCATGAGGCGACTGAGGCTTTAATTGCCGCCAAACCCCAGTGGTAAGCCAGTGGTGAGCCAGATAATCAAGCTCGAAGCACCCTTACGATCACAAGGGTGCCTTGGCCAAAGTATGCCAATAGCAGTGCGCCCCAAATTCGAGTAAACAAACTGACGCTGACTGTGGCACCCTAGGAGACAGAGCCCTTTCTTACCGCAGAAATCAGCGAATACTCTATGCAGACTCTGCCTAATCCAGCCACCTCTCAACCTGAAAGCGGGCCCTCTGCCCCTGCGATCGCTAACGTTGATACGACCATTCATCGTCGTAAAACTCGCCCGGTTCAAGTTGGTGACATCACGATTGGTGGAGGTTCACCTGTCGTGGTGCAGTCCATGATTAATGAAGACACCTTAGACCTGGCCGGGTCGGTCGCAGCCATCCGTCGCCTGCACGAGATTGGCTGCGAGATTGTCCGGGTTACGGTCCCAAGCATGGCCCACGCCAAAGCCCTAGCCGAAATTAGACAGAGACTTGCTCAGACCTATCAGCCAGTTCCCTTGGTCGCAGATGTGCATCACAACGGCATGAGAATTGCCCTAGAAGTAGCCAAGCACGTGGACAAGGTGCGGATCAATCCTGGTCTTTACGTGTTCGAGAAACCAAAAGCAGATCGGACACAATACGCCCAAGCAGAATTTGATCAAATTGGCGACAAGATCCGTAAAACGCTAGAGCCCCTGGTTGTTTCTCTCCGTGATCAGGGTAAAGCAATGCGGATTGGGGTTAATCATGGCTCTCTAGCCGAGCGCATGCTCTTTACCTACGGGGACACGCCAGCAGGGATGGTGGAGTCAGCCCTGGAGTTTATTCGTATCTGTGAATCTTTGAACTTTCGTAACTTGGTCATCTCCTTGAAAGCCTCTCGTGTCCCTGTGATGCTCGCGGCCTACCGCCTCATCGTTCAGCGCATGGATGCGCTGGGAATGGACTACCCCCTACACCTGGGCGTCACGGAAGCAGGGGATGGAGAGTATGGCCGGATCAAATCGACTGCCGGGATTGCTACCCTGCTGGCCGACGGCATCGGCGATACAATTCGAGTCTCACTGACCGAAGCGCCGGAAAAAGAAATCCCAGTCTGCTACAGCATTTTGCAGTCCTTGGGCTTACGGAAGACAATGGTGGAGTATGTTGCCTGTCCTTCCTGCGGTCGGACTCTATTTAGTTTAGAAGACGTGCTGCACAAGGTGCGGGAGGCAACTAAACACCTGACAGGGCTCGATATTGCTGTGATGGGCTGCATTGTCAACGGTCCAGGAGAGATGGCTGACGCTGACTATGGTTATGTCGGCCAGCAACCAGGGACAATATCCCTTTACCGGGGGCGGCAAGAGATCAAGAAAGTTCCAGAAGCTGAGGGTGTTGAAAAACTGATTGAGCTGATTAAAGCAGATGGCCGCTGGGTCGATCCACCCATCCTTGCTGTTTGATCACGACTTACTTAAACTAAATTGCAAAGGACGTTGGTCAGGAAGAGCGCTCTAACTGAACACTTCCAGTTTCTAGCCTGTGTTAAATTGGGCATACTCTCTGGTTCAGCAAGCCGGCTCTAAAAACATATGGGAATCACAAAACGTGGACTTATCGTCGTTGGGACAACAGCAGTTCTCGCTACTGCGGTAACAGTTGCAGGTGCTGGGATCCGTTTTTCTAAGAGTTTGGCGGTTCTACGAGAGAGTCCCAAAGAGGTGATTGACGAAGTGTGGCAGGTGATCAACCATGATTACGTTGATGCCACCTTCAATGGCACAGACTGGCAGGCAGTCCGCAAGCAGTATTTGAACCGGGAATATAGCTCCTCGGAGGAAGCCTACAAAGCGGCTCAAGAGATGCTGGAGAAGCTCAATGACCCCTATACCCGGTTCATGGATCCAGAGCAGTTTAAGTCCATGCAAATTGATACCTCTGGAGAGCTGACAGGGGTAGGAATTACCATTGCTCAGGATGAGAAAACGAAAGAGATCAAGGTCGTTGCTCCGATTGAGGAGAGTCCAGCTTTCACGGCTGGGATTTTGGCGCAGGACATCATTACCAAGATTGACGGTAAAAGCACCAAAGGGATGGATGTGAACGATGCCGTCAGTTTGATTCGCGGTCCTGCCAATACTCAAGTTGTGCTAACGGTACGGCGGAACAACAAAGAATTACAGTTCGAAGTTACCAGAGCCCAAATTGAAATTCATCCGGTACGCGCTAACGCTCGCCAAAGCCAAGTTGGGAAAGTCGGCTACATCCGCCTGACTCAATTTAGTGCCAACGCTGCTGCCGAAATGCGTAAAGCAATCAAGGACTTAAACCAACAAAACGTTGCTGGCTACGTCTTGGATTTACGCACCAACCCCGGCGGGCTACTCTCTTCCAGTACTGAAATTGCCCGGATGTGGCTCAACAAAGGCACGATTGTCTCGACCGTTGACCGACAGGGTGAAACAGAACGAGCCCAGGCAGGTCGGGGCACGTTGACAGATAAGCCTTTAGTTGTTCTGATTGATGGGGGTTCAGCCAGCGCTAGTGAAATCCTGGCTGGCGCCCTTCAAGACAACAAACGCGCCGTTTTAGTCGGAAGTAAGAGCTTCGGGAAAGGATTAGTCCAGTCCGTTCATCCTCTGGCAGACGGCTCAGGTATGGCAGTAACGATCGCCAAGTACTACACGCCTAGCGGTCGGGATATTAATAAGAAAGGGATTGAACCAGATGTTCAGGTCAAATTGACCGATGAGCAGCGAGAAAAACTGTTCACCGGCGATCGCAAGCAGATTTGCTCAGCAGCAGACTTGCAGTGTACCAAGGCGCTCGAAGTTCTCAGTCAAAGGGTTACTGCCCAGCGAGGCACTCAGGCTCAGTCTTCACCCAGTTCTACTGTGCCCAAAAATTAATTCTTGGGTTGGACGGGTTGGCACTTTCCAGCCCGAATCAGCCCGACTCGACGGGCGATCGCCTCTGCTTGAGACTCAAAAGGCCCCCAATACTGCACAACTGGCTGCGTTCCGGCCCTCTCTTCAGCCTCTGGGTTATCCTGCGATATTTCGCAGTGACCACTGTTGCGCTTGATGACATACCAAGGCGGACTCTTCATTTCCAACACACTCCTCTGAGGCAAAACCTAGACGACGTTTTAGTGATTAAATTCTAAGCGCTATGGGCCAGGATCGACCTGAAGCTGGCAGGGAGCACAGAGGCCAAAGAATTCCAAGGTGTGGTAGTAGACTTGAAAATTTTGGCTGGCACGAAGCTGAGCTTCTAGGGCGTGAACCGGACAATTGTTAATGGGAATAGAGATGCCACACTGGAGACAGGTGAGGTGGTGTCTGTCCTCCTGCACCAAGCTATACAAGGACTCACCATTTACCAGAGTACGGGCCTGAACTACACCCTCAAGTTTAAGTGCCTCTAAAGCTCGGTAAACCGTTGCCAGCCCCATGGCTTGCTCATGACTTCGCAGCTCAACATAAAGCTCTTGAGCAGAAATAGCTCGATTAACTCGTTTGATCAGCTTCAGGATTCGGTCTTGACTCCGGGTTCGATGGGCTTTCATGCAGATCAACTTAGCGTTCTTAAGCTTTTGGCGCTACAGCTATTTTATTAAATACTGGAGCACCGTTAAGCTTTAGACCCGAGCAAGCGTGACAACCTCTAGCTGGTCTTGATACTTGCCCCGACGCGCTTCATAACTAACCGTGCAGGGCTCACCCTCTAAAAAAAGTAGCTGTACAACCCCTTCACTGGCATAAATTCGGCAGTCAGCACTTGAGGAATTAGAAAATTCTAAGGTCAAATGCCCCCGCCAACCAGCTTCAGCGGGAGTCAAGTTGGCAATCAAACCTATCCTGGCATAAGTACTTTTGCCGATACAGATGACGCTAACATTCTCAGGAACTTCTAGGCGCTCAAGGGCAACACCTAGACCATAGGAGTGAGCAGGCAAAATGAAGTAGCTGCCGTTTGTATCCGTGTGCAGGGAAGTGGGTTCGAGATTGGCAGGATTGAAATTTTTTGGGTCAACTACGGTACCAGGGATATGGCGAAAAATACGAAACTCTGTTGGACTCAAGCGAATGTCGTATCCATAGGATGACAAGCCATAACTAATGACACGGCGGATTGGCTGATCAGCAGTGTCAGGTACTTGCCGAATTAGAGTTGGCTCAAAAGGTCTGATCATGCCTTTTTGAGCCATTTGAGCAATCCAGGTGTCGTTTTTAATCACAGGCTACAGGGTGAATTGCTGCTTAAAGCCAATGGTTGCGACGGAGTTCAGTAATCTGATCGGCAATCTCCAAGATAGCTTGGGGCATCTCTGGACCCGTCAAGATAATATCAACTGGCCGAGGACGAGCTGCCAGCAGTGCCAGCACCTCGACCTCAGGAATTAAACCCATCCGCATGGCAAAGCTGAGTTCGTCTAGCACGACTAGAGAATACTTTTCCTGAGCAACAGCCTTTTGTGTGTGTTGCCACAAATCATGTAGTGCTTGTATTTCAACCTCCTCTAACTGCGGGGTGTCGATACAGCGAGGTACGTTGCAGCGGAGCCAATCTAGGTGCTGCCCCAGGCGAATGGGATGCTCAGGACCCTGATTGATGCCTCCCTTGAGAAATTGAACGACTAGGACAGGGGTTCCCTGGCCTGCCAGCCTCAACGCCTGCGCCATTACATTGGTAAAGAAGCTGCGGTGAGAGGAAGTGAAGACTTGTATCAGTCCCTCTATTTTATGGGGTAGACGAGGGTGAGCGTTGGGTAGACGGGTTTCTATCTGCAAAACCATAGGGCAATGTCTAGTGAGCGGTTGAGCCTAATTATGTTTTTGGCAACCCTTGCAGCTACCTTAGATATCTAGTGTTCTATGGCGATTAACATCCATAGTCAAACACTATATATGTGCGTTCGTCAATAGTCCACTGCTATTCTTAGCGCCCGAACTTGGGCGGCTTCTGATTTTCTCTCGGCACAATGCCTGAAACTAGGTATCCTGAGTGAGGATCTGAGGTAAGAACATGACTTGGCAACGTCCCGATGGCCGCCAGCCTGATCAACTCCGTCCGGTTATGTTTGAGCGTGGGTTTACCCGGTTTTCGCCTGGCTCCGTTTTAACAACCTGCGGGGATACTCAGGTGCTCTGTACAGTCACCGTACGCCCAGGCGTGCCCAAATTTTTGCAGGGAAGCGGCCAAGGTTGGCTAACTGCGGAATACCGGATGCTGCCTGGTGCAACCCCTCAGCGTCACGAACGAGAATTCCTTAAGCTTTCGGGTCGGACTCAAGAAATTCAACGATTGATTGGGCGGAGTCTCCGAGCAGCGGTGGACTTGCAGGCCCTAGGAGAACGAACCTTAATTGTGGATGCAGACGTGCTCCAAGCAGATGCTGGCACCCGAACGACAGCGATTACGGGTGGCTTTGTTGCCCTTGTCGATGCTTTGAATCAGTTGGTCAAAGCAGGTGAGCTGGCACAGCTACCGATTCGTTATCACGTTGCAGCTATCTCCGTTGGGTTGTTGGGGGGTGAGCCCATGTTAGACCTGAACTATCTCGAAGATGTTGCTGCAACAGTCGATCTCAATGTCGTGCTGACTGAAGATCTAGAAATTTTGGAGGTACAAGGAACGGCTGAGTCAGGGGTTTTTAGTCGCAGGCAGCTCAATCAACTGCTAGACTTGGCCGAAACGGGAACTCAGCAACTAGTTGCGGCTCAGCAGCAAGCCTTAGGCGCTTGATTCGCGTCTCAAACTAGCTAGAAGCTGTGCGACAACCCGGTCGAGACCTACGGAATGGGAGGCTTTGAACAAGAGGCGATCGCCCACTTGGACTGAACCTTTAAGGTGGCTTACCAGTGCCTCATGACTGGGAAAGTGTGTGACTGGCACGGGAGCCGCCTCCTCTGCAATAGCTTGGGCGACGCCGCAGACGCCGCTCGCCTCTGTTTCAGTTCCATCCAACACCAGTAGATGATCCAGGTGGAGCTTCCGAACAACACTGCCAACCTGCCGGTGCAGTTCCAGAGAGTGGGCACCCAGTTCCTTCATGGCACCAAGTACAGCGATGTGGCGCTGACCCGGCGTTTGAGCTAACAAATGCAGAGCAGCGATCATAGATTCAGGCCCGGCATTGTAGGTTTCATCCAGAATCACAACATCGCTGGCTAGCGTGTAGCATCCTCCCCGCCCCCTGGGAAGGCTAACTGCCAAACCAGGGGTCAGGGGTGACCAATCTAGATGCAGTAGCTTAGCAACAGCCAGCGCCGCTAAGTAATTCTGGGCGTTATGACGACCTGGTAGCGGTAAGGGCAAATCTATACCTCTTAGCCGCAGGGTGCGATCGCCAACTAATCTCCCCCGTAAGTCTCCTGCCTCCAAGCCATAGGTGAGCGTTTGCCCTCTCCAGACAGCTTTGGCTGTCTCTAGTAGCAGGGGACTATCGGCGTTAAGGACTGCGACACTGGCTTGAGGCATTTCAGCCAGTAACTCGCACTTGGCCTGGGCGATTGCTTCCCTCGACCCCAAGCGACCAATATGGGCAGTTCCGACATTAGTAATCACGGCAATATCCGGTTGGGCAATGCGGCAGAGGCAGGCAATTTCTCCAGGACCTCGCATCCCCATCTCAATCACGGCGTAAGCATGCTCTGGGCCTAAATTCAATAAAGTTTTGGGCACCCCAATTTCGTTGTTGTAGTTAGCCTGGGACTTGAGGATGGGGCCGGAGGTTGCCAACACAGCGGCAATTAACTCTTTCGTGGTGGTTTTACCGACCGAACCTGTGACCGCAATAACGGGGATGTTGAACTGCTGCCGCCACCAGCGAGCGAGGGTTTGGTAGGCCGTCAAGGTATCCGGGACTTGCAGTTGGGGTGTATGGGCAGGTAAGGAATTGTTAGCTGCGGTAATCGCCGCGATTGCACCTCGCTCCATTGCAGCCTGGACAAACTGGTGGCCATCAAAGTTCTCGCCTCGGAGGGCTAGAAACACTTCCCCAGGTTGAAGGGTTCGCGTATCGGTGGTTAGACCTGCTTTAGCGGTTACTAGGGCTGCTTGGGGTAACTTAACAGGTGTCGCAGCTAGAACTTCAGCAAGTTGGTCCAGGGTGGCGCAGAAAGGCATAGTCACTAAGGGTCAAAGTAGATCTAGCCCGTAATTTAGCACTCTGGACGCTCCAGTGTAGTCAGTTGTACAGAGCAGGCTTACTGTTGTAGCAGCTACTCCGAAATCGCTATGACAAGAGGCATTGTAAAATCAAGCATAAAGCAACAAAAAAGCGGCATGTCAAAAGTTGCCATCATCCAACCGGATCAGTCCTATACCTTTACGGACTATTTCAAGCTGAACTACGACACAGAGGACATCCTGGAGTACTTTGGCTATACGTTTCAACCACAACAACTGAAATTACAGCAATCTAACCGGGAGCTAGAACGGTTGCAGGATTTGATGCAGCGATTGCAAGAAAGCTTGCCCTACCTGAGTCTGACGAGTGAAACAGCTCGACGCGAATTCCTGATTGCTCCTGTGTTGATGGAGCTAATTCACTATACCCATGCGCGCCTCAGGGTCGAGTACCCACTGACCGTTAATGATCAACTAAAAGGAACCCTAGATTACTATTTACAGTCCCGGAACAACTTGTTGGTGATAGAAGCCAAAAATGCCGACTTGCAACGGGGCTTTACACAGTTAGGAGTAGAACTAATTGCGATTGATCAATGGTCGCCCTCTGATAGTCCTACGCTCTGTGGTGCCGTTTCGAACGTCTGGCAATTTGGTGTTTTACATCGCCAAAGCAAGCAGATTTTACAGGATATCAACTTATATCGAGTTCCTGCTGACCTGGAAGACTTGCTCAGAATTCTCATCGCCAGCCTTGAGGGTTTAGTTGTGGCTTAGGTACAAGTTGCAGCCTACCTCCAAGGCCCTAATCGGGTGCTAATGGGTATCGAAGCTAAGGGGATGGGGTGAGTCAAAGACGGCATCAGTTCTCCCCATCCCCTTACTTTTTTGTCCTATATTGTCGCTGCGGTACAGGGCAAATTGTCTAAGCGCCAACCCCTACAGGGCAAGCAACGCTTGTCCCACCTAAACCGCAGTATCCACCAGGATTTTTTGCCAGGTATTGCTGGTGGTAGTCCTCAGCGTAGTAGAACTCAGGCGCATTAAGGATCTCGGTGGTAATGGTTCCGTAACTGGCTGCATTCAAGGCTTGCTGGTAGGCGTCTCGCGATGCGATCGCCAGCTTCCTATGGCTTTCGGAATAGACATAAATGCCTGAACGGTACTGGGTACCAGCGTCATTGCCCTGGCGCATCCCTTGGGTAGGATTGTGGCTTTCCCAGAAGCGTTTTAGCAGGGCTTCATAGCTGATCACTTTGGGGTCAAACACCACGCGAACTACTTCATTATGCCCGGTCCTACCGGAACAAACCTCTCGATAAGTGGGGTTTGGTGTAACGCCACCTGCATAACCTACTGCGGTAGTAAAAACGCCCTCCTGCTGCCAGAATACGCGTTCCGCTCCCCAGAAACAGCCCAGACCAAACGTTACCATTTCTAGGCCATCAGGATAGGGAGGCTTTAGCGGGTTACCGTTGACGTAGTGATGGGAGGGGACTGGCATTGACTCTGCCCGTCCTGGCAATGCCTCTTCAGGGGTAGGCAGGGTTGCCTTCTGATTAAATCCAAATAGCGCCACGGCTTCTAACTCCAATTTTGACTGAACTTCTTTATCTCACTTAACATTTTAAAGATTTTAAGGTTTTACGTATTTTCAGGAGGAGATCGGTCGAGGTGGAAGGATAAAGCTCTACTTGTCGCTAGACAGGATCGGCGCAATCAGGAACTTAGAGCGGGCTTTTTCTACGGTTAATGTCCAGTGGTGATCGCTGGCGAGATGTTTTCTTCTAGTCCAGCGCTAGGCGATCGCAAGGTTGTACGACACCAGCTATGTCAGCGAACAAACTGTGGTTTTCTTTCAGAGCCAGGTTAAATATATCCCGCACCTTCACAAGGGTAAAATCGCTCTAAGCCATTTGCTATCCCTCCCATCTAAAGTCTAAATTGGTAGCTCAGCGCGGGGGGTGAAGGTTTCTAGGCGCTGGAGTTTTTCGTAGAGTTCTCGTTCTTCTGGGTTAGGGTTCTTGGGAACAACCAGTTGAATTTCAACAAGCTGGTCACCTCGTCGTCCCGTGTCGTCGGGGTAACCCTTGCCAGCCAGACGCAGGCGCTGGCCTGACCTCACACCCGGCGGGATCACCATCTTTACCCAGCCATCTAGGGTCGGGGCTTCAATCTGGCCACCCAAAACAGCTTCACTAGGGGTGACGGGAACCTGGCAGTAAATGTCAGAACCCTGGAGCTTAAACAGGGGGTGGGGAGACACTTCTATCTTTAAGTACAGATCGCCCCCGGAGGATCCTTGACCCCGGAGACGAATTCGCTGGCCGGTGACCATGCCAGGGGGCATATTGACTTCCAGCGATCGCCCGTCTTCCAACCGAATCCGCTCCCGCCCGCCAGAATAAGCTTTGTCTAGGGGCAAGGTCAGTCGCGCTTCTGCATCTCGAGCCGAGCCACTCCGAGTCGTATAAGTTGTTCTGCTTCTAGTTGTACCGGGTTTGAAGGGGTCAGCTTCGTAGCGAGGTTTACGACGGTCTGCGGCTGCTCCGTCCTTACCAGAGCGTCGTCCCAGCAACTGATCAAGGAACTCTTGAAAGTCAGAGAATTCACCGAAATCAATCTCATCCGGTGCTGCGGTCGGGCTATCCCAAGTTCTGGTCGTTGAGGGCCGAGAGCGAGACTGTGCTTCCTGGAATCCACCTTGATTCCAATACTGACCAAACTGCTCATACTGTACCCGTTTGGTCTCATCTGAGAGGACTTCATAGGCTTCGTTGATGTCCTTGAAGCGTTCCTCTGCCTCTTTATCTCCAGGATTTAAGTCTGGATGATACTGGCGGGCCAGCCGGCGAAAGGCTTTTTTAATTTCCTCGTTGGAGGCACCTCTGGGAACTCCCAGAATGTCGTAGTAGTTCCGAAAGTTCTGCATGGATAGGAGACTAGGAGAACTCAAGTTAACGAATCAGTGTAGAACAACCCCTGATAACTCAAAACCAATCTACCAATCCTCGTCCTCATCATCCCAGTTATTGAGAGCGTCTGAGTTGGAGGTACTAGGACGGGTAGGACGGGAGGCAGGCTTGCCTCTGACAGCTTCAACGCCGCGAGAGACAGCTTGGGACAGGGAAGGAAACGAGAACAGGTCATCCTCCTCTTCTTCCTGCAAAAACTGGTTAAGCTGACGAGATAGCTGGAAAAGGACTTCTTGCAGCTCAGAATAACTGATATCAATTTCACGGTCATCGTCGCCCTTAACGCTGGCTTCCAAAGCTCTGATGCAAGTTTCTACCCGCTGGCGGAGATTACTGTCAAGTTGAAAGCCAAAGTCTTGTCTGGCTTGCCGGAGTTGCTGTTCGGCCCGGTTGATCAAGTCTTCAGCTTGATTGCGCTTCTCAATCCGGTCTCTACGGGTGCGGTCTGCCTCCGCAAACTTCTCGGCATCCTGGATCATCCGGTTCACTTCCTCTTCTGGCAAAGCCGCAGCCGCCTGGATGGTGATACTTTGCTCTCGACCCGTATTCTGATCCAAAGCTGTAACCTGTAAGATGCCGTTGGCATCAATATCAAAAGATACCTGAATTTGAGGGATGCCTCGCGGAGCAGGAGGAATTCCGGCGAGTTTAAAGCGTCCCAGAGACTTGTTCTGAGTCGCCATCTCTCGCTCCCCTTGCAGCACGTGAATTTCTACCTGGCTTTGGTTGTTCTCTGCCGTTGAAAAAATGTCGGAGGCTCGTTTGGGAATCGTCGTATTGCGGGGAATTAGCTTTTTCATGATGCCGCCAATGGTTTCTAGCCCTAAAGATAAGGGTGTGACATCCAGCAGCAGCACATTTTGCAGCTCTCCGGCTAAAATCCCGGCCTGAATTGCTGCCCCCACGCCAACGACTTCATCTGGGTTAACGTTTTGGTTCGGCTCTGTGTCAATCAAACTCCGAACTAGTTGCTGCACCAGGGGAATCCGCGTACTTCCCCCCACCAGTACCACCTCATCAATCTGCACCGGTCTGAGTCCGGCATCTTTTAGGGCTCGCTCAACGGGCTGGCGCAGCCGCTGAATCAGATCCCCACACAGGTGTTCAAACTGAGCCCGAGTCAGTTGGACGTCTAGATGTTTAGGCCCCTCGGCAGTGGCTGTGATGAAGGGCAGGCTGATGTTGGTTTCCTTCAGGCCAGACAGTTCAATCTTGGCCTTTTCTGCCGCTTCTAGCAGGCGTTGAAGGGCCTGGCGATCGCGACGCAGATCCACCCCTTCGGTTTCCAGGAACTGCTCAGCCAGCCAGTCGACAATTTTTTTGTCAAAATCATTCCCCCCCAGTTGGGTATCCCCACTGGTGGCCTTGACCTCGAATACACCATCCCCGACTTCTAAAATCGAGACATCAAAGGTGCCACCCCCTAAATCAAACACTAAAATAACTTGGCTGTCCTGCCGGTCTAGGCCGTAGGCCAGGGAGGCGGCGGTCGGTTCATTCAAGATCCGCTTGACATCTAAGCCAGCAATCCGTCCAGCGTTGCGGGTAGCCTGACGCTGGGCATCGTTAAAGTAAGCAGGAACGGTGATCACCGCACCCGTGACAGGTTTTCCTAAGTAACGCCCCGCTTCCTCTGCCAGCTTTTGCAGGATCATGGCAGAGATCTCTTCCGGGGCAAATTCTTGGTCCAGGCGAGGGGATTGGACTTTAACATTGCCAGATTCATCCCGGCGGATCGGGTAGGGGACCTGCTTGGATTCGGCAGTGAGTTCAGCATACTTGCGGCCAATGAAGCGCTTGACGGCGAAAAATGTGTTTTTGGGATTAAGGACGGCCTGTCGCCGGGCTAGCCCTCCGACCAAGCGCTCACCATCTTTACCAAACCCGACAACCGAAGGCGTTGTGCGGCTGCCTTCGGCGTTGGCAATTACGACAGGTTTTCCCCCTTCAATTACCGCCACCACTGAGTTTGTCGTGCCTAGGTCAATCCCGACCACCTTGCCCATGAACCCTACTTCTCCTCTTGCCTAATCCCGCTTGAAGCTCCGGTAACTTAGCTGTTATAACGCAGAGTTAACACTCGAGTTCATTCTATCGCGGCGTCGTTAGCCAGCCGATGCAGGCCAGTCTTCTAGGGGATGTACTTTCGGCGGAACCCCAGGGTTTTTTACCAGAAATGTTCCAGTTTAGAGCTAATCTTTTGACGGAATGTAACGGTTTGCAACGGTATAATAGGTGGAGCGCAAATCCCAACAACTGGGTCAATTTGTTGCTGGAATCCACCTATAACAAGAGCTATATCAACCCATGCGAGTTGCGATCGCAGGCGGCGGCCTAGCTGGGCTTTCCTGCGCTAAATACCTGATAGATACCGGACACACCCCAGTAGTCCTAGAACGATGTGATGTCTTAGGAGGTAAGGTCGCAGCCTGGAAAGATGCAGATGGCGACTGGTACGAAACAGGACTGCACATCTTTTTCGGGGCTTACCCAAACATCCTGCAGCTTTTTCGGGAGTTAGACATTGAGGATCGGCTGCAATGGAAAGAGCACACCATGATCTTCAACCAGTCAAGTCAACCGGGGACCTACTCCCGCTTTGACTTCCCCAACCTACCCGCACCCGTCAACGGCATCATTGCGATTCTAAGCAACAATGACATGCTGACCTGGCCGGAAAAGATCCGCTTCGGCTTAGGATTAATTCCGGCCATCATCCAGGGTCAGAAGTACGTCGAGCAGATGGATGAGTACTCCTTTTCGGAGTGGTTGAAGAAGCAAAACATCCCGGCGCGGGTAGAAGACGAAGTTTTTATTGCTATGTCCAAGGCGCTCAACTTCATTGGGCCAGCAGAAATTTCTTCTACGGTAATCTTGACGGCCCTGAATCGATTTCTTCAGGAGAAAAACGGCTCGAAGATGGCTTTCCTGGATGGCTCTCCGACTGAGCGCCTCTGCCAGCCCTTGGCAGATTATATTACCGAACAAGGTGGTGAAATTCGTACGCAAGCTGCTTTGAAACAGATTCTGCTGAATCCTGACCAAACTGTACGAGGATTTTTGCTCCGGGGAGTCAATGGGGCAGCAGATGAAGAACTCACAGCCGATCTGTACGTCTCTGCCATGCCAGTTGATCCCTTAAAGGTCATCCTGCCAGAATCCTGGCGACAGCTTGACTACTTCCAGCAGCTTCAGGGTTTAGAGGGAGTACCTGTGATCAATGTTCACCTCTGGTTTGACCGCAAGCTGACTCAGGTAGACCACTTGCTGTTTTCGCGATCGCCCCTACTCAGCGTTTATGCGGATATGAGCAACACCTGCCGCGCCTATGCCAACCCCGATCGTTCCATGCTCGAACTAGTGCTGGCCCCCGCTAAAGACTGGATTCAGAAGTCCGATGCAGAAATTGTCACCGCTACGATGACGGAGTTGGAAAAGCTCTTTCCCGACCAGGTGCCCTACCCTGCCAAGCTACTCAAGTCTAAAGTGGTCAAAACACCGCGTTCGGTTTACAAAGCTACACCGGGTCGCCAGCAGTGCCGGCCCTCCCAGGTCACTCCTATCGCAAATTTCTACCTTACGGGTGACTACACCCTGCAGCGTTACCTGGCGAGTATGGAAGGGGCTGTACTTTCTGGTAAGCTGACAGCGCAGGCAATTGTATCAGCTCATCCTTCGAGTCGTGCTTCTGGTCCCGGCGCAACTGACTTACAACTGCCTACTTCTAAGCCAATCACGAATGCTGCAACTGTCTGACTCTCCTCGCATGAGCACTCTGGCCCCTTTAGAGAACGCCTACGAAAGCTGTCGTCAGATTACCGCAAAATACTCGAAGACATTTTATCTAGGCACCCTTTTGATGCCAGAGGCCAAGCGTCGGGCTATCTGGGCAATTTATGTCTGGTGTCGCCGTACCGACGAGCTAGTTGACGGTCCCCAGTCTAACCTCACCACCCCTAAAACGCTGGATGCCTGGGAACAACAACTAGAGTCTGTTTTTGCAGGTCGTCCCCTTGACGATCTAGATGTGGCCCTGGTTAATACCGTAAAACGCTTTCCGTTGGAGATTCAGCCCTTTCGAGACATGATTGCTGGGCAGCAGATGGATTTGTATCGCAGCCGCTACGAAACCTTTGAAGATTTGTACCTGTACTGTTATCGCGTCGCTGGAACCGTTGGCTTAATGTCGGCTACCGTCATGGGTCTGGAACCCTCAGATCGTCTCAGAATGCCTTGGGCAAAGCCTTTGGATGATCAACAAGATCCAATCCAGCAGGCGATCGCTCTGGGAGTAGCAAACCAGCTCACCAATATTTTGCGGGATGTCGGGGAGGACGCTCGCCGGGGTCGAATTTATCTTCCCCTCGAGGATCTGGCCCGGTTTGACTACACGGAGCAAGACCTCTTGAAAGAAGTGATTGATGATCGCTGGCGTGCCTTGATGCACTTCCAGATCCAGCGAGCCCGCAAGTTCTTTGCCCAAGCTGAAAGCGGCATTTGTGCCTTAACTCAAGATGCCCGCTGGCCTGTCTGGTCGGCGTTGATGCTATATCGTCAAATTCTCAGCGTGATTGAACGCAATCAGTACGATGTGTTTCGCCAACGCGCCTACGTCCCCACACCCCGCAAGTTTGCCTACTTGCCGCTGGCCTGGTTTAAGTCTTTATAGTCCTTCATCATCGTATCCTCCCTTTCACCCTGGAGCTAAAGCTAGCTTGTAGGCGAACTACCATTGGGCTTGACTCAATTCACTGGTAACCTCATTCAGTTAGATTTGTGAGCGTTGCTCTAACCTGCTCAAATTTTGGTCTTCTAACTTTCCTTTGAATCTTGATCACTTTGCTTTGTAAAACTGAAAATGGTTTGTCAACTCGAATGGCGCTGCTGACTGGTAAACGACCGCTTTCTAAATCTGAATTCTCAACCAGAACCTTGCATTCGGATGGAGATAAGTTTGAAGTGATCGCTAGTACCACAGCATCAAAATTTACTGCGTTGTATTGATCACTAGATATTACTAAAGCAGGTCTGACCTTAGCACCTGTTAAGTCGGAAAATTGATCAGAACGATGTCCCTCTGGCTAACCTTCAAGACACTGCTCCCACAGTCTTCAGGTTCACTATCGTAAACGTCTTTCAGTCCTTCTTCTGCTAATAGCTCATAGTCGGGTACCCAATTCTGGTAGTCTATTGAACCAGAAGGTAATGCCATAAGGAAATGTGGGATTGATAAACTCAAAGAGAACTGAGTTTATCATGCAGTTATGGAATGTCCGTTCTGTGATTACCCCAAACCTGAGCGTCCTGGGAAGACCAGCAAAGGCAGCCAACGCTATTGCTGTCCCAATTGTCAGCAAAGCTTTACTGAGACCTTGGACCCACTGTACTACCGTCGTCACGACCCAAGCGTTGCGTGGGTACCCCGCCTGAGCAAATTCGGATTGTG
>JBGTDT010000138.1:0-12517 GCA_041748155.1 Thermosynechococcaceae cyanobacterium | reverse complement strand
TCTTGGCAAAGGTCTCAGGCCGGACACCACACAATCGCTTGAATTCTGTTGCTTTGAGATGTTTGATGCGTTCGTAAGTCATTGTTTGTCCTCCTATGACCTACTTTTTGCATCTCATCTCCATTCCTGCAAGAGCTCTATACAAGAAACTGCCAGCGCGGAAGCCGTTTCTGGAATTTTAGAGATTTGATTGCATCCTGTATATGCCATGAGAATTGTGTAAGTGATGGCAACTATAGCCAGAATCGTGACGACTTCAATATTCGCGATGCCTAGAACACTGCCCAATAAGATAAGTAAACCTGGAGGCAAAAGAGATGCACCAGCAATAAACACATCCCCTTGGAAGCTCCCGACTCCACGAAAGATTTTGCGAGTAAGACTACTTGCCCCAACAAAGCTTACAAAAGGAATTATGCTGAGAATTGTTGACCTAAATATGCCTAGGTCCACCCCCAGTAGTTCTGAAGATTTACTAGCGCTGAATAGAATGCAGATAATATAAACAACTGCAAATACAATTCCAACTCCAAGAGCGCGATCCTTTCCCAAGCCTGAAAAAAAGGATGGAAGACCTCCTACTGGATTGACAACAAAAACCTTAAACCCATTAAAAGCATCCTTTACAGTAGCTTTTACAGTATCCGCAACCTCTTGACTCCTGCTGTTATCCTGCATGTGTTACCCTTCTAGACTAAGTGTCAATACCTAGATTTTTCCCAAAAGAACTGCGGGATAAACAGCTAAACGAGATTCCTTACTAGTTTTCACTATTTGGTCATTTGAGAGAACAGCTGTTCAAAGTACCTACACACTTTGTCTAAAGCTTCGTCAGATGTTCTCCAGGTCCTTTAGGTCTGATTCTGCTACCTCTAGAGAATAGGTATCCACCATTCGGTAACCACTTTGATCTTGTTCAATCAGGAAACCATAGCGCCTGAAGGTGGCAATCGCTATGTTTAGGTCATTTAGAAGCCCAGTATGCTTGGCAGCCAGGCTCAAAGCACTTAATTTGTCATGCAACTTGATCTTTGTTTGGACGCCGCCATGTTCCAGAGCTTGAGAGTTTATCTCAGCTACCACAGCTTTATCTGCCTCCTCTAATTCAGCTGAATCCCTAAGGCGGATGCCATTTGGTCCCCAGTCGGCGTAAGTGCCCATACTGCTGAAGGCGATCGCTGCAATTTCCTGTAGAACCCGATCTGCTGTAACCGCCGTGCGCTGCGATCGCTCTGCTATCAACGCCCGGATTTGCTCCTGAACCTTAGCATTTGTTAGCAATCGGGCGGCACAGGCGGCAGCAGTTGCCGAGTTTTTCACTTGGTAAGTTCTTCTATAGGCAGCCGTCCCGTTTAGGTCGCGCAGAAACTCTTGGCAGAATTGGAGCTGTTTGGGTGAGAGACGAGAACAGGCTTCTAGCATGGTAAGGTATCCTATTCCGAGATTGAACTGCTTCAAAATAAGTTGAGGTTGTGCAATCTAAGGACTTTAGTGATCTGCTCCAGAAACATTGCCTGTAGCTAATTCCATAGCCTTCATAGCCCAAGACCAAAGTTCTTTGATCTTTGAATCAACGGCAACGGATGCGATGGTAACAGCCTTAGCTTCAACAAACCTATAGATCTCGTCCACAACTACTGCTAAGCCGTGTTTTTCAATCAGGGCAATTGCATCATCTTGGAGGGTGTTGATAGAATCGTTCATTGGAGTAGCTCCCTGAGTGTTTAGATCAAATCGCTCGCATATGTCCGTTGGTTGGGACGTTCAGAGTATGGATTATGCTGATCTGCAAGTACTTGCCGCCTCAAATATTCTGCAATAAGGAGGGCATCAGCTCGCCCGTGATCCTTTTTGAGTTGGAGGCGATCGCTCACCTCTGGAAATAGTCGTAGCGCCACCAGCCGACTGGCATCCTTTTCCTTTGGCTGACCTGCCATCATCGACCGCTTCCAAGCTTGTGGCGAGATTAGCTGATGGGGAACGCAGAGTGAGGCCAAAATACCTTTCCAGGCCCCAAAACTCTCACCGAAAAGGAAGGTTGAAGCAACCCCTTGCCCTGGCATACTGTGGACCCACTCAAGCCCGACCAGTAGCGTGGGATACGTCTCTTTATAGCTACGAAGTAGCATTGCCATTGCCGAAGCGTTATAGTTCCGCTTTGTCCCGATTGAGAGAATTGGGGTATCGTGCAGCTCAATTCGATTTGGAGTAATGGCCGCGATCGCACCATGCAAACCCGGGTCAATGCCGATAAAAACAGTGTTCATACTGCATTCTCCGGCCAATTAATAGTAAAACAGCGATCCTGGGCCGTAAACCTATCAACCTGTGCCAAAACAGCTTGATTTACACGATTGTATGAGGGGATAGCTTTTCTCAATTCCGGTGGTATCAAGAAGTTGGGCTTAGCATATTGCAGCTCAAAGCTACCAGGGGTGAACATTACCCCATGCTTGAAACAGACAACTACTCCTCCTCGGCCCTCCTCTTGAAAGTTTCGACGTGTAAAAGGCTTAATAGTCTGAGAAGGGAGAAGGATTTTGTAGCGCCTTGCATACTGCTTATGGCGTTTCAGTTCTTGTCGTCCTTGACAGGAGTACTCAGTCACTGGGTAGCCTCCAGTGGCTGGAGCCATTTTAGGAGCAGCTCGCAAGGCTGCTGTTCTCCGTCAACCAATACTATGAGCATTGGTGGGCTCTGGGATAACTTCAAACCCTGCACCGTGGCAAGCTTGCTGTCACATTTTGAACCTGGAAGATCAACCCTTAGACGTTCACCGAGTTGCGGGTGCCAGTCCGTTGCTGACGCTGCTGACGCTTGGCTGACGGTGCTGATACTTTTGTTAAACGTCTCAGCTTCACTTCCAGTAAGGCTTTCAGTGAAAGTGATGACGTTGCTGACACCTGCTGCACAGGGTTCTACTTTCTCAGGTCGTGGATTTGAACTTTCATTAGCTGGAAAACTATCAGCAGTGTCAGCATCCTCTTGTAAGTCCTGACTTGCTCTGGTTTGAAGTTGCTGACGCCCTGCCAGCACTTCGTCAGCAGTATCAGCAGTCGGAGGTACAAGCTGGACTTTCTGCCCCTCCCCCTGGAGGGAGCCCCACCCCGAGTCAACCAGAGTCTTAAACAGTTCTCGAATTTCAGCTGCTGGAGTCTTCCTCAGGCAGCGCACTTTAGCCTGTACGTCTCTAGCTGAGATTGCTCTACCCAGTTGCTCTGCCAATTCTTTAATCTTGAGCAGGTTATCAGAAACCCTGGCCTCAGGCGCATTACGGGCATAAATCAGTCTCAGTTGCCCGACGTAGTAGTCGGTTAACTCGATCGCCTTAGCCATCGTTTTCCCTGAGATAACGGGTTCCGGGTGCAGGTTGCCTTTGAGGACTGAATTAACGATATGGAGCCAGAGGGCAAGTCGAGCTGTATAGCTTTCAAACTTGGGATAGGCCACCTTTAACCCAGATTGACCTTCCTCACGCGCCCAATCTACAAGCTGATGCTGCCAGTCTTGAAATTTCACTCTGGCTTCATAGCTGAGGATATAATCCTGGTGCGGTATTTTTTCTAGATCCTCGTAGAGCTTTCGTAGTACCTCAGAAATCCCTGTATCCTTATCGGCTTCAGGACTTGTGAGGTCAATATAGGCGAGTGGGCAGGGTTCTGCGCAGAATAACCACCGAGCCTTCTCGCCATTCTCATCGGAGTGATCACCCATCCATTTTTTCAGGACTCCTTCCTGAATTGAACCAGTGCGCGAAATAGCTGACTCATGCAGAAAGATTGACCCGTTGTTCTTTCGATCCACGACAATTGAGCACCCGTTATATAGCTCAAGTTCAATTTCTGCATCGGCCCCAAATCCTCCTCGATAAAGGTTTTGGGATTTTTTATTAGCAATAAGTTCGTCTCGGTAAACCAGTATCCCACGAGGGTTTGCGGCATGGATACTTTGCAAAACCTCAATAGTTGAGTCCTTGGTTATAAACCGCTTCCGAATAGGTATCTCCGGTTTTTCAGGAAACTCGGCCTCTTTGCCTTGTTTCTTGGCCTGTTTGTAATCGGCAACAGCTGCCTCGTAGTCGTTAAGTTCTTGCTCAACGGCTTCCGTTGCCAGTTCGTACTCCTTATTCGCCGCTGCTTCTATATCGAGCAGCGGGTCAATAACGACTCGCTGGGCCGGAGTCTTTTTGCCCCCACTAGGAGAGACGATCGCCGTCTGAAAAATACACGGCTGGGTATACTTTGCACTGGCCTTGATCACCACCCGTGCTGCTGTCCCAATTCGGGAGGCAGAGGCTGCAATCAACGTCGTAAAAATGAATCCTGGAGCTGTAGGCATTGCCTTTGCAGTCTCAATTATCAACTCAGGCAGCTCTCCGTCTAGAAACTTCCGGGGGTCCAGCCGCCGGTTTTGGTAGTCCAGTAGGCTTGGCAGTGACCTTTTGACTTCGGCCTGCTCCTGCTGTGAGTCCTGCTCAGCCTGGATAGCTTTGACTAAAGCCCAGATATCTCTGGTAGGACGCTTGACAGCTTCGGCCCATCTAAATACCCACTTCTGTAGCTCAGTTGGAGAGGGACTACCGCGCAAGTAGTCTCGAATCTGGACTTCGATCTCCTCAATACTGACTGACTGACTCTGGGTGGCGAAGCGATCAGTGGCATTGACAACGCGAAGGTCTTGGGCTGACTTACGACTACCATCCTCAGTTTGACCCGGTAGCTTACTCCGCAGCTGCCGCCATTTCCAGCCCTTGATACAGTTTTCAATTTGCTCTGCGGACAAGCTGGTGCTTTTTGCTCGCAGGGTTGCAGACTTCCAAATACTCTCAGTCTCAGCACTATCAATCGACGGGGTACAGTTCTGGCAGTAGTGCTCAAATAGCTGCTGGGGATCTTCTTCAAAGAGCTGTCCAATTTCAGTCAAGTCGTTAGCCGTAGCAATCAGGTTTGCAGCCAGGGCAAAACCCCGATCGTTTCGCTCACCCTCTACTGTGCCCCGATCAATCAAATCACGATCTGACCTAGTCAGGCACTCGTAGAGGGGTACTGGATCATCAATTGGCAGCCTGAAGTTGCTGCTAAAATCCCCCCAACTGAGTGGGTTTTGCTGGGACTGCCGCTGTCGCTGTTTGGGGACAATTGCCCTCAACTCCTCGTAAGAGTAGGCTTTTCCGGTATTCAGAATAATCTTGCTCTGAATAGGCTCTCGACCTGCCTTGATGTGGTAGGCACCCGCTAGTCGCATTACTCGGCTGGGATTTTTGAGCGCGCGATCGCCGTCCACGTACTCCAGCAAGTCAGTTTGTAACTCACGCCACTCTTTCGGTGAGCAAGGCTTAGAAAGCTTCAAGTAACTATGAACCGACTTACCGCCTGTATCCACCTGTAGAGTAGGTTCTGGCAGTCCTAGTTGCTGCCCAAGGTTACGAGAAATATCTTTACTAAGGTCGTCGTGTTCATAGAACAATGCTTGACCCTGGTAAATATTTTCATCCTTATGTCCGCCACGGTTTACGACGAAGTAGCAGCCCCGTCCTTCGGCTTGCAGTCGCTCTATTAGACTCCAGGGTAGGTTAGGGAACCTACCTTCAAGCTTGCGGCCCTTGTCCTCCTTACTTCGTGAATCCACGCTAGGAAGGAAAAAGCGGAGACAGACTAAATCGTCCGCCTTATAACCGAGTGCTCGTAGTTGAGCGATCGCTTGTTCGCGATCAATCTGGAGCTTTGTGAGAGAGTTTGCACTATCGTTCTGTGCCTTATTAAAAATCTCCATAAGGTCTACTTCCGGTACAAAAATAAAAGATGAAATTTTTGCTGAATCTCTGTTTATCCGGCTATTCTCTTTTCTGGTAGTTGATTGAGCCGTGCCCGGCATTTGTCCAGGTGAAATTGATATCGCGGTAGCTTTGCCTGAGGTTTGCGGCGATCGCGAACCTCGAAGCCAACCCGGAGCAAGCCGCTCCGCACCATTTCTCGTAACTGCTCGGCAGCATCCAAATCCAATAGCTTGTAGGTGGGGTCCGAATCAAACCATTGCCGTTGCGACTGCGGCTGCGGCTGAACGCCCAACATTTCTGCCAAAACTTCCCGGACTGTGGCTTTAATAACGCTTTCAGGTATTAATCGATCTTCCATCCAATCCCCCCTTTGTCGAAATAAACCAAGTCTGCTGAAGATTTATCTTCAAATAGCTGCAACGGCGGGCGTTTTTTTTTCTGCCCTTAGCTGAAAAACCTTTAAAACTACAAAGCCCCCAAGCAATAACTTGAGGGCTTCCAATTAGGTTAGCGGCTAAATTAAATTGTCCTTAGATACTAACAATTACCTTGAATTACGGCAAGGAATTAGCAAAAATTTTGTAGATTTTGGGCTATTCTGCTCAATCTTTGAACTTACTGAACTGCCACTCTAATTCTTTGGCTGGTAGTTTCAAGACAATCCTCGAGCCGAGCAGCTAGCTCGTAGTGAAAACCAGATCGCGCCATAAAAATTGTTCACACTGACAGAACTTTTCACTCAGAAGGGCAAGCTTTTCTTTAGGACGACATTAGAGTCAGTAAATCAGCTTAGGCAGTACTGGCCCAAATTAGTTGCTGTGAGCAATGCCAGAGAACTTCATCCCAGCCACTGCATCCATCGTTTCATGCCGCGATCGGCAATGGGTAGTCATGCCCTCAGAGAGCAGTGACGTTATCCGACTGCGGCCCCTGAATGGTAACGAAGACCAGATCTGTGGGATTTACCGCCCACTAAAGCTAGAGGAAATTGCCCCAGCCCATTTCCCACTGCCTCAACCGGAAGCCATTCAAGACCACACCGCCGCCCTGCTATTAATGGATGCTGCTCGCTTAAGCCTACGGAGCGGAGCCGGGCCATTTCACTGCTTGGGTCACCTGTCCGTGAGGCCCCGGCCTTACCAGCTAGTGCCACTACTGATGGCACTACGCCAAGACATTGTTCGGCTGCTGATTGCAGACGACGTGGGGATAGGCAAAACAATCGAAGCAGGATTAATTGCACGAGAGTTGCTGGATCGGGGAGAAGCCAGACGGCTAGCCGTGCTTTGTCCACCCCACTTGTGCGACCAGTGGCAGCGAGAACTGCACGAGAAGTTTCACATTGACGCAGTCGTGGTGCGCTCCGGGACTGTCTCTAAACTAGAGCGATCGCTACCCTCTGGGGATACCCACATCTTTGGTTATTACCAGCATTTGGTCGTGAGTCTGGACTACGCCAAGTCAGACCGTCGCCGTGCCAGTTTTATCACCCACTGCCCAGACCTGGTAATTGTGGATGAAGCCCACACCTGTTCCCGTTCTAGTAGTCAGAGTACCTCGCAGCAGCAACGTCACCAGTTAATCCAGCAAGTTGCTGAGAAACAAAATCGGCATCTAATTTTACTGACGGCTACACCTCATAGCGGTATTGAAGCCTCGTTCCTATCTATTCTCGGTCTGCTGAAGCCAGAGTTTGAACACTTGAATCTAGAACATTTAACAGAGGTAGACCGGAGTAGCCTGGCGAACCAATTCATCCAGCGGCGTCGGGCAGATGTTAAGCAGTGGTTAGGCCACGACACGCCATTTCCAGAACGAGTCTCGCTAGAACGTCCATACAGTCTATCTAGGGAGTATCGCAGTTTATTTGAAGCGGTCTATAGCTTTGCCAGAGGACTTGTTAAAGGAACTCATGAGCAGATGAGCTACAGCCAACGGCGGGGACGCTACTGGTCAGCTTTGGCCCTGATTCGCTGTGTTATGTCCTCTCCAGCATCAGCGGTGTCAACCTTAAACCGACAGTTAACTAAAGGTGAAACCGCAGCGGACCTGGGGACTGAGGTAGATGAAGACTTATTGACGGCTTATGTTGACGACCCCACGGACCAAGAGCAGGCTGTAGATGCTCCTCCCACCGTCGTCATAGAACAAGGGCAGCAATCTTACAGCGAGTCGGAACGCCAAAAGTTGAGACAGTTTGCTCAGGCCGCAGAGCAGCTATCCGGTGCTAAAGACAACAAGCTGCAAGCGGTGATTAATTCAGTGGAAGAAATCCTCGCCGCAGATCTGAACCCGATTGTTTGGTGCCGCTACATCGCCACTGCCGAGTATGTCGCAGAGGCCCTGCGCCAACGACTGGAAAAGAAGGGCAGCTCTACCAGAGTTATTTCGATTACTGGATCGCAGTCAGAAGATGAGCGAGAGATTCGCTTAGCTGAATTGACGACCTCTTCCCTCTATAACAAACGAGTGCTAGTGGCTACGGACTGCTTGAGCGAAGGGGTTAACCTCCAAAATCATTTCAGTGCAGTGCTGCACTACGACTTACCCTGGAATCCAAATCGACTGGAGCAGCGGGAAGGCCGAATTGACCGCTACGGTCAGGCTGCATCTATCGTCAAGAGTTACTTAGTCTATGGGCAAGACAACCCCGTGGATGGGGCAGTCCTGGAGGTCCTAATTCGTAAGGCGGTACAGATCCACAAGAGCTTAGGGATTACCGTCCCCGTGCCGATGGAGAGTGCCACGGTTTCTCAAGCTGTATTTGAGTCTCTTTTTACCAAGGCTACTGAGGCCCAACAACTCTCCCTAATAGACCTATTAGATGCCAATGACTCTGCCGTGGCTAAAGTTCACCAGAACTGGGACCGAGCGGTTGAGCGGGAACGCGCCAGCCGCACGCGCTTTGCCCAGCGCACGATTAAACCTGCTGAGGTCGAACAGGAACTAGTAGAATCAGACCGAGTTTTAGGTAATGAACAAGATGTAGAGCGATTTGTCCGCACTGCCTGTGAGCGGCTGAATTGTTCACTGAGTCGGAAAAAGCAGGGGTGGCTGTTGCCTTCTCCCCCCGCGTTTCTCACCCCAATCTTGGGAGACAAATCCCGCACGATCGCCTTTACAACCCCCTTACCTGAAGGCGTGGAGTGTGTAGGACGGAACCATCCTCTAGTTGAGGGATTGGCTCGATATCTCCTGGAGGAAGCTTTAGAAGCTGTTCAAAACCCGATAGCTGCCCGCTGCGGCCTTACGGTAACGGATGGCGTGGAGAAGCGAATGACCATTTTGCTATTGCGCCTACGGCACCTCCTGGATAGCCCCAAGAGTGAAAGTTTACTTGCTGAGGAATGTATTGTTGCCGGATTTGAAGGCCCGCCCTCCAATCCCCTCTGGCTACCCCAGGAAGATGCACTCCAACTACTGGAGCAGGTGCAGCCAGTCCGCGACATGCCACTAGCCTTGAAACGGGCTGAAATTGAAGAACTGCTGGAGCGAGTGACCGAACTGGAAGAGGAGTTGGCGTTGATCGCTCAGCAGCGATCGCAGGCACTATCTCAATCTCATCGTCGTGTCCGAGCCATCACCAAAGAAGGGCAGGTTCGAGTCAAGCCACAACTCCCCATGGACTTCTTGGGCCTCTATGTTCTGCAGCCAGGATCGCGAAGGAGTATTAGATGACCACAATCGCAGGCAATTTGGCTGGTGTTCAAATTGAAGGAAATCTCATTGCCCCAGACATGACCGCGGAGTTGCAGGCGGGAGACTTAAAGGGGCAAGCACCTGAAGACTTTGGCTTAGCTAAAACTACGAAACTTGTCGATGAAATTGCCATAGCCTGGGGAGATGCCAAAGCCTACTGGGTAGCGTTTCAGCGATCGCTCTCCCGGCTTAACGAGAAAGACAGTGCGACCAGCATTACTCGTGAACAGTGGGTTGTGCCCCTACTGAGGAGTCTGGGATATACCCCAGTCTATACCCCTAAAGCCGAAGTGGTGGAAGCACAAACCTTTGCTCTCTCTCACCGAGCAGATCCAGGCGAGAACCGGCCACCCATTCATGTTGTCGGCTGCCGGGTCAAGTTGGAGGAACGACCTCCCAGCGGAACTCCCCGCCTCTCGTCCCATGCTCTAATGCAGGAATACCTCAACCGCACCGAGCATCTCTGGGGCATTGTCACCAATGGGTTGCGCTGGCGCTTGTTGCGGGACTCCTCTCTGATGACTCGCTTGACCTACGTTGAATTTGACCTGGAGCAAATTCTTAATGGGGAGAACTTTGCTGAGTTCGGGCTGTTCTATCGCCTGTTCCACCGCTCTCGCCTGCCGCAAGGCATGGACGATGCCGATACCTGCCTGCTAGAAATCTACCATCAGGCTGCGATTGAGCAGGGGGGGCGAGTCCGCGATCGCCTGCGAGATGGAGTGGAGCAAGCACTTGTTCAATTAGGCACAGGCTTTCTCCAGCAGCCAGGCAGCCAGGTATTACGACAAAAGTTTGAGTCGGGGGAACTGACAGATACTTCCTACTACCGTCAGTTGCTGCAACTGATCTACCGGCTACTATTTCTGATGGTGGCGGAGTCGCGGAACCTGTTATTGACCGAAAATGACCCCGAGAAGGCACGGATTTACCAGGAGTATTACAGCATCCAGCGGCTACGAAATCTAGCAGAGGGTCACAGTTGGCGGCGGGAAGGATTTCAGGACCTCTGGCAGGGGCTGCGGGTGACGTTCCGTTTGTTTGATGAGAACTGGCGAGGACAGTTGTTGGGACTCTCTCCTCTGAATGGAGACTTGTTTGGCACGGGCACACTAAAAGATCTGGACGATTGTGCCATTGATAACCATGACCTTTTGCTAGCAGTCCGGCAGCTATCCCGCTATGAGCAAAAAGGTCAATTGCGGCGGGTCAACTACGGTGCGTTGGACGTGGAGGAGCTGGGCAGCATCTATGAGAGTCTGCTTGACTTTCATCCTCTGGTGGTGCAGCGCCAAGGGATTTACTCATTTCAGCTAGTGGCAGGAAGCGATCGCAAAATCACGGGCTCGTACTATACGCCCCCAGAGCTAGTTAGTCAGCTAGTCAAGAGTGCTCTAGAGCCTGTAGTTGAAGCTAAGTTGCAAGGGCTGGAGACTAATGAGCAGCGAGAAGCAGCCTTACTGAGTTTAAAGGTTTGTGACCCTGCCTGTGGTTCAGGGTCTTGCCTACTAGCAGCAGCTCGGTGGATTGGCAAAAAGTTAGCTTGTCTGCGGACAGGTGAACCCCAGCCTGGACCAGAACCACTGCGACGAGCTGTACGGCAGGTGATTCAAAACTGTATTTACGGAGTAGACATTAACCCGTTTGTGGTCGATTTATGTAAGGTTGGGCTTTGGATTGAGGGGATTAACCCAGGGCTAACCCTGAACTTTTTGGACCACCGGATTAAGTGCGGTAACTCCTTGGTGGGAGTGTTGGATCTCAATTGTCTAAATGAAGGTATTCCAGATGAGGCGTTTAAGGCAGTGACAGGGGATAACAAATCCCTCTCATCGTCTGTTCGTAAGAGCAATAAGTCCCAACGCAAGGATTTAGAAACAGGTCAGCTTTCTCTGGACTTCGAGGGTTTATTAGAAGTGGAGCGATCGCACTATGCCCCAGCTTGGCGTGACTTAGGGGTGTTCGGAGATAATAAGCCACAGGACAACAGGCAGAAGAAAGCTAAGTACAAAGAAATTTGCCGTGACCCTGCTTGGTGGCGAGACTACTCAGCCTGTAATCTCTGGACAGCCGCATTCTTTACGCCACTGACGGAACAGAATCTGCAACTTCTACCGACGACAACAGCGTTAGCCCAGTTGTTGCAGGGGAACACAGTAACCCAAAGAGTTGTGGATGCTGCGAATCAACTAGCGGCGGAAAAGCACTTCTTCCATTGGCCTTTGGAGTTTCCAGAGGTATTCGACCAAGGGGGGTTTGACTGTATTTTAGGTAATACACCTTGGGAGCGGATCAAGCTACAGGAAAAAGAGTTTTTCACTGCTCGGAGCTCAGAAATCGTCAGTGCAGCGAATAAGGCAGAGCGGGAGAGGTTGATCAAGCAATTACCCAAAACCAATCCAAGGCTAGCGCGAGCGTTTGAAGATGCAAAACATGATGCAGAAGCTCAAAGCAAGTTTATTCGGGAGTCAAGCCGTTTTCCCCTGACTGCTGTAGGAGATATCAACACCTATGCTGTGTTTGCAGAAACAGCAAGAGGATTAATTTCAGCTAACGGTAGAGCGGGAATTATCACTCCAACCGGAATTGCCACAGATGATACTTGTAAAAAGTTTTTTGGTGATTTAACTCAAAAGCAAGTGATCGCAAACTTATACGACTTTGAAAATCGGGAAGCGTTGTTTAGTGCTGTTCATCGCAGCTATAAATTTTCCCTACTAGGGATTAGTGGCAAGCCAGTAAAAAGTGGTAGTTTTTCCTTCTTTCTTACCCAACCCAGACAACTAGAAAACCAAGCAAGAGTTTTCCAACTTTTACCAGAGGACATTGCCCTCCTGAACCCCAACACTCTCACATGCCCTGTATTTCGTACCTATACTGATGCTGATCTAACTAAAAAGATCTATAGCGATCCTAAATAGGTAGCAAGGACAGATAATATACTGTAGGCTAAGACAATCTCTCGTCAACTGTTTAGATAGCAATGGATTCGCTCAATCAGTTTATCGAAACCACAACCGATGCCCGCGAACTCAAGCGTGC